>CAXXRY010000018.1:0-62963 GCA_963668335.2 Aminobacteriaceae bacterium | reverse complement strand
GCGGGCGAAGCCGTCGGCGTACCCCACGGGGAGGACGGCGAACCGCTCCTCGGAGCGCGTGGTGTACGTCAGTCCGTAGCTGACCCCCTGTCCCGGCGGCAGCGTCCTGAGGGCCGCCACGGCTGTCTTGAACGAGAACCCCGGAAGAACGGGAACCGTGCGGGGGACGTGCTCGGTTGGGTACATTCCGCAGAGGATCTGCCCCGGCCGGACCCCGTCCATCGCCCACTGCGGGAAGGAGAGCGTCCCTCCCGAGTTGCAGCAATGGCGCAGCGGAATGGAGATTCCCTTCGCCGCGATCAGGTCGAGCGCCTTCATGAAGAGCGTGTGCTGCTCGTGGACATAGGAAAGATCGGCGTCGTCCGCCGTGGCGAAGTGGGTGAACGCCCCTTCGCAGATCACCCCCGGCAGCGAGGTGATCTGCGCGACCTTCTCCGCGACCTCGTCCGGACGGAAACCGATTCGCCCCATTCCGGTGTCGATCTTCACATGGACGAGCGCGCTTTTTCCCATTTTTCCCGCCGCTGCGGAGAGCGCGCGCGCCATCTCCATGTCGGTGATGGTCGCCCGTATACCGTACCGTACATAGTCGGGAGCCGCGTCGTACGGCGACGCCCCCAGCACCAGTACGGGATCGACGATCCCCCCTGCGCGCAGTTCGAGCGCCTCGTCCGGCGTGGCCACGACGAAGTAGCCCGCCCCCGCCTCGCGCAACGCCCACGCCACGGGAACCGCTCCCAGGTTGTACGCGTTTGCCTTGATGACCCCGAAGATTTTGGCGGTCGAACCTCCGTGTTCGTCAAGATGCTTCCTAATTGCCCCGTAGTTGGCCCGGAGGTTGTCCAGCCGGACTTCCATCCGCGTAGGGCGCAACGTCATGATGCCACCTCCCCAAAAGATGCACTGTACGTGCGTCCATATATTATATGCCAAAGGACGGCGCACAATGTATTTTTTTTCGGCGTCGATGCAAAAGATGAAGCCTGGTTTATCGCTCGACGCCCTCTTTTCTCGTAAAACGCTCCGCCTTCGCCTACAGATAGAGATCCGTGCTCAGATATTTCAAGCCGGAGTCGCAGACCAGAAAGGCGACCGCGTTCCCCTTTTCGCGCCCCCGCAGAAGCGAAGCGGCGGCGAAGAGGTTCGCCCCCGACGAAAAACCGCCGAAGATACCCTCGAGGCAGGCCAGCGCGTGCGCCCCTTCGATCGCTTCGTCGTTGTTTGCGACGACGTAATCCTCCACGAGCGACGGGTCGAGCAGCGGGAGCGTCCGGCTGTACCCGCCCCCCTGAATCTTGTGGTTCGCGTTGACGACTTCCCCCTTGCCCAGAAACGCGGCGGTGGCCGGTTCCAGCAGATAGCAGCGGATGAGCGGATTATGCTTCTTCAGCGCCAGCGAACACCCCGTGAAAGAACCTCCCGTTCCGGCGAAGTCGACGAAGGCGTCCAGCTTTCCCTCCGTCTGCGTCCAGATCTCCTCCCCGGTGTGCAGCTCGTGCGCCCGTACGTTTCCCCTCAGGATGAACTGATCCGCGCGGAACGCTTTCCGTTCCGCGACGAGCGTTCGAGCACGCTCCTCCACACGCTCCAGATCCTCTCCGGAGACCTGCCCCTGAGGCGATCCCGGCGCTTGGTCCACCAGCACGACCTCCGCGCCGAGAGAGCGCATCATCCGGGCGCGTTCCATCGAATTCCCCTTCGACATCACCGCGCAGAACGGATACCCCTTCACGCCGCAGACGATGGCCAGACCAGTCCCCGTATTGCCGCTCGTCAGCTCCACCACGGTCTGCCCCGGAAGGAGCGCGCCGCTCTCCTCCGCTTCCTCGATGATCTGCAGCGCGATGCGGTCTTTTTTGCTGAACCCCGGATTCAGATACTCCAGCTTCGCGTAAAGCGTCCCCTCCAGATTCCACGCCTTCGTGAGGCGGTCCAGACACACCAGCGGCGTCTTTCCTATGGCTCCCAGAACGCTCGGGAGCGCCTTTTCAAGCATATTGCTTCCTCCTCTCGTTGTGCCGGCTTCGGAATGCCGGAATACAAAAAACCCCCGGTTGGAGTACCGGGGGGCGAACTCTCAGAGCTTTTCCTTCAACCGCGCAAGCATGTCCCCGGTCATCCGGTCGAGGTCGTACTCCGGGGCGAAGCCCCACTCTTCGCGGGCCGCCGAGCAGTCCAGCGAATCGGGCCACGACTCGGCGATCCCCTGCCGCAGCGGGTCCACGTCGTAGTCCATGACGAACTCCGGCATGAACTTCCGGATGGAGGCCGCGATCTGCTCCGGCTCGAAGCTCATGGCCGAGATGTTGAAGGCGTTGCGGTGCACCAGCTTCGCCTGGTCGGCCTCCATCAGGCGGACGATGGCGTTCAGCGCGTCCGGCATGTACATCATGTCCATGTACGTCCCCTTCGCGATGAAGCTGGTGTAGCTCCCCTTCTTGATCGCGTCGTAGTAGATGTGCACGGCGTAGTCCGTCGTGCCCCCGCCGGGGAGCGCCTCGTAGCTGATCAGGCCCGGGAAGCGCACTCCGCGCGTGTCCATGCCGAACTTCTTGTGGTAGTAGTCGCACAGCAGCTCCATGCTCACCTTCGCCACGCCGTAGACCGTCGTGGGCCGCTGAAGCGTGTCCTGCGGCGTGTTCTTCGAGGGCGTCGACGGGCCGAACGCCGCGATCGAGCTGGGGAAGAAGAAGGCCGCGCCGTGTTCGCGGGCCGCCTCCAGCGCCGCGCACGTGCCGTTCACGTTCACGTCCCACGAGAACATCGGGTCCGCCTCCCCCCGCGCAGAAAGGATCCCCGCAAGGTGGAGCACCGTGTCCGCGCCGAACGAGCGCAGTTTCTCGGAGAACGCCTTCGGGTCGCGCACGTCGAGCGTCTCGAACGGACCGCCCTCCGAGGCCGCGCCGGGCGTCTTCCGAAGATCGGTCGCCAGCACGTTTTCGGTCCCGTAGAGCTTCCGCAGATGGACGACCAGCTCGACGCCGATCTGTCCGTTGGCCCCCGTCACAAGTATCTTCTTCATTTTATGATCCCCATCGCCTTGCCAACGGCGGCGAACTTCTCCACCGCGAAGCGCAGGTCGTCCTCGGAGTGCGCCGCCGAAACCATCGCCCGGATGCGCGCCGTGCCGCGCGGCACCGTCGGGAAGACGATCGCCGTGGCGAACACCCCCGCCTCGAAGAGCTTCGCGCTGAACGCCTTCGCGTCCGACGCCTCGCCGATGATCACCGGCGTGATCGGCGTTTCGCTGTGCGCCGTGTCGAAACCCAACGCCTTCAACTCTTTTTTAAGGAAGTCGCCGTTGTGCCACAGCTTCTTCACAAGGTCTTCGCTGTGCTGCAGAATCTCCACAGAGGCCAGATTCGCCGCTACGTCGGGGATGGTGAGCGCGCTGCTGAAGAGGTTCGTCCGTGCCTTCTGACGGAGGTAGTCCACCAGAATCGCGCTTCCCGCCGCCATGCCGCCCATCACGCCGAACGCCTTCGACATCGTCCCGATCTCCACGTCCACGCGGCCGTGCAAGCCGAAGTGGTCCACGATACCGCGTCCGCCGCGTCCCAGCACGCCCTCGCCGTGCGCGTCGTCCACCGCGACGATCACGCCGTGCTTCTCGCACAGATCCACGATCTCCGGCAGCTTCGCCACGTCGCCGTCCATCGAGAAGACGCCGTCCGTGATCAACAGCTTCTTCCCGGCGAAACCGTCGTACTCCTTCAGCTTTTTCTCAAGGTCGGCCATGTCGGAGTGCTCGTAGCGCACCACCTTCGCCTTCGTCAGCTTGCACGCGTCGATGATGGAGGCGTGGTTCAGCGAGTCGCTGAAGATCACGTCGTCCGCCGAACTCGCCAGCGTCGGAATCACCGCAAGGTTGGCGCAGAAGCCGGACTGCACCACGATGGCCGCCTCAGCGCCCTTGAACGCGGCCAGCTTTTGCTCCAGCTCGATGTGCGGGCTCATCGTCCCTGCGATGGTGCGCACCGCGCCCGGGCCGACGCCGTACTTGTCCGCGTACTCCTTCACCTTGTTCACAAGGCGCGGATCGTTGCACAGTCCGAGGTAGTTGTTCGAGCAGAGGTTCAGGTACTTCTTTCGGTCGATATGGACCCACGCCCCCTGGGGGCTTTCAAGAGTCCGGATAGTGCCGTAGAACCCGCCCTGCTTCATCGATTCGAGTTCTTCGGTCAGAAAATTCATGGGAACAGCCATCGTGATCACTCCTTTGTTTGATATGCCGCTCTCCATAAAGTATGCTGATATCCGACTCTTGCTGTCAATGAAGTATAATCTGGGGGGCGTTCCTATAATATCGCCTGCAAAAAATATATTTTCCGGGAGGACCCGTACCATGGACGAAGAGATGACCCTCGAAAGCCTCGCGGCGCGCAACGCGGGAGACAGCTCCGCACCCCACTACATCGCGGGGGTGCTGCGGGAGGCCATCTACCGCGGACTCCTTCCCGAGGGCAAGCCGCTGCACCAGGCCCAGCTCGCCCTCCGCCTCGGCGTGAGCCCCATCCCCCTCCGCGAAGCCCTGCGTCTGCTGGAGACGGAGGGGCTGATCGCCTTCCAGGGGTACCGCGGGGCCATGGTCACTGCGCTCTCGCTGGAGGAGGCCCGCGAGCTGTACGAGATGATTTCCGCGCTGGAAACCAGCCTGATGAAGATCGCCTTCCCCCGCATCACCCGCCGCGTCGTCGAGGACGCCGCCAAGGTGCTCGACATGATGGAGCGCGAGCCGGATTGCATCAAGTGGCGCGACCTCAACCAGATGTTCCACAACCTCTTCTACGAGCCCGCCGACCGGCCCCTGACTCTCGACATGCTCGCCCGGCTGCGCCAGAAGACCGACCGCAACATCCGCATCCATCTCGCCTCCATGAGGGACGAGTCCCAGCGCCAACACCGCGCCATCCTCGACGCCGTGACGGCCCGAAACCTGGACGCCGCGCTGGAGGCCCTGGCCGCGCACCTGGCGTACACGTCGAACGACCTGCAGTCGTGCATGCGGCGGGGGTGAGGGGGGACAAGAATGGTGGTTGACAGTCTTCATCGGGGACGGTATAGAGTGAACATCCTGCTCTTATGGCGATTCAATCCGATTGAAAGCGAGGTTTCAAGATGCCCATTCCCGACTTCCAGTCCATTATGCTCCCGTTGCTCGTATTCGCCGGCGACGGAAAGGAACATTCGCTCCGGGAGACCATAGAATCTCTTGCGAAGCAATTCGCGCTCACGGAAGAAGAGCGTGCTGAGCTTCTACCCAGCGGTAACCAGGCGATCTTTGACAATCGGGTCGGATGGGCGAGAACATACATGAAGAAAGCGGGACTGCTTGATTCGACCCGCCGGGGGCACTTTGCAATCACCGAACGAGGACGTGAAATTCTTCGGAGCAAACCTCAAAAGATCAATGTTAAATTCCTTCAGCAGTTCACAGAGTTTGTGGAATTTCATCGTTCCGTGAAAGACAATAAAGCAGTTGAATCGGATGATCAGGAAACGAACGATACCCGCACGCCCGAGGAGCTGATGGAGAGCGCGTATCAACGAGTACGTGAAGGGTTGGCGGCCGAACTCTTGCAGACGATAAAGGACAATTCACCGTCCTTTTTCGAACGCCTTGTGATCGACCTGCTGGTGCGGATGGGGTACGGAGGTACGCGCAAGGATGCCGGACAGGCCATCGGGAAAAGTGGGGACGGCGGTATCGACGGTATCATCAAGGAAGATCGTCTTGGGCTTGATATCGTCTATGTTCAGGCCAAGCGATGGGATGACGTCGTCGGCAGGCCCGAGATTCAGAAATTCGCCGGAGCGTTGCAGGGGCAAAGAGCGAAGAAGGGCGTCTTTCTCACCACATCCTCTTTTTCCCGAGACGCGCTGGAATACGTCTTGCGGATCGAAAGCAAGATCGTCCTTATCGACGGAGAGATGCTGGCCCAGTTGATGATCGACTACAACATCGGCGTCGCGACGGTCGCTTCATACGATGTGAAACGAATCGATTCGGATTATTTTGCCGAGGAATGATGAACCTCAAGAGCAGAGTATGAGCTTGTGTGCGGCCTAATCGTCTGCGGGGGCGAAAAAGCGTGCAAGGAATTCGTCCGGGCTGAGGATCGGCACGTTGACAATGCCTGCTGTATGCAGGATCTCCAACGGAAAGTGTTTCTTGTTCCCGGTAACAACAGGGATGCTCCCTGCTCCCAGAGCGACGGCGAGGAATTTCTCATCGTCTGGGTCGGGGAGGAGCGGCGTGCGAGGAAGAGGCAGCGGACTGACCGATTGAAAAGAGTGTCGGAGAGTGGCGGCAAGAAATGAAAGCATTTCCTTCGAAAAGCCGAACCGAGGGCGCGTCAGCACATCGAAGTATTCAGCGAAAATAAGAGCATCCGCCACCGGCGCAACGCGTCCGGCGAGGATCAGGTTCAGAATCGACGCTGGTTTGCCGGAAGGAGAGAGCAACGCGGAGACAAAAACATTTGTATCGACGACCAGACGGAGAGGCATCGTCAGGAAGGCTCTCCCCTGCGGGTGCGGTGTATCTCCTCGTCGATATCTCCCATAGTCATTCCATCGAGCCCCTTCTCGACAGCGAAGGAGCGGACTCGTTCCACCGCCCTCATCGCTTGAGCCTGCCGAAAGCTCGCCACGATCTCCTCGATGTCGTCCAACTCCTCCAAGGGGAAACAGAGCGCCTTCGGGCGATTGTTGGACGTCAGCACACGATATCCGGGGCTACTGTAAAGAACCGCCGGATTCTTTTTGACCTCCCGAACGGCAACCATCTTCACGATCAACCACCTCCATTTGATCCCTCGATATATCCTACACCACCACCCCTATTGTATCACGAAACAGGGGGAGTATCTCGTTTTCACTCCCAACTCTCCGTATCCGTTGCGGCTTCGATGAAATCAAACAGTTCACGCTCCTGCGGATCGTTTCGGAGCATGCGAGACTGTCACCGGCACTCCTCCGCAATGACGCTGGCGTTTCTCCACGAGAGGACCGAATGTCCTTCCCTTTCGTATTCCTCGTCTCCGCCGTAGATCAGAAAAGTTTTTCCGGCGCTCTCGCCGGCGATCTCCTTCCAGCGTCCGATCGCTCGGAAGAACTCGCGGGTCACTGTCTTTCCGGATTTTACCTCGATCGCGTCCAGAAGACCGTCGTTTTCGATCAGGAAGTCGATTTCGAAGCCGCTTCGGTCGCGCCAGAAGTAGAGTTCGGGCTCGTGTCCTTCGTTGAGACGCGCCTTCAAAAGTTCGACGGCGACCATGTTCTCGAAGACGGCGCCTCGCAGTGGGTGCGTTTCGAGCTGCTCTTCGCTCCGGATGCCGAGAAGGTGACAGAGCAGCCCGGTGTCGTGGAAGTAGAGTTTCGGGGTCTGGAGGAGACGCTTATTGAAGTTGCGAAAGTACGGGCGGACAAGAAAGGCGATGGAGCCGGCTTCCAGGATGGAAAGCCACGCCTTGGCGGTGTTGTGGACGACGCCGCACTCCCCCGCGAGTGAAGAGAAGTTGACGAGCTGCCCGGCCCGCCCGGAGCACAGGCGAAGGAAGCGCTGAAAGGTGGAGAGGTCGCGGACGTTGAGCATCGAGCGTACATCGCGCTCAAGGTAGGTCGCGGTATAGTTGGCGAACCATGCGGTGCGTTCCACTTTGCGGGTGTGCAGCGGAGGATAGCCGCCCGACAAGATCGTTTCGTCGGCGCTTTCGGGGAGCAACCCGGCGCTTCGCAGTTCGTCGAAGGAGAAGGGAGGGAGCTGGAGGAGCGCCGTTCTGCCCGCAAGGCTCTGCGTGATGTTCTCCAGAAGGTGAAAGTGCTGCGAGCCGGTGAGAATGAAGAGCCCCATCCTTCCGTCGAGGTCGACACGTCCTTGAAGATAGGAAAACAGCGAAGGGACGCGCTGCGCTTCGTCGAGGAGAGCGCCGTCGGGGAAGCGATCCAGAAACGAGCGGGGATCATTCTCCGCGAATTCGCGCTGGTCGGGATCCTCCAGCGAGACGTACGGTTTCTCCCGAAAGAGATACCGAGCGAGCGTAGTCTTCCCGGACTGTCTCGCGCCTGTCACGGCAAGGCAGGGGAAGCCTTCTATCAGTTTTAAGGCTGTTTTTTTCCATTTTTCGTGGGATATACATCCGGCATCACCTCGTTCATACGCGTTCTTCGGCGGGAAGGCGCTGTACAAAGAGGAGGGTACCTGATTTAGAGCTGATTGTCAATTCAATTGCCAATCAGCCGGAGTGTGGTGTTCCGTAGTCGCCCTGAAGAACGAGCGTAACGAGGTTGCCCCGTTTTTACTCCGAACCAGCGCATCCGCACAGGAATATCCTCATTGTGATAAAATTATGATCTCCTCTTCAGGAGGTGATTTCATGCCGCACATTCGTCCTGTTTCAGATCTGCGAAACAAATTCGCGGAGATTTCAGAGATTGTCCACGAGTGTCAGGAGCCGATATTTCTTACGAAAAACGGGTCCGGCGATATGGTTGTGTTGAGCATCGAGCAGTTTGAAAAGCTCCAGTTTGAAAACGAAAGAGTCCTCAAGCTGAGAGAGGCGAAAAACCAGTCAAGCGCCGACGACAGGCGATACAGCCACGCCGAGGTGTTTGAAGCGTTTCGGGAACGTCTGGCCGATGGGCAAAAAGTATAATATCAGGTATCTCGAACTGGCGCGTTCCGATCTCTTGGGTATTGCCGAGTATGTACATTCGCAGGCTTTGGAGAGGGGAACGGCGAACCGGCCGGTCGACTCTTTGGAGAAGGCGATCTTGCCCGGAGCTCCGCTTAGGTGGCGATGGTTATATCCCCTGTGTGAATTCCTCCGCCCGTTTTTTGAAATCAAGGAGGAAGCTGTCGAAGTCGATTCCAAAGACCTCCTTGAAAACTCTGTCATGCTGCGAGGTGGAATATAATCGTTTTATATATTGTGCAAATTTATGTTCGCCATAATTGGTGATGATATTTTCAACAATGTACCCGAATTCCGAGTAAATGAAAGCGATAGGATACCGTACGTTGAGAGGAACCTCTCTTTCTCTTGCTGTTCCGTAATCCCTTGGATCTATGAAATTGCCACGGCTTATGCAACTGTATGTTTCCTTTTTTCCTGGATACCATGATGTTCCCATCTGATTCGCATGATACATTGCAATTCCTTCCAGGAGCCATCGAGGGAAGTAGAGGTATGCGGCTAAAAGCCCCATATGCTGGTAGAGCAGCACATGAGACAACTCATGTTTCAGGTATATTTCCAAGGAGATCTTGCCTTCTTGCGCCTCTAGAAGAGCCCACGGAGATATCGCCAGGCCGCCGTTGGGATAGGCATAGAACCTTGCTTTTGTCGTCGAGCGCCGCAAGTAGCTGTCTTTGTCGCGAAAAATGTACAGTACGGGTTTCCGAAGAAAGTGGAGTTTATGTGTTTTTTCTACCGTAGGCGGATACGAATCGATCACCGCGTAATCGTCGAATGCCGCTCCGTGCTGTTCATAGATAATGACGTTCGAAAGCTCATGTTTTGTGAAGCCTAACTTTAGAGGGGAATAGGGGAATAACTTGCCCCACAGAAAGAGATACGTCGCAATACACACAGCCGTAACGGCTACAAGCGCTGCTATAATTTTGATGATGTTTTGTCCTGTGAATCTGCTCATGCTTTTGCGCTCCTATAATCCGTTGATAATATTGTATGATAGAAGAACCCGCATACGAGGCTTGATGGAGGAGCCTCTTTGTTTGGATTATAAAGAATGATAAGAATATCCTGAGTTTATCGCGACTTCAGGGCGTCTGTATAAATTAGCCCTGAAATGGATCCCGACTATCGGATACTTCTTGGAGAAGTACAATGGGATCAGATATTAACCCGTATTTTTCATCTTCAGGATAGGTTACGGCTATTGTAGGCTGCTCGCCTGCAAACGCTATCATGCTTTCCATCGAGTCCCATTTTGTACACAGAAAAAAATGCGCGTACCGTCCTTGTTCGATTATTTTTAGGAAGGCGCCCTGATTACCTCTTGTGGCAAGGCTTTCTTTCACACCTGTCTCATACTCGTATTTTTCGAACGCATCTTTCATGGAGAGAGGCACGATCCCGTGCCATGTTCTTGAAATCATAATTCATATATCTCCTCGTATAATCGATTTGCGGTAGAAAACAAATAAAGGTAAACAGGTTGCCGCGAACACCTGCAATCGGTGCGAAGTGGGAGGGTATCATGTATGATGAGCTCGGCAAAAGCCCCTTCCGCGCCCCGCCCTTAGTTTACGGCCAGTTGATTGTCCTGGGGACGTCGTCGAAGTCCCACATCATGTTCACCGCCCGGCTTATGGACTTCAGTTCATCGTACTGTTCCTCGTTCAGCAGGTCTTTCAGCGCGGAAGCAATCTCCGTCCACCCTTTTCGGACGTTGTTGTCCACGGCCAGGTTGATCAGGGGCGCAGTCCGGGCGAAGAGGGCCCCGGCCTCCAGTACGGCCGCCGTGTCGTCGCTGAAAATTCCTTTCGCGCTGTCGATACGCGCCTTGGAGTAGAACTGGACGGTGAATACGGGGATGTCGACGACGGCTTTCCGCAGCTTGGCGTCGTATGCGGCCAGTTCTTGTTTAATCGAGAGGATGCCGTCGTTGAGAACGCGCGTCTTCTCGTAGGGGACGGGGTGTCGGGCGATGTCGATCTCGAATTGGTTCAGGTACTTGACGTAGTCGGCGGACTGCCGCCGCAATCTGGCGTAGCTCAGCAGCGCGAAGTTCCACGGGCTGTCCGGCGCGTTCTCCAGAAGCGCCGCGTGCTGCACTTTGAGAGTCTTCAATTCTGTAAGAAACGCCTCTTCTTTTTCACTTTCCGCAAACCACCCCTTGAGTATCTCCCACGTGTATTTCAGGCCTTCGCCGGTTACGGGAAGCAGTTCCTGCGGTGAAGCGCCCTTTTTCAGCAGTTCGAAGAGCTTGTCGGCGGGCGAAGGTTCCGTCGATTTTTCCGAAAGCGCGGTGTACGCGGAGTTGATCGTGTTCCAGATGGTATTGAACCGGTCGGTGAATTCGCCGAGCTTCTCGTCTTTTCTGCGCGCTCCGCGTTCGCTTTTCCCGACGAGGGAGTAGAGCATGGAGTCGTACATATCGAGACCGTAGGAGAGGAGCCAGAGGATATCCGTCCGAGGTAGCTCGAGAATGTCTTTCTGCTCGGCCCCGCCAAGCGTTCTCAGCTTTTCCAGTCCGAGATGGTAGAGATCGCCCCGGTTTTCTATGCTGCGAAGTTCGGCGAGCCTGTTATCCAGAGTTTCGGCGGCGTTTCCTGCTGCGTTCGACAGGAGCAGCAGGCAAAGGGAGAGAAGCAGCGTTCCGTACAGTTTTTTCATAACGCATTCCTCCTGAAGGTGATTTTTACTCATTGAACCTCCGGAGCGGGAGAAGTATCGCTCTCCCGCTCCGGTTTCGCATGACGTCAGTTGAGCATGCTCGATGTGAGGTAGGGAGGCAGCGCTCCCCCGGCGATTACGTGGATGCCGTTTTCCGCGAGATGTTCCAGTGCTCTTTCGGTGGCCTCTCCGAGGCGTACGATCTGCTCGGCCAGTTCGGGGTCGCTCTTCTCCACTCTCTGCGGATCGAACTTGTAGATGTGGTAGTTGCCCTCCACAAGCGGGCTTTGGACAAACTCCAGCAAAATCGCGAGCGTCTTGGAATCATTCATTCGGGATACCTCCTCCGTTCTCTTATCAAGGTGCTTCAGGGCGTCTTTTCGCCCGGACCGAAGCTGCGCGCGTGAAGAGTAACGACGGACGTTGCAGGAACCGAACACACTTCATGTCCAGTGCTATTTTAGTTGTGTGCTGTTCCGTGGAATCTGGAAAATTTTCTTGCTCCGCTTCATCCTCTGCCGGGGAGGATGGTCCGAAAGCCGACTGCCTGAGAGGGCGATGAGAGATGTGCAACAAATGGAAATAAATAGTAGCAATAGCCGCGCCGTTCGTCAAGAGCCCGCGTGCGGGAAGCCTCTTGACGAACGCGAGAAAAAAGACCGGTTAGCCTGGGGTGGCTTCTTCTTCGGCTCTGCCATCTATGCGTTTGAACTTCGAATCACTTTTGCGCGCGAAGGAGCGGATTCAAAAAGATACGGTATTCCGCTTCCGCGTAAGCAGTCGGCCGGAAGGACCTACTCCCCCGCCTCTTCCGCGTACGCCACGGCGAGACGCGCCGCCACGCGGGCGTTGTTGTAGACGAGCTGTTTATTCGCATGGAGGCTGCTTCCCCCCGTCGCTTTGTGCAGCCAGGCGAGGATGAACGGCGTGATCTCCTTCCCCCGGATGCCCCCGTGCCGTTGCGGCCTCTACGGCCTCGTCGATGTTGCGCGCGATCAGGGCGGGGTCCATCTCGTCCTCTTCAGGGATCGGGTTGGCGACCACCATGCCCCCCTCCAGCCCGAGCGACCACTTCAGCCGGAGCGCGCGGGCGATTTCCCGCAGGTCGTCGGCCCGTTCGTCGACGCGGAAGCCGCTGTTGCGCACGTAGAAGGCGGGAAAGGCGTCGGTCCGGTACCCCACGACGGGGACGCCGTACGTCTCCAGCACTTCGAGGGTCAGCCCGATGTCGAGGATGGACTTGGCCCCGGCGCACACCACCGCGACCGGTGTGCGGGCCAGCTCCGTCAGGTCGGCCGAGACGTCGAACGTTTGGGGAGCGCCCCGGTGCGCGCCGCCGATGCCGCCGGTGGCGAAGACGCGCACGCCCGCCAGCGATGCGCCGATCATGGTGGTTGCGACGGTGGTTGCGCCGTCGAGCCCCTTGGCCAGCGTCATGGGGAGGTCGCGCCTGCTGACCTTGCGGATGCTGCCGCCGCGCCCCATGTGCTCCAGTTCGTCCTCGTTCAAGCCCACGCGGATGATCCCGCCGATGACCGCGACGGTCGCGGGGACGGCTCCCTCTTCGCGGATGATCCGCTCGCAGGTGCGCGCGCTCTCCACGTTCTCCGGGTAGGGCATGCCGTGGCTGATGATGGTGGACTCCAGCGCGACGACGGCCCTCCCCCCGGCCAGCGCCTCCTCCGCCTCCGGCGCGATGCGAACTCTTTCCTTTAAGGTGTTGCGCTCGTTCATGAGAATCGCTCTCCTTTATAAACAGGTTGGGCGGACTCCAACGGCCTCGACGGCGGCGGCGCTCATCCGTTCGCTTACCGTTTCGCGACACATGAGCGTCAGCGCGGAAGCCTTCACCGCGAAGCGCGCCGTCCGCTCCATCGTCCACCCGTGCAGCTCGCCGTAGACCGAGGCTGCGGTGAACGCGTCCCCCGCTCCGGTGGCGTTCACCGGTTGCACCGGGGATCGCGGGAATCCGTCCGCAGTTTTCCTTCTCCGCGTAGAAAACGCCCTCCGCTCCAAGGGTAATATACAGTTTTTTCACCCCGGACGCCAGCATGCGGCGCGCCGCCTCGTCCAGGTCGCCGTCGGTTGCGATGGCCATTCCGGCGAGGTATGCGGCCTCCATCCTGTTCATCTTGACGCAGTAGAAACGACCGAGAAGGCGCTCCATCCTCCGGCACTTGCCGATGGAGACGGGGGTCGATGAAGACCCTCGCGCACGGGCCGTCCACCAGCCGCTCCATGGTCTCGGCGGTCAGACAGGCGTCCCGCGACGACGACCCCGGCTTCGGACAGAAGCGGGGCGCACGATTCCAGATGTTCGGGCGTCACGTGGTCGAGGATCCGCATGTCCGAGAGGCCGATCGCCATGTCGCCCTCTTCGTCCATGATGGCCATATAGGTTGAGGAGGGGTGTCCGGGAACCTCCACGCCGCGGTCGAGGCGGATGCCAAGCGCGCGGCAGGATGCGCGAAGGCTCGCTCCACCCGCGTCGTCGCCTAGCGCCGTGATCAGGTCGACGGGAACGCCGAGGCGCGCCAGGTTCTCCGCGATGTTTCGCGCCACCCCGCCGGGACAGGTCCGGATGCGTCCGGGGTTCGAATCCCGCATGACCAGCGGCCGATCGGTGAAGCCGTGGACGTCGATATTAGCCGCTCCCACGGCGACGGCGTGAATTCTTTGATTGTTCACACGCTGTTCCTCCTTGATGGTCCGTCGTTTAGGAAGCGCGTGTCCCTGCCTCTTCCGTTGCCGAGCGTTCCAAAAAACGGGCCGCGGAATCAACGTATGGGCAGGCTTTGCGCGCCCCGGATTGATGATACACTATTCTGCAGGAAGCGGCGAAAAGTTCCGGCGCGGCCGATGCCGCCCAACGGAGCGCATATGTCGAATACGAGGCAAGGTGAACATATATGGATGCACAGCAAGGCGGAACGAAAAGCGGTACCGAAAGCGGGAAGAGGCGCCATCCTCATGCAACCGCGGACAGGATTTCGCTGAAAGAGGCGCTCGGCGGTGAGGCGACGGATGTCCACCTCTTCCCCTCGGTTTCTTCGACGGCGGAGGACGCTCCGCTCGCGTCCGCTATGGCGCGGGTACGCATCGGGGGCGTGCTGGGGCCCCTGACGGCGGTGGAGGCCGACGTCGACGGCGAGCTGCTCGCGCTGCTCGATAACCCGCCGAAGCCCGATTTCTCGACCAGTCTTCCGTCCGGAAGGCGGCTCCGCGTGGCGATCCGCACCGTCTATTCGGGCATCGGAAGGGAGATCTTCATCCGCGTGCTGCCCGAGACGATCCCCCCGGTGTTCGATAGACTTGCCCACCTGCTTCCGGAGATCGCAGGGATGAATCCCGGATTGGTGCTGGTCTCGGGGATCACGGGGAGCGGCAAGTCGACGCTTCTTGCGTCCGTCGCCATGCGGCATCTTGCTCTGGGCGCGCACGTGGTGACGGTGGAAGACCCTGTCGAATACCTTCTTCGCTCGAAGACAACCTCGGGGTACGCCTCGCAGCGGGAGGTCGGGCTCGACGTACCGGACTTCGCCTCCGGTGTGAAGATGTCTCTGCGCGAGGACCCGGACACGATCATCGTCGGGGAGATACGGGACAGGGAGACGGCGCTCGCCACGCTCACCGCGGCGGAGACGGGGCACTCGGTATTCGCCACGGTGCACGCGGGAGGCTGTTTCGGCACGGTGGATCGCTTCCTCTCGCTCGTCGGTGGGAGCGAGTTCGAAGCCATGCGGCTCGCGGGGACGTACCTCTGCGGCATCCACGTGACGTCGCGCTCCGTGGAAGAGAAGGAGGAAACGTATTTCGAGCGGACCTACGAGATCTTCCGCAGCAACGACGCCGCGCGGACGCATATCCGGGACCGGTCGGCGCATCGCCTCTGGCAGTCGCGGCTGGGCACCTCGGAGAAGGACTGGAAGCTGACGATCCGGAGCTGAGACGGCATTTCCCAAGCCTGTCCGCCGGCCGGAATCATGAAGAAAACGAAGGAGTGACGATGCATGAGAGCGCATGATCTGGATACGCCCGCGCTGATGATCGACAGAGAGATTATGATGAAGAACCTGCGGGATATGCAGGCGTACGCCGACCGGCACGGTGTTGCGCTTCGCCCGCACACGAAGACGCACAAAGCGCCCGCGATCGCGCAGTTGCAGGTGGAGGGCGGCGCGAAAGGCATCGCGGTGGCTAAAGTGGGCGAGGCGGAGGTGATGGCCGCGAACGGCCTGAACGATATTTTCATAGCCAATGAGATCGTCGGCGTCCGTAAGCTGGAGCGGATTCGCGCGCTGGCGGAGAAGATCGACATCTCCTTCGGCGTGGACTCCCCGTGCCAGGTCGAGTCGGCGGAGGCTGTCTTCGCGTCCGCGGCGCGTCCCGCGCAGCTCCTTGTGGAGATCGAGGTGGGCGAGAACCGCTCCGGCATCATCGAGGAGGATGATTTCGTCCGCCTGCTGCAGACGATCCGCTCCTGTCCGCACGTGGAGTGCAAGGGGCTGTTCTCCCACGACGGCAACAGCTACGCGGCCTCCTCGCAGGAGGAGTGCAGGCAAATCTCCATCGAGGCCCAGCAGCGCACCCTCCGCTTCGCGGCGATCGCGCGGGAGATGGGGATGCCGCCGCGGACGGTGAGCATCGGCTCCACCCCTTCGCTGATGAACGACTCCGAGATCGCGCCGGGCGTTACCGAGATACGTCCCGGGACGTACATCCTGATGGACGCGTCGCAGGGGAACGCCGTCGACACGCTGGAGCGCTGCGCGGCGACGGTGCTGGCGACCGTCATCAGCCGCCCCACCTCGGAGCGGGTGATCCTGGATGTGGGGGCCAAGGGGCTGACGATGCAGGGGCGGAACGAGGGTATCTGCGCGACGCCGGGAAAGGGCACGCTCCCCGATTACCCCGGCGTGTACATCCATGCGGTCTACGACGAGCACGCGATCATCTACAACAGGGAGTTCCGCGAGACCGTCCGGATCGGCGACAAGGTGCGGATCATCCCCGTGCACATCTGCCCCGTCTGCAACCTCTACGACGTCGCATATTTAATCTCGGGGGATGAAGTGGCGGGGGAAATTCCGATTTTGTGCAGGGGGAAGTTGCAGTAGCTGCTGTTCCGGCAGCGCACTCCCCGTCGGAAGTGTGCTTTCCCGTTTGTTGACATCGGATGTGCGACGGCGTACTATCGGAAAAGAAAGAGTTATCAAAAAACAGCATTCTTGAGAAGGGGGAGTGCACTGTGTCGCTCAAACAACGTATCGGAGTGCTTCTCGCTCTTATCATTCTTCTCGCCGTACCGGGGCTTCAGACGGCAGCCGCCTCCGCGCAGGAGGCGGACGTGCTGGCGCTCCTCGAAGAACGGCAGCGGGCCGTTGCGGAACTCATGGAGGCGTCCACCGTCTACGTGCTGCTCGATAAGGGGGACTCCTACAGCATGGGGAGCGCCTTCATCGTTGCGGACGGCTGCGCGGTGACCAACGCGCATGTGGTGGGGGCGGCGAAAGGGGTGCTGCTGATGAACTCGCGGCTCCGACCCGTGAATGCCTCCGTCGTCCGGAAGGAGTACGACGACGAGACTGGAGGGAACGACTTCGCGCTGTTGCGTTTCTCCTCCTCTACGAAGCTGCCCGCGCTCTCCTTCACGCTGCGGGTGCACCGGATGGACAGGGTGAGCGCGTGGGGATTCCCTGTGCTTGTCACCCAGTTCGACCAGAGCTTCGACGATATTCTTGAGGGAAAGCGGACGAAAGCGCCGCCCGTGGTGTACACGGAGGGGACGGTGAGCGCTGTGGTCGAGCGACGAGGGCGGAAGACGATCATCCACTCAGCGGCCATCGCCGGGGGGAACAGCGGCGGCCCTCTGGTGAACGCACGTGGTGAGGTCGTCGGGATCAATACCTGGGGGTATACGGAGGAGGACGAGGGCGCTTTTGTGAACGCCTCCATTCCGTCGGAGCGGATCGTCGACTTTTTGCTGAAGGCGGGCGTCAAGCCGCAGATGTCGCGCCAGTCGCCGGAACTCGCCAGGACGCCGCTTCCCGCGCCGCTCCCCGAACAGCAGAAGACACCGAAGCCCGCCCCGACCGTCGAGCCCTCCGCTCCAACGATGGACGACGACGAGAACGAGGAGCTGCTCCGCATGGCGAGGGCCGGAGATGCCGACGCGCAGGCCGCCCTGGGGGCGATGTACTACGACGGCGACGGCTTCCCGCAGGATACGAAGAAGGCCGTCCAGTGGCTGGAAAAGGCGGTAAAGGGGGGGAGCGAGGAGGGAAAAGCGCTTCTCGGCGTCATGCTCGTTTTCGAGGAGGATGTCGCCGACCCGAAGAAGGGCGTCCGGCTGCTCCGGGAAGCGGCTTCCTCGGAGGACGAGGACGGCTGGATTTCCGGATTGCTCGGGCGCATTTACTACGAGGGTGAAATCTACGGCGTGCCCCGGGACCTTGACGAGAGTTTCCGGTGGGCGGAAAAGGCCGCCGAGGGCGGAGACCCGGACGGAACGGCGCTGCTGGGGATGCTCTACTACTTCGGCGAAGGGACGGATGAGGACGACGAGTACGCTCTGGAACTGACGGAGCGGGCGGTCGAGGAGGACAGTTCGTTCGGGAAGGCAATACTTGCGTGGATGTACTACGACGGTGTTGCGGTCGACGAGGACCTTGAGACGGCCCTGGCGTTGGCGACGGACGCGGCCGAGGAGGAAGAGGCTCTGGCTCAGGGGCTCCTCGCGCTGATGTACGCCGAGGGACACGGGGTGGAGCGCAACGCGAAGAGCGCCGAAGGGTGGGCGCGGAGGGCTGCGGACCAGGGGAACGAATTCGGATGGTTCGTCCTGGGATCTCTGTACATGCGCGGCGAGGCTGTGAAGAAGGACCCCGCCATGGCGTGGGCCTACCTGGATCTGGCGGCGAAACGCTCCGTGGCGAACGCCGACGAACGGCTCGAAGAACTGGAAAAGACGATCTCCCAGCGCGACAAGAAACGGGCGCAGGAGCTGCAGAAACAGTGGCGGAAGGAGTGGGGGCTGAATCGCTGAACGCCTTGCGGCGTCCGAATACGGGACAGCGGCCCGAGACGTTTCGGGCCGCATGAAGCAATCCGATGAAAGGGAGGAAGGAAAATGTGCGCGTACAACAGATTGGCGGCCGCCGCCGTCGCCGTTTCCATGCTCGCGGGCGCGGGAGGCGGAATAGGCTCCGCGGACGCGAAGTCCTCGATCGCGGAGAGTGTGCATCCTGTTCCACGGCGGAACGCCGACGGCAACTACAACATCATCTTCATCACCACCGACCAGGAACGCTACATCAAGGACTACCCCGCCGGTACGGCCTACGAGGCCAGGGAGCTGCTGGCCTCGCTCGGCGCCACCTTCGAGAAGCATTATTGCTGCGCTACGATGTCCACCTCTTCCCGTTCCGTCATCTTCACGGGAAAACACATCACCGACACGAAAATGATCGACAATACCGATTTCGCATGGCAGGGCTCCCTTTCCAAGGAGATGACGACGGTCGGCGACAGAATGCGCTCGGCGGGGTTCTACAGCGCGCTGAAGGGGAAATGGCATCTGGGGAATGCAAGCACGATTGAAGAGGTGGAGGACGAGCTGACCGACCTCGACGAGCACGGATTCTCCGACTGGGGCGTCGACGGCGACTATGTCGGCACGATGTGGGAGGGGTACGAGAAAGACGAGGAGGTTGTCGCCGATACGATAGAATGGCTTCGCAGCGTAGGTGCCGTCCGAAACGCCTCCGGACAATCCTTCTTCCTCGCGGCCAATCTGATCAATCCGCACGACATCATGTACTTCTGTCCCGACGAGGAGTTCGTCGGCCCCGTTCCGGTCGGCGGACCTCCGGACGACCCGCTGTACGCGAAGACCTACGACGCCCCCCCGCCTTCCTCATGGAACAGGGACGTGGGCGACGGGACGCTTCCCGCCGCCGTTTCCATATTCAAGAACTTCATGAACCGTCAGTTCGGCGTCATCGGCTCCGAAGAAGAGTGGAAGGAGACGCAGGACTACTACTTCAACTGCATTCAGGACAACGACAATCACCTTATGGACCTCCTGCTGGCCCTGAGGGACATGCGAATGCTGGACAACTCGATCATCTTCTTCACCTCGGACCACGGAGAGATGGGCGGAGAGCACGGACTCAGGGGAAAGGGCGGTCTGCTCTTCGATCGAAACATGCACGTTCCGCTCATCATCTACCACCCGGAGTACGAGGGAGGACGTTCCATTCGTTCCGTCACCAGTCATATCGACCTTGCGACAACCTTCATCCACATGACCGGCTTGAGCGCCGAACGGAAGGCGGAGGTCGCCGCGGGGCTGCCGGGGAAGAATCTGATGGAACTGATCGACGGTACGTCGCAGTCGGTGCGGAGAGGCGCACTTTTCTGCAACGAGCTGATCTCCACGACGATGGCGCGCGCCGTCAGGGATGAGAGCGGCGCCATCCGATACTTCACCTTCGACACGAGCGTCCGGGGTCTTGTACGCGCCGCAATCACGGAGCGCTACAAGTTCGCCCGCTATTTCGGCGGAAATTTCAACACGCCGACCACGATGGAAGCGCTGCTGCGCGACAACGACATCGAACTGTACGATCTGGAGACCGATCCGGGGGAGCTGAACAACCTCGCTCTCGACCCGGAGGCGAACGCGGAGCTGATCATGGAGATGAACGAATTGATGAACGAGCTGATCGCATCGGAGATCGGCGAAGACAACGGCGAAGAGTTCCACGGGATGATCGCGGCGTACAACGCAACGCTGCATCGAACAAGCGGCGGTTGCGCCACGGCCTCCGTCCCGGCGGGGCTTCCGTTCCTGTTGGCGCTGCTGCCGCTCCTCCGCCGCAGGAAGTGAACAGATGACGGGAAGCGATTCGCGGACCTTCGCCGTGATGGCCAAGGTCGTCGGCGGCTTTTGCAATCTGCAGTGCGAGTACTGCTACTACACGGAAAAGACGAAACTCCTTGCGCAGACGCGCCGCCTGATGCCCGACGATGTGCTTGAGGCGTACGTCGGGGAGAACCTGCGTATTCACGGGAAGGACGCCGTCGTCGAATTCGCCTGGCACGGAGGCGAGCCTCTTCTTGCCGGGATCGATTTTTTCGGAAGAGCAATGGCCTTGGAACGAAAGTACGGGAAGGGCAGGAAGATTGTCAACACCTTGCAGACCAACGCGACGCTGCTGAACGACGAGTGGTGCGAATTCTTCGCGGCGCACGACTTCCTTCTCGGGGTCAGCGTCGACGGGCCGGAGGCGCTGCACGACGTCTACCGGAGGGGGCCTGAGGGAGGCTCGTTCAGGCGTGCGATGGCGGGGATCGAACTGCTTCGGAAACACGGAATACGCTTCAACACGCTGACGACAGTCAACGCGGCGAACGAAAAACATCCGGAGGAGATCTACGACTTCCTCCGGAACTACACGGACTACATGCAGTTTCTACCGGTTGTCGAGAGCGACGCAACCTTCTTCGAGATCAAGGACGGACAGCGGTTCGCGACGCCTCCGGGGATCAGGAGCATGTTCCTCCAACACTCGAAGGCGCCCTTTTCGGCAAGTGCGGAGGGGTACGGCGCCTTTCTTGCCGGAGTCTTCGACCGGTGGAAGGAGCTGGACTACGGACGAAAGCACGTCCAGCTGTTCGAGACGACGGCCGGCAATATGCGCGGCGTCCCCGGCAGTCTGTGCGTCCACAACCCCCTGTGCGGACACGGAGCGTCCGTCGAGGTCGACGGCGCGGTCTACTCGTGCGACCACTACGCTTTCCCGAACTACACGCTGGGGAATATCCTCGAAACGCCGCTTGGCGAGATCATGGAGAAGAACCGCGAATTCGGGATGCACAAGACGTACGGACTCCCCAAAGAGTGCTTCGCCTGCCCGTACATCAAGCTCTGCTTCGGAGGCTGTCCGAAGGACAGGGTGCTCCTCTCGCGGGACGGAGAACGAGGAAAGAACTACTTCTGCGAAGGATACAAACTCTTTTTCAAGCACTTCCAGGAGCTGATGGAGGGGGCGCTTCCATAACATGTTCGGTGCGCCGTTGTCTTTGCCGGGAGACTTCGCTTCCCCCTGTCCGAAACGCCGCCGCTCCTCGGGAATATGATATATTCTTCGGGAGCGGCGAAACTGCGTCGCTCCGCGTATACTTGGGGAAAATGTTTCCGGAGCGGACGGGAGAAGAGTCCGCGCGGTTTTCAGAGTGTGTCTGCAAAGGGGTTTTTCGATGGATAGGCTCTCGATCGGCAAGATGGCCGAGGTCAACAGGGTCTCGGTGCAGACGCTGCGCCTTTATGATCGTCTGGGGCTGCTGAAACCGCAGTACGTGGACGAGAATCGCTACAGATACTATAGCATCAAACAGTCGGCCCGACTGGACATGATCCAGAACCTGCAACTTCTCGGCATGTCGCTTCGTCAGATCAGGGAGCAGCTCGACACGCAGGACGTCGCCGTCGTCGAGAAACTGCTCGAAAAACAGAAGGCCAGACTCGACGACGAGGTGCGCCGCCTCTCCGCCACCAGAAGATGCGTCGAGCGTACGCTGATCAACTACAAGCGTTACCACTCCTCGCCTCGGGACGGCATGATCGTTACGGAGTTCATCCCCGACCGCGCGATCTACTGCTACGACAGCGGCATCAACTTCTACGACTACGGACTTGAGACGTACGAGTACATCCTTCGGGAGCTGAAAGGGCACATCGCGCTCAACGCCCTCCCCATGGCCTACTTCTGCAACGTGGGGACCGTGCTCAGAAAACCTCTTCTGCTGAGGAAGGAGTTCGTCTCCACCGAGGTGTTCATCTTCGTCGACGATGACTTCCAACAGTCGCCGAACGTCGAAACTCTGCTCTCCGGGACGTATCTCTGCATGTCGTGCGACAGCTTCCACAAGGAGAAGGAGTACGCCGGGAAACTCCTTGCGCACGCAGAGGAGAACGGGTACGAGATCGCGGGCGACTACATCTGCGAGGTGATCGCCGATCTGCCGGTTTTCCACAACAACGAGCGAGGCATGTTTATCAAGTTGCAGGTTCCGATACTTTTTTAACGCGCTCCCCTTGACTCTATACCATGTAGAGACCCTATAGTGAAAATAAGAACACGTGGAAGAACCAAAACAAACTCTACGTTCAGGGGGGTATTGCGTTATGGAAAGGAAACTCGCGGTCGCCCAGTTCGGATGCGGAAAGATGTCTGCCTACACGATGCGCTACGTCTACGAAAAGGGCGCGAAGATCGTCGCCGCGTTCGATATGAACCCCGCAGTAGTGGGCAAGGATATCGGTACGATCATGGGAACGGAGAAGAAGGGCGTCACGGTGCTCGACGCGAAGATGGCCGACGAGACGCTCGCCGCGCTGAAGCCCGACGTATGCATCATCACCACCATGAGCCTGATGAAGGATCTTCGGGAGGCCATGCTCGTGTGCGCCAAGAACGGCGTCAACGCCATCAGTACGTGCGAAGAGGCGTTCTACCCGTGGAATTCTTCCCGCGCCGTCACCGAAGAGATCGACGAACTCGCGAAAAAGAACAACTGCACGATTTGCGGCGCGGGGTACCAGGACGTCTTCTGGGGCAACCTGATCGCCACGCTCGCGGGAGCGACGCACACCATCCGCACGATACGCGGCAAGTCCAGCTACAACGTGGAGGACTACGGCATCGCGCTCGCTCAAGTGCACGGCGCCGGACTCACGCTCGACGCCTTCGAGAAGGAGATCGCCTCCGCCGACAATATTTCCGAAGCGGAGCGCAAGGCGCTTATCGACAAGGGAGAGTTCCTTCCCTCCTATATGTGGAGCGTCAACGGGTGGCTGTGCGAACGCCTGGGGTTGACTCCCGTTTCGCAGACGCAGAAGTGCGTGCCGCACACGCACACGTCCGAGCTGCACTCGAAGACCCTCGGCATGACCATCCCGGCGGGACACGCCACGGGAATGTCGGCCGTCGTGACGACGGAGACCGAGGAGGGAATCACGCTGGAGACGGAGTGCATCGGGAAGGTGTACGCGCCGGACGAGTTCGACAGGAACGACTGGACGATCATCGGCGAGCCGGATACGCAGGTGGTCATCAACCGCCCGGCGACCGTCGAACTGACGTGCGCGACCATCGTCAACCGGCTGCCCGACGTCGTCAACGCCCCGGCCGGATACGTGACCACCGACAAGATGCCCACTAATTCCTACCGAGTGAAGCCGCTGCACACGTACGTCGAAGCCGAAGCGCTTCAGAGGTTCTCGTCGGAACGAGCCATGTGGCACGACGAATAGCGCGATTCCGCTCCGTGCCGAGATAGAGTGGATTACGAAAAAAGAATCATCCGGGAGATCGTTCTTTCCCGGGTGATTTCTCTTTTTCGGGGATGGCTACTTCTTTATGAACGTCCCCTCCTGAAGCTCCCGGAACGCCAGGTCCAGCTCTTCGCGGGTGTTCATCACTATCGGGCCGCCCCACGCTATCGGCTCCCCGAGCGGTTTCGCGGCCATCAGAAAGATGCGCGCACCCTCTTCGGATGCTTTGGCGCGGAACGCGTTCCCCTTGTCGAAAAGCACGGCGTGTTTCTCCGCGACGGCCTCCCCGGAAGGGCCGAAGAGCCCCGCTCCCTGAACGACGTAGATGAAGAGCGTCGCCTCTGGATCGGTCTCCAGCAGCCACTCCGCGCCCGGCGCCATCTCCGCGTCGAGGTAGAGGGCGTCCACGTACTCTCCCCGGAAAGCCCCGTCCGTCCCCTTGTAGTTTCCGGAGACGACACGGATGTGCAGCCCCTCCTCCGCCACCGTCGGGACGTTCTCCCTGACGATGTCGTTGTACTTCGGTTCCGTCATCTTGTCCTTCGCGGGCAGATTCAGCCAGAGCTGCGTTCCCAGCATCCGCTCGCTCGGCTGCGGCATCTCCTGATGGAGGATGCCCGATCCGGCCGTCATCCACTGGCACTCCCCGTCGAGGATGCGCCCTTTGTTTCCGAGACTGTCGCCGTGCGCGATATCCCCCCGGATCAGATAGGTGATCGTCTCGATCCCCCGGTGCGGATGCCACGGGAAGCCTTTGACGTAGTCCTCGGGGTTCGTCGAGTCGAATGCGTCCAGCATCAGGAACGGGTCGAAATCCTGCGTGTCGTTGTATCCGACGACGCGCACCAGCTTCACCCCCGCGCCGTCCGTCGCGGGTTTCCCGGTGACGATTCTGCGGATGCTTCGTATTGAGTTCATAGCTCGTAACCCTCCTTCGGCTGCTCCGTATGATTGTTGCGATTATAGCATTCCCTCGATATGTTCCGCCCCGGTTGTCGTACGCAGTTTCCTCCTGTCGACAGAGAGTGGCGCTGTTTCGTGAACTGGAGAACATTAAAAAAAGAGCGAGGGTTCCTGAGGTGAATTCGGAACCTTCGCTCTTTACGGCGAATATGTTATGAACGAGCGTACTCGGAGGTATGCTGCTTTTCTGCCGTATACTCCTCAGGACCGTGCGTCGGTTTCGCCATGAAAAACATCCCAATCAAGGCGATTGAACTTGGCGCCGGCGATAGCCGTTCCGACGAGATCGCCGGTGACATTTGCCGTGGTATGAGGGATGTCGATGATAGGCCAGATTGCCGCCAAAACCGGAACGAGCCCCAGAGGAAGACCGAGGCTTTCGAAGAGAACCGCCGACATCACGATACCCGCGCCCTTAACTCCTGCGGCTCCGACTGCCAGCATAAGACCGAGAAAGACAACCTGCGCGACCGTAGTGAAGGTTATCGGAATTTTAAAAACGTCGAGCGCGAAAACGGAAATAACGCCTAGCGCGGCGGCGAAGCCGTTCATGTTGGCCGTATTGCCCAGAGGTAGCGCGAATCCGTAAATCGACTCGGGAAGGCCCAGTTTTTTCTCCGCGATATTCATCTCCATGGGGAGAGTGGCCGCGCTCGAAGTAGTGGTTGCCGCCACAAGCATGGCCGGTGCGATGTGACCGAAGAACTTGAACACGGGTATCTTCCAGAAGAGAAGCGATGCAGGGTACACAACAAGAGCGAGGAGAATGATGGCCAGATAGTCGGCCAGAATGAATTTCCCTACGGCGACCATCATCTTGCCGCCGATCGTTCCCGTCAGACACGCTACAAGGGCTCCGATCCCGTAGGGGGCGAACTTCATGACGAATTCGGTGACTTTGATCATCGTATCCGACATCTGATGGAAGAAAAGAGTCGCGGTTTCGGCCTTTTCTTTCAGACAAAGAAGAGCCACTCCGACGATCAAGGCGAAGAAGATGATCTGTATCATGTTCATATTCGTCATTGCCTCGACGGGATTGGTGGGAATCCAGTTCAATACCGTGTCCACAACGGAATATTTCTGGGCTGCGATGTCTGCGACGGTTCCGAGGACTCCTTCCGCTCCACGCCCCGGGCGGATGACCAGGGCGACCAGAACGCCGCAGAGGGCGCTGAGGAGGGAGGAAAAAAGATAGAAGAAGAGAATGAAAGAACCCGTTTTTCTAAGGCTCTCCGGGCTTTCCATTCGAGTAACGCCGGAGACGAGGGTAAAGAAAACAAGAGGGACGATGAGCATTTTCAGTAGACGTAGAAATATGTCGCCGATAGGTTTGACGATCACGACGGAAGGCCCGAAGTAGAGGCCTGCAACGACGCCGAAAACGAGCATTATGAAGATTTTCTTTGCAAGAGAGAGTTTGAACCAGTTCATTTCTTCCACCTCGTTTCTTTAGTATAACTATCCGAAGAAAATTAATTGATTCTTTGAATATTTTTATGTGTGCGTTCTCATTGGCGAATTGATTGGATATGTAGAGTTTTCGAGAACGAACCGAGCGCGTCACTTCAAGGCCGCAGTTATGCGTTGCGCCGCTTGTTCAAGATTGCGCATGGATGTCGCGTAGGTCATGCGGATATTTTTTACCGCGTTGGAGCTGAAAACTTGTCCCGGCGTGACGGCGACGTGCGCTTTCTCGAGGAGAAATTGTGTGAGTTCAAAAGAGTCCATGCCTTTATAGTCGATCTCGGGAAAAAAGTAGAACGCCCCTTCCGGTTCGGGGCAGCGGACGCAGTCGATGTTGTCGAGCATCCCTGCAATTTTTTTCCGTCGTTCGTCGTACTCTCGGACCATGACGTCGACGCATTCACGGCCGCCCTTGAGCGCCGCGACTCCCGCCATCTGAACAAATGCGGGCGCACAGGTCAGAATCTGTTGCTGCACCTTGAGAAGCTGCGCGTGTACGTTGGCCGGAGCCCCCATGTATCCGAGTCTCCAGCCTGTCATGGCGTGAGATTTCGACATTCCGTTGATCGTGACGGTACGTTCGCGCATTCCTTCCAAAGATGCTATGGAAATATGCCGAGCGTCGCCGTAAATTATTTTTTCATAAATTTCGTCGCTGACGACCCAAATGTCGCGTTCAGCGGCGAAATCTCGGAGAATGCTCATCTCTTCGGAGGAGAGCACTCGTCCGGTGGGGTTGTTAGGAGAATTGACGATGACGAGGGATGTCTTCGGAGAGCAGGATTTTTCCAGAATATCGCGTGTCAGCAGGAAATCGTCCCGGGGCGAGAGTGCGGCGCTTACGGGAGTAGCGCCGACAAGCCTGACAAGGGGGGCGTAACTTACCCATGCCGGTTCGATAATGATCGCTTCGTCGCCTTCGCTCAGAAGCGTTTGAAGCGCAATGAAAAGGGCCAGTTTGCCGCTTGCGGTGACGAGAATCTCTTCGGGAGAATAGGATATATTGTTTTCTTTAAGAAACTTTTCCGCTATGGTTTCCCTGAACAGGGATATTCCCGCGCTTGCGACGTAATGGGTATATCCGCCCCGAATCGCGTCGAAAGCGGCCGTCACGATATGCTCGGGAGTGGGGAAATCCGGATCGCCTCCTCCAAGATTGATGATATCGACGCCGTCTTCTTTCATTCGGCGGGCCATGTCGCTGATGGCGACAGTCGGAGAACCTTCGAGCGCTTCAACTTTTTTCGACAGGAGCGCCATGGAATCACATCTCCTTTTCCGTCGCGAGCATTCCAAGTCTTTCCGGGACGCCGTCCAGCTTGAGCAGGCTGAACAAAGTCTCTCCTCCGTCCATTCGTTTTCGGAGTTCTTCTTCCTTCGCGACGACCGCGAGCGTTTTCTTCAGTATCTCTTCCGCCTTCGCCGAGGGCACTACGACGACTCCGTCCGCGTCTCCGACGACGAGATCTCCCGGGAGTACCGGAACTCCGCCGCATGCGATAGGGACGTTCACCGACCCCGGAGAAGACTTGAAGCCTCCTTGAGGGGAAACTGCGCGGGCGAAAACGGGGAAACCGCCGCTTGCGAGTTCCTGGCTGTCTCGGACACCGCCGTCCACAATGATGCCGCCCAGCTTTTTGAGCTGCGCCATATGGTTCATCAGTCCGCCCCACAACCCGGTGTCCGGGATCGCTCCGGCGTCCACCACCAATACGTCTCCGGGACGCGCCATATCCAGCGCGACATGAATGGCCAGATTGTCGGCGCGGTATGTTTGTACCGTCAATGCAGGCCCGCAGATCCTCATATCCGGGTGAAGAGGCTTGATTATCCACGACATGCACCCGAAACGTCCTCGTGCATCCCCGATATTCGCCACGGCGAGACCTTCGTACTCTTTCACGATTTCTTCGGGAATACGATCGCTACATTCGTTGATAATGAACACGTGGAACCGCCACTCTTTCATTTGAAATACGTTCTGAAACGTTTTTTCGGAACAGCCGGACGTCCTTTTCGCACTATACCCTAAATCAAATTTCGCGTAAAACAAAAAATGTTTGTATATAATATGAGAAAAACCGATATTTAAACGCTATGCTCGGTCGGAGGGATCAACGTGATGTCTATCGGAACGGAGACGTTTCTCGCCATAGTTGCGGGCGGAAATCTGCGGAAAGCAGGGGAGCAACTGAACATAACGCAATCCACGGTAAGTCTTCGTTTGAAAAATTTGGAATCGGAACTGGGGTGCGTGCTGATTGAACGTCGTCGGGGAGAACGGATGATCGAGTTGACTCCGGCGGGAAAAGCATACCTTCAGTTCGCCGAAAAGATGAGGGATTTTTCACAGGGGATGGAGATCGACGAATACGTCGGGGGATCACTCAAAATAGGAGCGGTCGACAGCGTACATGTGTTTCTTCTTCCTCCGGTTTTCCGAGCGTTGTCGACTCGCCGGCCGGCGGTTAAACTCGTTTTGGAAACGCATCAAAGTTGGCAGATTCAAGAATTGATAGAACATCGCTATTTGGATGCAGGATATGCTATTTCGGTGAAGCGCTCTCCGAATATCGTCGTGGAGCCGATTCTTTCGGAAGAATACTATTTAATGCGTCTTCCCCGCGACGGGGAAGACAAAAATACAACGGTTCACCCAAACGATCTGGATCCGCGCGAAGAACTGCATATCAACTGGGGGAGCGGGTATATGCTATGGCACGATCAGATTTGGAATCCGCTGGAGACGGCGCATATTCAACTGGATACCGTGGCTTGCATTACCAGATTGCTCTTTCGCCCCGAACAGTGGGCGATCGTCGCATCTTCGGTGAAAGAATACTATGAAGATCGCTATCTCTTTCAACGACTCGCCTCTCCGCCTCCGCCGCGGGTGTGCTATCAAATGACTCACCGCCATCCTCGTTTATGCGCGAAGAAAAGTTTGCAGCTTCTAAAAGAGGCGATCGACGAAGTTCTTACAGCTCCCGGACGATGCGCCGGATGATATCTGGGACAACTCGTTCCACGTCGGGCAGGTAGACGCGTTCCGTCCACTGGTGGCAGTCGCGGCAACGGGGGCCGAGACAGTAGGCCAGGATGTTCAGCGTCGCGATGGCGTCGAACGGGATGTCGTACAGGAAGGGCGGGACGGCCATGTTCTCCATGACGCCCTTCTCCCCCCTCGGGTCGGCGCACGACATGTAGCTGATGTCGGCCATTCCCGGAAGGTACGGCGCCGCCGTCAGCTTCAGTCCGTGCCGTGCCGCTTCGGCCGTCATGCTGCGGAGGAAGCCGGCCGTTTCTTTGCCGAGGTGTTCGTTGCTTATGGCGGGATAGTAGGGCGGAACGAGCCCCACGGTCACGAAGGGCTGCTCTATGAGCGAGGCCCTTGCCATCTCCTGCATGTACGCGCTCCCCGCATCCTGAAGCGTGAGTTCCCCGAGGAGGATTTTTTCCGACAGATCTTTTTCGAGGGAGCTTCGGAAGCTTTCGAAGTCGGGTTTCACCTGACGCACCCGTTCTTCCAGCTCCTTGAGCGACAGGACGAGCGGACGAAGCTGCAGCCGCGATTCCCCGCGAACAAGCCCGCGATCCTGCGCGGCGTCGAACGCCCGGTTGTAGCGCTCGATGACGGTGAGGAACGACGCTTCGCAGATGGCGCGTATCTTCGCGAGGATGTCCGGAGCCGCCCCGTCGCCAAGAAAGAGAATATTGACGCCGGCCACCGCGTACTCCGGAAGGGAGACGTCGTAGGTCGTCTTCAGGTTCTTCATGATCTGCACAGCGGGAGGCTGGGTCGCCATCCCCAGGTCCTCCGTCATCAGATCGGAGTTCAGGTCGATGTTGCGGGCGATCTCGGCGATCAGGCCGGCGGCGTTCAGCCCCTCCACGTTCTGGGCGCAGTGGGCAAGCTTTCCCTTCGCTAGTATGGTGGGGAGAATTTTCCCGGTTCCTCCTCCGTAGACTGTGAACGCGCCCTCTTCCATCGCGGTGAGTTGCGGCTCGGTGATCAGGCAGACGCGGTAGTCCAACCCGAATCGCTCCTTCAGGCGCAAAAGCAACGGCATCATCGCCCTGCATCCGGCGGAGACGTTCTCTTCGTCGCAGACCGCGGTGAAAAGAATGTTGGGCTCCGGGTTCTCTACGGTGAAAAGCGTGTGCAGATTGACGGCGACACCGGCCTTCATGTCCGCTACACCCCTGCCGAAGAGCCACTCGTCGTCGCAAAGATCCTTCTTCACTCTTTCGTCTCCGAGCCCCAGTTCCCGCATCCGTGCCTTCAGACGTTCGGGGTGTAGCGCGTACTCTTTCAATTCGCCGTAACAGCCGATCTCCACCGCGTCGTAGTGTCCCGAGAGGATGATGGTTTTGTCGGACCGTCCTTGCCGCAGCGCCCAGACGAGGGGACGCTGCATGATGTCTCCGGTCTCGGCTCCGCAGTACTCCGGGAATTCGACGAAGTAGGGGTGCTCGCGGATCATTCTGTGGATTTTATGGCCGAGCATGGCCTCCATAGGCGTTCCGGTATCGCTTTGGACGGAGGTCAGTTCGAGCAGAATCTCTCTAATGTTGTTCATCTGTCGTCTCCTCGGAGCTGAATATCGATGTTCTTTGTACGGAGTGTAGCATACAAACAGCCGAAGCGCACACTCTTTTCCGAGGAGGCGCTATCGTGTATTCTATGATCACGGCGGCGGACGGGAACGCTTCGTCCGTCTTCATTCGCGGATGCCGTACAGTTTGCAGTATACTCTATCCGACCATATCAGAAGGAGATGATGCCATGCGCTACATCGCACTGCTCGGGAGCCCCAGGAAGGATGGAAACACGGCCGCTCTGCTCGCCTCGTTTCTCGAAGGCGCGGCTTCCAAAGGACATTCGGGGGAGGTCATCCGGCTCCATGAGAAGAAGATATTTCCGTGCGCGGGGTGCAACGCCTGTAAGAAAGAGGGGAAGTGCGTTCTCTCGGACGACATGACCGATCTCTATCCTCTCGTGGAGGAGGCCGACGTCATCGTCCACGCATTTCCGGTGTACTGGTGGTCGATGCCCGCGCAGACCAAGCTTTTCCAGGACAGGCTCTACGCGATGGACTACACGCATTTCAAAGGGAAACAGCTCTTCCTGCTGACGACGTACGGCGGCGAGGACCCCAACTCCGGCCCGCGTCTCTGCGAACAGTCCTTCCGCGACATCTGCGAGTTTCTGGACATGCAGTTCCGCGACTTCATCGGCGTCTGTTCCGGGACGACGCCCGTCCGCGATAACAAGCGGGCCCTCGAAAGGGCGTTCCTCGCCGGCGCGTCGATGTAGAACCGCGCCCGGCGCTTTACGAAGTCGATCGAAAGGAGGAGGATACGATGCGCACACTGCGCTCATGCGGCATTCTGTTACTGCTCTGCGCGCTCCTTCTGACTGCGGGCGTCGTCGATGCCTCGGGCGCGCCCTCGCGGGAGGAGCTGCTCGAACGCCCCGCGGCCGGAGTGATCGCAGGCGCCAACGTCAACGTCCGGGACCGTCCTTCGACCAAGGGAAAGGTCCTCGGGAGGCTGGGAGAGGACGGATACTGGGAGGAGCTTGTCGTCGTGGACGCAGCTCCGGGAGAGGACGGGCAGATCTGGTACAAGATTCTCTCCGAGAAGCTCGGCGAGGGGTGGATGCACGGCCGCTATCTCCGTTTCGAGGGACTCGACGATCCGCTTGGGCGCTTCTTTGTTCTGCTCCGGAGGGATTTCGGGACGAACCCGGCTATGACGCAGCAACGGCTGGGGAAGCCCTTGAAGACAGAGCGGAAGACTTTCCGCCCGGAGGACTACCCCGAGGACGTGACGTCGGTCGAACTGCGCTACCCCGGCGGGAGCGTCGTCTTCTGGATAATGCGGAAAGTACCCTTCCTTGTGGCAGCGGACTTCGAAAAGGGCGTTGCGTTCGGCCCGATCTCTTTCGGCGACGGTCCGGAGAAGGTAGAGCGTCTGCTCGGCGAACCGCACGGGGTACGCAACCGCGTCTGGACGTACCACTCCGGGATGCGGCGGGTGCATATCGGCTTCGGTCTCGGCTCGAACGGCGAGGCCGCGGTGAACCGCCTGATCTTCGAGAGGGACGCGTACTGAACAACCCGAACAGGCCTCTCCCGATCCGTAAGGAACAAAAAAGAGCCCCGGGATATTTCCGAGGCTCTTTTTTGTTTGCTGCGGTTAGGCCAGGAAGCTCCTTCCGAGAGCGTCCGCCGCCAGGATGGCGGCGTTCACGTCCTGTGGCGTCACGACGAACGGCATGTTGTGAATGGTCTCGCCGGGGGCGCAGGCGGTTTTCGCCACCTCCATGATCCGCTCGGGGTTCACCTCCGTCACGCCCATCTCTTCCAGTGTGACGGGGAGGCCGACCGAGGCGCAGAAAGCGAGGACCTCCTCCAGCTCCTTCTCGGGGGCGTTCTCAAGCACAAGCTGGACGAGCGTGCCGAAAGCGACCTTCTCCCCGTGGTACAGCCCATGGCACTCCTCCATCACCGTGAAACCGTTGTGGATCGCATGTGCCGCGCCCAGGCCGCCACTCTCGAAGCCGAGACCGCTGAGATACGTGTTCGCCTCGACGATATTCTCCACAGCCTTGGTGCAGGCGGACGCCTCCACCGCGAGCAGCGCTTTCACCCCGTCCGCAAGAAGCGTGTCGTAGCACAACTTCGCCAAGGCGAGCGCCGCCTTCGTGGCGTGCCCTCCGGGCATGTTGGTCTTGTCCGCCGCGATGCAGGCGCGTGCCTCGAAGTAGGTCGCCAGGGCGTCTCCCATGCCCGAGACCAGAAGACGGGCGGGCGCGTTGGAGATCACCTCCGTGTCAACGAGAACGACGTCGGGATTCTTCGGGAAGAGGATGTACTCGCTGAAGACCCCTTCCTCGGTGTAGATCACCGAGAGCGCGCTGCACGGCGCGTCGGTGGAGGCGATCGTCGGGACAACGACCACAGGCTTCTTCTCGTAGAACGCAACCGCCTTCGCTGTGTCGAGGATCTTGCCGCCGCCGACGCCGAGTACCGCGTCGCACTTCTTGTCGCGGCAGACCGCGCGAATACGCTCGATCTCTTTTTTTTGAGCACTCCCCGTTGAACTTCTCGAAGACGAGGGCCCCCGCGTCCTCGTTGAAACTCTCGGCGAGCGTCTCCCTCAGACGGGCGAGACCGCCGCCGCTGATCAACACCAGAAAGGACTTTCCAAGCGCTCCGATATGGTTCTTCAGGCGCTTCAACTCGCCAAAACCCTGGACGTACTTTCCCGGAGCGATCATGATGCGTGTCATCTGCAACACCTCTTCTTAAAAAGATATTATGTTCACTATTATATCATACCAAAAAAATTTGTATTTTATGGAATATTTTTTAGATAATAAGCTGAATACGGTAGATTTGTATATTACTTATGAAAAAGTTAAACACTTTTCATTTTGAGCTTCTTATGCTTAATAAAAAGGAGATTAAGAGATTGACTATTATTGATCTTTTGTAGGATCGTTCTCTTCTGGAGAGGAGTCCGGAACGGAACAAACGCTTCCGTCGGCGGGCATGTTTAAGAATGTCAGCCAAAAGAAGCTATAACTCAATGAATTTGTCTCTTTATTGAGCTCGACTTTTTCAAGTTCATGTGAGGCCAGCTCAGTTTTTTCAGAGGGGCTCAAGGTATGCAGTGCGGTTCAAGAAAAAATTACCCCCTCTCAGACTGGAAGGAGAGACGCTGCGCTGTTTTCGGCGACTTGTTGAACATGATGTTCGGGAGCGGAACGGAAGGAAGAGAAATGGAATGTGAGAGGCGTTTCTATAGACTCGCAACGTCGTAAGCGAGTCTCTTTTACAAGAAATCGGTCGAGCGAAGTGTAGCTTGCTCGACCGGGGACTCGTGTCAATTTTTAAGGAGCCTCTGAATAAATGCGAGTTAGCCCCTCGGAAACTTGATGCAATCGAGCTCGATGAAGAGGAAAAACACTTTAATCAGACCCTCCTTAATAATAAGCGTCGCCGGGAGTTTACATTCCCCGACTGCGGTACAGCGATCTTTTTTTCTAAAAGAACAATCATTCGTCCGATATCCTAGCACTCTTCCGCCTCCTTATCCCTTCGGCTTTCGCACGGGAATTCGTTTCGACGGTTCGAAGGGAGACTGTCCCTCTTTCATCACGTCGTACACTTCCAAGTTACGATCGGTCATGTGGTCGAAGATCTGTTGAGAAGTCATGCCTCCGTAGACTGTTTTCAGTCCTTCCGGGGTCAGCTTGGCGTAGATGATCTCCTCCGCGCAGCGTCCTTGGGCTATTTTCCAGCCGTTGGGCTGCAGGATCATGCTATGGCCGAAATAATAGGTCTTGATCGCGTCGCTTCCAACGGCATTCACCGCTGCGATATAGACATGATTGTCGTAAGCCCTGGCGAAATTTGTCGCCCACCAATGATCATAGGTTCGAAGAAGCGCGGAGGGGCGGCAGATTACTTCGGCTCCCTTCAAGGCGATTGTCGTGGACAGATCGGGAAAATCGCCGTCATAACATATGATGATCCCTATCTTGCCCATGTCAGTATCGAAGACCGGAGTTTCGGAGCCGGGGATGACCCAGCCGATCCCGTTGATATTTTCTCCGGGCCATGGGTGGGTTTTGCGGTAACGCCCTATGATTTCTCCCTTTCTTCCAATAAGAAACGCGGTATTGTAAATGTCCCCCCGCTTCTCTCCCCGTTCGTACGAAGGCCATATAACGTAGACTCCGTGTTTTGCCGCGGCCTTCTGAATCGGTTCCGTGATGCCTCCGCCCGCTACGTCGACCTTGTCCCAGAGTTCCTCCTTGCTGCATCCGGGGTTGAATCCCGTCGTTACCGTTTCGGGAAAGACTATGAGCTCCGCCCCGACTTCAAGCGCCTTCGGGATCCATTCAACTCCTTTTTCAACGTTGACCTGCACCTCCATCGGTTCCGATGCAATCTGACATCCCGCTAAAACAAACTCTCGCATTTTCCATCGCCTCCAGTAGAGAAATGTAGGACGCCGCGCTTCGGGGCGCCCGTCGCAGTATCAGGAAATCATCCGAGAATTAGAAAAGAGAGAGGATTCTCGGCATCACAAAGATCGCCACGAGCACCGACAGCGCGACGATAATGCTGTCTTTGCCCTCGAAGGCGAAGCAGGGACGAATCTCGTCGAAAACTTCCTGGATTGTTTTGACCCTCGTCTTGTACGTCTCGTTCTTTTGGATGTTCTCGTTACTCGTCATGGAACTGATGACGAAGAAGAGGACCACGGATATTGGAAGACCGATGAATACGGGGTCCCAATTTCGGAACGGCATGCCGTATATCTGAATAAGAACTTTCCAGATGATGGCTGCGCCGCCGCCGATAAGTGTGCTCCAGATGGCCCCGGACGGCGTGGCCCACTTCGAGAAACGCCCGCGGGTCGCGACAATGGCGACGGTCGGTATGAAGAGGCTGCAACTCATCAGTGTGAATCCGAGCGCCAACCAGCCTACCACGTCGGGCAGCGCCAGAGCGAGGGCAAGGGAGAGGACCGTGACGCTGAGAGAGGCGATGCGTCCCGCCTTAAGCTCGTCCAGGCCGGGATTCTTTTGCTTCCATATATCGCGGACGATACTGGAGCTGGAAACATTGAGGCCTGCCGCCGCGCAGGAGAGAATTGTCGCCATGACGGAGCAGAGGAAGATGACCGCCGCCGGAGTACTCAGGGCATTGGCCATTACCCATGGCGCCGCCGCGTCCTTGGAGGGCAGAGCGGGGTTGAGAGCGAAGGCGACCATTCCGAAGACCGAGAAAAAGACCGGCTGTACCATTACGTAGGCGGAAATGAATGTCGACATTCCTGCGGCGACTTTTTCCGTTTTGCAGGCGTAGATGCGTTGAATGTTCAGCTGCCCTATGGCGAAGGCAGGCACGAAAACCATGAGGTACCATATGAACCACTTGACGCTGGTCCAGCCGTAGGCACCCCAGATTGGCTTCGCTTCCCCCAGCCAGAAGAAATTCAGATAGTTGGCGGGGATTTTGCTCACCACTCCTTCCCAACCACCGACTTGGTGAATGAGAATAGGGGCGACTACAATTGCGCCTATGACCGTAAGGGAACCGAAGATGAGGTCGGCGAAGACCGATCCCCAAAGACCGCCGAACCCCGCGTAGAATCCGACGAGTGTGGTTGCCAGAATGATTCCCCAGAAAAGAGGGAATCCTGTGATCGTCTCCAGAACCCTGCCGCCGCCGACGATCTGTCCCGCGACCCAGCTCATGTAGCCCAAGGCGATGAAAAGGCCGGTAATGGCTTTGAAGCCCTTTCCGTAGTAGGACTCGAGGAGATCGGGAAGGGTCACGAAGTTCAGTCTCTTGCCCAGATGCCAGAAACGCCTGGCCATGAACGCCATGAGGAGCCAGAGTCCTATGGCTTCGGCCATGTTGTACCAAGAACCTCCGAAACCCCAGATATAGGCCAGGGCGGAGACTCCGATCGTCGAACCGGCGCCGAAAAAGGCCCCTATGATATGAGGAATGATCAGGCCGTATCCGAGCTGGCGTCCTGCCAACATGTAATCAAGCGAATCTCTGACGCGCTTCAACGCTATGCTTGTAAGAACAGCAACACCGGCATACATAATCAATACAGGAATAATAAGATCCCAGCGCATACAATGTCACCTCCGACAGGTTTGTGAATGTGGTTCCGTTCTCAAATCAAACCGCTTTCCCGCTTCCGAAAAAAGTTTCAGTCCCCACCTCCCGTCCACGCCAATGTCAGTCGATCATAAGCAGCTCTCGTCCCGGTTTCCATAAACATACCGGAGAGAGTATAAAAGACGTTTTGTAAAAATTTACTTTGTGTGCGTCCCTTTTTTCCGGTTTTCCTGATATTATAGTTCAGTAATATGCGCAAGATGGATATTATGTTATTTGATAACATTTTTTCCCTTTTTCTTGTCAGTGTTTGTCATTTCGTTTCCCAGGTTTTTTGAAGAGGAGATACTGCTTCATATATTTCCTCGTGAGGATCGAATTGGAGGGGACGTACATGGGGCCTTTTGGGGGAATAGTCTTGCTGGTCTTTACTTTTGCCATATTCATCGGCGGTATTATGACGATATTGCGTGGTGTGCTCAAGATGCGCGAACTCCTGGCGCAGAAGAGAAAAGAAAAAATATGAGCATTCTCCCCCGGGAAACAGGAGAAATATGGAACATTCAGTTTTTCGGGCGCGACGAAAGAAGTTGTTCAGTGAAGCGGAGGGGCGGCTTTGGCCGCCTCTCCGGAATTTTCTACATATGCTTCCTTGATCTGAACTGGAGAAAACCGAATGTCTTGTCCGTGAAGAGAAGGTGATCCCAGCGAAGATGGATCAGAGTAGCCTCCCCTTCCCAGAAACGATCTGTCTGCAGACGTCCTACAGCGCCGAAGACAGGAGGACACCGGGTAGCGGGGGATGGGCCGTAGACTTTTTCGCAGTACTCTTCCATGGATTGGTAGTTTTCTTCGCCTTTGAAGAGCATGGTGACTTCGGAAAGAGCGCCGCCCGAATACGAGTAGACCACATGGAGCAACGGGATTGCCTCGAAGAAAAGTGTTTCCCCATTCTTGATAAAGCTCTCGCGGTTTCCCTCCATCAGAGGCGTCTTCCAGTCGTCGTCGAAGAAACGGTCTGCGAAACCAAAGCCGTCGACTCTTCGTTCGTAAAATTCGTTTGTGTAGGGGGTGATTTCGTACGGTTGCAACGAAGTCGTTTTTTCAAGGGAGCTTCCCCATTCCCAACCTCCGGCTCCGGAGGGATCGTGAAGCGCGGGAGCGATTCCAGGGGAAGCAAACCCCGCGACGCTCCGAAGTAACAACAATAAAGTCCAGAAAAACAGCATTTTTTTCAATATTAATACTCCCCTCTTGCCTTTAAGGCATAGATTGCACTTCTCCTTTTTCTTTTTCTTGTATAAGTAAATAGCAAAAAGTCAGAAGGAAAATATCCATAGGTTTTTCGAAATCCATTCCTGTAGATTGTTGAATTCCGGCGATATAGTTCCTGATCGAATTATAATGCACATGAAGCGACTTCGCGGATCTCTTCGCGTTGAACCCGTTTTGAATCAGCGCGGTGACGACGTCAACGGGTTGTACTGCGCGATTGTCGCTCGACATCTCGACAAGGGGCTGCCAGTAACGGCTAATCAGTACTTTGCTTTCGAGCGTGTCCTTCACTTTATGGAACATGGAAAACAACATTGCTTCCTCATATGCATAGGCCCCCGGAGGTAGAAACGTCTTTTTCAAGATAGCGAGGGATTGTCTGCAATCCATATAGGAGACGGAAATATGTACTATATCGTCGGATTTCCTCCCGAAAACCGACCAAATTTTGTTTTGACCGCAAAAAGCGGATATCCTCTTAATACGAGTTTCACGCTCATACCAAGGGATAATCAGCACGTAGTTGCGGCCCATTTGAAAAGCAAGCGTTTCATCGTCGTTGCAATCTAAAACGGGTTTGGGTTCGGAAGTATGTATCACCGTGACGAACGATTCTTCCGGAATCCTGATCCCCAGCGACGACGCTTTTCGGGAAGCGATACGCATATCCGAAATTTCTCCGAGGCAGAGTTTTTGAAGGAATGCGGATTTTGTTTCCTCTAAAGCGGCGTTTCTCGATTCGGAATCCAGGGCAAGGGCATGAATGACGTTTAAAGAGAGTAAAGCAAGGCGTTCATGGTGAAGGGAAGGGGTGTTTTCGTTGGGATTAAGGAGAATATGAATTTCGCACGCAGCCTGTCCTTCAGTTCGATACGCCACGCTAGTGATTCCGAAAATCAAATGTCGTTTTTCTTTGCTTACTTTGACGGCTCCGCGCGGAGGAAGCGTTTCCTCGTCTTGAACATCGGCCTGAAAGTACGCCTGTGCCGTTGGATAAGACGACGGAGCGGGACCAGGGTGTATCAATAGAGATAACCCTAGAGCGGGGCATCTGGCTGCAACGGGGCGTTGCAACGCTTTCGCCATAGCGTGAATAAAGTGCAAAGGCTGTGTAAAATATTCCAATGTTTTCCCTTCGCCGGGGATGAAGTTCGAAAAGGCTGTTTGGGCGATATTTTTAGAGACGAGTTCAATAATATCTGCCCAACGGTAAGAAAAGGGGATAAAAATCAACGGAAGGTTTATTTCATCGGCTGTATTAAGTATTCGTTGCGACATATCTCCGAGAAATCTGTCCAGCTTGATTCCCACAGCGGAAGCTCCATGCTCGCGGACTCTTTGGAGAAAGGTGATGAACGCGTCCTGATTTTCACGAAAAATATACGCATTGCCAATAAGCAGTTCGCCGCCGCGTAGCCATCTATCGATATCGGGAGCATCGAAGACAGTAATGCCTGTAATGGTATTGAAAACTCCTCCGTTTCCGGCGAGAAGACGGAAATCGGAGAAGAGATCGTTCTTGAAAAGATCGAGGATCTGCAAAAAAACACCTCCCTGAATCTTTCATAACGCCTTCCAAGATAACAAGTCTTTTCTCGTCTTGTTGAACCCGCATTGTAGTGTAGAGCGGTTCAAGGATGCTCAGCTATTATAGTCCTCGTTCTTTTTCATTGTCGAGAGCCACGTTCGAAGGAAGGAGGACGCTCAAAGATTGTCGAATAGCATGGAAAACGTACTCCGCGATGGTTCTTCGTAGAAAAATACGGCTACAAAGCATATACTGAATGAATATATAAAGATAGTTTTTAATAGAGAGTGATCCGGGGCCGGCCGAGCTTCGCACCGACCGGCCCCGGATTTTCAGATCTTGATATCCGCGGCCGACGGGAAGCCGTACCCTCCTGCGGCCGAGCGCACCGCGTCCGCGACGGCCTCCTCTACCGCGCGGGCGGCGAGCGCGCCGAGGGTGTTCAGCTCGGCCTCCAAGTCGCCTGTGGAGAGGGCGAAGATCGTGTCGCCGTCCACCATCGTGTGCGCTGGACGCATCGAGCGGGCGAAGCCGTCGTGCGCCATGGAGGCGAGCTTCTTCGCCTGCGCCTTGGTGAGTCGCGCATTCGTGGCGACGACGCCGAGCGTGGTGTTCCCCGCGAAGACGTTCTTCTTCTCCTGATATGCGTTCATCACCGCATCCTCCGTACCGAGGAAGCGGCGTTCCTTTCTGTCCCACGCTCCGGCGATGATCTTCCCGCCGCCGGGTTCCATCACGTCGCCGAGGCAGTTGACCGCGACAAGCGCGCCGACGAACAAAGCCCCCGTCTTGAAGGCGAATGCCCCGAGTCCCCCGCGCATCGCGAAGTCGAGTCCGTGGAACTTGCCGACGAGCGCTCCAGTTCCCGCGCCCACCGATCCCCGAAGCGGAGTGAACGCAGCGTCGAAAGCATTTTCGGCCGCCTGCTGCCCCATCGCCTTGTCCGGGCGTGCCCGCCAGTCGCCGCAGACCAGGTCGAAGAGTACCGCGGAGCAGACGATGGGGACCCTGGTTACACCGACGTCGAAGCCTACTCCCCTCTTCTCCAGAACGTCCATCACTCCCGAGGCCGCGTCCAGTCCGAAGGCGCTGCCCCCCGCGAGGACCACCGCGTGGATTCGCTCCACCATGTTGCTCGGGTCCAGCAAGTCGGTCTCGCGCGTTCCCGGAGCGCCGCCGCGGACGTCCACACCCGCGACGGCCCCTTGTTCGCATATAACGGCGGTGCAGCCGGTACCTGCCTCCGCGTTCTGCGCGTGTCCGGTCCGCAGGCCGGGAATGTCAAAAAAGGACAAGGTTTCCATACTCTCTCCCCTTCCGCTACGACATGGTGAGCACTTTGACCAGCGCGATGAGCACGCCCGTCACGCCCTCGCCGCCGAGCATCCCCGAGGCGACGATGACCCACCGCTCCTTCGCGGAGGCCGAGGCGCGCCGGAAAAGGAAGCTCGCAAGGCCGCCCAGGAAGACCGTCGTGGAGATGGCCATAGGGAGGTAGACGCCGATGCCGAGCGTCATCCCCGGCACGTTGACCAGGTAGAGCGCCGCGCCTATAAACAGACCGATGAAAAACGCGGTCGGATTCGGCAGCCCTCCCACCATCGTCGAGACGGCGTAGGCCTGCGGCGCGGGAAGCTCCGTCCCCGGGCCCATCTTGCCGAACGCTTTGACCATGAGCATGAGCACCGCGACCGAGACGAACGCGCCGACCACAGCGCCGACAAGCTCGGAGTACATCTGCGCCCTCGGATCGGTCTTCAGCAGGTACCCCGCCTTGAAGTCGTTGAGGACGTCGCCCGCCACACCGGATGAGATTGCGACCACGGCGGCGACGAAGAAGGCCTCGTGCATCCCGAGCGGGACGACGAGTCGGACGGTGAGCAGGACGATGATGCCGAAGATCTCCATCGGGTCGATTCCGGTCTGCCCCGTGATCGAGGCGGCCATCACCGTGGTGAGCCAGACGCCGAGGATAGTCAGCAGCGCGGGGATGGCGGGCATCTTCGCGCCGAAGGTGAGGAGCAGCGCGACGAAGGCGAGCAGCGTCGGGAGCAGCAGACGGGATCCGCCGCCGCTCTCGGTCCGGAAGAGCGACCCGTAGATCTCCCGCGCTCGGGGAAGGATGCCCTTCACGAGGATGCCGAGCCCCGTCCCGACCATCAAACCAATGCCGAGGCTGTTCTTGAATGCGTTCGCTGCGTCCACGCTCTCGAAAAATCCGAAGGAGAGTCCCAGCGGGATGATGCCGAGGTAGGCCAGCAGCGCCCCCAGGAACCAGACTCCGGTGTACAGCGGGCCGATGATGTAGCCGATGCCGACGGCAATCGGAGCGATCCAGACGCCGAAGAAGACGTTCTTCGCCATCAGCCCCGCCGACATCCACGCCCCCGGAATCCAGCCGAGCCAGTCGCGCATGGCGGTGAACACCGCCGTGGCCCCCAGCGTCGAGAAGAGGAGTTTCGCCTTGCCGCCGCCCGAGTCGCCCGCGAGGACCGTTTCGGAGGCGGCGATGCCCATCGGGAACGGGAGCTGCTCGACCTCGACGAAGTGCCGACGGACAAGCGCCGTGAAGACGACGCCGAGCAGCGCGCCCGAGACGGTGACCGCGAGCATCGGGAGCGTGTCTACGCTCGCGTTCGCGTCGAGCATCCAAAGACCCGGGAGGGTGAAGGCGAGCCCTCCCGCTACCATCCCGCCCGCGGACATGGCGGTGTGCGTTACGTTGATTTCGTTCAGGTTCGTCCTCCCGAGCGCCTTCAGGACGGTCAGGGAAAGGATGGCGACGAAGATGGTGGGCCACGGAAGCGCCCCCATCCGTAGCGCCACGTACATCGAACTCGCCGTGATGATCACGGCTCCAAGAGCGCCCGTGAGGAGGGCGCGCGGCGTGCACTGCTCGCCGAAACTGCGCGCGTAGCGGTTCTGTTCGTTCATGAATCTTCCCCTTCCTGAATGCGTATCCGTCCTCGTGATCTACTGCTGCCGGCTAAGCGCGAATCCTGCGAAGAGGGCGGTTCCCAGCGGGAGCGTCTCCTCGTCGAGGTCGAACTTCGGATTATGGTGCGGGTAGACCTGCCCCTTTTCCGGATCGCAGGAGCCGTGGACGAAGAAGGTTCCGGGAACCATTTCGAGGAAATAGGCCACGTCCTCGCCGCCCATCGTCGGCTCGCCGATCTCCTTCACCTTCTCCGCTCCGGCGAGCCCCGCCGCGAAAGCCTGGAACTTGCGGGTGAAATCGGCGTTGTTGATGAGCGCGGGAGGGCCTGCTTCGTAGGCTACTTCGGCCTCCCCGCGCATTCCCTCGGCGACTCGCGAGGCGACGGCGCGGATGCGCTCCTCCACGAAGGCGCGGGTCGTCGGGTTCAACGTCCGGACGGTACCCTCGATGACGCAGTTTTCCGCGATGATGTTGAACGCCCTGCCCCCCTCGATACGTCCGATGGTGAGTACGGCCGAGTCGAGCGGCGAGAGTTCGCGGCTCAGGATGGTCTGCATCTCCAGCACCGCCGTGGCGGTCATCGTGACGGGGTCGACGGTGAGGTGCGGCGTCGCGCCGTGGCCGCCCTTCCCCTTGAAGGTGATCACGAAGCGGTCGACGGCGGCCATCAGCGAACCGAAGCGGACGCCGATCTCCCCCGGGCCGATCTCCTTCCACAGGCAGCCTGTGTGCAGCCCGATGAGCGCGTCCACGTGCGGGTTCTCCATCACGCCGTCGTCGATCATCGCCTTGGCCCCCTGGACGTTCTCCTCGGCGGGCTGGAAGATGAACTTCACAGTGCCGGCAAGCTCGGCTTTGTGCGCCAGCAGAAGTTTTGCCGCGCCAAGCGCCATTGCGGTGTGCGCGTCGTGCCCGCAGGCATGCATGAGGCCGTTCTTCGAGGCGAACGGCAGTCCCGTCTCCTCCTTGATCGGCAAGGCGTCGCAGTCGGCGCGGATCCCCAACGTCTTTCCCGGCTTCTCCCCCTTCACGAGCGCGCTGACGCCCCACCCGCCGATATGCTCGCGGATGTCCTCCGCCCCCATTTTTTTCAGCTCCTGAACGATGTAGGCCGCCGTCTTCGGCGTCTCCAGCCCCAATTCGGGAATTTCGTGCAGATGCCGCCTCCACCCCGTAATCTCTTCCGAAATCTTTTTCGCTTCTTCAAGAATGTGCTCCATGTTTCCCCCTCCGTTCGTGCGGAATAATTTCCGCTCCATTCTACAGCATGGAGTTCCTTTTCTCTCCTGTCGGAAGGGCGTAGTTCAATCAGTCTTTTTGCATTTTTAAAAATGTGCGATAATTTGGTGTACCTGCTCTCTTTTGTGCGGCAAACCCGCTTCTCGTCCGCACGAAAGGGTTTTTCGACGAAAGGAGGGTGCGGAGGAGATGCGGAGTACCTGGAAAGCGCGCAGTTCCGGCTCGTTGCATCCGGTTTTCGAGAACGCTTTCGGGACGGGGTGCGTCGCTTCGGACGAATGAACCCGTTTTATGAGAGTTCATCGGAATTGGATATCGGGAGGTAAATATAATGCGCATGTTCTTTTACCGTAAGACAATGCTGTTCGCCTGCCTGACCGCATTCTCTCTTGCCGCGCTTCCTGCGTTCGCGCCTTCCGCCGCAGTCGCGGCCGGCGCGCCTGCTCCGAATCCGTTTCTTTCCTCTCCGCTGTACGGCATCACCCACTTCGACTCCTCCCAGAGCGACTCCACGCCCTACGGTCCCCCGCGCGGCGTGTACCGCATCGATCCGACGCGCCGGCCCATCTCCTACGGCGGGCCGGTGAACATCATCACGCTTGCCTCCACCGATCCGGACTACATGTGGGCGGTCGCTCACGACCGGGTCAGCTACGTGCACAAAGGGAGCGGAGAGTGGAAGGTCGTCGCTTCGTTCGAGGCGCTTGCAGATGCGTCGAGTGGCTTGCTACCCGCCGTTTCGGATGCGAAGTTCAAGGAGTTCGGGGAGTCTTCCGCTGTCGGGATGACCGTGAGCGAAATGGACGCCTACCTTACCGGGATGCTTGGGGCGAACTACAAGGCGCGCTTCGGCAACGGGTCGTACTCGGTCGTCGACAAGGAGAACGTGCTTTACGCGAACTACTTGTCCAGCCTCTATGCCTTCGGTTTGAAGGATCCGGCGGACCCCTCCGCAGGCATCGAAGTGAAACGAAAAATTGCGAACGTGATCGAGGATATCCAGGGCGGCGCGGCCGGCGCGGGCGAAAACGCGCCGACGGTCGCTCCCGGACCGACGCGCCTCTTCGGTCTTTCCATGACCTACGACGGGTTTCTCGTGGTGACGTTCAGCAACGGCGTGTCGGTCATCAAGTGCGATTTCGATCTCTCCTCCAAGGTCTTCTACCCCTTCGGAGAGGATGAATATGTCAGCAACTCCATGGCCGTGGACGAGCACAACGGGATGTACATCGCCAGCAACAAGCTGATGCGCAAGCTCGTCTGGACCGGGACGGCGATCTCGGACAGAGAGGAGGACGGCGCGTGGGCCAGCCCCTACGATGTGGCGGATGTATTGCCGCCGATCATCAAGTTCGACAACGGCACGGGTTCTACGCCGACGCTCATGGGTTTCGGCGACGACCCGGACAAGCTGGTGGTCGTCACCGACGGCGCAAAACATATGAAACTTGTGGCGTTTTGGCGCGACGCTATCCCCGAAGGGTTCGTCCAGAAGCCGGGCACGGCGTCGCGGCGTATCGCCGGGCAGATTCAGGCGACGTTCGGCCTGCCCGCTCCCCTTCCCGAGTGGCTCCAGTCGGAGCAGTCAGTGGTGGTCTCAGGGTACGGGGCCTTCGTCGTGAACAACATGCCGGCGACGGTCGACCCGGAGCTACAGGCGACGAACAAGATTTGTGCCGTTGCCCTCATGGGGCCTGCGTATCCCGGCCCTCTCGGCGTGGAGCGCTTCGAGTGGAATCCTGCGACCGACGAATGGCGTTCCGTCTGGAGCCGTCCGGATGTCTGCTCGACCAGTATGGTGCCGGTACACAGCCAGGCGGCCTCGATGGCCTTCGTGAACGGCTACTACGAAGGGAGCGGCTGGGAGGTGACCGGGCTCGACTGGAATACGGGCGAGACGGTCCACCGGACGATCTTCGGGCAGAAAAACCTGGGGAACGGCGCGTACGCCATCATCCAGTTCCTGAAGGGCGGAGTTCTTCTCTTCAACTCCATCGTAGGCCCGTATCTCGTCGGGTACGCCTCCTCCGGAGGCGGATGCTCCGTCGCCGGAGCGGCCGGATTCGCAGCCCCCGCGCTACTGCTGATTGTTCCGCTGCTCCTTGCCCTCAGGGGAAAAAAGTGGTAAGACTGTAGTATACCGTCGCATCGCGCATTCACGACGCGATGCGACGGACTTTTTTTCTCGTTGTTCGCAAGAGAACCTGATATTTCGAAGGAGGCCTTTGTAGTGCGAGATCCTGAAAAGACAGTGGGGAACTTGATCGACAAGGCGCCGGTGTCGCTGATCGGCTCGGTTGATCAGGAAGGTTTTCCGAATACCAAGGCGATGCTCCCTCCTCGAAAGAGAGAGGGAATCAAGCGTCTCTATTTCACGACGAATACGTCCTCTATGCGTGTGCAACAGTACGGGCTGAATCCGAAGGCGTGCGTCTACTTTTTCGACAAGCGGTTTTTCAGAGGCGTTATGCTGAAGGGGACGATGGAGGTTCTGCACGATGTCGGAAACGAAAGAGGAGATCTGGCGGGACGGCGATACGATGTACTATCCGGGAGGGGTGACGGACCCCGATTACTGCGTTTTGAGATTCACGGCCGAGAGTTTCCGGTTTTACAGCAATTTCAAGTCGGAGAGTTGTGCGATCGAATGATTTTTTGAAGATGGCGTTGATCAAAGCTACGGAAGGGAGGCGGAAATATGCTTGAAGCGGTGGATATGTCGGTGAAGATGAAGAAGAAGGAGTACAAAGCGGTCTTCGACGAACTGGCGCCGAAGCTCGGGGAGTTGCAGCGGATCGCCAAGGAGAAGGGAGTTCCGGTCATCCTGCTGGTGGAGGGGTGGGAGGGCTCGAACAAGGGGAGTCTCGTCAACCAGCTTCTCCAGACGCTCGACCCGCGCGGCTATCACTCTTCCTCGCGCCGCCGGGGCGCGGCGAGGAGCGCTCTCCTTTCCTGATTCCCTACTGGGAGATCACGCCCGCCAGCGGGGAAGATGACGATTCTCTCGGGGAGCTGGTACCGCGAGGTGCTCCGCCGCAGACTGGAGAAGGGCGAGGGGGCGAAGGACTACTCAGGCGTCTTCCGCGACATTTGCGCCTTCGAGCGTCATCTGGCCGACAGCGGCACGGTGGTGCTCAAGTTCTTCTGCCACTTGGAGAAGAAGGAGCAGAAGAAGCGCCTTGAGGCGCGCGCCGCCGATCCCGATCTCGCATGGTCGGTGGTCGAGGCCGACTGGCTGGAGAACAGGGAGTACGACGCCTTTCTCTTCTGCGCGGAGGAGATGCTCTCCTTCACGGGGACCGAGTACGCGCCATGGACTGTGGTCGCGGCGGGAAATTTCGAGTTCGCCGCGTGGAAGATCCTCTCCACGGTGGAGCGCGTGTTGCGGGAGCGCCTTTCCGGCGAGGAGTGGCCCGCGACCGGCGGCGTCCTCGGGGGCGTGGAGTACGAGAAGAGCGCGGCGCTGTCGACGACGGAGCCGAACGGCGACCTCAGCGCCAAGGAGTACGAGAAGAAGCTCGCCGCCCTGCAGAGCGAGCTAAAGTCGCTGGAGATCCGCGTCTTCCGGGAGTCGCAGCCGGTGATCCTGCTTTTCGAGGGGGTGGACGCGGCCGGAAAGGGCGGGGCGATCCGCAGAATCACGGGGGCGCTCTATCCGATGAACTATACGGTGTATCCGGTCGGCGCGCCGAACGATCTTGAACGAAGCCACCACTATATGTGGCGCTTCTGGAAGGACTTTCCGCGATTCGGGCACATCGCCGTCTTCGACAGGAGCTGGTACGGGCGCGTCCTTGTGGAGCGCGTCGAAGGGTTCTGCTCCCCTGCGGAGTGGCATCGGGCCTACCGCGAGATCAACGAGACGGAGCGCCACCTGACGGATTTCGGCACGTTGCTGATCAAGTTCTGGCTCCAGATCGATCAGGAGGAGCAGCTTCGCCGCTTCGAGAGCCGGAAGGACGACCCCTTCCGCGCCTGGAAGCTGACCGACGAGGACTGGCGCAACCGCGAAAAGTGGGACGATTACCAGAAGGCCGCCGGGGAGATGCTGGTGCGCACCGGCACGCCCTACGCGCCATGGACCGTCGTGGCGACGAACTCCAAAAAGATGGCGCGCATCAAGATACTCACCACGGTGACCGAGGGGATCCGTAAGGCGCTGGACGGGCGCGCCGCACCGAAGTCGGGCGAGCAGCGAAATAGTAAACGAAAGAAGGCATAAACACGAGTGCATACAACGGAGTCGGCTCTCTCCTTTACAGAACGTCGCTTTTTCCTACGGGAGGCGACCCTGTTCTGCGGGACGTTTCCTTTTCCGTTCCCGGAGGGCGAATTTCTTGGTGATCATGGGTCCGAACGGCGGGGGGAAGACCACCCTGCTGAAGCTCGCGCTCGGATTGCTCTCCCCCGATTCCGGGACGGTCCTGATCCACGGGAAGGCTCCCGGCGAGGACCGGAGCGCGGCGGGGTACGTACCGCAGGACGCTGGGCGCAATCGCGACTTCCCCATCACGGCGCTGGAGGCGGTGCTCCATGGACGCCTAGGCGCAGGTTCGCACGGGCTCTTCTACAGGTCCGGCGGATAAGAGAGGCGGCGCGCGGCGCACTCGAACGGATGGGGATGGAGGCGTCTGGCTTCCCGGCCGATGGGGGAACTCTCGCAGGGGCAGCGCCAGCGGGTGCTCATCGCGCGGGCGCTGGCCTCGGAGCCGAAGGTGCTGTTGCTCGACGAACCGTTGGCGAGCATCGACCCCGAAACGCGCGACATGCTGCTGAGGGAGCTCGCCAGCGCTCCGCGCACGGATGACGGTGATTATGGTGAGCCACGACATTTCGGCCATTCCGGGGCGGGCGACCGCGGTGGCGTGCGTCAACCGGAGCGTCTTCTATCACGACTCGGGGGAGATTCTTCCCAGGTATGTTCGAGAAGGCCTGGGGGACGTGCCCCGTGGAACTTGTGGCGCACGGCATTCCGCACAGGGTGCTCGCCGTCCACTCGCATACGCACGACCATTCCGAGGGACTGCTCCCATGATTGAGCTGCTCCAGTTCGAGTTCATGCGGAACGCCCTCTGGGCGGCCCTGCTGTGCAGCGCGCTCTGCGGCATCCTCGGGACCATGGTCGTGGTGAAGCGCTACGTTATCCTCGCGGGAGGCGTCGCGCACGCGGCGTACGGCGGCGTCGGCATCGCGCTCTACCTCGGAATTTCACCGCAGCTCGGGGCCGTGGGCTTCTCGCTGGCCCTTTCGCTGCTGATGGCGCACGTGATGCTGAAACGAGAGGCGCGCGCGGACTCGATCATCGGTGTGCTCTGGGCGGCGGGGATGGCGGCGGGCGTGATCTTCGCCGACCTCACGCCGGGGTACGGCGCCGACCTGATGAGCTACCTCTTCGGCAGCATCCTCACCGTTGCCAAGGCAGACCTCTTCATGATGGGCGGACTGCTCGCGGTGACGCTTGTCCTCGGGATTGCCTGGCGCAGGCAGATCGCCGCCTTCTCGTTCGACGAGGACTTCGCCCGCACGCGGGGCGTTCCCGTCACGCTCCTCCACTTCGGTGCGGTGGTGCTGCTCTCGATGGCCGTGGTGCTGATCATCCGCATCGTCGGGCTGATTCTGGTCATCGCGCTGCTCACCATCCCCCCCTCCGTGGCGGAGAAGTTCTCCCGATCTCTCTGGTCGATGATGGGCATTTCGTGCGTGTTGAGTGCGTTCTTCTCGGTGACGGGGCTGGCCCTCGCCGTGTATTTCAACCTGACCGCGGGCGCGGTGATCATCGCGGTGGCCTCGGCGGTCTATCTGGTGTCGCTGGCGGTGCCGGGGAGGCGGTAGCTCCCCTCCCCCCGCTCTTCTGACTTCGGGGGGAGGCGCCTGTTTTACTTCGCCGCGTATCCTCGCATCACTCCTGCCCGAAGGCCTTCCGGAGCTCCGGTTTTAGAAACGACTGGACTTCGAGGACGTACCCCTCCGGATCTTCGAAGAAGAACGTCTCGATAGAAATCTCCGGTTTGTAGAGGAGCTCGGACGTGATCTCGACGCCTTCCTTCCTCAGGTGTTTCCACCATCCCTTGATGTCGTTCGTCACCAGCGTGACGAGGACGTTACGCTCGGCCCCGTGGCGCGGAGCAGTGACCGTGGCGTTTCGTCCGACGATGCCGAGGAAGCTCGTTCCCTGTACCCGGTAGATACGGCACGTCTCTTGATCGTGTGCGAGTTCGAAATCCCATGATCCGCTCGTAAAAGTCCCGCGGCCCTCTTGAAGTCGTTATAGTAAAAAAAGGTGATCTGCGAACAAATTTGAGGCATTCAAAACCTTCCTTCCCGTCGTGCTGTCGTGTTCTATGTGCTATACGTCGAATAAACTCCCCGACAGCATTGTTTTGTCTCGGAATGTCTCTTTCCGCCGCTGAGGTTACTTCGTCCTTGGGAACGTTGTGATCGCCAGGGAGCAAGAAGAAACACGGCCGAAAAACCCCTGCGGCCGAGACGCCGACGGAACAGCCTCCGCCTCCGCTTCGCTCCTCCGGCGTTGGAGAAGGAACGGGAGTCGGAGAGGGGGCCGGAACGCTTCCATACTCGTGCGCGCCGATGTCGTATCCCGCTCCGGCCGGCCGCAGGGCGCCGTCGAAATCGTCCGTAAGGCCGATAACGGCCGCCGCCTTGTCCACGACCGAGGGAACGGCGGAGGCGAGGCGCAGATTGCCGGTCGAAGCCTGTACAAACCACACTGCAAGAGCGTCCGTCACGTTGTCGGATCGGGCGGCGTCTCCTCCGTCCCGGAGCGCGACGGCGCGGTTCGTCAGGGTGTTCCGAACGAATCCTCCCGTCGTTCCGGCGAAGCGAATTTCGATGGCGTTCGGATAGTCGCTTTCGAAGTAGATGGTGTTGTTGTAGACCTCCGTGTCCCGTGCGTTTTCGAGGCCGACGCCGACGTCCGGAACGCCTCCAGCCCCGGAATGGTAGATCATGTTGTTTCGTATCGTGCCGCCGCTGTGCCCTCTGTCTCCCAGCCCGAAGCCGATTCCCCTGTCGCAGTCGACGATCAGATTCCGTTCCACCAGGGTGTTCTCCGAGTTCGACCAGAAGTGGACCGCATGCTCGGAAGGCTCGTCGCCTTCGCCGGGGTTCTGAATATCGCGGAAGGTGTTTCCTCTGATCACCCAGTTCTTTGCGTTGTGCGCGTCCACGCCCCCGATGTACCATCGGGGCCCTTGTCCGGCGGTGTACTCGAAGAGGCAGTTCTCCACAAGCCCCTCCGTCGCTTCCCGCCGAGGGGCGCGCCGCGTCGTAGGAGACCTTGAACATCTGTTCGCCGGTGTTTTGAAAGACCACGTTGCGGACGACCGGGTTGTCGGCGTCCAGCTCCCCCTGTATCTGTACCCCGTGGTTGCGGACGTTGCGGATCGTCAGGTTTTCGAGGGTGAAGTTCTTCCCCGCCACCAGAAAAAACCGTGCGAAACGCCCGCTCCCTCCTCCATGCCGACCCCCTGAACGACGACACGCTCGCGCCGCCCCGATACGCTTCCGATCGTCACCCCGTCGGCCCGTGACGTAGAGGCCGCTTCCCGAGGGTATCTGGTAGACGCTGTCCTGCAGAAGAATCGTCTTCTCTCCGGCGCCGCTGTTTGGCCGCCTCCACCGCCGCATGCAACCCGTCGAAATCGTCAACCGTTACCGAAGCCGCTGTGGAAAGCACGCGACGAGCGGACATATCCAAATGTTGTTTCTTCGAGGAGCGCGGCAAAAGCGTGGGAGCCGAGCGTTCCGAGGAACAGAATACACGCGCAGAGCAGTCGTACCGTTTTCATCTCTCGCACCATCCTTTGCATTGTCTCGCGAAGCCTCAAAAAAGGGCGATTACGGGATGGAAGGCGTGCGGCGATTGGCGTGCGGAAGGGTGCGCTTCGCGGCGTGGGACGAAAAGAGCGTTGTATTTCAAGGTTTTATTATACCCCTTGTTTTTTCTCAGTACGCTGGAAAATGTGTTGTGTCATGATCTCCACTTGGCGCATACGTCGGCGAGCCGCGCAAGCTCCCGCTCCCCCATCCGTTCGTCGCACGGCAAAACGACGAGCCTGTCGGCTTCGTCCGAGGGAGCGTCGCGGGGGGGCGTCCCATGAGAGGGGCGGCTCGAAACCCGACGCCCGAAGACGGCGTTCGAGTTCGGCCTTTCCCGCAAATATGCGGAGCGGAGCCCCGAGCGGAACCGTGTCGTCGTCGAGCGGCGGCAGGCGCAGCCGTTTCGCGAGGAAGGCGTAGTTTCGTCTGCGGGCTTCGGGGATATGTGTCCACGGGAGCCGGTCGAGGAGGAGCGCTCCCATAACTGAAGGATCTCTGGCCTCTTTGTCCGCGTCGAGCGCGTCCTCTCCCTCTTCGAGAAGGCGGCGCGATCCTGACAGAAGCCCCGCCGTCTTGAAGGAGATGAAGCGTTCGAGCGGCGGCGAGAGTATGTCGTCGAGCGGCTCGCGGGAGAGGAGCAGCCCTCCGTCCGGGACGGGGAGGAACTTGCGGAAGCTGTAGAGCACGAAGTCGCCCAAGCGCCCTGTTCCCCGTGTGAAGAGGGCGTGAACGCAGTCCTCGAAGACGACCGGGCGGCGCTCCTCCGGCAGGGATTCGAGCGCCGATTCGGCACTCCTGTTCGGGAAGCCGCAGAAGTGGATGTACAGGAAGACGTCGCCTCGTTCAAGACTCGGGAGGACAAACGGCGCCGTGCTGTAGAAGGAGATGGAGAACCTTCTCCGCAAAAAAAACGGGGGGCGAGCGACGCGCAGCAGAGCGAGGGGAGCCACGCCCTTCCCGTGAGCGCCTTTTTGGAGGCGGTGTCAAGCGCCTTCGCGAGCGCCGACCTTCCTGTGGCTACGGAGAGTGAGGAGCGTTCGTCGAGGGGGAGGGCGGAGAGAATAGCGGGGCCCGAGGTTGGGTGCAAAAAAGCCTCCGGAAACAGCAACGTGGCTGCCGGAGGCGTATGAGCGTTTTCGTCGGTGCGCATGTGTGGGTCCTGGAAGCGCTTACTTCCGCGTGAGGGCCGCAGCCCCGATGGTGGGGGGCGTCCGTTACCGAGGAGGCTCGGGCGCAGGTCGAGCGTCTTGCGGAAAGGAAGCGCAAGGTAGTCCACTACTCTTGGCTTCAGGACGTCGATGAATCCCTCTCCGCGGCTCATGCCGCCGCCAAGGATGACTGTCTGCGGGTCGAAGAGGTGAATCGACGAGGCGATTCCCTTCGCCAGATGGTCCAGCCCCCTGTCCCAGAGAGGCGCTACTGCGGGGTCGGTCCTGCGTGGTCCACAGGTACTTCAGGTCGGGCTGCAGTCCCATGGATTTCGCTGTGCGCTCCAGGGCGTCGGCGCCGCCGATTGCTTCGAGGTGTCCGTGGGAGGAGCAGCCGCCACGGCTCTCCGGAACCGACGACGAGGTGTCCGAGCTCGCCCGCCATGCCGTGGAATCCCTTGAGAATCCTGCCGCCGAGGACGATCCCGCCGCCGATGCCGGTACCGAGCGTGAAGAGAACGAAGTCGGTCATCCCCCGCGCCGCGCCGCCCCAGCCTTCACCGAGCGCGTAGCAGTTCGCGTCGTTTTCGAGTTCCACCGGCAGACCGATCTTCGAGGAGAGCATCTTTCTGATCGGCAGGCCGTTCCAGCCGGTGAAGTTCGGGAGGAGCAGCGAAACCTCGCGAGCCGCATCGAGAACGCCGGGTATCCCCGACTCCTACCGGACATCTGTCGCACGCGCCAAGGCGTTGGACCATGGCTGCGATCTGGCTCAGAATACCATCCGGCTCGCGCCCGGCCGTCGGTTCGGAGAGGCGTTCGACGATCCGTCCGTCCTCGACGAGGGCTGCGGCTATCTTGTGTCCTCCCAGATCGACGCCGATGGCCGTCATGACTTTATTTTCCTTCGATATGCTGCTGCTGCTGCTGCTGTCGCAGAGCCGAACGCTTGTGGATCATCGGACCCGTGAGCACGTAAGCGAGGCATCCAAAGACCAGGGCGGTGGCGATCCATGCGGCGTACGTCTCGCTGAGCGCCCACAGAAGAAGAACGGCCGAGAACCGCCGGGGCGAAGAAGCGCACCTTGTTGGACGGTTTGGGGTAGCGCAGGTTGGAGAGCTGCAGCGAGATCATCACCAGGATGAGGAACTGGAAGACGATGGAGACCGGGCCGGTGACGAGGATGTGTCCCTCGGGGTACATGATCTGGGCGGCGAAGGCCGCGAGCGCGATCCACGAGGAGTTCACCGTGATGGGAAGGCCGATGAAGCCGCCCTGTCCGCGCAGGGGATCCTTCAGTCGGAAGCGCGAAAGCCGAAGCGCGCCCGAGAAGACGATTGCGGCGGGAAGGATGGTGCGCCAGAAGGGACTGGGACCGTGAATGAGCATGACGTAGAGCAGCGCCGCCGGGGCCACGCCGAAGGCGAGGAAGTCGACGAAGGTGTCCAGCTCCGCGCCGAACTCGGTTGTCCCCTTCAGCCAGCGCGCGACGTTGCCGTCGAGCCCGTCGAGGATGAGCGCAAGCATGATGTACTGCGCGGAACGTGCGAGCAGCGCAGGAGCTCCGAGGCGCATCGCCTCGATGGTGGAGAGTATGCTGGCGAAGCCGAAAAAGAGCGCGGAGAGCGTCACCATTGTCGGGACGATCCGTCTCCAGTTGGCGAGAATTCTCAATTTATGCATCTGCTGTCCTGTCATTGTTTACTTTCCTTTCTTCACTATCCGGGCAATGATTGTTTCGCCCGCGGTGACTTGGTCGCCGATCTTCGCGACCATCTGGATGTCGTCCTTCGGGAAGTACATGTCGAGGCGCGAGCCGAACTTCATCATGCCGAAGCGGTCGCCCTGCTTGACGGTTGTTGTCTTGTCCTCCCTGAGCCAGTAAGACCACGCGGCGGCACACGGGGCCGACGATCTGCCGCACGAGGCACGAGGTCTCCTCGTTACGGACCAGAATCGCGTTGTGCTGGTTCACGTCCGACGACTTCTCGTCGAAGGTGAAGAGCCGTTTCCCCGGGAAGTAGCCAAGGAAGGTCGAGAAACCGCCTATCGGGAAGCGGTTCACGTGGACGTCGAAGAGGCTGAGGAAGATGCTGATGCGGATCGTGTCCTGTTTCAGGTAGTCCTTCTCGTACATTTCCGTGATCTTTGCCAGCTTGCCGTTCGCTGCGGCGACCACGATGCCCGGCTCCGTCGGCGTAACGATCTCCGGATCACGGAAGAAGAAAAGCATATACCCCGTTCCCGCGCCGCCGAAGAGCAGCCCGAGGAAGAAAGCGAGCCCGTTGGAAGCGCCCGATACCTTGGCTATCGTGCAGATGAAGACACCGAACACGAACGACGCCAGAAGAAACGGTTTCACTTCCGGCCTAAATTTCATAAAAAAGCCCCCCTGTGTGTATATAGATTCACCATACATTATACCCTAGAAACCGGATGAGGTCACCTGAATACCGAAACGTTCTCCAAATGTCTTGACAAAATACTTTTGGTGTTCTTCCAGGGCCCAGAGTTCAAGCTGATATCCCTTGTCGGCCTGAATCTTGAGCAAAAGCACGTTTTTTTCGCGGACGAAGCGGACCGCGTGTACGAAGTTGTGGTGGCTTCGGTCGAGGCTCTCGGCCATCCGGAGGAACATGCTGAGGGTGAAGACGATGCGCTGCGAATCCCGATCGAGGGCTGCGAACTCGGGGTCTTTCTTCTTCGGCGATCGCTTGCGGTGGTAGAAGGCGAGCGCGGCCATGACGGCGATCTCGTTGTCGTGGAAGCCCAGCAGTTCGACGTTGCGGATGATGTAGCGGCTATGTGCGTGGTGGTTGCTGAAAGAGAGGAAGAGACCGATGTCGTGCAGTAGCGCCGCGTAGTAGAGCAGCTCCTTTGCATTCTCGCCGAAGGAGTGCAGTCCGGTCTGTGAGCCGCTGTCGAAGAGCTGCATGCAGAGGTCTCCGAGGTGGCGCGAGTGCTCCTCGTGGAAGCCGCATGATCGGGCGAGCTGGAGGACGCTCTGCTCGCGAACCGAGAAGGCGGCGTCGAGATACCCCCATTTTCCGCGCATCAGGTAGTCCACCAGCAGACCGTTTCGGAGGCTTCGCGTGCTGATCTGAATCTTGTCCAGCTCCAGATCCTCCATCAGCGTGTGAATGATGGAGGCGCCGGGCGACAATGATGTCCGCCCTTTCGGGGACCATTCCGGGAAGGCGTTTTCGCTCTTCGAGCGAGAGCGAGCAAAGGAGCTTTACCAGTTCGTCGAGCTGGCGCCGCGTCATGCTCCGTTCGGAGCTTTCCTTCTCGGCGGAGGCGCTTTTTTGCTTCTTATTCCCGCGCCGGAACGCCATTTCGGCCAGCGTTTCCAGCGTGCCGGAGCTTCCCACGACGAGGTCGATCGGAAATTCACGGAGACTCTGGACGCTTCGCAGCGAGGCGTTCCGGACGTACTGCTGCAACAACGCGTAGCGGTCCGGAGAGACGGGATCCGTTTCCCCCGGGAGGAAGAAGAGCGACGCGAGGCGGACGGCGCCGAGTTTGAGGGAGTCGAGGTGGAAGTACTCCGCCTGGTTGCCGATGATCGTCTCCGTGCTGCCGCCTCCGATGTCGACGAAGAGGGCTGTTTTGTCGCCGAGGTACATGCCGCTCGCGATGCCGAGGTAGATCAGACGGGCCTCCTCCAGTCCGGAGATGACCTTCAAGTCGATTCCCGCCTCTTTGCGTACGCGTTCCAGGAAGACGTCCTTGTTCTCCGCGTCGCGCGTGGCGGAGGTGGCCACGGCGAGGATCTCCTCCGCGCCGAGGTTTCGCGCCATCTCGGCGAATCTGCCGAGCACGAGGATCGTCCGTTCCATGGCCTCGTTCTTGAGGCGCTGCTTGACGAACTCCCCCTCTCCCAGGCGGACCATGATCTTGTGTTGATTCAGTATCGTGTAGGACTTGTTCTCGTTGATGCGTACCACGAAAAGACGCACGGAGTTCGTCCCGAGGTCGATGAGGCCGATCACGTGTCCCCGCGTTCAGCTGCGGGCCCATTGAATCTCCCAGTCTCTTCCCGAAGACTTTCTCGAAGAGCGCGCCCTTCTCCAGGGCCCGCACCAGCTCCGCCTCGGCCGTCGCCGGATGTTGAGCAGAGAAGGGTGACAACGTCGTCCGCGAGGACGCACTCCACTCCTTTGACGACCGAGGAGTGGGTCCAGTCCAGCCCGTCCGCGATTCTGAGGATCGCGGCGAGCTTTCGTACGGTCTGTCTGTCGGCGGGAGAGAGGCGCTCGAAGAAGGGGTGGCTGTCGTCGGGATCGGCTTTTCTGTGGTAGCGGGCGACGGAGGCGATCAGGATGCGCTCCCGCTCGTCGGGGATGACGTTGGCGAGCCCGAGGATGAACTCCATGGCCACCTTGTGGTGTTCCTTCTGTCCCTTCAGCCAGCCGATGTCGTGGAGCGTCGAGGCGATCTGCAAGTGGAAGCGGGCGGTTGCGTCCAGCCCGTGCAGATCGCCGAGCTGATCGAAGAGGGCGAGCGCGATGGAGGCGACGTGGCGGCTGTGGTCGGCGTGCACCGGGATGGTCGTCTCAAGAATGCGCTCCGCCTCGTCCTCCATCGAGATGTCGCCCGCGACGGCCCTTCCCGGCAGGAATGAGGAGGCGAAGTCCCCCGGCATCCCGCGGAAGAGCGCCGCGTCGGCGGTCTTCGCCATGTCGTAGTCGACGAGATAGTGGTTCACTCGGAAGTAGCCGGGCTGGATGTGCAGCAGCGCGTAGCAGGCGCGAAGGTCGTCTCCAAGAGGGCGTCCGGCCGTTCCCGGGTTGATGAACCACGTGTCGCCGTTCTTTTTCGCGAACGGAGCGTGCGTGTGCCCGCTGAGCACGATGTCGGACGAGGTCATGCGGGCGATCTCCGAAAGACGCTCGTCGGGGGTGTCCGGGCCGATGTTCTCCTCGATGTCCTCCGGGGAGCCGTGCGTGAGCAAAAATCGCTTGCCCCGCGAGCAGGAATTTCTTTGTCCGGGGGAGGTTTTTGAGGTACTTGCGGTTTTCCCTCGACAGGCGCCCCCTGTTCCAGAGGTGCAGTTCCGCCTTCTCCCCCTTCTTTCCCTGTTTCGCTCGGAGGACGTTCCCGGTCGAAGTTCCCGGCCACGGCCACCGATTCCACGGAGGAGAGCAGCGACACGGTCTCGTCCGGGAACGGACCCTGTCCGACGTAGTCGCCGGTGTTGAGCACGATATCGCCTCCGCGCCTGCGTCCGTCCTCCAGGACGGCCTCCAGCGCGGGGAGATTGCCGTGCACGTCTCCAAGAAGTATGATCTTCACGAATGATCCGCTCCTTCCTCTCCACGGTACGCTCGAAGCGTCTCCGCGGCGGTGTTCATATTTTCCCAGAAAGCTTCCTTCCCGAGCCGCTCCCACACGTCGAGAAAATGGTCAAAATTCTCTCCCCGCAGTGTCCTTTTTTTCTCCAGGAAGGCGAGGATGCCCGTCTTCAACGGGGGAAAGACCCGGACATGTCCGTAGTACTTCAGCGTCCGCGTCGCCTCTTCCTCAAGAAAACGGGGGGAGGAAATCAATCCAGACGTCGCAGTCGTGAATCTCTCCGAGGAGGTCCTGGAGTTCCTTCAGTCTGTCGATGAAAGTGGCGCAGAAGCCCCGCGTACAGAGGTTCGAAGATCTCCAGCGCGTACCGGAGCTTTTTCACGGCCTTTCTGAGGTCGTGCAGCTCCTTGATCGACGAGGGGTTCCTGACGAATCCGTCCGAAGCTGAGGACGTCGGCGACGCGCGCGCGGATTTCGTCCGCGCAGAGGGCGAACGACGGAGATTCTTCCTGTGCGAGGATGTCCTTGCGGACAGCTTCCCGAAGGCCGTCGAGCATCTCGCCGAGAGGTTCGCGTATATCGCGGCCGTCGAGCGCGGTGCAGATGCGCCGCTGCAGCTTCTCCCTGCGCCGCGAGAGACGCAGCAGCAGACGCGCCAGACCGGGACGCTCCCGCTCGCCGGCGGCGCGAAGCTCCTCTTGAACGGACTCCATCTGGACGTCCAAATCCCGCGCATCTCCAAGGAGGCCCGTGATCCTGGTCACGGCCTTCCTCCAGCGCTTGGCCTCTCCGGAGGGGAAGCAGGGAGCGAAGAGGGAGAGCGCGGCGCGGAGCCGCCGGGTGGAGACTCTCGCTTTGTGGAGGCATTCGATGTCCTCCGAGGTGCGGAGATCCTCCAGCTGCGAAGAGAGTTTTTTCCAGCAGCGGGACGAGCGCGGCGACGGCGAAGGTGCGGAGGGGTTGCGGGGCGCTCCGTCATCGTTCGTCGCTCCTCTCGGGCGGATTCCAGCCGCTGCTGCGCTGCATCATGATCTTCTGCGAGTCGACCACCGGCTTCCCCTCTTCCGGCGAGACTCTGCGGTAGGTCCCGTCGGCGGAGAGTCGCCACGATTTTCTGTTGTCCGCGAGATGCACGTCGAGCATATCTCGGAGCAGTGTCTCCCGAAGGTCCTTCTCCCGAACGGGAACGAGCACCTCGACGCGGCGGTCCAGGTTGCGCGGCATGAGGTCGGCGCTTCCGATGAAGAGTTCGTCGTCGCCGCCGTTGCGAAAGTAGAACATCCGGGGGTGCTCCAGGAAGCGCCCGACGATGGAGGTGACGTCGATGGTCTCGCTCACTCCCGGAACGCCGGGGCGGAGGCAGCAGATGCCCCGTATCTGAAGGCGTACCCGCACCCCCGCCTGCGAGGCGCGGTAGAGCGCCTCGATACACTCCTTGTCGACGAGCTGGTTCATCTTGAACGCGATGTAACCTTCTCCCGATTCTTTATGCCGCGCGATCTCGCGGTTGATCCGCGAGACGATGCCGCTCCGGGTCGTGTGCGGGGAGACGAGGAGCTGCCGGTAGTCCTCCTTGCGGGAGTAGCCGGTGATGGCGTTGAAAAGGTCGGTGACGTCCGCGCAGATGGCCTTGTCCGCGGTGAAGAGCCCCAAGTCGGAGTAGACCTTCGCCGTGGAGGGGTTGTAGTTTCCCGTGCCGATGTGTGCGTAGCGCTTGACTCCCTCGGTTTCGCGCCGGATCACGAGGCACATCTTCGCGTGGATCTTGTAGCCGACGAGGCCGTAGACGACGTGAACGCCTACGTCTTCCAGCGCCTCGGCCCAGTTGATGTTCCGCTCCTCGTCGAAGCGTGCCTTCAGCTCGACGACCGCGGTGACCTGCTTCCCGTTCTTGCGGGCCGTCATGAGGGCGTCGACCACGGGGGATTCGCTCCCGACGCGATAGAGCGTCTGTTTGATCGCCACCACCTTGGGGTCGACGGCCGCTCTGCGGACGAAGTCCAGAACCGGCGCGAAGCTGTCGTACGGGTGGTAGAGCACGGCGTCGCGCTTGCGAAGGACGGAGTAGAGCGGCGCTCTCTCCGAAAACGGCGGAGGCGTGCGCGGAAGCAGCGGCTCGTCCTTCAGATCGGGCCGGTCCACGGAGCAGAGGTCCATCATGCCGGGGAAGTCGAGCGGCCCTTTTCGCTTGTAGATTTGAAAGGGCGAGAGACGGAAATTCCGCACGAGGAAGAGAAAGATGTCCTTCGGCACTCCGGAAGAAACTTCAAGGCGGACCACTTCGCCGAAGTTCCGGCGGTCGACGAGGTCCTTCACCGCTTCAAGGAGGTCGGAGGATTCGTCCTCCTCGATCTCGACGTCGGTGTTCCGGGTGATCCGGAACGTAGTGAAAGCAGTAACCTGGAGGCCGGGGAAAAGAAGGCCGAGGTGTTGCGCCACCAGGTTCTCAACGAACAGGACGTCGCACTGACGGGCGTTGGGCGAAAAGCCGAGGCTCTCGTACGACTTTGCTTCCTTGTTGCGTGGGAGGAAGATGAAGCGTGAGAGATTCTTCGGTATCTTGATGCGCGCGAAGCGCGTTCCCTTCTGCGGGTCGACCAGTTGGACGAGAAAGTTCAGGCTGAGGTTGGAGATCACCGGGAAGGGGCGGCCCGGATCGATGGCTTGCGGCGTGAGGATGGGGTAGATCTCGTTCTTGAAGTACCCTTCGAGGAATTTTTTATGCTTGTCGCCGAGATCTTCGTACTCGACGAAGCGCAGTCCAGCATCCTTCAGGCCGGGGCGGAGCGACTTCGACCAGTACTCCTGTGCGGCTGCGATCAAGGGAATGACGCGCTTGCGGATGAGGGCGAGCTGCTTCGAGGGCGACATTCCGTCGGGAGCGAGGGATGAGACTCCGCCCCGGTACTGCTCCAGCAACGCGGAGACACGCACCATAAAGAACTCGTCGAGGTTGTTGAAGAAGATGGAGAGAAACTTGAGCTGCTCCAGCATGGGCGTGGATGAGTCCATCGCCTCTTCGAGCACCTTCGAGTTGAAATCGATCCAGTTGATCTCCCGGTTCAGGTAAAGGCTCGGATCGTCGAGCTTCGGAACATCCTCGAACAACGCTTCGTCCGCACTCTTCTTCGGGCTCATATCCTCCGCGACCTCTCCTTCTTTCGAAGATGGCGTGGGGAGCATCGCAACGACCTCCTCCGTATCGTTTCATTATACACGTGCATTTCGACGTTCATGGTACATGAGCGCAGTCGTTTACGCCACAGCGGGAGGGGAGATCCAAAAAACTGGTACACTTCCGTAATATTCCGGGGAAATCCATCCGCGCGGGATCGGCGGAGGGCGTCTGGACACAGTATCGGACAAGGAGACTCAATCTGCTGCGGGAACTGCGTTGCGCTCCTCCAGAAAGACGATGTTTTCCTCGTCATTCTTCGTATTTTTATCGAACCAGCGGATGATCTCCATCGCGCCGTCGAGGTGCTCCACAAGCGCGGAGCAGCTTTCGACCCAGTCGCCGCAGTTGAAGTAGTCGATTCCCTTGAAACGGCGGATCGCCGGATTGTGAATATGCCCGCAGATGACCCCGTCGACGCCGTACTTCCCTGCGGCCTTCGCGACGCACTCCTCGTAGTTGCCGATGAACTTTACGGCGTCCTTGACCTTTCGCTTCAGAAACTCCGAGAGCGACCAGTACCCGAAGCCGAGGAAGGATCGTACCGCGTTCAGACCGGTGTTCAGGTGGAGGGCGAAGTCGTAGGCCCTGTCTCCGAGGAAGGCGAGCCACGGTTTATAGATTACGGCCACGTCGAACTCGTGTCCGTGGACCACCAGGAAGCGTTTCCCATCGGGGGAAGTGTGAATCGCGTGTTCGCAGATCTTGACGCCGCCGAACGAGTAGCCGTTGAACTCCTTCATAAAGTCGTCGTGGTTGCCGGGGATGTAGAGCACCGGCGTCTTTTTGGAGAGTTTGAGTATCTTCCGGATTACAGAGTTATGCGAGTTCGGCCACCCGGGGCTTCTCTTCAGCTTCCATCCGTCGATGATGTCGCCTATCAGGTAGAGCTTTTCGCACTCCATCGATCCGAGGAATGAAACCAAACTCTTCGCTCTGCACCAGCGCGTTCCGAGGTGAAAATCGGAGAGGAAGACGGACCGGTATTTCAGAGAACTCATCCCTTTCTTCTCTTTTCTTGCGTCATAGCATATCTCCTTTCGGTAACGGAAGTTCCGTGCGAAGGATACGAAAATGTATCGGTTGTATCTCCGTGCGTCGACTCCAACCGTATAAGTATACCTCTTTTATCGCCGCTCAGTCGTTTTCCGTCGAGCCGGGTTTGATGATCGACTTCATGATGTTCTCCAGAAGCTGCTTTTTCACCTGTTCCTCCGTGCTCGCCGAAGTGTCCGATCCCGATCCTGTGGGAATCTCCACGGTGATCTTTATCTGCGTCTCGTTCTTGCCCGTCGAGCCGTTGGACCGCGGAATGACCGGTAACGCGTTCCCCCTGGCAACCTTCAGGTCGAGCATCTCGGGAGAATCCCACGTTCCCTTGAGGTTGAACGACGTCTCCCGGAAGTCCCGGATCGCCATTCCGCCGACGAGTCCAGTCAGGAAGCGCTGCAAGAACTGAGGGTCCGTCAGCGGATTGCCGTCGATGGTCAGAAAACCCTGAAGCGCGCCGATAAAAGCGTTGAGCGCGCGGATATTGATGTCGCCGACGCATTTCAGGTCGAGCGGGGAATCGTTCCACCCCACGGACCCGCTCGCCGAGAAGTAGCGGTAGACGGTGTCTCCGGGAGGCGCGGAGAGTCTGCTTCCGGGCAGGAGAAAGATGCTTCGTCCGTCCATGTTGAAGCTCGCGAGAAGCGAAGAAAAACGGATTTCCCCCGATTTGGAGACCGATTT
>CAXXRY010000017.1:0-41038 GCA_963668335.2 Aminobacteriaceae bacterium | reverse complement strand
GCAGCGGCACCTTGCCGATCTCGCGGAGATACATGCGGACAGGGTCGGTAAGAGGGATGTCGTCCAGCTTACCGAGTTCGAGGTCGTAGGAAGGCTGCACAATTGCATCATCGTCGGCAGCGGCCGCGTTTGTGTGCGCCGGAGTCGGCTCCTTGGCGTCGTCGTCCATTACTTCGATCCCGAGTTCCATGAGGTTGGAGACGACGTTGTCGAGAATCTCGGAGCTCCAGTTCTCGAGAGGAATATGGCGCTCAATGTCTTTCTGGGTTACAAACCCCTTGCCGTGCCCCTCGGCGATGAGTTCCCGCACTCTTCCGAGGTATTCGGCCATATCCTCCCGCGAAAGTTCGTCCTTTTTGGCGACGTCTTTCTCCTCAAGGATTTCCTTACCCTCCAGAATTTCCTTCTCGTTGAGCATATCGTTCTCCATCGAACAACCAATCCCCTCTTCAATGCGACAATGACGGGCCTTGTGTTCCTCTCGGGACACCGGCTCGTCGCGTTTTTTCTTCTTCTCTTTTCCGACGGACATATATTATACCACTAGACAGTCAGATTGATACCAAGAAACGGAGGAAATGCCACCTCCGGAGAGGGACCGACCCATTTGCGGGTTTCCTCGAACTCCATTTCGTAGAGAAGGCGGCTGATCTCCAAGTGCACGAGGTTGTCCGTTTCGTACGGGATGAAGAACCGCCGATAGCCGAATTTCTCGGCGAAAAAAGGCAGATTCGCCTGCGACGGCACACTGTTCTTTTCAAGGAGCGCCGCAAGGCGTGCGAGAAATTGGTCTTCGTCGAACAGAGGGTTGCTGCTCACAAGGACAATGGCTTTGAAGCTTTCGAGCATGATGTCCCTGTCCCACAGGCAACAGAAGGAGACCCCCGCTTCAACGTCGCTCTCGTCGTCGAGCAGAGAGGAGAGCAAGCCCTCCATCGGCGTGGAGTAGCCGAAAAGCATGGTGAACCCCAGCTCGATGCCGGTTCAGTCGTCCGGGGTCGATCATGCTGTCCCGAAGCAGCGTGCCGACATAGCCGCTCTGAAGGCTGGTAAGACAGAAAAATTCGCTGTTCATTCGAAGCGACAAGGCTGCGATGTCGCTCAAAAGCCTGCTGTGGTGCGAGTTGACGGAAACCGGCTCGTAGTCCATCCTGAGAGGAAACCACGAGGCGATTTCCATGTCGACGTTGGAATCCCAATAGGGGAGCGGGGTCATTTGGACGTTCCCTTCTTCTCCTTGTTCGCAAGCAAAAGGCGGCACACGTGCTCCACCATATCCGGAATTTCGGGCTTCGTGATCTGCGCTTCGGCGCCGACGCTCGCGGCCTAGACCTTGATGTCCTGCGCCATGATGGACGAGAAGACGACGATCGGTATCTTCTTCAGATCGTTGTGCTCTTTGACGCGGCGGACGAGCGCAAGCCCGTCGAGGCGTGGCATCTCGACGTCGGTGATGAGCAGGTCGTAGTGCTCGCCGAGTGTGTTCAGCTTGTCCCATGCCTCTTTGCCGTCGCTGGTGAGCACGAGGTTGTGGAAGCCTCCCTGCCCGAGGACGTCGGCGATCTGTTTACGGATGAGCGGCGAGTCCTCCGCGACGAGAATGCGGTACTGGTCGAGGTCGCCGAGAGGGGTTGTCAGTTCGGCGGTCTTCGCGACGTCGATGGTGTAGCGCTGCGAGAGCGTCGGGTTGACCATCTGGACGATGGCCTCGTAGTCGAGAAGCAGCACGTTCCGTTCGTCGCGCTTGATGACGTAGAGGACATACTCTCCGAGGAAGGTTCCCGTAAGTGTGGAGTCGAGCTCTTCGGAGTTGATCCGGTAGATCCGCTCGACGGCGTCCACCACGAATCCCAGTTTGATCTCGTTGAATTCGGCGATGATGACCTTGCTCGAATCGAGCGGGGTCTTGGCTTCGATGCCGAGATGTATGCGCAGATCAAGAAGGGGAAGCACCTCTCCGCGGACCGAAGTGATGCCGATCATGGACGGATGGGATTCGGGGATGGTGCGGCATCCGGGCCAACGAAGAATCTCCCTGGTCTTGTCCACGTTGATTGCAAAGGTCTGGTCCCCAAGAAAGAACACCACGACCTGCCATTCGTTGGTTCCCACCTCGGTGATCACTTTCTTAACTTCCTGCATGGACGCTCCCTCCTCCGAACGGAACGGATTGTTTTCCGTGCTTACTATATCCCATGAAGCCTCGGACCACAAGCCCCTCCTCGGTATTTCTGCTATACTTGAAATCGAATTCAAATTGAGAAAGGGGAATGCGCGTGCGGAATCATCAGGATAATCTGCGCAACGAGCCTGTAGGTTCGCTGTTGTTCCGTCTTTCCTTTCCGGCCGCGCTCGGCATGGCCGTACAGGCTTCGTACAGCGTGGTGGACGCTTTCTTCGTCGGGCTGGGGTGTGGGACACGAAGGAATCGCCGCAGTTTCCATGGCCTTTCCTCTCCAGATGCTGCTGATAGCGGCCGCCCAGACTCTCGGCGTGGGCGGGGCGTCGCTTCTCTCGCGAAGCCTTGGCGCGGAACGGAGGAAGCGTGCGGAAACGGACGCTCGGAACAGTTTTCACCTGCACGTGGATCCTGGGGATTCTCTTCGCCGCCGCCGCAATTCCGACCGCGCCCTTCGTCCTCTACTTCCTGGGCGCGGGAGAGGGGGTGCTTCCGCTCGCCTCCGAGTATGCGCAGGCTCTGTTCAGGGGGGCGCCCTTCTTCGCCTTCTCCATCGTGGCGAACAACTTCGTCCGGGCGGAGGGGAACGCGTCGTTCGCAATGATGACGATGCTTATTTCAGCAGGGATCAACACGCTGCTCGACCCGCTGTTCATCCTCGGCTTCGAGTGGGGGGTGCGCGGCGCGGCCTTGGCGACGGTTGCGGCGCAGACGGCGACGGCGTTGTGGCTGGCGTGGTACTATCTGGCCCGCAGAAGCGCGGTGAGACTGCGCATAAAGAACCTCCCTCCGCGCGCCATCCTCCTCAAAGAGACGCTCTCCGTGGGCGCTGCGGCGTTCTTCCGTCAGGCGGCCTCAAGCCTCTCCCTCATCGTGGTGAACGGCTCGCTGGCCGCGCTGGGAGGCAGGGGCCGCGGTGGCCGCCTACGGCATCGTCAACCGGTTGATGCTCTTCGCCGTCATGCCTGTCTACGGGATAGTCCAGGGGCTGCTCCCGATCGTGGGGTTCAACTACGGGGCGAAGCAGTTCTGCAGGGTGCTCTCCGCGATGCGCCGCTCCATTGCTTCGGCCACGATTCTGTGCACAGCGGGCGCTGCCGTGCTCTTCTTCTTCCCCGGGGAGAGCCTCGACTTCTTTACGTCCTCCCCTGAGGTTCGGCGGGTCGGCATCGACGCTGCGCGGATGCTCGCGCCGGGAATGCTGGTCACGGGCTTTCAGATCATGGCGTCGGGGCTCTTCCAGGCACTGGGGAAGGCCGGGCCGTCGTTCGTTCTCTCCCTGCTGCGGCAGGTCATCCTTCTGATCCCGCTGGTACTGCTCTTCTCGCGCCTCTTCGGGCTTTTCGGCGTCTGGCTCGCCTTTCCGGTCTCGGAGTATGCGGCGTCGCTGCTCACATACGGCATCCACCGCAGGGAGATGCTCCGGCTCCGCGCCTTCTGCGAAACGAGCGACGAGCCTACAGCGTCATGACTGCGGCAAGCAATCGCGTATGCGAGAGCGGAAACTTGGCGACCCGGGCCGAGAAGGCTTCTCCGGTCCGCTTGGCGACGGAGGCATATTCCTTTCGTCCTGAAAGCATGGACAGCCGGATCAACGCATCCATGGCCACGGAGTTGCCGGACGGCACGGCGCCGTCGTAGGCCTCTTTTCTGCGCAGGAAGAGCATCGGATCATCTCCCGCCGACGAGAACAATCCTCCGTTCCGTTTGTCCAGGAAATTCTCTTTCATCGCGTCCGCCAGTTTGAGCGCGGCGTCGGTGTACGCGTTTTTCCCCGTGGCGGCGGCAAGTTCCGTCAGCCCCCAGGCGTAGAAGGCGTAGTCGTCCAGAAACGCCGGTATCGCGGCCTCCTTGTCGCGGTAGCGGTGCAGCAGCTTTCCCGTTTTGTCTCGAAGCTTCGTCTCGATGAACCGCGCCGCCTTTTCCGCCGCCGTCGACCATTCCGGCCGCTGGAAGACGGTGGAGGCGCGCGAGAGAGCGGCGATCATGAGGCCGTTCCAGTCGACGAGGATCTTGTCGTCGAGCAACGGCGGAATGCGTCGTTTCCGCTCCGCGAGAAGCCGCGTCCTACACGAGGCGAGCAGGTCGTCGAGTTCGTGGGGCGCGAGGGCGAAGCGTGCGGCGGTTTTCGCGCGCGGTTCAGGTATATGCAGCACGTTGTCGCCGAGGATGCGTCCGGTACGCTCGTTCTTGACGTTGCCGCCCTTCCGCACGCCGTAGGCGCAGATGAAGATGCCCGACTCTTCGGGGGTAAGAACGGCCCGCACCTGGTCTTCGGTCCAGAGGTAGTACTTTCCCTCCTCACCCTCGCTGTCGGCGTCGAAGGCTGAGTAAAATCCTCCCTCCGGAGAGGTCATCTCCCGGAGGACGAAACCTGCAAGATCGTCGGCGAACCGGCCGAACAATGGATTTCCCCGCTCGTTTTGATACTCCGCAAGCACGTGCAGCAGAAGCGCCTGGTCATAGAGCATCTTCTCGAAATGCGGCAACAGCCAGCGCCGGTCGGTGGCGTAGCGGGCGATACCGCCGCCGAGATGGTCGTGAATCCCGCCCTCCCAGATGCGCTCGATGGAGCTTTCGGCCATGGACCATGCGTTCTCCTCGCCGAAACGCTTCCAGTAGCGAAGGAGGAAGAGAAGGTGCGACGGCATGGGGAACTTCGGTTCCTTGGAGAAGCCGCCCCACTCCCGGTCGTACCCGGCGCGCAGGTCGTCGTAGGCAGCTTTGAACTGAGCGGCTCCCGGGAGGGAACCCGAAGAAGGAGCCTCTTCCTTCAGCAGGGAGTCGCGGATGCTCTTCGCGGACTGCTCCACCTGTTCGCGCTGAGTCTTCCAGAGCCACTTCACCCTCGGGACGACGTCCACAAGGCCGGGGTATTTACCGCCTCCCCGCTTGGGGAGGTAGGTCGAGGCGAAGAAGGGGAGCCCCTGCGGGGTGATGAAGGCGTTGAGCGGCCAGCCGCCGTTGCCGTTCATCATTTGGCAGACAGCCATGAAGGCGCCGTCGACGTCGGGGCGCTCCTCGCGGTCGACTTTCACCGGAACGCAGGCGTCGTTGAGAAGGCCGGCGACTTCGCCGTCGTCGAACGATTCGCGCTCCATGACGTGGCACCAGTGGCAGGTGGCGTACCCGATGGAGACGAAGAGCGGTTTGTCCTCCATTCTGGCTTTGGCGAAGGCTTCCTCTCCCCAGGGATACCAATCGACAGGATTCTTCGCGTGCTGGAGCAGATACGGGGATTTTTCCTTTGCGAGGCGGTTTCGTCCGTTACTCACCGAGACCGCCCTCCGTTCCGAAGAGGGGGAGAATCTTTTCCACGGCGTCGAAAACCTTCCACGCGCCCGCGGCGTGAAGAGCTTCGGGCATGAAGTTGCCGGTGGTCAGCCCGACCGACCGGATTCCGGCGTCTTTGGCGGCGATCATGTCGTCGACGGTGTCGCCGACGTACAGGGTGGTCGCGGGCGTCCCTCCGAGGTCGGTCATGCCCTTGAGGAGCATATCGGGGGCGGGTTTGCCCTTCTCCACATCGTCCATTCCCACCACGGAGCTGAAGTAGCTCTCCAGCCCGACGGCCTTGAGCGGATTGCCCGGCCGCTGGCGGTTGGAGGCGATGCCGAGGGAAACGCCTTGAGCCGTCAAAGTTTCGAGCACCTGTTTCGTCCCGGGAAAGGGAAAGATTCCGGCGAACTCCTGCTGGACGAACATCTCGCGGAAGTCGGCGAGCCAGCGCTCGTCGAACCTGCCCCAGACCTTCATCCAGGAGTCGCGTATCGGCAGGCCGATGACGGAGAGCACGTCCTCCCGCGTGACTTTCGGGAGGCCCTCCCGTTCGGCGACCATGTTCATCGTGTCCCGTATGGCGTAGCTGCTGTCCACAAGGGTCATGTCGAAGTCGAAGATGACGCATGAAAACATCGAATCCACTCCTTTTCTCGAATCGTCCAGGGAAATGGTACTCTATGGGTCGGAGAAAAGCAAAGGAGAGACTCCGGACATACGGAACGAGTCCGTCCGAACCAAAAAGAAGTTTGCGGATTTCTTGACTTTTCTTCGATTCGCCGTATAGTATCGAACCACAATCCGACTTTGGAAGGTGCTCGGGAAGTCCGGTGAAACGCCGGCGCGGACCCGCCACTGTAAGTCAGACGAACCGGTTGCGCCCACTGGATTTTTCCGGGAAGGGACCGGGGAGGATGAAGACGAGCCAGGAGACCGGCCTTTCAAAGAGGTGCATGTACCCGCGAGGACTCGGGCCGGCGTGCGAAAAACGCGCCGTCTTTTCAGATCGAAAAGACGAGCGTTTTGTGTGCGTATTCAGGGCCGTCCCTTGCGGGGCGGCTCTTTTTTGTCGGAAATACCGTTCCGGAGGATGATTGCAATGAATGAAAGACCCACTCTCGAAAGACTCTTTTCTCCTCACAGTATCGCCGTGGTCGGCGCTTCGGCCGATCTCGACAAACTCACCGGGCGCACGGTGAAAGCGCTTCTGAATTTCGGGTACGAAGGACGAGTATACCCCGTGAACCCGAAATACGATACGATCGGCGGACTCCCTGCCCTGAAAGACGCTGCCGAGATTCCCGAAGGCACGGATGTGGCGGTCTTGAGCATTCCGGCCCGTCTTATCCCCGAAACGCTCGAAAAATGCGGGCGCAAGAAGATACCGTTCGCCGTTATTTACTCATCGGGGTTCGCCGAAACGGGCGATACGACGCTTCAAGAGAAGATCGTCTCCGTCGCCCGAAGGGAACGCATTCGCGTTCTCGGACCGAACTGCCAGGGGTTCGCCAATTTCGCCGATAACATCCCCGTGACGTTTTCCGGCGCTTTGTATAACGCTCCCAGGCCGAAGACGGGGAACGTCGCGTTCGTCTCGCAAAGCGGCGCTTTCGGTTTTTCGTCCTTCGGGGTAGGGCTGGACCACGGCGTTCGGTACCGGTATGTCGTCACCACGGGCAACCAATGCGATCTGGACGCGGTGGAGTGCGCCGAGCATCTGATACTGGATCCCGAAGTCCGCCTGTTGATGATGTATATCGAAGGGCTGCGCGACGGCGAAGCTTTTTTGAACCTCGTCAAAAACGCAAGAGCGCGCGACATAGCCGTGGCGATACTCAAAGCGGGAAGATCGCCGTCCGCCAAAGAGGCCGCAAAAAGCCACACCGCCGCGCTCACCGGAGACGAACGCGTGTGGAAAGCAGTATTCGACCAGTACGGAGTGATTCCCATGGAGGATATCGACGACATCATCGGAATCGGTCAGCTCTTCGGAAGCGAGAAACGGAATTACAAAGGGCGAACCGCTATTTTGACCACGTCGGGAGGAGCGGGCATCGTCATGGCGGACAGTTTGAACGATCAGGGGTTGTCCGTCCCCGAATTCGCTCCCTCCACGAAAGAGATCGTGGCCGCTTCCATTCCCGCGTTCGGAGCCTCGAGGAATCCCGTGGACATGACCGTGCAAATCTCGGAAACGCCGGATGACTTCCAAAAAGTTCTCTCCGGAGTTTTGAACGACCCGGACATAGACGGAGTGGTCACTTCGCTCTCCATGATCGTGGGGAAAGCGGGCGCCGTCATGGCGAACGAGACGCTCAAGAGCTTTGCCGCGTCTTCGAAGCCGCAGGCGGTCGTATGGATGATCGACCGGCTCCACGGAGGAGAATTCGTCGACTCCTTGAAGCAAACGGGGGTTCCTGTCTTTCAGAGCTTCCGCCAGTGCGCTCGCGGGTTGAAGGCGCTGAAACGCTGGGGAGATTTTCTAGCCCCCGAAAGAGCGGCGACCGACGGTTTTTCTCCCGCTCTCGACCGTTGGAAGGCCCCTCTTACCGAATACGACGCGAAACAGCTTCTTGCCGCGTACGACATCCCGACGACAAAAGAATTCCTTTGCCGCGACATGGAAGAGGCTTTCGACGCGGCGGACAAACTCGGTTTTCCCGTCGCGGTGAAGGGAATGGCGTCCTCGATTATGCACAAGACCGAGGCGGGCGTCGTCGCGCTCGATATCCGCAACTACGAAGAGTTGCGCCACGCCGTCAAGAAGGTGCGGTCGAATCTCGCATCTTTCGTCTCTCCCGAGGAGATGCAGGGTTTCCTCGTCTCCGAGATGGTCAAAGGCGGATTCGAATGCATCGTGGGCGTGAAACGGGATCCGGTCTTCGGCCCCGTCGTGGCGGTGGGTCTCGGTGGAATCTACGTGGAGGTATTGGGCGACGTCTCGCTTCGTCATGCGCCCATCAAGGAAGACGAAGCCCTTCGGATGATCCGCGAGCTGAAAGGATACCCTTTCCTTTCAGGCGCGCGCGGCAGAAAACCGAGGGATATAACCGCTCTGGCCAAAGTGGTCAGTCGCGTCTCCGTGCTGGCCGAAGTGGAAAAAAACCTTGCGGAACTGGACATCAATCCGGTGTTCGTGCTGGAAGAAGGGAAAGGGGTCGTCGCGGCGGACGCTCTGGTGGTACGAGACATCGACCACAACACAACGATATGACGCAACGCCTTCGTCGATTTTCGATCAACGATATCCGAAGAACGCTCGTTTCAAAATCGCGGCATGCAAGGAGATGTTTCCAGTGGAATATTTCGAGTCCCTTCTCAAGAATCACCTCTTCCTGATGAGCCTGACGGTCGCATTGGGCATCCTCGTCGGGAAAATCAGCGTCAGGGGCATCAACCTCGGGATATCCGGAGCGCTCTTCGTCGGCCTGTTTATCGGCGCACAGGGGTACTCCGTCCCGAAAGAGTACTTTGCGTGGAATCTGATGTTCTTCGTGGTCGCGGTCGGCCTGCTGGCGGCCGAGGATACCGCGCGTGTGGTCAAGCGGTACGGGCTGAAGTTCATCCTGCTCTCCGTCGCCGTCACGGGCGCGGGGGCGCTCGCCACGCTCGCCGCCGGAATGCTCTTCTCCGGCTCGGCGTCGCCGAACATGATCGCGGGGACGTACACCGGCGCGCTCACCAGTTCGCCGGGGCTCGGCGCGGCCCTCGAAGCCACCGGGGGAAGCCCGGACGTCACCATCGGCTACTCGGTTGCCTACCCGTTCGGCGTCATGGCGGTGGTGCTCTTCGTGCAGCTCATTCCGGCGATTTTCGGCATCGACGTGGCGAAGGTAAAAAAAAGATGCAAAATGATGCAGAGCGGTTTCCGGAAGGCGAAACTCGTTTTCCGGAAACCGCTCTGCATAGTAAGGAAGAGTGTAACGCGGCACAATGGCTATCCCTTGAGCACCTTCAGATTGCCTTGGAGCGCCCGCTCGGGGAGAAGATCGGCGAGCGCCTTCTCGTAGTGCTCGAGGTCGACGCCGGGGATCAGCGTTTCTTTGGCCGCGACGGCAAGCAGCGCGACGTTCTGCATCCGTACGTCCGACAGCTCCGTCCGCACGGGGATGACACGGACGCCGAGACGGTCGCAGGCCGCTGCGATATCCTCGGGGGAGGTTTCCTTCTCCGTGCCGAGGCGGACGGAGAGCGGCTGCCAGCATGTGTCGTAATAGAGCAGCGTTCCGCCGGGCGCAGCGAAGAGCTCCACGGCCCGTAGCGCCTCGGTGCGTTCGAGGGCAAGCACGAGCGCGGCGCTCCCCTTGCGGACCAACGGCGTCGTGATCGTCCCGATACGGACGAACGACTCCACCATGCCGCCGCGCTGAGCGAGGCCGTGCGTGTCGACGCCGCAGACCGCAAGCCCCGCGTAATCGGCGGCCCGCATGATGGCTTCGCTCAGCAGGCCAATCCCTTGGCCGCCGACACCCGACATGTAGATATCGAAGCGGCTCATGCCTTTTCGCCCCCTTCCTGAACTTTCTTCACGCCGATGGCCTTCGCAGGACAGGTCTGGATGCAGGAGCCGTCGCCGATGCATAGCTCCGTACTCACGACGACGCGTCCCTCTTCGTCCCGCTGGAACGAGGGACAGGCGAAGGATTCGACGCAGACGTGCAGCTTGTCGCACTTCTCCTGGTCGATGTTCACCGACTTGCGGACATATCCGGGGGCGCGCTGCTGCTCGCGCGTGTACTTCAGCATACACGGGTGGCGGGCGATGACGACCGAGAAGCCCTCCTCCGCGACGGCGTCCTTCACCATTTGGGTCAGCTTCGCCTGGCTGTAGGTGTCCACCTCGCGGATACTCTTCACCCCCAGCCCTTCGAGGACGGAGCGCACGGGAATGGCTTCGGCGGGGCCGTTGGCGTTGCCTCCGGAGCCCGCGTGGTCCTGGTGTCCCGTCATGGCGGTGGTGCCGTTTTCCATCAGAACGAGCACGAGATTGTGGTTGTTGAAAATCGCGTTGACGATGCCGGGGAGTCCGGCGTGGAAGAAGGTGGAGTCGCCGAGAAAGGCGACGACTTTGCGTGTCGTGTTGAAGAGCGAGAGCCCCGCCGCCGTTCCGGTGGAGTGCCCCATCGAGAGGAGCACTTCGCCCATGCGGTAGGGCGGGAGGAAACCGAGGGTGTGGCAGCCGATGTCCGCGACGGTGATATCTTCCTTCGCGAGGGCCTGCTTGACGGCGTGGAAGGCCGAACGGTGACCGCATCCGGGACACATCTGCGGCGGACGGGGGGCGAGGGTAGCCGCGCGATCCGCGCTTTTGCGCGGAACGAGGGAGGGCCACGTCTTCGCAAGCACCTCCCCCACCTTGTCGGGAGTGTACTCTCCTATCCAGTCCTCGGGGTCGGTCTTGCCGACGATCACGGTGCGTATGCCGAGGTCGAAGGCCAGCGCCTTGATCTCGCGTTCGAGCACGTCGTCCAGCTCTTCCAGCACCTTCACGGAGGCGTGGGAGCGCAGGAAGTCGGCCACCAGCCCCTTCGGAATGGGGTGGACCACGCCGAGCTTGAGGATATCCGGCTTTTCCGCCGCGTCCTCCAGCACGTCGACCAACGAGCGGTAGGGAAGCCCCGCCGTGATGACGCCTTTCGACGGATCGTTCCCCTTGCGCAGTTGGTGGAGCGGCGAACCGTCGATCTCCTGCGCCACCTCGGCCAGACGGGCGAGCGCGCGGCGCTTCATGTCGAGGGCGCGTGAGGTGAGCGGAATGGAGGGACCGGCGGAGGAGTCGAACGCGGGAGCGGCGTCGATCGGACGGGGCGTCCACCCGGCGAAGGAAACCTTCTCCTTGCCATGGCAAACGTGCGTGGTCATGCGGAGGATGACGGGCATCTTCCGCTTTCTGGAGAGCTTCATCGCCTCAAGGTAGAACACATAGGCTTCCGCGGGCGACGCGGGTTCCAGCACGGGGATGTAGGCGAGGCGGGCGAAGTGGCGGTTGTCCTGCTCGTTCTGCGAGGAGTTCGCACCGGGGTCGTCGCCGAGGATGGCGACCAGACCGCCGTTCAGCTCGAGCAGCGAGAGCTGGACGAAGGAGTCGGCCGCGACGTTGAGGCCGACGCTCTTGAAGAAAACGCACGAGGGATGTCCATTGAGCGACGCGCCGCAGGCGACCTCCGTGGCCACCTTCTCGTTGGTGGAGAACTCGAAGTAGTAGGGGCGGCGCTCCTTGGGAACGCTCATGAGCGCGGCCCCGATCTCCGGCGTGGGAGAGCCGGGATAGGAGGCGATCACCTCCGTCCCGGACTCGATCATCGCGCGGGCCAGCGCGGTGTTCCCGAGGACTATTTCACTGAACGGTCCGGTACTCAGCAGCATGTCGCCGAGACTTTTCATTTGAGGACCTCCTTCGTTTACCGGTCGGGCAGGAGAGCCGTCCTGCAGATGAAAACATCCTTTCCGCGATAGGTGAAGTGCTCCACAAGAACCTTGTTGTCGGTGAACTTCATGCTCTTGGGCACGAGAATGGTCACCTTGCCGGATGCATCTTTCAGCGGGAGGAACTCCTCGGGATCGAGAGGATCGCCGCTCTCCACGAGAGCGGACGGTTTCTCTCCTCAGGTATTGCGGTAGACGCCCCATTCGAGATAGAGCGTTCCTTCCGTCGCCGACAATTTTTCGAGCGCGTTCCGCTCAAGGGTCAACCGAAGCTCCTGCGACGCCGCCGGAAGCGCGAACGCCAGCAACAGCGCCAGAACTCCAAGCACGAGAGCGTTTTTCTTCATGAACATAGTCCTTCCTCCTCTCTAAAATAGAACCGTTACTTTTCGAAAATTGTATCACGAAATTCATTCGGTATACGCGCTCAACAGGAGCAAACGCTTCGATCCGCAATACGGCAATATAATAGAAGACGAGAACCGGAAAAATTCCGTCCTCGTCCTCGCATTTCAGAAGCAAAAGGCGTTGCGTCGTCCCGCGCTTCTCCGAAAGGCAGCGGGGACATCGTCGCGTTACTTCACCTCTTTTTTCCAATCATCCAGTCCGTATTTTTCAAGAATAGTCCGAAGTTCTCCGCTTTCCCGAAGTTTTTTCACCCCTTCGTCGAACAGACGGGCGAGCAGGCGCGAACGCTCCACTTTTGGAGAGGCTGGTGAAAAGGCGACGTACACCGCCGCATCTCCTCCGGGGACCTCTCCGGCGAGACGGAACGCGTCGCGGACTCCCATGGTCAGCGTCTTCTCCGCGAAGACGTTGACGTCCTCGACAACAATGTCCACGCTTCCATCCTTCAGCTTGCCGATATTCGCCCCGAGGGCGTCCTCCCCCGAGGCGACGTGGAGCACGGTCGCATCGGTATGTGTGCCGAGGTACTCGTCAAGCTCCTCGCTGTAGGAGTAGTCCGCAATGAGCGCAAGCGAACGTCCTTTCAGGCTGTCGAAGCCCTCGAACGTCCATTTCGAGTCGACGCGCACGAAGAACCCCATCAAAGAGACGCCGAACTCCTCGCCGGGAAACACGAAGTCCGGGACTTCATCGGAGGAGGCTCCGATCACGGCGTCGAGGTCCCCCGCGCGCGTTCCCTCGATCGCGGCGTCCCACGGCATCACCTTGTAGACGACCGTATACCCCGCGTCTTTGAACACTTTCCGGGCGATCTCCACGCCGTATCCGGGCCTCTCTCCGTCCTCCGCGCCGTTGTACGGACTCCATTCATCCGCTGCGATCACAATGTTTTTTCCGTCCGACGCGTACGCCGGGACCCCCGTCCCGCTCGCCGCCGCGAGCACAACGAGGAGCGCGAGGCTCCACCACCGCATGTTCATTCATTTCCCCCTCCTTCCCCTGAAAAAACCCGCGAAACTCCGTGTTCTCCTCCGTCAACCGCTCTGTTGCCGCCTGCCTCGTCGCCTCGCGGCGCCGCCCGCCACCACCTCGCCTTCGGACTAAATATAGCACCTTTCGCAAATTGTACCACGAAATAACGAAATCTTTGTCTACCCCAACCCCGGAGAGAGGAAGCTTTTCCGCGTCGGATTCGACGCCCTTTCCGGGCCTGTGCTACACTAAGCACAGGTCGCGAAACGATCGCACGAGGAGGCGTTCCCCCTGAAACTACACACCTACCGCACACCCAGAAGCCTTGCCGAACCGTTACGAAAAGAGGCCGCGCACGGCGACGCCATCTTTCTGACGCCGTCGAACAGAGACCGTCCGCTGCTGCTGGAGATGCTCTTCCTTCCCGACTCGGTCTCCTTCCCGGAGCGGAAGCCGAAGGTGTGGATATGGGACGACCTCTACCGGGCCCTCGCCGAGGCTCTCGGCGTGAAGCACCGCGTGCAGATCGACCCGCCCGACCACTGGCTGCTCGTCCGGCACATCGTTCGTCGTCTGCGCGACCGGTACGGCTCCGCGCTTCCCGCCGGAACGACCTCTCCGCGTTTTTTGGAGCTTGCGGGACAGTCCATCCGCGAACTGTTCAGGGAAGGCGTCCCGAGGGAGGAACTGGCGAAGGCGCTGGGCTGCGGCGGCTGTGCTCCGGGAGCGCGATGCGAACATTTGAGCGATGAATTCAAAGCCTCCCGGAGCGAGCGTACGAGTGATGCGGGGAGCACGCTTCTCTGCACGCTCTACGGCGACTACACCGCACTTCTTGAAGAACGCGGCCTTGCCGACAGCGCGCAGATTCCGTCGCTGGGAGCGGCGCTGCTGGAGGCGTTCCCGCAGGAGGGGCGCGCATGGGCGAGCGGGCTGAAGCTCCGCGCCGCCGGATTCCTGAGCTTCGCCTCGGGGCAGATGGCGTTTCTGCACTCGCTGTGCGCTGCGGGAGCGGACTTGGAGCTGTGGGTTCCCGAGTGCGGCGAAGGAGATTTCTACACCGCGGTGCAGCAGTTCCCTGAGGCCGAAATTCTCCGCTGTTCCGGGGAAAGCGAAAGAACGCCGCCCCTCTGCATCTCCATGGCGGCGGGCGACCTCCGCCTCTCGACGGACACGCTCGCGCGCGAGCTTTTCCTCTGGCCGGCCGGCGAGGGGTATCTCTCCGCGGCGAGCGCCCTTCCCTTTCCGGGGTGGGAAAACATCGCCCTCTGTGCGGAGGACGAGGAGCTGGACTCCCTCGTCGAGAGCTTCACCCGGTACGGCATTCCATTCTCGCTGCGCGAGGGAGCGACGGTGTCCGAAACAGCGCTCTGGAAGAGCGCGCTGCGGGCGCTCGACCTGGCCGCGGACGGCTGGCCCCCCGTGGAGACGGCGGACTTCCTCTCGTCGCTGCTTTTAGCGCCGTTTAACTTCCCGCGGAGGGCATTCGGGAATGCGCTGCCTTCGGGCAAGCAAGGCTGGACGAAATTCCTGGAGGGATTCCCCCCCGAGGCCGGGAGCGACGCATTCCGCCGGACAACGGATTTCACCGATTTCCTTCAGCGCGGCGGGCGTCCGGAGGAGCTCCTGGCGGCCTTCGCGCACCTTGCGCCGTCGCGCGCGGAACTGAAACGGCTCGTCGAACGGGCGGCGCACTTCCCCCGTCTCGACGAGCATATCCGCGAGGTGTCGCTCGCCGTTCAGGAGGCGAACGAAAAGGAGCGCTCCCTGCGCGAACTGCGCAGAGACCTTGGCGACGCGGGAAGCGCGCGTCTCTCTTTCGAGGAGGCTGCTGCCTTCCTCGGCCAGTGGGCGGAAACAGCCTCGATCTGGATGCCTTCGCCCGTCTCTCCGACGGTGTCGCTTCACCCCGGCACCCCCCCATCGCTTGTCCGCGCCCCTGTATGGATTCTCCCCGGAATGACGGCGAAGCGGTGGCCGGGCCAGGTGCGCGAATCCCCTCTTCTGAGCGACGAACGGAAAGAGTTCCTGCACGAAAGTCTTGAGCTCGGACGAAGCCACCTTCCACTGGTGCCGGAGAAACGGAGCCAGCGCGAGGCGCTCTTCCGCCGTCTTGCGGCCTGCGGCGAGAGCCTCTGCATTCTGCTGCGCCCTCTGGCCGACGATGGCGGCCGTCCGCTCCCCGAATCCCCCTTCATCGACGACGCCTGTTCTTCGTCGCGTCCGTGGCTGCGGCCTTCCGGAGCAAAAACACTGGAGCGATCGCTCGGCGAGATCCTCGCCCCCGAGGAGTACCCCGTGGCGGAGGGCGTGGAGACGCGCTGGCGCTCGTGGGCGCCGGGCGGTGCGGCGCGGGGCAGCCTGAAAGATATTCCCCTCCCCCCCCCGAAGGAGAAGGTATTTTCACTGAGCGACTTGGACACGTACGTTTCGTGCCCCTTCCGCTTCTACTGCGGCCGGGTGGCATCGCTGGACACGCCTCCCGAGGAGCTGCACCGCTTCGACCTCGCCGGAAGCGCGCTCCATCTGCTCTGGCAGAAGGTGTGGGAGAAACGCCTTTCGACCGGAGAGCAGCTGGACGTCCTGGTCAATGGCCTCTTCGACGAGGCTATGGACGAGAAGTACGCCCGCCTTCTGGCGAACGCGAACCTCAAGCGCGACCGGAAGGAGCTGTTGCGCCGCGCAGTGCGCCTGGCGCGCGCGCAGCAGACGATGGAGGACGGCGGGCTGGCCTCGGAGCGGCTGGAGCAGAAGCGGGAGTACACGCTTCCGGAGTTCGAGAGAGGGGGCGTCCGCTTCAAGGGGCGCTGCGACAGGGTCGATATCCTGAAGGACGGCACGGCGGCCATCTTCGACTACAAGAGCGGGCCGTCGTCGAACTATAAAGAAAGCCTTCAGCTCGCGGCCTACGGGATCGCCCTCGCCGCAGGCGGCGTCCGGACCGCCGCGTCGGCGTTCCTCTGCCTTGCGGACGGCAAGGAGAAGGGGGCCTCCGTGGAGGGCGCGCTGTCCGTTTTCTCGTCGTTCGCGACGCCGCTCGCGCCGCTCGAGGCGGACGCGGAGGAGGCGCTCGAACGGGTGGCGGAGTCGTTCTCCACAGGGCTCTTCCCACCACTGTACGAGTCGAAAAGCTGCCGGTACTGCGCGTATTCGTCGCTCTGCCGGAGGCGCGACTTCCGCAGCGCGGAATCGGACGAGGAGGGTGAAGAGAATGGCGCTCGCTGATCTGCAGGCGCGTCTGAAGGCGCATATCGCGTCGGAAGGGACGCTCCTTCCGGCACAGGAGGAGGCCGTCTTCTCGGACGCCGCGCTGACCCTCGTCGGCGCGGGGGCGGGGACGGGGAAGACGCACACGCTTTCGTGGCGCTTCATCGGAGCGCTGCTCCGGGAGGATACGCGCCCCCGGGACATTCTTACGCTCACCTTTACCGACAAGGCGGCGAACGAGATGCGGGAGCGCATCGGCGAGCTTTTTACCTCGCTGCGCCCCGTGCTGGACCCCGGAGGAAACGAACTGGACTCGGTCGCCGCGGAGCTTCAAGAGGCGCAGATCTCCACCATCCACGCTTTCGCGCTGAATATCGTCCGCGAGGAGGCGCTCTTCCTCCCCTCGGGACTCGGCGCTCGCCCGGTATCTCCCCCTGAGGCGGAACTCTTCGTAACGCGGGCGGAAAAGGCGCTGGACACTCTGGATTTCGGCTGGTTCACGAGGAGTCTTCCGCAAGGAACAAACTCGGGCGACTTTTTGGACAGGACGGCCGAGGAGTATCTTGCCGACGCGGTGACCGAGTATTCGCCCGAGGCGACGGTATCGTTCGCGCTCTCGTTGGCCGATCTTCTGGAGAGCCGTGGCGAGTCCCCCCAAAAGCTGCTGAAGCGCGCGGACGATCCGCACTACTTCGACGCGGTGAAGGAACGTATTCGAGACATCTGCCTCCCCCTCTGCCGCGAGGTCTCCGGGGCCTGGGCTGAGGTCTTTGCGCAGCTTCCGTCCGCTCTGCCGGGGAAGAGCGCGTTCAACGAGCGGCTCGACGCTCTGCGGAAGGACTGGCCCGCGGACCGCTCTGCCGCCGGAAGAGCCGGAGGGGCTTCTCGCCTTCGCGACACAGCTCTTCGACAGCATCCTCGGCAATCTCAGGGGTGCGACGACGAGCCAGAGCGGGAAGCTGGCTCAGGAGGCGCTCGGCTGCTCCTTCGGGGAACACCGGGAGCGCTTCGGCACGCTCTGGACCGGACTGCGCTTCCTGTCGCAGGAACCGCCTGAGTTCGACGTCCGACTGCGCTCCGTACTGCTGCGGACCTCGGCTATGGTCTGGGGAGACCTACAGGGAGTTCCGCCGCAGACGGGGGCTGCTGTCGTACGACGACATGATCCGTCTGGCCGCCGATATCGCCGCATCCGAAAATTCGACACGCTCCGTGCGCACGTTCCGCGAGATCCTCGTGGACGAGTATCAGGATACGAATCCGCTTCAGGACCGTCTGATCGACTCCGTCGCCGCCGAAGGGTGCAGGCGCTTTCTTGTCGGCGACCCGAAACAGTCGATCTACCGCTTCCGCCACGCCGACCCGACGCTCTTTGGCGAGCGTATTGCCTCGCCGTCGGCGCAGACGCGCTACATCCCGCTGCAAACGAGCTTCCGCACCCGCCCCGCGCTGTTGAAGGAGATCAACGGACTCTTCGGCGGGATCTGGCGGAACGGCCTCGCCTCCACACTTCCCACCCCCTACGAGGAGCTGCTCTTCCCGGAGAATCCCCGAGATGCGGGAGCTCCGGGAGGAGACGTCTCTCCCTCCGGTCCTTCCGATCTTTCGCCGTCAACGAGAGGGCGAGCCGATCGCGGAGACGCGCAGACGGGTAGCGCTCGCACTCGGAGAGAAGCTGCTGGAGCTGCGCGGGCAACCTGTCTGGAGTAAAAAGAACAAGCAAATGCATCCTGCGGAGTGGCGCGACATCACCATTCTCGTGCCTTCGCGCTCCTCCTTCGCCGCGCTCGAGGAAACGCTGCACCCTCTTTTCGGCATCCCCGTCGCCTTTGAGAAGGGGAAACGCTACTTCGACAGGGGAGAGATCGGCGATCTGACGACCGCCATCCGTATGCTCGCCTTCCCCGAGGACAGGGCGGCGGCGCTCGGTTTTTTGGCCTCGTCCTTTCTCCGGGCTGACCATGGAACAGTTCGCCCGGTTCCTCGGGCCGGAGGCCCCGTCGCTAGCGGAGGTCTTTCCGGAAACGGCAGCCAGGATCGAGGAGCTGCGGAGCGTCGCGCGCTACTCCGGTCTCTTCGCGGCGCTGGTGCTGCTGCTGAAAGACCCAGTCGTTCCTGGGGGCCTACCCGCTGTGGAACCGGAAGAGCGCGCTGGCCAACCTCTGGAAGGGGCTCGACCTCGTCCGCGAGTACGAAAAAGTCTTCGGCAACGACCCGGCCGGGTGCGCCGCCTACGTCGCCCGCATGGCGGGGCGCAAAGGGGCGGGCGAGGAGAGTACGGCCCCTCGGCGAGGAGGAGGACGTAGTTCGCGTGCTCACCGTCCACAGCGCGAAGGGGTTGGAAATTCCCGATCACGGTGGTGATGGATCTGAACAACACGCCGGGAGGCGGCGGCGGACGTGGCGCGCTCACTCCCCTCCGCGCTGCTGGGCACGGGCGCTTCGCACCATCCTGAGGCCTGGAGCGAGAAGAGCGCCTCCGAGACAGGAAAGATCACCCGTTTTTTGGAAGAAGTCGAAGTCGGAGAGGAGTGGGAACGCCTCTTCTACGTCGCGGCGACCAGAGCCATGGACTGCCTCGTCCTCTGCTCCACCTGCGGCATGAAGGAGCGCGTCCCGTCGCCCGTTTCCGGGTCGTGGCTCTCGTTGCTGCACCCGGAAATCCCGGAGGACGAACCGGAACATACGCCTCGCCGGCGGGCTTCCCGGGAACGGGAGGAACGGAAACAGGGCGTCTCCGTCCGGCCCCCGGTTGCTGCACCTCGGTTTGTGGAGCGGATGAGCGCCACATCCTACTCGCTCTTCCGCAACTTGCCCCGCCGCGTGGCGGATGAAGTTCCGTCAGGGGATCGAGATGACCTGGGAGCTTCCCTCCTCCGAGGAGGCCGGGGGGGCGGACCTCGGTTCGCTGGCGCACTGGGTTCTCTCCCGGTGGGACTTCCGGGCCGACTCGCTTCCCGCCCTGATCGACGAGCAACACCCGCGCCTGCCGCAGGGGCTTCGTCCCGCATGGCGCGACGAACGGGGAAGAAGCGCCCTGAAAGGGTGGCTTGAGCGCTTCGCGGGGCTTCCGGCGGGGAGGAAACTGGCCGGGCTGCACGAAACGCTCTCGCTCCGGCGCGAGCTGCCGTTCCGCGTACAGAGAGAGGCGGGCGCCGGAAGTATTCACCTTGTAGGCTCCGTGGACGTTCTCTGGGTCGAGGGAGATACAGTCTTTATCAGGGGACTACAAGATCACGGCGGGAGAGATCGACGGCGATGCGGCCTGGGAGATTCTCTACCGGGAACAGCTTCTCTTCTACGGCTACGCCGCTTCGCTGGCTTTCCCCGGACGGAAGCAGGACATCAGGCTGCCTCCATCTTCGCGAGGGGCGCGAAGGAGAACGGATTCAGCCCCCGGCATCGTGGGACGATGTGGGCCACGCCGTCCTGTCCGCAGCCTCCGCCTGCGCGACGGGGGCCGTTTCCAGCGGCTGCGGACCGTTGCCCCCGCTGTTTTTTCCGTCTCGACTGCCCGTATAGAATCGGAAACTCTCCAGGAATATAAAAAACTGTAAAAAAGAAATTGACGAGAGAGAAAGAGACGCTTAGTATTGAGTCGATGTGTGAACGAAAAAACCGCTTCGTTCGCCGCTCGTGTCCGGACGCCCCTCGGGACGATCCGGCATTTGTGGCGCGCGCCGGACCGCACATCCTCCCTCGGGAGGCCAAGACGGAAGGAAGGGATGGATCGAGATGACGTTCGATATACACGAGATAAGCCCGCTTGAATGGGATGATATGGCAGACGGATTCCTCGACCTGGTCGACAACGAAATACGTGCGGCGGAGATGCTGTTGAACGCCGACCCGCCGCTGGCCATGCCCTCGATACCGCAACTCGCTCATAGGCGACGGAGTACCTGCTCTTTCTGGCCGTTCAGCTGTTGGGCGCCTCGAAGCAATCCTGGACTAACGTCGACGAGTATATCAAGTTCATCGCGGAGAAGGCGCCCGACCTTCGCCGCACGCTCGGTCCTCTGACCCCGCTGAAGAAGGCCGCGGCGGCGGGAGCGTTCGACGAGGATATCTTCAAAGTGGCCCAATCCGCTTTGAAGGCGACGGTGAAAGCCGAGAAGATTCTCGGCGAATTCATCGACAAGAAGCTGGAGGCGTTGTACGCCGAACATGAGGACTCGCCCGCGTCTCCCTTCGGCGGTTCGAGCAACGGCGGGAACGAGTACGAACAGGCGATGGGACTCATCGACAAGGCGTGGGAAGAAAACGTCGGTGAAGAAGCGCGCAACGCTGGTGAAAAAAGCGCTCGCACTCCGCCCCCGATACAACCGACGCGTATGTCATCCTGGGCAACGACGCCCTTGATTCCGGGAAGCCGGAAGAGGCGATCGGACACTACCGCAGGGGGGATGGAGGCCGGGGAAAAGGAGCTGGGAGCGGAAGCTTTCACCGACGACAAAGGTCATTTCTGGGGCCTTCTGGAAACCCGCCCCTACATGCGCGCCCGGTTCGGTCTGGCCTCGGCGCTGCACAAAAGCGGAAACATACGAGAGGCCGCGGAACACTACAAGGCGATGCTCGATTTGAACCCGAACGACAATCAGGGAGTGCGCTACATGCTCGTCGAGGCGCTGTTGCTCCTCGGAGAGTATGAGGACGCCGCGGCGCTTCTGAAGCAGCACGACGAGGAGAGCGCATTCATGCTCTACCCGAAGGCCCTTCTGGAGTTCGTCAAGAGCGGCGACTCGAAGACGGCGCAGAAGGCGCGCGACGCGGCGATCCGAAACAATCCGCACGTTCCGGCGTTTCTCCTCGGGAAAAAGAAGCTGCCGAAGAAAACTCCCGACTCGTACGGCTTCAAAGACGAGAGCGAGGCCGTGGTCTACGCGCTTGAGTTCGGCGCTCCCTGGTCGACGATCCCGGGAGCCAAGGAGTGGCTGGCGCAGAGCGTGTAAGCGAGACTCGAGCACGGAGGCTGGAACACGGTGTCTTCCGCGTTCCGGCCTCCGTTTTTTCGAGCCCGTGCGCCCGCTACAGGCTCTTCCAGCTCTTGAACCCCTTCCCCACGACCTCCGAAGCATCGGAGACGGACATGAAGGCCTTGGGGTCGTTTTGGGCCAGGAATTTCTTCAGAGGAATAACCTGGCGCGGTTCGAGCAGGGTCATCAGCACGGGGCGTTTCTGCTTGGAGTACCCCGCCTTCCCCTTCAAAACGGGTCGTTCCTCGGTGCAGCGAGAGGTTGATGTACGCCGAAACTTCCTCGGGGATATTCGTGATGATGAATACCTGTTTTCTGCGGTCGAACGAGCGCGTCGTGTTGTCGACGACGATCCCGAAGACATACAGCCCCACCGCGCCGTAGATGGCCGCATCCAGGCCGACGACCGAAGAAAGAAAGCCCGAGAAGCCCCATATTGATGTAGATGCTGAACTGTCCCATCTCGATGCCGTAGCGTTTCCGAAGCGCGACGCCGGGAATGTCGAGACCGCCGGTAGAGCCCCCCACGCGGAAGACGAGCCCCGCGCCGAGACCGCGAAGCACGCCGGAAACCATAGCGGCCAGAAATTTATCGCCGATCACGGGAACGGGGACGAATTCAAAGAGCTTCAGCAACAGCGAGAAGAGAAGCACCGCCCACATTGTCCACATTACGAAACGCGGAGAAAGCTCTTTCCACGCCCAAATCATCAGAAAGGCGTTCAGTATCAGAATCACCCAGGAGGGGGGAGATTCCGAATACGTAGTTCGACAACACCGCGATGCCCGAAACGCCAAGGTCGGGGAAAACGGTTGGGCAGAACGAAAAGCACCACCGCCACCGCCTGAATGGAGACGCCTATCGTGACGGCGAGAAACGCCGTCCATTCGTCGCGTATCTCGGTCAAAACCCTTGCAGCGGCCCTTCGCGCCAAATTTCGCATCCTTTTTATCTCCACTGTGAACACTCCTCTTATATCTTTCGAATTATCCGACTTCAACGGATTCGGAGCGCATTTCCGCACACTCTCCGCGTCTTTCTGGTATAATAGTTCAGTTAAAGACCTGCGAAATGGAGTGAAACAACATGTTTATCCCCCTCGAAGGAGACGGCCTCGTCTCCATACGCCCGCATAGTCGCCTTGGTTCGTTACGAGAACGAAACGGCGATCTATTTGCGCGACGGTTCACTCCTCGCCACCGGATTCAAACCCGAAACACTGGGAAAAAGATACAACGCTTTCTGCAAAGAGGCAAGAGCGAATGCCGCGCCCTCTTCGCGCGCAACGAAAACGGAGGAAAGAGAACATGACAACGAGCCCTTCGGCTCTTCAGTACACCGCCAAGGATATCCAGGTCCTCGAAGGCCTTCAAGCGGTTCGCAAGCGGCCGGGAATGTACATCGGGGACACATCCGTCCGGGGGACTCCATCACCTGGTCTACGAAGTAGTGGACAACTCCGTGGACGAGGCGATCGGCGGCTACTGCACACAAATCGCAGTGGACCATCCACGAGAACGAAAGTATCTCGGTGGAGGACAACGGCCGCGGCATCCCCACGGACCCTCATCCTTCAAACGGCCCGTCCCCGCTTCGGAGGTGGTGCTCACGCACCCTCCATGCGGGCGGGCAAGTTCGACGGCGGCGCATACAAGGTCAGCGGCGGCCTCCACGGGGTTGGCGTCTCGGTAGTGAACGCCCCTCTCCGATTGGCTTGAAATTACGATATGCCGCAACGGAGAGTCACGCAGCCAGAGATTCGAGAAGGGAATTCCCGTGACGGATCTCTCCGAAGGCGTTCCGACCGGAACGCACCGGAACCAAGGTGCACTTTCTGGCCGACGCGACGATCTTCGAAGAGGTGAAATACTCCTTCGACGTGCTCGGCGCGCGGTTCCGCGAGATGGCATTTTTGAACCCGGGGCTCTCCATCACGCTCGACGACAAGAGAGAGGACGGGCGGGTCAAAGAGTACCGCTACGAAGGGGGCATGCGCTCCTTCATCGAGTACCTCAACCGCGGCAAGACCGTGCTCTTCCCCGATCCGATAGTGATCTCCGGGGAGAAGGACGGCGTTTCCGTGGACATCGGCCTTCAGTACAACGACGGCTACCAGGAGCGCGTCTTCGGCTTCGCCAACCTGATCCACACGATCGAGGGGGGAACGCACGTTTCCGGCCTCCGGACGGCGCTCACCCCGCGCGGTGAACGAAGCCGCGCGCCGGGCCAAGCTGCTGAAGGAGAAGGATGAGAACCTCTCAGGCGACGACCTCAAGGAAGGGCTGACCTCCGTCATCTCCGTGAAGCTGGGAAACCCGCAGTTCGAGGGGCAGACAAAGACGAAGCTGGGCAACAGCGACGTGAAGGGAATCGCCGACTCCATCGTCTACGAGGGACTGGTCGCCTGGTTCGACGACCATCCGCAGATCATCAAGACCGTCGTCGAGAAGGCCATCAAGGCGCGGCAAGCCCGCGAGGCGGCAAAACGCGCCCGCGAACTGGTCCGCAAGACCGCGATGACGGGCTTGACGCTCCCCGGCAAGCTGGCGGACTGCTCCGGCAGAAACCCAGAGAACACCGAGGTCTATATCGTCGAGGGAAACAGTGCCGGCGGCAGGCGCGAAGCAGGGGGCGCGACAGAAGCTTCCAGGCGATCCTTCCGCTCCGCGGCAAGATTCTCAACGTCGAGAAGGCGCGCTTGGACAAGGCGCTGGCCAACGCGGAGATACGGACCATGATCCAGACGCTCGGCGCGGGCGTGGGGGATGACTTCGATACGTCGGAAGCTGCGCTACCACAAGGTCATTATCATGACCGACGCCGACGTCGACGGCGCGCACATCGGAACGTTGCTGCTCACGTTCTTCTACAGATACATGCCTGCCCTGATCGAGAAGGGATACCTGTACATGGCCCAGCCCCCTCTCTACAGGGTGCAGCGAGGGAAAAACGTCACCTACTGCTACCAACGAGAAGGAGATGCGGGCGCTTCTGGACGTAGCGGGCGAATCCGCCAAGATCGTGGTACAGCGCTATAAAGGTTTGGGAGAGATGAATCCCGAACAGCTCTGGGAGACCACGATGGACCCGAAGAACCGCATTCTCAAGAAGGTCGAGATCGACGACGAGGTAGAGGTGGACGAGTATTTCAGCATCCTGATGGGGGACAAGGTCGAACCCCGCAGGGACTTCATCACCGCCCACGCGCACGAGGTCCGCAACCTGGACATTTAGCCGACCGACAGCGAAGCCCCGGAGTTTTCAACTCCGGGGCTTTTCTTTTCCGCACTCGCAGCGCCGGAGACGACTCGGGCACTATCCGGAGAGCGGAGTACGCGTTTACTTTCCCCGCTTCCTTTTTATTTTCAAGGAACATCCGAAGTCTCGTTCCATCTTGTTCTCTCATCTTCCTCCGCACGGGGCAAAAGTCCCGATCAAACGGAAAGAAAACGTGTATAATTCAAAGAACGCAATAGAGAGACAAAGGAGATGATCGCGCATGGTCGAACAAAAAAAGAAAATCCAGAAAGCGCAGCAGACATCCCTCTTCGCAAAACAGCTTCGCATCGTGTTCTATACCGTCTTTATCTGCATTACCATCGTTCTTCTCGCGGTGACGCTGGATCTTGTCATCAACCCGACGAAGACGTGGACTGAGTCGCTCGCCATCCCGCTGGATCAGCGAAAAACGGGAAATGTTCCCTTTTTTTAAAAAGTAAACCGCGCACAACGGTGGCGCGCCTTTTCGGACGCCCTCCGTTGTGCGCGCCATCCTTTCCGTTCGTTCCCTCTCCTACTTTTTGTTCCCTCCCGTGTAGCGGAAGCAGAGCAGCGTAATATCGTCGGACTGCTCCGCCCCTCCGGCGAAGCGCGTAATCCGATTCCGCATCTCCCTGACGAGCGACTCACTCCCAAGCGTCCCGCATCTCGCCGAGCCACTGGTCCATGAGTCCTTCACTCAACAGCGACTCGTCGACGTCGAAACGCCTCCGTCACGCCGTCGGTAAAGAGGAAGAGCCCCTCCCCTTCCTTCAGTTGTCCGCCGCCCTCTTCAAAGAACATCCCCTCCATAGCGCCGACGAGAGGTCCTTTCACCGAAGCAAGCGGCGACGCCGCGGCAACACCGAGCAGTCTGGGGAAGGGGTGCCCTCCGCAGGCGTAGACTGAACGAACCGTCCCGAAGATCCACGAGGACGAAGCAAAGCGTGACGAACATGCAGGCGTCGTTCCCCTCGGCGATGCGATCGTTGACTGCAGCCATAAGTTCGCCGGGGGAAGGATTGGCTCCGTTGGAGATGGCGAGCGCCTTGACGAAACTCCGCGTCACGGCCATGAAGAGCGCGGCGGGAATCCCCTTGCCCGAAACGTCCCCGACGACGAGCAGCAGATGGTCTTCATCCGTGTGGAAGAAATCATAGAAATCGCCGCCGACTTCACGCGCCGGTTCGAGCTTGGCGAAGAGATCGATGCGACCGTCCTTCGGGAACGGAGGGAAGGTGCGCGGAACAAGGCTCATCTGAATGGACCGGGCGATGTCCAGCTCGCTTGCGATGCGCTCGCGCGCCGCGGTTTCGGTCTTCAGACGTTCAAGGTGGAGCAGAAGGTTCTCGCGCATGGAGGCGAACGAGCCGGTGAGCAGCGCGACCTCGTCCCGGCCGGTCACGGGAGGAAGCGGGGCGTGGAGATCGCCGGAGGCGAGGAGCATGGTGGCATCCTTCAGTTTTCTGATCGGCCCGCTGATTCTGTTCGATATGAAAAAAACCATCAGCAGCATGGCGAATACTCCCCCCAGACCGAGGAAAGTCTGCACCCGGCGCAGATGGATGATGTCGTCCAGAACCTCTTCTTCGGGGAAGACTATGCCGAGCGACCAGCCGATATTTCCCACCGGACGGAAAAAGACCAGAAGGCTGCCGCGGAGCGGATCGTACAGGGACGCCACCCCCTTCTCTCCTCGTATCATTCTGTGGCCGAGAGGGATCAGGTCGGGGCGGTTCTCCATCTCGGCCACGGTGAAGAGCGTTTCGCGCATCAGCAACTCCCGCCGCGGATGAGAGACAAACGCGCCGTTGGATGTCACAAGAAAGACATAGCCGTGACCTCCGACCTCCATCGTGGAGATGATGTCGGCCAACCAGTTGAGTTCGAGCGACGCGCCGATAGAGGCCAGATAGCGCCAGTTCGCGTCGTAGAGGGGGATACCGTAACTGATCATCATCGATTCGGCGCGTTCGTCGGCGAAGAACGGCTCCGTCCACAAAGGCTTGCCCATCTGCAACGGAAGCTGGTACCAATCCTGCACCGTCCAGTCCATTTCGCCGGCAAGGTTCTTATACTTAATGGAATTTCCCTGGCGAAAAACCAACGGACAGAAATTACGAAAGAGAGGATTCGTCGCCTGCTTTGAAAAGCCGACGTACAGCCCGGTGACCTGCGAATGGGACGCAAGGAGCTCTTTCATCATCTCCGGCATCTTCTCCGGAGATGGCTCGAAAAGGGTGATCATGGAAGCAAGATCGCAAGTCACAGCCTCCGCCACCATGGGAATCTGGAGGAACTGGCTCTCGGCGGCTCTGCCGAGGTTCTCCATCCGCCCTTGGAACTCTTCCTTAAGCGCTTCCCGCGAAGTGGAGTAGCCGTAGAAGACAATGGCGAGGAAGATCGCGCCGACGCCCGCGACGATCATCAGCGCCAATTTCGCCGCTATGGAGACGCCTCTGCGTCCGTCGGGAAAGAGAGGGAAAAAAACGTTCCTTCATCGTTCCTCACCCCCGGGGAAAAAGACCTCGTACGGAGTTGTCTCCGTCATATCGACGAAGGACGCTTTTCATCATTTCGGAAGTCCGCTCGTAGTCGGCGCGTGAGAGTACGCCGGGCGTCCAGGCGGAGGGACCCTCCGGGAAAATCGAGGGGAGTATCGTGTCGAGCATCCGCCGCAGCAAAAGCCGGTTCACGATATACCCGGCCCTTGTCGGCCTCTCCGAGGATCAGCTCGACGGCCTCGTCAGGATGCTCGGCGGCGTAGCGCCATCCCTCGATGGAAGCTTCGCGGAGATCCCGAGCAAGACGGGGATTTTTTTTCCCACGTCTCCTCTCTGCAGTAGACGCCGTCCTCCGGGAAGTCGTACCCCTCGCCCCGAAGCGAGATCACCGTCAGTTCCTCCGGACGGCGTCCTGTCTGCAAAATGCGCAGATATTCGTTGTAGCTCATCGCAGAGCAGGCGTCCACCCCTCCCCGCAGGAAGACCTCCACGGAAATGAACTGCGGAAAGATCACGGGCCAGATGCCATTGTCGCTGAAGGCTTTCTTATACCCGCCGGAGAAGTGGTCGCCCCACAGGCTCATCTTCCGTCCGTTCAGATCTTTGATCGTGCGGATATTGCGGTCTTTATAGGCAACAACGAGCAGGTTACCGCGGTTGACAATCTGGGCGACGTTCACCAGCGGCAGGCCCCGGGAGCGGTAGCGAATCCCGGCCGTCAGGAAAAGCGTCGCGAAGTCCGTTTTCCCTTCGCGAAGCTCTCCGATGGTGTCGACGTCCGAGCCGCCGCGCCGGATTTCGAGGTCGATACCGCGCGCTGCGTAGAAGCCCTTCTCAAGCGCCATGTAGTATCCGGCGAACTGCGTCTGAGGGTACCACTGAAGCGTCAGGGTCGCCTTCGTCATACCGGAAGCAGCCGGGGCCGTATCCTGGCTTTGGGCTGGGCAAACGCAGAAAAAAACAAATACAGGGAGAAGAACGGCCGGAAGCAGCCGCCGAAGGGTGCGCCACCTCGACATTTCCAATCCCCCTACGGCATCCGGGGCGTGTCCACCACGATACGGAGGCTGTTCAACGTCCCTTTCCGGGAGTAGTGCACCTCGTCCATCATTCTCCGTACCAGGAGGATGCCGAGCCCCCCCGCGTCGCGCTTTTCAAGAGGAAGGGAAACATCCGGCTCATCTATGGCGAGAGGGTCGAACGCAACGCCATTGTCCAAAAACTCCACAGCGAAAAACTCGGGTCTTTCCTCGACCCGTATCGTCAGCTCCCCCGGAGGAGTTTCGTACGCGTAGGAACAGATATTCACGACGATCTCCTCGATCGCAACATCCAGATGCGCCACCCGCTTCGGAGGAAGACGCTCCTCCGCTCCGTCCTCCTCCAAAATGAAGGCACGGATATCGCCCAACAAGTCGAGAGAAGCTGGAAACACCCGCTCTCTGACGGTGTTTTCCATCGTCTTTTCCTCCTCTACTCGCCGAGAAGGCGGAGAGCCTCCTCGCGGCTCTTCGTCACCGGAAGAAAGCTGTCGAAGCCGGAAACGCCGAATACCTCCTCGACGACCCCGGACATTCCGCAAAGCACTACCTTCCCTCCCAAAGGAGAGAGCCGCTTGGCCAGCACGAGAATCGAACGGAGTCCCGCGCTGCTGATGTACTCCAATCCGGAAAAATCGAGGAGCATGTGAAGACGCTTTTCAGGCTGTTCATCGGCTGCGGCGAGCGCGGCCTTTTCGAAATCCGGAGCCGACCTGGCATCCAGACGTCCCGAGAGCAGGACGCTCCGCCCCCAGGTTTCGACCGTGAAGTGCATTTCGAACATAGTTCATTCCCCCTGAAACCAGCATACAGAACCACCACACTACTGCCGAAACGAATACAGGCGTTCTTGAAGTTTATTGTGCGCGATTTTACCCGACGTGTCAAGAAAAGCGGAGAAACGGGACATACCGGAGCATTATCTTGGCGATTCCGCTTCTTGCGAGACGATGGAATTTATGTTATTGTCGGCCAATATCACCCCTGTTATCATGGCACTATTCAAGGAGGAAAAGATGGACGGAACGACACAAGGACAGAAATCAGCTTCAGAAATCGGTAAGACCGCCGCAGAGTCATTTCTCTCGGGCCTCTATTGCGCGGAGAGCGTGCTGCTCGCCCTGGCCGAAGCACGTGGAATACACTCCGAGTTGATCCCGAACATCGCGACGGGCTTCTGCAGCGGGATGGCGCGAACCTGCGGGACGTGCGGAGCCCTTACGGGCGCAATTTTAGGCATCGGACTCGCGTTGGGCCGGTCGGCTGCAGGCGAGTCGGTGGAACCTGCCTACAGGGCGGTCCGGCAGCTCGTTGCCGAGTTCGAGGAGGAATTCGGCGCGCGCGACTGTCATCTGCTGCTGGGGTGCGACCTTGGGACGCCGGAGGGACAGGCTGTCTTTCGCGAGAAGGGACTTCGCGATCGCTGCGCAGGGTACGCTGGAAAAGCCGCGGAGATTGCGGCGCGCGTCATAGCGTCGATCGAAGAGGAGCCCCGACCATAACAAAACAGGCACACATAATATAGGAGATGGTACAGGTGAAAAAACATGTTCTGCGCATCATGCTCGCGGCATTGACGCTTCTGTTGGTCTCCTCCGCCTGCTGGGCCGCCATGGGAGAAATTCAGAGCTTCACCTTCAGGGGCGTCGGCGAGGATCTCCTTGGCCCGGGCGAAAACCCGACGCCGGACGGCACACCGGATCCCTTCTTTTCGGTGACTGTTTCGGGGATAGGCGCCCTCACAGGTTTCGTACTGCAAAACGAGGACGGAACCTCCGTCTGGGATACCGTCGCCGGGAACAACGTCCCGGGAATGTTGGTGAAGGACAGCAGCGGCAATATCATCGTCCACAGCGGAGGCAGCATGCCGTTGGTCCCGTTGGTCCTCGGGGCCGGATTCACGATCTCCGTGCACGACGACGGGGCCATTGCGCGGGGCGGAAAATTCGCTCTGCTGGCGCGATTCGCCGACGGCTCGCGGAGCCAGTCCGTTATCGATATTCCCGCCTCCGAGCAGCCAACGCCCGCCGAGATCTCGGTCACGATACTCTCCGCCGAATGGACCGGAACGGGAACGCGCGATCTCACCCGCCGGGACGAACAGCTCCGCGGCGACGGGAAGACGGACATGACGGCGCGAATTTCCGTCGAGGGCAATGGTGTGCTCACGGGCATCGTCATTCGCAGCGTGGCAGGAGAAAAGGGCGCGTGGGATACCGTGCCGGCCAACCGCGCTCCTCTGATCGCAGTGACGCAGGGGGATACAATTCTGAACGCATCGGACGGAAACATCGAAATCCCTCTCGACGGGCAATACACATTCGACCTGCTGCTGACAGACACAGGAGCGATCGCCCGCGGGAAGTCGCTTTTTGAAGTCGCCCTCGTTTTCTCGGACGGATCGGTCGTCGCCAAAGAGATTGCAAAGGAAAAGAGCGAGGAGCCGGCCGCAGGCGAGTTCTCGGGTTCCGCCGTTTTCGCCGGTCCGGGGAACAGAGATCTTGTCGGGAGGAACGAACGGCGTCAAGGCAACGGAAATCCCGACTGGAAGATCGACCTCAAGGTCGAGACGCTCGGGACGATCAGCGGGATAAAAGTCTTCAACTCGACCGGACCTGCGGGCGAGTGGGACACGATCCCCGGAAACGGCCGCTGGCTGATCGCAGCGACGGGAGCGGACGGAAAACTTTTGAACACCGCCGACGGTTCCGTCCGGATAGCCGTTCCGAAACCGCTGACGCTCCAACTCTGGGTAGAGGACAACGGTTCCCTCGAAGATTCGAACGTACGCTCGAAAGTCACGCTGTTCTATGACGACGGGAGAGAGCTCACCAGGGAGATCGTCTCGTCCGGCTCGAAGGATCAGGAAACGCCGACGCCCACTCCGAGAGTTCGCCCCGACAGGCGACGGGAAAGGGTGAAGCGGGAGATATTTTTCTCGAATCCTCGCCAAGCCTCCAGCAGCGACTACGTGGGGCCGAAGGATCAATTACGAAAGAGCGGGAAGAAAGACTGGCTCTTTGAATTCAGGATCGAGGGAAACGGTACCGTCAAGGAGATCACAGTAGAGGCCGTGGACGCTTCCTTCATCTGGGACACCGTCCCGAAAAACAGGAACTGGGTTATCGGCGTACTGGTTCCGGGGAAGGGGCTGTTGAACAAGAAGGATGGATCGGTCTCCTTCGAGGTTCCCCCGCACAACAACCTTCAACTTTTCGTGGAGGACAACGGCGTGCTGAAACAGGGAGCGTCGCAGTTTGAAATCACGGTGACGTGGAGCGACGGCGCCACATCGAAAGCTTCCAATTTTTAATCTGCGGCGACAAAGGGAGAAGGACGAGCGCCTTCTCCCTTTTTTGTCGCTCTCCCGTTCGTTCCGCACTCCGCCTCACGGAGCGTCGCCAAGCGCGTCATAGAGATCCTCCACGGCGTTCCGCGCGCGGAAGGTCTCTTCTTCGTCAAGCTCCCACAGCACTCTGAGCACCTTCCCCTCGGCCGCCCCCTCAGGCAGCCATGCAACGGGCATCTCCACAACGAGCGACTCGTCGTCGCCGAGCAGAACGCGCGCTACCCCCTCATGGACCGAATCGATGAACGCCCTCACTGAACGCACCTCCCGCACGGCCGGTATCCGGCTTTTACAGCTTCCTCCGGGCTCTTGAAGTACACACGGTTTCTCTCCGAGGGGAGACCGTCGCACGCGGATGTATGGAACACCCGGCTGGAACGGTTCCCAATATAGACAAGCGCTTTCACCTGGCCGGACTTCTCCGATTCGAGGACTTTCCGGAAGGTACATTCGCTTCCGTCCGTCTCGACGACGACATCGCCGCCGATCGTCGTGAACAGGTCGACACCCGCCTCTTCCAGCAGCGCCACTACTTCCCTGTGCGGGTGTCCGTAAGGGTTTTCCTCGCCGCAGGAGATGATGGCCGCCTTCGGGCGGAGCATCGCGAGAAATCGCGCGTCCGTTCCGTTGTGCGAGCCGTGGTGCGCGACCTTGAGCACGGTCGTCTCGGGAAAGCGCCGGACTGTGCGGCGCTGTTCCGTCTCCATGTCGGCGGCCAGCAGGAAGGAGACCTCGCCGAAGGAGAGACGGAGAACGATCGAATTGTTGTTCGCGTCGGAAAAAGTTCCTGAGATCGGTTTTACGGGGGCCAGCACTTCAATAAGCACGCCCTGGAACTCCTCCGAAAATCCCGCCTTCGGCCGCCCGAAACGAATTTCCCGGTCGCGTACCGCCTCCAGGAAGAGCTGCTGCGTCCGCGTTCCGTGAACATACCCGCTGTCCCATACCTTGCCGACAGGGAAAGCGTCCAGAACGGCGAGCATACCCCCGATGTGGTCCGAGTGCGGGTGCGTCGCCACAAGGATGTCGATCTTCCCGGCGTCGAGCGAACGGAGTGTTTCGACGACCCTCGGTCCGGCCTCGGCGGTTCCGGCATCGACGAGCATCGTTCCGCCCTCCGGAAAAACGACGAAAATCGAATCCCCTTGCCCGACGTCGAGAACGCGCACAGTCAAATCCGACGCGAAGGCCGCCTGTTCGAATGCTGAAAGAAGCGCCGCCGCGCATAAGAGAATCACAACGCTGAATCTCGTTCCTCTCCGAAGCGTTTCCGTTCTCATTCTCAGTACACTCCTCTCTGTTGCGCCCTTCGCGGATATCGCGTACAGGCACATCCGCCATGATACATCATTTCCGCGCGCTCGGCCGAAAAACGCTTGCTCTTCGACGTCCGAGGCACTACTCTATTGGAATCAAGAGGAAAAGAGGGTGCGTCCGGATGGGCCGGAGAAGAAAAACGCCTGTGATTACAACCAAAGAAGAAGAACAGATCCGTCGGCGCGCCGTCGAAAAGGGAGTCGACGTCTATTTCGCGTACTTGCCGCCGAACGGCATTCCGGAACAGCGAGCGCTTGAAAGCGCCGTCCGGAGGGCCGAGGCTGCGGCTTCGGAGGAGCTGCTCCCTGCGCTTCTCGACTCCGTCGCGGACGAGCCGCCCTCTCAGGAACGCCGCTCGCTGCTTTTGCTGCGCATGGAGGAACGTCTTCCCGCGCTCATTCTTCCGGAGCCGGAGCTGATCTCCGAGATTCCTCCACTTCGGGCGGCGGCGACAGCCGCTTTCGGCACTATCGCCGGTATGGCGTTTTTACCCGCGCTTACCTGGATTCTCCTCGGGAACAGGGCTGCAGGCGTCTTCATCGGCGCTCCGCTCGGCGCGCTCTTCGGAACCCTTGCGGCGCTCCTGCTCCCCCGAAGCCGGAGGCTGCTTCTGCTGCTGACCGCCATTCTGGGGCTCGCGACCGTACGGGAGGCGATCCGCTTCCTCGGCGGCGGCGCGATCTTCTCCAACGGATGGGCGCTCCTGCGCGGAAAGAACGGCTCGTCGAAGGGGCTCGTGCTTTTCCCGCTGCTTCTCGCAACGCTCTTGCTCCTGGGAGGGCGCGAAACCCGTTTCGACAGGAAACGTCACGAGGAGTCCGTTCGCCGCGCCTTTGCATCATGGACCGAGGGTGCGGCGCGCGTCGCGCTGCTCGCGGCGTCGCCGTCCGCTCCTCTGCAAAAGGACGAGGAGGAGACTCTTCCCCTCCTCGCGTCGCGAATTCTCTCCCTTGAGGGGGCCTGCTGCGATGATCTGGCCGCGGGCGTCTCGGAGCTCGCCGCGGAAGTCCGCAACCTGGGCTATTCCGATGAGAATCCGGCCGTACTCTTCCGATGGAGCGAAGAGGCCGCGGAAAAATACACGCCCTTCGGCGCGGTGGAGACGGGCGACGCGGTGCGCGTGGAGCGCGAACCGCTCTTCAGGAACGGCGAACTGCTGGCGAAGGGCCTCGTCAGAAAGGTTCGGCGCTCATGATCGCGCGGCCGGTTCTGGGCGTCGACTTCGGCACTACGAAGACCTACCTCTCCAAATGTCCGGGGGACGAACCGTCGCCGACGAGCGTGGATTTCGGCGACGGAAGGGACGGTATCCCCTCCGCCATCCTCTACCGAAAGGAGAAAGAGCCGCTCATCGGCCAGAGCGCGCTCGACGAGTACGGCGAGGCGACCGCGTGGGAGCGCGCCTCGTTCCGCCTGGTCACCAACTTCAAAGCGGACCTTGCGCGCTCGGAGGAGGCTCGCGCAGCGGCAAGCGACTTCCTCTCGGCGCTCCTCGAAGACGCGCGGAAGCAGCGGCTTGATGTGGAGCCCTCGACGCGGCGCGTCCTCTTCGGCGTACCCAGCGAGGCCGACGACGCATTCCGCGCCGCCCTGGAGGCGACCGCCGAACGCGCAGGGTTCGGCGCGCCCTTTCTCGTGGACGAGCCGAAGGGGGCGCTTCTCTACCACATGAAGCAGCGCGACATCTCCGTGGACAAGGCGCTCGGCGGCGTGCTCGTCGCCGACTTCGGGGGCGGGACGTGCGACTTCGCCTTCCTTGAGGGGGGACGCGTCGTCCGTTCGTGGGGAGATATGCTGCTCGGCGGACGGCTCTTCGACGATCTTTTCTTCCAGTGGCTGTGCGACCGGAATCCGGGGATCGAGGCGGAGCTGGAGGCACAGGGCTCCGCCTACTTCGTCCAGTCCCACCTCTGCAGGGAGGTCAAGGAGTTTTTCTCGCGTTCGATGGCGCGCGACCGGAGCGAACCGGTCTCGAAAGTGCTCGCCGGATACGGGAGGCTCGTCGACCTGACCTGGGAGGAGTTTCTCCGCAGAGGGGCCTCCTACAGCCCTTCGCGCGCCTTCATCGAATTTTCCAAGGGTATCCTCCCCGAGCTGCGCGGACGCGCCCTTTCGACGGCGTGGAACTTCCTCGCGCACAACGGGGCGGAGCCGCTCCAAGGGCAGAAAATCGACCTCTTCGGCTGGTTCCGCGAGTGCCTACGCTCCGGGCTTGAAGAGGGGAAGATCGAGCGGGAGCGAATCTCGCTGGTCATTCTCGCCGGTGGAAGCAGCCTGTGGCCGTTCGTCGGAGAGATTCTGCGCGAGGAAATCCCCCTGCGGGAGGAGCGTTCACTGGTGCGCAGCGACCGGCCGTACGCCGTGATCGCACAGGGGATTTCGCTGCTTCCCGCGCTCAAAAAACGGTTCGCCCGCGCGCGCCAGTCGCTCCACGAGGAGCTTCCCGGCTTCCTTGAACGCCGCCTGGGCGAGCTGACGGGACGCCGTATGGCCGCCCTTGAGGAACGTCTTGCCTCGCTCGCCGTCGACATCTTTTTCCGCAAGGAGGTCGTTCCCCTTCTGATGGAGTTCCGGAAGCAGGGGGGTTCGCTGGCCCTCCTGCGGAAACACATCGACGAGCGGACAGCCGCCGCCGAACCCCTCGCCCGAGAACATCTCGCCCGGCTCGCTCCACGCTTTCTCGAAGGGCTTCGGGAGGAGATACGCGACCTGCTCGCGGAATGGTTCGCGTCGCACGGCGTCGCCCTTCCGAAGAAAGATCTCTCGTTCGTTCTCCCGGACGAGCTTTCCGAACCGATGCTCCGCGTGCGGACCCCGGCGGCGGACGGCATGCTCGACGTCGTCGGAACGGCCGTCGGCGGCCTGCTAACGGCGGGCGCGGCGATGCTCTGCGGAGGATCGAGCACCGCGCTCATCACGGCCGGGCCTATCGGCCTCGCGGCGGGCGCGATTCTGGGGGCCTCCGCAGGGTGGATGCTGCTTCGCTACGGCAGAACGCGCATGAAGGAGACTGCGGAGCGCATGGAGCTGCCGGCCCTCCTCGCGGCCTTCATGATCGACGAAAAGCGTATCGCGGATCTGGAAAAAGACCTGTCCGACGCGCTGGCCGATCACCTGGAACGCCGCTTCGTCCCGCTGAAACGCGAGCTCGACGAGCGCATACGGACGCTCGTGCGGGACGAGATCAGGGCGCTGAACGAGATCAACAGCTTCTAGCCCTCGTAGAGCCGCCGAATCGCCCGTTCCATGGACTGCATGAAGTTCCCCCAGTAGATCTCGTACGTGGTGTTGTTCACCAGATAGGGGGTGAGAATGCACGAGCGGAGAACGTAGACGCTTCCGCAGCGCCTCCACTCCTTTTCCTCGATGCCGAAGCGCTCCACGAAGGAGCTCGGCGCGTCTCCGTATTCCTCTTCGGTCAACGAGGTCTTCGACGTGATGAAGTCGCTGATGTAGAGCGGCCCCGATTTGTAGGAGCACTGCTCGTAGATCGCCTGATTCAGACGGTTCATCTCTTCCAGGCTGCCGTTGCCGATCTCGTGGAACGCGTACACGACGATGTTGAGGTCGGGGCGGGTCAGCGGAAGCACCTCGAATCGACGGCCGGCGACCTCCAGCGGTGTGCTGTCGAGCATCGAACGGTGGAAACGGAAGGCCCCCTCGATGCTGCTCTCGATGATCCGGCCATAGCCGCTCGCGTTCAGCGGCACCACCCGGTGCGCCATCCAGACGGCCGCCACCGCCGCGCCCGGCTTGGAGCCCTCCAGGATGTAGCTCCCGAGGAGCATCGGGTTGTCGTCCCCCTTCTCGAAGACGTACGCGGCGAAGTAGGAGATAAGGTCGATGACGCGCCGGTCGGCGGCGACGATCGCTCCTGCGGAGTACGGGATATAGCCCAGCTTGTGCGGGTCGACCGTGATCGAGTCGGCGCAGCTCATCGCCTTGAACGCCTCGTACACTTCCGGAACCAGCCAGCCTCCGTGCCCCACGTCCGCATGCGTCTTCTTTATCTCGCCGTACTCCATGAAGCGGTTCTCCTCGTCGAGAAAGAGGGCCCGCGCATACCCGCCGTACGCGGCGTCCACGTGCAGGTAGAAGGAGACGCCTTTTTCAGCGTACCGTTCGCGCAGCCGGACGATCTCGTGCACCTCGTCCACCGCTCCCTCCTCGGTACTGCCGACGACCGCGACCACGGCGAGGACGGGGCGTTTTTGCGCAGCCAGCGAGTCGATGATGGATTCGAGGGCACGAATATCCATCCGGTAGTCGTCGCGGACCGGAACGGGAATCAGGTTCTCCCGTCCAATGCCGAAGATGTCCGCCGCCTTGGCCCAAGAGTAGTGCTTCGACTCGGGAACCAGCAGGACGCCGAGGTCGCGCCCGACCATCCCCGTCCCCCTGACCGACCTGTCGCGCACCTCGTCGAAGCGGCCGCTTTCCCTGGCCCTGTCCACAAGGTCGAGCACGTCCTTCACGGGCAGGTTCATGAGCCGCCAGTCATCCAGCCCCTCGACGAGTTCCGGAAGACAGTCGCGGATCGCGTGCGGAATGGAGGCGAGATTCCGGGCCAGCCAAACCCCTTCGTAGTTGGCGACCGTGCCGCCCGAGGTAATATGCCCCCACGCCGTCCGCGGGTCGTACCCCATCAGCGCGGCGAGCTGACGCCCCGTTTCGATCTCCAGCGCGGTCGTCGCGGGGGAGCCCTCGTAGGCGCAGTTGTTCGGGTTGTACAGGAGCGTGAGCATGTACCCCAGGTTGGCCGCGATGAGCGTGTCGGCGTTCATGTGCCCCAGATAGCGCGGCGAAAACCACGGGTTGGAGCTGACCTGGAGATTTCCCGCCAGCTCGATGAGCGCCTCCCTCGTCTTCTGGAGCGTCCTCGCGAAGTCCGGCCGCGCCTTCTCCTCCTCCGTAACCACAAGGGGATCCTCGGGGTGGAAAAAGCGCCGCCACTCCGCATGATCGTCCATCAGGTAGACGAGCATCTTCTTGAAAAAGTCGTAGTTCTCGGCTTTGGGGCCCAGAAACAACGCGTTGAAATTGATCGGCTCGGTCATCGTGTCGCCATCCTTTCCGCTAGGGAGTTTCGGGCCGGCGTTCTCCGGTTCGTGTTTTCATTCAGGCCGGGCAGGCTCGTCTCCGTTCCGTACCGAGATGATACACCGTAACGCCGTGTCGAAGTCAAGAGCGCGCGACGCGCACTGCTTCTTTTCGTAGGTTCGCTTCTTCGTTTGACCTGACGGCCTTTTCGAGTATCATAGACGTGGTTTTCCCAGCAGAAACAGAAGAACCGGTCTGAGATATCTCCAACAAGGAAGGTGCTGCAATGCGAAGCGTCGCCGAGAAGCGCGAATCACGGGAAGCGGTCTGCCGGAAACTCGATGAAATGGGAATACCCTACGAGATGATCGAGCGACGAGGCAGCCTACACCGTCGAGGACATGGACCGCGTGGGCTTCGACGAGAAGACGACCGTCTGCAAGAACCTCTTCGTCCGCGACCAGAAGAAGAAGGCGACCCACTGGCTCGTCGTGCTGATCAAGGACAAGCGGGCCGACCTGGACAGCCTTGCGGAGCAGCTGGGAACGAAGCACCTCAGCTTCGCCTCCGCGGACCGCCTCAAGAAATACCTCGGACTGGCCCAGGGCGAAGTTACGCCCCTCGGCGTGCTCAACGACGCGGCCCACGAGGTCATCGTCGTCTTCGACAAGGACCTCACAGGCAGGGAACGGCTGGGCGTGCACCCCAACGACAACAGCGCGACGCTTCTCCTGTCGTTCGAGGACATCAAGCGGTTTGTCGAGCAGAACGGCAATACTGTGCGGTACGTTGCATTGAAGGCGGAAACGGCGTAGCGCACGACGAAATACCCCGCTTCGGCGCCTGTCTGCCGCTTACCTCCGTTCTCCGGAACAAACAAACCGGGAGCCCGAAATACAGGGCTCCCGGTTTTCATACGTACTTTTGCGAGCGGTTCAGCCCCGCTGCCCGTACGTCTTGAACTTCTCCAGCGCGATGTTTCATATCCTCTTCGCTCAGTATGACGGGGTCGCCCACGCTCTTCGCGCGCCAGTACAGTTCGCAGACGAACTCGATCTCCTCGGCGGTATTGAACGCGTACTGCATGTTCGGCCCGGCGGCGAGGAGACCGTGATTGCCGAGTAGGACGGCGTACCGCCCCTTCATTCCGTCGCGTGCAATCTCAGCCAGCTCGGTCGACCCGAACGGCGCGTAGGGAGTGCACCGGACGCCGTCTCCCTGAGCGTATCCAATCAGGTAGTGAAACGCCGGAAGGCTCCAGTGCAGGCAGGCAAGCGTCGTCGCGTAGGTGGAGTGCGCGTGGACGACGGCGTTGATGTCCGCCCTGTCCACGTAGAGCAGCCGGTGCATGTCCATTTCGCTCGACGGCGTTCTCGCGCCGTCCGATGCTCTTCCCTTCGAGGTCGAGGACGACGACGTCCTCCGGCTGCATCACGAAGTAGTCCATTCCGCTCGGACTGATCGCGAAGAGCCCCTTCTCCCTGTCACAGCGCACTGATGTTGCCGCCGGTCCCCTTGGTCAGCTTATGCGTCGCCAGCATCCTGCAGTGTTCCACAACAAGTGCACGTTCCCGCTGAAGCAGCATTCGTCGTTCCTCCATTACAATGCAAGCGAAGGCCTAGGCTCCGCCGCGCCTTCCCGCGAGGGCAAACAGCGGCAGAACCAGCAACAGCGCGAACGGCGCGGCGCCGAGCGAGCACCCGCTTCCTCCGCCGCCGCCTCCGGGCGAGTAGGGAGCGATCGTGAAGTTCATCTCCGTGCTCGGTACACGCGCTCCGTAGCTGTCGAAAGCCTCGACTCTGACTGTCCACGCCTTGTTGAAGGTCGACGGCACCGGGATGTCGTGCCGGAATTCATAGATGGACGGCCTTGTGTTGATACCGGTGCGGGTAAGCTCGACGCGCTTGGCGTCGAAGACGAGCATCTCCTGCGTCCCGTCGAGCAACGTATAGCGCACCGTCGCGATTCTGTTGTTCATCGTGTAGGTTCCGTCGTCGTTGGCGACCACGTCGTCAAGCGCCGGTTGGATGGGTTTCACCACGCCGAAAAGGCTGAGAAGCTGCTTCGGCTTCACCGCGACGCCGTCCGCCACGTTCCAGTCCACCGTCTTGTCGGCAAGTTCGGGCGAGTAGACGTAGTCCGAAGCCGGGGGCTCGGTCTGCCCGTCGCCGCGTATCTCCGCACGGACAAGGACGAGGCGCTTGCCATCCGGGAAGGAACGATGGTTCCCAGTTTGGAGGCCGCCTGGCCGTTCCCGAGGTCGTAGACGAGCGAAACCTCCCCGCTGTCGTAGTGATACCAGAGGATCGAATTGGAGCCGAGCCTGCCCGCATACCCCAGTCCGCCGAGTTCGACGACTGTGTGGTCGACGTTCCGTGTATATTGTAGACGACGGCCCTGATCGTGCCGTTCATGTACTCCAGCAGATCGTTCGGACGCCAGCGCCGCACGATCTCGTAGAAGAGCGTTCCCGGTATGCCTCCGTGGGGCAGCGCGGAGGCGTCCCAGTAGCCGGGGAAGAGATCGTTGTAGATGTGCGAGTTGTTCTTTTGCGCGAAGGCCGTTACGTTCTCCATGTGCTTCTCGGGAGAAAAACGGGAGATGATCTTGTCGGGCACGCTCCCGAACGTCAGGGGAACGCTGACGGTGGCCAACTCGGCGCCCGCTGCGCCGACGGCCGTCGCCTTGAGGGTGTACGCTCCCTCATCCAGGTCGCGCGTATAAATGGCCGGGTAGTTGGTGTCGAAAGTCTTCGTATGACCTCCCTGGATGAGGGCGGCGGCATAGTGGAGCGTCACCACAGCCTTGATCGTCGCATCGTAGAAAGAGACGGGCAACGCCGGGTTGTAGACGAGGTCGGGAGGCGGCGACGCAAGGATATCCGGAGCGGTTCCCGGAGTCCAGCCGTGCTCGTAGTCGGTCTTGACGGCGTTCAGCGGCGTCAATCCCGTACCGTCGTCCACCGTGCTCGTCACCGTGCGCATCGGGGCGAGCACGCCGTCGCGGTAGAGCTCGAATCGGACGTTGAAAGGCTCCTGCTCTGGATTTTTGCCCGCGCGATCGATGGAGACGATCGCGTAG
>CAXXRY010000016.1:0-176389 GCA_963668335.2 Aminobacteriaceae bacterium | reverse complement strand
ATGTGATTCTATTGAACCGAATCATTCATCAGGCAATCCTTAAGACATCGCCCATCTCCTCACAGGACCCCTTCATTCTTTCCAGACAAAAAAATAACCATCACGGACGCTCCGCAGCCTTCAGCCAGTCGTCCATGCCATAAACTTTTAAAAAGAGCATCGCATCCTGAACCTTGACGACTCTATGCAACATGGCTCCGTCATCCGATTCCTCCTCTTCTTCCGCCTGAGCAAAGAGACGGGTTAGCATTTGAGTGAGATTATGTTCGTGGTCATATAAAGCAATTCCGGCCCGCCGCACATAGTCAAAGAAAATCTCCGCGACCTCAAGCGCATACATCGGGTCGCGCCGGGAGGTTGCGTTCAGCCACACATCGAAATCGAGGATATCCTGCCGGTTATAGTCGGTCTCGGTTTCGAGCAAGCTGAAAGTGTTGCGCAACAGCTCGACGGGGAGGAAAATCGGGGGGCCTTCTTCCCGGAAGAGGTTATGAACCTCGCACGCGACTGCGGCAGCATACGGAGTGTCCGCAGAAAAAGCCGCTTCAAGACCGGCGATGCACTCTTCGCGATGTTCCAGCATATTGCGGGGGTGCGTCCAGACGCTCGCCGCTCCTCGCCATGCTTCCTCGGCCTTCAGTGCTGCAAGTTCCGCCAAGAAGAGCGACTGATCCACGCGCTTCGAAAATACCGCTAGCGCGGAGATCCGCCCCCAAGCTTCCAATCCCCTGCCACTCCCTTCGCGGTAGAGACGCGCCAACCAAGGAGCAACGATTTCGAATGCTCGGGGGTATGCGTAATACAGGCAATGTTCGGCCAAGTGCCAGAGGCTCGGCGCGTTATCCAGCAGAAGAAGGTCGAACAGTTCCCAACCAAGCTTCGCGCAGTGACTTTGGAGAACGGGCAGTCGGCGCAGCATCAGCGCGCGAAGAGGAAGGCTCTCGTCCGCTGCGAAGAGGCGCAGCGCATCCGGCAACGATTCGGGCCACGGTACGCCAGAATCGTCAAGCCGATTCGCCAAGATCATCAAGGCCTCCGTCGCCCTGCCGCGTATCATGTTGATTCCTTCATTAATCAGTTTTTCGGGGGAGTCATCAAAACAAGGGCTTTCCTCCACTACTGTTGAAAATCCCGCAACCGACGAAACGACCCGATCCGCATCTTCCGTCGTCGCGACTACGTACGCGCAGCTCTCTATCGCTCTGGATGCGTCTCGGTTGTGATGCCAGTGTTCCGGGTGACGCTCCAGTTCGTCGAGGATCCGTCGCGCCACCGCCGCCGCATCCGTTTTGAATATGGCGTCCACTCTACGATCGGGCGCACGTTGCCGTAGCAGTACGCCAAATGGGAGGCGACGCCGTTCAGAATGCTCTCGCGAAAGTAGGCGGAAATACGCTCCCAGCTCTCCGATAAGAGTAGCAGAAAGCGCTCGGGATGGCGGGAAGCCGCCTCGCCCAACTGCGAGCCAACATGACTCATTCCACCCACAAGATCGCCGTCAAAGTCCTTATCGTAATCCGTATAGTGGTCGAGAATACGGAAAACACCTTCATCGGCGGCGTCGAGAAATACCTCGAATGAAAACGGGGCGCCGATCCAAACACCCTGCATACGGATCGACGGCTGCCGAACAAGCGGCCACATCGACTTTCCGCATTCGCACAAGACGCCTTCCGCCTCCGGAGAACGAAGGTGGCGCGGGATGGCGAGGAGCAGTTGCGCTTTCGCTCTCAGAATCCATGTACGGCTCCAGAGATCGGGCTCGATTCCCCGATGGATATTCAGAATACTCGCCTCTATCGCGTCCTGCATAGCCGGTTCGAGGTCGATAAAAGCCCTTTGCATCAGCGTACCGAGTTCGTACGACGAGGAAGATTCGAGCATCTCTTGTTCGCACAACATCCGACCGATCAGCGCAAGGTTTGCCTCTGGCGATGCCGTACATGCGAGGATAGCGAAATAGCGCAGCGCCCCCTCCTTGTTGAACGAGAGTCTCTCCCGGTTATTCAACCACCAGCGGGATTGAGACTTCGCATGAGAGATAACAGCGGCCTCGACGGCATCCATCAAGATTCGTACGCTATCCACATACCGAAGGTCGACCTTATTATGGGCGTCGGCATAGGACGTTTCGTCTAGGAAACTACCCCAATAGTCGTTCCTGCCGCAGCGCGAGGATTTGACCTCTCCCCATCGCTCGATCGCTCCCACGGCCAATTCGAGCAAATCGTTCGAAATCAGCATTCTCTCAGCGAGAAAATTCCTGTTGCTGTTTCCAAACTCGTGCGCTTGACAATGCAGCTTGTTCGCAATGCGATGGGCACAAACATCTTCATCGCCGATTTCACCCGCGATATAGCGCCACAGCTCAGTATCGTCCACGCCGCCGACCTCTACGCAGCGGGCGAGAACCTCTCCGAGAAAATGATTTCCATGTTTTGGTAGATCAAGCAGCGCGGTAAGCAGAGGCGCGCACAACGCCATGCGCTCCGGTTGAATTTCCGTCATGCCGTGCGTCATTGCGATAGCTAACTGCTCCTGATCCGCTCCCTTCTGCGCCAGAGCTTCTGTCCAGAATTCGAGCACCCCCGCAGTATCGTTGTGTATCCATTGCGCAACCCTGTCCACATGGGCTGCGATCCCGGCGATATCGCGCGTTTCTTTCAAAACTGGAACAAGGTGCTTCATCCAGAAAAAATGCCATTCCAACCGAACACCATGGTGATAGATCACCTGAAAGAGTTCTCGGCAGCGATCGCGAAGGTCGCGAAGAAGCGACCAGTCGTCGTCGTGCGGAGCGTGCTCCGCGAATATCTCCGCCACTAAACGGCGGATGTGGAACGCATGCTTCCTCGTCAGAACCGTACGCACCTGTTTTCTGAATTCGCGCCGATCTACGGTCGCAAGCTGCTGGACAAAGCTGCGGATGCTCGGGCGGACGAACGGGACGGGCGATAAGGCGCGAATGAAAGCGTTCAAAGTCTGCCCTTGCCGAAGAGCGCCACCGATCACCAGGACGTCCAAGAGCGTCTGATGGCCGAATGTCAGCCGCTTATCATGCGTTTCATGCAGGATGTCGTTGCTGAGGAGGGCGCGTTTTATCTCCCCGGAGGCGTTAAATCGCTGTTCGGGTATCGAAAGAACGCGCGAACGCAACATTTCCGAGGCGACGAACTCTATTGCCCGCATCGCGGCGTCACCCAACGCGACGTCGGATTCCACTACGATATCCAGATACTGCTGCGCCAGCTCTTGGCTGGTTGGGATATTGAAGCTGCCTTTTTGTTGCGCCAACTCCACGAACAAGGCCAGCTCACGCGGGTTCCGGATCAACTCGCGGGTGACCGCATCGATAATGGAGACGTCTATCCCGAGGCGCGAGAGCAACGGCTCCACCTCTTTTTCCCAGTCCCAGGGTCGGCACGCAAGGGTTGCATCCCAACTGCGCCGGGCAATACGCTGGTCGTACCGCGCATCGAACTCGCGACATGCTGTCACGACCGTAACATTGGGGAGGGTCGACAGGCGATCGATCTGGTCCAGAAAATAGTCCAACACGCCATGCTCGCGGGCGATGGAAAGGACATCCAGAGAGTCCAGCATCACGACTACATGGAACTCATCGGAAGCGCGAGCCACCAGCTCCACCCACTGCTTCGACAGTCCCAGGGCCTCTCGCTCCTCCGCGGTGACTCTGTCGGCGAACTCCCTGGTTTGAATGAAAAGCGTCAGGAGGTCATTGCGTTGTCGTGCGAGCGCTTCCAGCTCTTCCTGCACGGCCAGCATCACGCATGTCTTCCCGCAGCCCGGCGAGCCGACGAGCAGGATCGAGCCGCGCTTTTCCTCTATGAGTTCGAGGAGTTCCGTGACGGTGTGGCTTGGAAGGCATTCATGGGCAATATCTCGTCGCCATGAGCGCCCTATTGCGGATACGCTTCGAAACGCGGCGCGAATTTCCTGCATGTCGGCGGGAGGGGCCAGCATGGCGCCCGCTTCATGCAGAACCGCCTTCAAGTCGTTTTTCGTCAGCCTATGCCGGGTTGTTTCGTTTTTTGTATCGTTTGTCTCGCGCATCCCCAGATGATCGAGACAAGTCCACAGGGCTTTGTAAGCGGCCGACTGGTTCGCTACCAAAAAGCGAAGACGCTCCCGAAGAAGATCATTCATTCTCTCCAGATCCGGAGTAACTTCAAACCTTGTCCGTTGAAAAAAATCGTAGGAAGAAAGGCCGGAACCATGTTCGGCAAGCAGCTTCGAAAGAACGTTTTCCGTCTCTCCTTGAGCCTTGCCCAAGTTGGCTTTGAATGTTCCCTCGTCAGGATAGTTCCTGGCGCATTCCCATAGACTATGAAGATCACCGAAGTTGGAGCGGGAGTAAAAACGAACTTTCGCCGTTGAATCCTTCGTCAGCAGCTTGATCGCTTTTATCAGTTCATCCTTGAGGTCGGAAAAAGACCACGGCCTAAATCGCGTCTGGTTTTTCTTGCATTGGCAGCAAATCTTCTCGCCGTTGCTTTTCCCGACGACCACGTCGTCCACGGAAAAGATGACCGAATCGATTTCGATCCATTCATAGTCGGGATCCGACAGAACACTCAGGGCCAAATCAAAGGCGACCAAGTTTTGATACCCATCTCCTCGATTGGACAGAATACCCGCTTCGCTCATTGATCGTCCTTTCCGAGTCCTTCCGCCGGACTTTGATTAAGATTCAGGACATAACGCAGCCACCCTATGGCACCGCGCAGGATGTAACGAGTTTAGGCACATCTGCTCATTTGCAAAAACTATTGAACGAATTATCTAAGATGATTATTAATTTGTCAAGATAAATTCAAATGTGCTTGGAATATTTTTCGTGAAGAAGAGGAATGCTCGTGAGTGGCGACGCTTCGGGGCGTTTTTTCGCGTCTCTCGTAGACAAGGCTGTCTTTCGCGGTCTTCCGGACCAGCCCCGTAGTGTTAGAATACGCTACATGTACTACTTATAAGGGAGGTGCTCTCATACGCAGGACAATAGACATCACTCTCGACGAAGAAATCTACGAGGGGCTGTACCGCCGCGTGGGGGGAAGAAAGATGAGTCGTTTCATCGAGGAACTCGTTCGTCCTCATGTTCTGGACTCGGTACTCGACGACGGATACAGGGGTATGACGATGGATGAGGAGCGCGAAAAAGAGGCTACGGAATGGTGCGACGCTCTTTCGAGGGACGTGATCGATGAAGCGCGGTGAAGTTTGATGAGTGGGGTTCACTCCCTCCGTGGGAGCGAGAGCTGAAAGACGCACCGCTACGCTCATCTGTTCATGCCCCCCTTTCCAACTAACCGCCTCGTCAGACCGGGCAGCGAGCCATTAACCGGCGGCAGGGTCACTCTCCATCCTGCGCCTCGTTCCTCGAATACCACTCCACCCCGTACCGCTCGATATGCTCGATCAGTTTTTTGTTTTCAATAGAGGAATACAGAAGGATATCCACATCCTGAGGCATCGACAGCATTCCGACCGCCTCGGCGAAGCGCGCCTGGTCGGCAAGCGTCAGTCTGTCGCCGAACAAAGCGATATCCACATCTGAGGTCGCCCTGAACGTCCCCATGGCGCGGGAACCGAACAGGACAATCTGCTCGACCTTCTCGTCGGAGGAAAGGATGTCGATGATTGCGCGCCTGTATTTCTCTTTGAGCCCGTCGCTCACGTCGTAGCGCCCTCGCCTTTCATAGCGTCATAGATACGGCTCAGAATGGGGAAGAAGCGATACTGGATGAAAGCCAGAGCATCCTTCGCGGTCTCTTCGTTGTATGTATGGCCGAGCAGGTTGCTCTTTTCCAGCGATTCGAGCCAAGTTTCGGCGTCCTCCTCCGTCAGATAGCCGACCGAGAAGGAGCGGCGGATAACCGCACGGGGCGTCTTTTCATCGTGCCCCTCGTAGAGCAGCCTGTCCTTCAGGGTTTTCCAGGCCAGCTCGAAGGTGTACTCGAAGCGCTGAACGACTCCTTCCTGCTCCAGCTTCGAGTATTCGTCGAGAGGTTTCGCCTCCAGGGCTTCCTTCAACAAGAGGAACGCCTTCTCGAAATTCTCGAACCGTTGCCGCCAGCGCAGTTCACATGTGTTGTTCATCCTCGCGCCCCCTTTGCCGTCCGAGTTCTTCCTCTCCCCCGGCATATGGACCGATAACACCTACAATCTTGCTTGGACCATCATATCGAACGCGGGCTCTTCTAACAAGCTCGAAAAAAGTCGAGCTTCCTCTTTTTGCTTCGCCCTTCTTTTCGACGCCTCGGAGCAGGTGTAGTCCAACCGCCTCTGCGTTCTCCTTCATATGCTGGATCAATGACCGCTCACAACATTCTTGAATCTGAAACATGCGGAAAGAATATCTTTTTAATGATATAATACGATCATTATTGTGAAAGAGGGTGTCCGCATGCCGATCATAAAGCCGATTTCGGACTTACGGAACAACTTCGCCGCGATCTCCGAAACCTGTCATCGGGAAGGAGAGCCCGTTTTCATCACCAAAAACGGCGAAGGCGACCTTGTGGTGATGAGTATGGCCACGTACGAACAGCGCGAGGCCACACTCGATCTCTACGCGAAACTTCTGGAGGCGGGGGAGCGCAAAGCGCGCGGCGAAGCCTCCGTAGCGCGCGCCGATGCGATGAGCGAGCTGAGAGCGCGGGTCCGTGGGAAGAAAGCATAGCGTCCTCCTCCTCTCCGCGGCGATGGACGATCTTTGCGGCATCGCGGACTACGTCGCCCGCGACGATGAAGAGCGTGCCCTCGAAGTGATCGACGAGATCGACGTCGCGCTCGACCGGCTCGAAGACTTCCCGGAAAGCGGCGCCGTCCCGCGCGATGCGGCGCTGGCGAGGATGGGCTACAGAGTGCTCGCCGTGAGCAGCTTTCTGATTTTCTCTACGATAGAGGAAGAAACCGTCGAGGTTCACAGAGTGATTCACGGACGACGCCGCTACGCCCATCTGTTCGGGAACGACGTGTAGAGTCCAAACAACCGGGAGCGCTTTGTGCTATCCTTCTATGGAAATGGAGATTTTTCGGAAAAGAGGCGATCCGACATGACGACGGCCATCGAGCGAACGCTCACGGACTATTTTACGAAAGAAGAATCCGTCGTCCGCCTCGCTTTCCTGATGGGCTCCTTCGCCAAGAGGACGGCCCGCCCTGACAGCGATGTAGACGTCGCCGCGCTCGACCTCGCGGCGCATGTCGTCGCCTCGAAAAGGCTGGGCCTCCCCGAACGCTCGCGGGAGAGTTTCGCTCTGCTGATGCGCGCCGGGATCATCAACGCGGAGACGGCTACGAAGATGGAGAAGATGACCGGCTTCCGCAACATCGCCGTCCACGACTACCAGACGCTCGACCCGGAGGTTCTGAAATCTATCCTCGTGCACCGGCTGAAAGACCTGGAGGACTTCTACGACACCGTGCTGCGGTTTTTCGGCTTTCCGGATCGATAAAGATGTGAAACAACCGGAGTATCACTCCGGCTCTCGCATACCTCACTTTGAAGCGCATCCCGAGTTTGCTTCCTCATTCTCCAGTGACGTCAGCCCCTTGTCCAGGAGCTCCAGCGCCTTGTTCATCTCGGCCTGCAAGATGAGCAGAAGCGGCTGGAAGCGGATCACGTTGTCGCCCACGCTTCTGTAACCGACAAACACCCCTCGTTCATGCAGAACTGCCGCAGCGCACCCGTTCCGGCGGCGTCGGGGCGAAAAATATGTTCCGAGCAAAACACAATCCGCCCCGACGCTCTGTAAAATTACCTACTCCGAGAGCAGCCACTCCCGAAGCTGTAAAGTTTCGTTCAGCTTTTCCGCCGATCGTCGCGCGGCAGAGTCTCCTTGCAGCAGGCTCCATGCAGAGCGGGAGTGTCTGGTGAAGAGGTCTTTTACTCGTAGCGGATAGTAGAGAAAGATGCGCCACGAATCGGCAGGAACAGAATACATAAGCGACATTGTTTTTCGTGATAGGAATACGTTAACCGCGACAAATTTAATTTTATATTTTACTCCCTTGGAACTCCAGAGGCGGGAAGTGGCAAGAGTCGTTTTTCGTCCTCCTTCCCTTATATTGAACAGTTGTTCAAGAGCAAGAAGAAAACGATGCTCTTCAAATCCCTCGGGCTGTAAAGCAGTCAAATGTTCTTCACAAACTGGCGCTCCTAAAAACTCCTTCGCCAGCCGCAGCAAGACATAGATGCACCGCGACGCGCTCCAGCTACGCCCCCGCTCGACGAGCGCAGCCCAATGCAATGTCTTTTCAAAAAGGCACACACTTTCCGCTATGTCGCAAAGCATCCTGATTCGCATGTCAGCTGCGTGCACTACAGTATGGATACATAAGTGTAAAAGCAAATCCTCGGGAGAGAGCACTAACGCATTCGCCTGACCGAATCTGGCCGTTTGCGCCCGAGACCAGACACCGTCCAGATCCACGTTGCACGGGAATAGAGGTGAGACCAGATCCCAGTGAACCTCCACTATAAGTCTGCTCTTCCGCATCTGGTAGGCGACATGAAAATCCGTCCGATGAGTATCGTCCGCTTCCCCTCCCGCCTCCCCGAAGACTCCTTCCACCCTCTCCAGATTCTCCCGCCGCACAAGCAGATCGACATCGCACATACTCCGGAGGGCGATGTTGCCATAGACATGTTCGGCAAGATGCGCCCCCTTCAGCAGGACGACCGGAATTTCCGCCCTACCGAAGGCGCCGAGCAGCATCTCCAGTTCGTGGTACACGCGAATGTTTCGCGCGGCGGCGGCGTAGTACTTTCTGCGCAGAGCCTCCATAAGCTCTCCGGGGATGTTCAGCCGACCGGAGATATCTCTCACAGCATGAAAGAACAGCGGACCCACGCCGTGGCTCTCCGCCGCAGCGGCAGCTTCCCGCCAATCCTCCGCGCTCCGTTTCCTCAAATGCTTGATTTGTGTCTCGTCGTGCTCCTGCCGCAGACAGGCGAGCAGCAGTTCGACACTTTGTTCCATAAGACCGCTTCCCTTCGAAAAACTCAGATGGGTAACCGATCGCGATTCACTGGTACAACCCAACCTGCAGCCCGTACATGTGCGCATAACGCCCCTCTGCGCGCATGAGCTCGTCGTGACTCCCCCGCTCGACGATGCGTCCGTCCTCCATCACGCAGATCGCGTCGGCCATGCGGGTGGTGGAAAAGCGGTGGCTGATCAGCAGAGCGGAGCGCCCCTTCAGGAGAGCGCGAAACGACTGGAAGAACTCGTGCTCGGCACGGGCGCTCATCGCGCTGGTCGGCTCGTCGAGGACTATGAGTTGGGCGTCGCGCAGAAAGGCGCGCGCCAGGGCGACTTTCTGCCACTCGCCGATGCTGAGTTCCTCGCCCTTTTCGAAGCGCCTGCCGAGGAGCGTTCCGTACCCCTCCGAGAGACGCCTGATCGCGCCCTCCGCTCCGGCGCGGACAGCGGCATCCTCCACCCGCACGTCAAGCGGATCCAGCCTGACGTCGCCGATCCAGATGTTCTCTCGCGCACTCAGCGGATACTGGACATAGTCCTGAAAGATCGCCGTGATCTCACGCCGCAGCGCCTCCGGGGCGAACGAACGGAAGTCCATGCCGTCCAGGGTGATCCGCCCTTCAGTCGGGTCGTACAGCCGGCAGAGCAGCTTAGCCAGCGTGCTCTTTCCCGCCCCGTTCTCGCCGACCAGCGCAACGACCTCGCCCGGCCCGATCCGCAGATCGATCCCGCACAGTACCTCCCGTTCCGCTCCCGGATAGCGGAAACGCACTTGCTCGAAGCAAATTCCCCGCTGCATCGGCCGGGACGGCGTCAGCGGCTCGACAGGAGCGGCAATCTCCGGCTTCAGATCCAGAAAGGCGAGAAAGTCGTTCAGAAAGAGCGAGTCCTCGTAGAGCCCCGCCAGGCCCTCCATGATGCCCTGCAGGGCGGACTGGGCACGTTGGAAGGCCTGATGATACATCACCATATCCCCCAACGTCATTTCCCCGTGCAGAGTTCTCCATGCGACAAAGGCCAGCGTGCCGAAGAGGGCGAACATCGCCGCCGCCTGCGCCAGCAGGGCGGCGAGAGAGCGCCGCTTCGCGATGTTCAGCCGCTCGCCGCACAGCACGGTCCGCAGATCCCGGTAGCGCCGGCGAAAGATGTCGCCGAGCCCGAAGAGACGCAGCTCCTTGGCGTGCTGCAGGCCGGTCAGCATTTGGTGGTAGTCGTATGCCCGTCGTTCAGTCTCCGTGCGGCGTCTCCGCCATGTATAGAGACGGTCCGCAGAGGCAATCTTTACCAGGATTACAGGAATGGCCGTTCCAAAGAGGACGGCTGAGACTGCCGGATGCAGGTACGAGAGCAACCCGGCGAGCGCCCCCAGGGAGACCGTGTTCTGGACAAGCTGCGTCAGGCCGCGCACGACCCGCGTCGGGCGGTACGGGGCCTCGCGCTGGGTCCGGTAGAAGGTATCATGGTAGCGGGAATCCTCGTAACTGGACAGCCCGATGGCTGCGGACTGCCGGTGGATCGTATCCGTGACGTGGTCGGTCACGAGCTGCCCCTGCTGCTCCTGTACCACCTCGGAGGCGGCGCGGCATGCCGAGGTCAGCAGCGTCACCGTACCCGTCAGCGCAACCATCAGCAGAACCTGTCCCAGCGCTGCCGCCTTGTCGGGCGCGCCGACTCCTTCCGCCACGGCGTCGACCGTCAGCTTCACAAGGTAGAGCGAGGCCAGCGGGAGCAGCGCCTGGAGCGTCATCAGGGCAAGCGCGGCCACAGTCCACAGTCGTGCGCTTTCCCAAACCAGTAACAGAGAGCGGCGGAGGCGGAGCGCGCCCTTCAGACGCTCCCGAATATCCGGTGTCACCTCGCCTCGCCGGCTTCCGACAGTCGCCTGATGCTCTCGGCCCGGGCATGGGCCACCTCGCAGAAGTAGGGGGTGGCGCCGTCGAGCTCTCCCGTCTCAAGATGGGCGTGCGCAGGACACCAGAGGCAGAGGTTCACAAGCGAGCACTTTCGGCAGGTCTCGCGGAACTCGGCGCGTTGCGAGCGCAGGTCGCGCACCTTCGGCACGAAGTCGTTCCACGCCTCGTCCAGCGTTCCATTGCGGAGGTCGTAGGTCGTCCCCTCCGCCCACAGGGAGGAGCAGAGCCGGAACGTGCCGTCGTACCCCACGCTGAAGCTGCCGTTCCCGGCCCCGCAGTGAAAGAGGTGGTCGCAGCCGTAGTGAGCGAACTGCTCGTTGATCAAAATGTCGCACTTCTTCCGCAACGCGTCGGCCCGCTTCACGTCCGCCTCCTCGAGGGCGACGATCTGCTCCGGCGACAGACGCTCGGCCCGAATCTCCTCGTTGCGGAACGGGTCGCCGTCGAAGCGCAGATGCAGTTGCGGATCGAAGCGGAAGTAGTCCTTTGTCCGCTCGATGCAGAAATCGGCGATTTGCTTCTGTTCGTGAAGGTTCGAGCGGATGGCCATTGCCTTCAGACGAACGCGCACTCCGGCCGAACGGAGCCTCTCAAGCCCCTCCAGAAAGCGCTCGAAGGAACCGGGACGGCGCGTGACCGCTTCATACGTCTCCCGCGTCGCACCGTAGACGGTGACCTCGATATCGCGCGGCGGAAGCTTTTGAAACAGCTCGGCGTGCCGGTCGTCAATCAGGACCGCGTTGGTGAAGACCGAAACGAGAAGGCCGAGCCGTTTCAGCCCCGTGTAGATTTCGGCGAAATCGGGGCGGAGCAGCGGCTCTCCCCCCGTGATCAGGCACCATACGGAGCCCATCTTCACGGCCTGGCGCGCGATGCCCAAGATTTCGTCCGGCGTCAGCTCGCGGGCACGCGCCGCTTCGTCGCCGGCGGGGAGGTTGATGTAGCAGTGGCGGCAGTTCATGTTGCAGCGCGCCGTAATCTCGACGTCGAAGGAGAGGGGCGTTCTGCGCTCCTTCAGTCTCTTCCAGAGGGGAAGGTGCTGAATCTCCATCTTTTCGGTCATAGGATCACCGCTCCTTCTCATCATTCGACGTCAAGTCTTTTCGCATCACGATGCGCAGCCGTTCAGATCCGAATTCCTTATTTGCAGGGAGCGGAGAAAGCGACGGTATAACCAGAAATCCAAGCTTCCGGTACAGGGCGATCGCCCTTCCGTTGTCTTCGAACACCCAAAGGAACAGCTCTTTCGCTCCTTTTTCCTTCGCCCTGTCGATAGAGCATCGAGCGAGTTTTTCCCCGACACCCAACCCTCGGGACCTCGCACGGACATGCATCGAATACAGCCAATACCCGGAAAACGAAGAGCCTCTTTCGGCGCGGTATACAAGCTGTACAAATCCGATCATTTCGTTGCGCATCTTGGCAATAAGGTTGGTGACGTTTGGATTGGCCGGTTGGACACGATACGATGAGGACGGATTCATCATGCGATGCACTGCATCCATATCGTGTTGATCGGCGATGGAAACGGTCGCTCGGGCAGCAAGTCTCCCGCCGATCGCTCGATACACCGAAAGTCCCTGAAGACGCCGTAGGAAGAACGATGCAGCGCGGCGCGGAAGGCGCCATACACTTCGGACATGCGCCAACATCCCTGTGCTATTGAGTAAGGCAATCAGCGCGCCCGCCCTTCCAAGCCAGGGGTACGCTCGCCGGCCGTTGCGCTCCGCGAGGATCACTCTGCCGAGGATGTCCCCGGAGGCGACTTCTCCGTCCGGTTCGGGGCAGTTGTCGCCCCATGCGAGCCAGCCTTTCTTCGTCCGCTGGACGAGACGATGGATCGCCAACCTGCCGTTCTCCGGATACCGGAAGGCGACGATGTCGCCGACCCGAGGGGCGCCTTTCAGCGGAGCGATGGTCAGTACGTCGCCGTCGCGGAGAAAGGGGGTCATGCTGAAGCCACGTACCATAGTTCGTAGCGGTGCGCCTCGTTCACACATCGCCAGCAACAGCTCAAGCTGCCCGGCATTGGAGAGGGACAGCTCTCCGCCCTGCACAACATACGCGGAAGAACTCACCGGAGCAGATTCCGGCGGAAGTCCTTCCGCGAAGCGTTCTTCCCCGCCGGCCATGCTTGATCTTCGGAGGCGGATCAGGGCCTTGCGACGAGCATCCGCCGCCGCACCATCTCCCCGGCAAATCCGAGGACGTCCTCGCGGAGAATCTCAGGAGAGCCTTCGAATTCCTCGAACAGAAACTTCGCCACCTGTCCCAGCGTTCTCTCTCCGTCGAGCGCGTTCCAAATCGCCTTGCCGGTGTCGTTCAATGCGTACAATTCGTCGTCCGCGTCCCCTATCCCCGCCACCAACGGAACAAGGATCATCTCACCCTCGATCTCGCGGGCCACCACATCCTCGGAGGGGAGGCAGACTGTTTCAAGCGTCGGTTCGTATGTCATCGATCAATCTCCCGGTTAAATTGTATAAATATGAAAAAACATTCAGCACTTTCTTGGTGCCGATTCTCCGCTGCTTCTTCCGCTGCACCATCGCCTGTTCAGAGGAAACGGAGGAGTCGAGCGTAAAAAAAAGCGGGGTAGCAGAGAAATAAGAAAAGCAATCCCCAAGTTGCAAGCACGCCCTACGTCATTCAGAGGTTTCTTATTCTCTATGAGGCAGAAAAAAACGGATATTGGGCATACGGCCCAGGAAACAAATCAATACACTCAGGATCTTGTCTTCCCGGGCCACCACCTCCCGTATTCTTGCACACAACCAGCACCGCCTCCTCCGGATTGTTCCGCGTCAACATCTTCAGCTCTGATCAGCTCCATGTTTTTTATTTTCCATGAAGTCATCCGGCTTTATCCAGCTGATTATAATATCAGCAAATGCTGCAAACTACTGCAGGCCGATTCCTCTCTATACAGGAGGTGCGAAAGCCGGAGAGTGGTTATTGGTACGTTTTTCCATTTTCAAGAAGCTCCCTGCACATTACAATCATTACAAGCAAGATCATACATACATGAACCGTATGCAGAATCATAACCACTCCCTCCCACTCCTTTGCAATTTCCCAGAACCGCCTCTTCCGGCTTGTTGCGCGTGAGCACGGTCAGTTCCGGCCTGCTCCACTCTTTTTTTCCTCTTTCGCTCTTCATCATCCATTCCTCCTTGAGTACATTTTTGTGTGTGAAAATCATCAAATTGCAGAAAACTTCTTTTCATAGCCTACCACACCCGTTATTCTTCGGCAACTGTCAGCCGCTTTTCATGTTCCGCAGCGAACTTCCCTATCTTGTCCCCAACTATCCTTTCCCTCCATGCTTTCACTCTCCACGCCTTCTCCCCCTCCTTCAGCCACCCCAAAAAGCGCGCCTGCGCATGAGCGATGTCGCAGAGGTACTCCACTGGCGTATCCAGCGTACCGTTCTCGGACAACGACTTCGCAGGACACTGCTCGCACAACCCCTTCAGAAAACAGTTCGCGCATCGCTCCAAGTAGACGGGGTTGTTTGTCCGTAGTGCGCCGAGAGAGGCGAAGCGCTCCAGCGCATCCGCCAAAGGGGAGGAGGATGTACACCCTGCCGCGTCTACCGTCAACTCCGGCACGCGCACCCCCATGCAGGGCTGGGCGCGTCCGTAGGCGTCGATGCACAGCCCCCTGCCGGCGCCGCAGCGGAAGAGGAAGTCTCCGGGAGGCCCCATGAACTTCTCCGTGAATTCCTGCATCGTCTTCCGGTATCTCGATTCGTTGCGAGTCAGGACGGCAAGCCCCTCTTCGGGAGAGAGGCGCATCTCGGCGATCAGCCTGTTCTTCTCCTCGTCGTCGCGGCGGCTGCGCAGACTGAAAAACATAGAGTAGGAAGGCGGCTTGTTCATCCACGGGATCGTCCCACACCACGTCTCGAACGCTTCTATTTCGTGCCGGTTCGGCGGAAGAAGGGCCGACTTGAGGATGAAGGGGACGTTCCGCTCCAGCAGCAGCTCCACGCCTCTCCGGAAGCTGGCGAAGGAACCATGCCGGCGCGTCACGGCCTCGTAACTTTCGGCGCTCATTCCGTAGACGGTGATCTCGATCTTCGCCAGCGGAGGAACGCGGGCAAGGAGATCGGCGAGGGGGGGAGTGATCAGTGTCGCGTTGGTGAAGAGGAGCACTTTCATCCCCAGGCGGCGCGCGAAAAGGTAGAGTTCTTCGAAGTCATGCCGCAGCAGCGGCTCTCCCCCGGTGAAGCGGACGCGGAGGCATCCGAGGGAGACAGCCTCGGTCAGGAGCGCCTTGATCCGGCCGGTAGTCGTCTCGCGGAATCGTGCGGCCTCGTCGCCTGCGGGGAGGTTGATACAGCAGTGGATGCAGTCGTTGTTGCAGCGCTCGGTGAGTTCGATGTCGAGTCGTCCGAGGCGCGGGGCAAGCCGCTTGGAAAGCCGCTTCACTGAGCGTGCGTAGGCGCTCACGAGACCATGGCCTCCAGCTCCGGCACGATCTTCCCCGTCTTGTCGAAGCGCATGGTGTAGCACGGAACCTCGGCGACGAGACGCTCCAGAATGTCCAGCTCCTTCCGCCACCACTCGTCGCTGACAGCGGCGCGGATCAGGGTGGCCAGCAGACGCCGCCAGACGAGTTTCCGGTCGGTCAGGGGGAGGATCTCGTTCTCCGCCGCCTGTTCGATGAAGAGGACGGCCCGGAGCGGGGCGCTTGCCGGGGAGACGTCGGCGGTGGTGCCGTGGCTCCACGTGCCGTGGACACGCCAGCCGTCGCTCCACCTGCGGACGATGTTCCGGTCGTCGCAGAGGATTTCGGCGTCGAGCCCCCGCTCCCTTCGAGCGCTCTTCAGCAGTTCCATAGTGGTGGACTTGCCCGCGTCGGAGTGGCCGACGAAGACGAACCCGCTCCCGCCGACGACCGCCGCCGCAGAGTGCAGCAGCGCAGCGCCGCGGTCGGCCAGCAGATGCGCGAGCCAAATCTGGTCGGTGGGGAAGAGGGAGAGCGACTGCCACTCCGTATCAAGCACCCGTTCCGCCTCGCGCGGCGGGCTGTAGATCGTGCCGCGGCGATGGTCGGGGGAAAAAATCGCTACCCGATGGAGCGAGTCGTCTCCATCTCTCGGAGAGATACCGCGGTAGAACCACGCGCCGTTCTTCCGCGAAATAGCCCATGGAGGCTTGCGGTAGATCTGCTCTCCAAGGTCCTTGCCCCTCATGTCGGGAATTTCGAAAAAATGACGAAGCGTGATGTTGTCGTCGCCGGGTCCGTCGGCAGAGAAGGCGTTCAGCTCGTCCTTGAAACACACCGTGCCGAAGTCAAGATCGCTCTCCAGCCGGACGGTGATGCCAGCGATCCGGAAGTATCGGCGGTGCCGCTCGCGCCACTCCTCCTTGAAGCTCCGCGCCTCCTCGGCAACCCGGCAGAGGTAGGAGACGGGCGCGCCGTAGCGGCCGATCTCCAGATAGGAGTAGACGGCGCACCAGCGGCAGTCATCTTTTTTTTCGCAGCTTCCGCACCCATTGCGCCACTCCGTTCCTCCTCGGACCTTGTCGGCGCAGGAGGGGATAAAACGCTCCCATGCGTCCTCGAAGCTCGCCGTCCGCAGGTCGCAGCGCAGCGCGGGATCCTTGACGAAGGAGCACCACGACATCATGCCGTACGCGTCGATATGAAAGGAGCGTCTGCCCTCGATGCAGCGGGCGAAAAGACGGTCGTCGCCCTGCGCTGCGGCGCCGCACGCCGTCGAAGCGACTGCGCTGTCGCCGTCCGTCGGTTCGATATCGTCCGCAAACGAGGCGTTCAATTCGGCCATTCTTTCGCCGTACAATGGATTCGGCTTGTCCAGCCTTATCACCTCCGCGGGATCGAGGCGCTGCGCGTCGATTTCGGCGTTGCGTTCGGGGGAGGCGTCGGCGGAGAGATAGAGCCACGGCGCACCCACGCGCCACTGCGGACTCAGGCTCCGCGCAAGGGCGATCATCTCGCTCCACTGATGCCGGTTGGCCCGCATCGGGATCAACTGGACGATGAATCCGGCACCGGCCTCCTTCATATAGGCGAAGCCGCGCATCATTCGTTCGAAACCTCCCGGGTTGCGGGTGACCTTTTCGTAGACCTCGGGAGTCGCCCCGTAGACGGCGATCATTTTCGTTCCCCTGCGTTTCAAAAGGCGCGCGACGGACGGCGTGATCAGCGTGCCGTTGGTGTTGATGGAGTAGCCGACGGCCTTGCTCGTCAGAAAGTCGAATATCTCGGGGAAGTCGGGGCGCAGCATCGGTTCGCCCCCGGAGATGCCCCAGCGGCGGCACCCAAGCGCGCGCGCCTCGCCGGCGATGCGGCGAATCTCGTCGAAGGAGAGTTCTTCCAGTTGCACGGGATCGTCGGCAGGACGGCGCACCCAGCAGTGCAGACAGTTGTTGTTGCAACGGTACGTGAGGTCGACATGCCCTTCCAAGGGAAGGCGGGGAGGACGGCGCACGACGAGGCGGTTCATCGCGGCATCCACAAGAGATCAGAACTGCAAGCAAAGATAGACCTTCGCCAAGCGAAAGCTGACTGAAAACAGAATGATTCTTTCACGAACTCTCCGCCTTTCTCATGACGAGGCTTTGGAGTAAAAACATCATGATTCTCTTTTTTAGAGTATCCTTGTGAAACCGAGGTGTCAAGAGGGAGCGGATGCATTCGACAAACTCAAGACGACGCCTGCGAGGCCGTTTCCGTCACCTCTCCGAAAGGAGCACATCACAGCAGACGGTTCCGGTAGAGCGCGTAGTCGATCGCACCGCGCATCGCACTTCTGTCGAGCGAAGTTCTGTCCAGTGAATCCCCGAGGAATCCGGCGACTTTTTCTATCCACTCATCGGGGCTCGCCAGCAGCTCGTTGTACTGGACGAAGAGCACTCTGAAGTTCTTTCGCCGTTCGAGAGTCGCCTCGTAGACGGCATACTCGGTCTTGAAGGCGAGGATCTGCTCTCTCTCGCTCAGACGGACATCCGGCCGCGTCAGCTTCATCTTGTTCCAGGAGGCCAGCACCTCGGCGATTCTTCTGCGCATGAAGAGAACGCGGTATTCGAAGGTTTCCGGAAGGTGCCGCAACTGGTAGGCCATTACTTTGACCACCCTGCCGACAGCCCCGTCCACCCAGTCCGTCGAAGTCTCCTTTCCGCCCAGTTTCAGCGCCGGTCCGAACTCGAAATAGCCGCGAGGGTTGTGCTCGTCGGGCGTCTTCGTGTCGTCCGTCAGCACATCCATTCCTCCGGCGGCCAGCATCTGCATCATCAACGACGTGCCGGAACGCGGGTACCCCGAGACGACGGTAATTTGTCCGCTCACTGCGTTTCACTTCTCCTTCCTTGTTCAAGAGATATCGCCAAACCAAGGGTTCTCTCCGAGCTGTTTTCGGAATCGCTCATCCGGAGGAAAAGGGAAACAGAGGAGAATCACCGACACACCGGAGGCATTCCCCAGCTCGCAGACATGGTGGATTCGCCGTATCTTCTCATCGACCTGCGCTTCACTCAGATCTGCGTTTAACCCTTTCTCGAGGTCCTCCCAGTCGAGTCTCATCACCGGGCGGTGTTCGTGCAGGATATGCTCAATTTCCTCCTCCGGCGTATCCAAGGGCAGCCAGAATGTCTTCGCCTCTTTCTGTTTTTCAGCTCCTTCTGTGTTGATGGAAAGGTGCGTCATGCAGCGTTCGATCATCCCTGCGCCGACGGTCAGATTACTGACGGGGTCGACGACGATGAAGGCGCCCGTCGCCGCGTTGTCGCGGTACTCGTCGGCATAAAGCGGCTTCACGAAGGAGACGAAGGCTCTTCCGATTTCGTTCAGCCGGAACTCTTCGGCTTCTTTTCTGTGCAGGTCCCTCGGGTCGAGACGGTATTTGAGCGCGGTGACGGTTCCCTTGACATAGCGGGAGCAGTGCTTGAAGAGATACGTCCCTCCGGGGCGGAGTGGTTTTTCGTTCATCCAGACAAGACTGGCCTCGACCTCGTCGGTGAGCGTCGGGAGGTTCTTCGGACGGGCGATCATGTCGCCCCTGCTTATGTCGACGTCGTCTTCGAGTTCAACGACGACGGCCTGCGGAGCGAAGGCGTACTGCTTGTCGACGTCCCATGCGGCGATGCGCTTGACTCTCGACGTGACGCCGGAGGGGAGAACGAAAATCTCATCGCCGGCTCTCACGACGCCGGAGGCTATCGTTCCGGCGTAGCCGCGGAATGTTTTTCCTGTCCAGACGACGCGCTGCACGGGGAAGCGGAAATCCCTGAGGTTGCGCTCCCCCAGAACGACGACGTTCTCCAGGTAGTCAAGGAGCGGGGCGCCCTTGTACCACGGCATGCGATCGCTCTTTTCGACGACATTGTCCCCTTGAAGGGCGCTCAGGGGGATGAAGTGAAGGCTGTCGACGGGAAGCTTGTCGGCGAAGAGGCGGCAGACGGCGACTATCTTCTCGAAGACGGACTCTTCGTACCCGACGAGATCCATCTTGTTGACGGCGAGGACGAGGTGGCGGATACCCAGCAGGGAGGAGATGAAGGCGTGCCGTCTCGTCTGGACGCCGACGCCGTTGACAGCGTCGACGAGGATGAGGGCGAGCTGCGCGGTCGACGCGCCTGTGGCCATGTTGCGGGTATACTGCTCGTGCCCCGGAGTGTCGGCGATGATGAAACGCCTCTTCGGTGTGGAAAAGTAACGGTACGCAACGTCGATGGTGATGCCCTGCTCGCGTTCGGCCTTGAGGCCGTCGGTAACAAGAGAGTAGTCGAACTCCCCTCTACTGTGAGTACGGGAGTAGTCTCGTATGGAGGCGAGCTGATCCTCGAAGATTCCTTTAGCTTCATAGAGAAGCCTGCCGATGAGGGTGGACTTGCCATCGTCGACGCTGCCCGCGGTGGCAATGCGCAGAAGGTCCGCCTTCTCGTTCCGTTGGAGGAGGGCTTCGACGCTCTCTTTTGTGTATTCAACCGACTGTAAGCCGGTCATCGAGTGAAGATATTTCTTTCCGTCGGGGCCGCTCAAAAGTACCCCTCCCTCTTCTTCTGCTCCATGGAGCTGTCCTGGTCGTAGTCGATGACGCGGGTGATGCGCTCGGAGTTGCGGGCGGTCATCATTTCCCCGATGATCTCCGGCAGTGTGGACGCCGTGGATTCGACGGCGCCGGTGCAGGGAATGCAGCCGAGGGTGCGGAAGCGGCACATGACGGGTTCGGGAGTCTCTCCGGGAAGGGTGCGTGAACCTGGGTAGACGGGGATAAGCTGGCCGTTGCGTCGGATGACGTCGCGCTCCTTTGCGAAGTAGAGCGGCACGACGGGGAGACGCTCCCTGTGGATATAGGTCCAGATGTCCAACTCGGTCCAGTTCGAGAGAGGAAAGACGCGGATACTCTCCCCCTTGTCGATTCGTCCGTTGTAGAGGTTCCAGAGTTCGGGGCGCTGGTTGCGGGGGTCCCACTGGCCGTGGCGGTCACGGAAGGAGTAGACGCGTTCCTTGGCGCGGGATTTTTCCTCGTCGCGGCGTGCGCCTCCGAATGCGGCGTCGTATTCACCCTCGGCGAGGGCGTCGAGCAGGGCCTGCGTCTTGAGATGGCCGCAGCACTTGACGGTGCCGAGATCGTACGGGTTCACGCCCTGTTCTATGGCGCGGACGTTTTTATGCACGCGGACTTCGAGCCCTGTTTCTTCGGCGAACAAGTCCCGAAATTCGTACATCTCCGGAAACTTGAAACCGGTGTCTACGTGCAGCAGCGGAAAGGGGACTTTTCCGGGGTGGAAGGCCTTCTGCGCGAGACGCGCCATGACGGTGGAGTCTTTCCCTACGGAGTAAAGCATGACGGGGTTTTCGAACTCCGAGGCGACTTCGCGGATGATGTGAATGCTCTCGGCTTCCAACAGATCAAGAGTGCAGATACGGTAATGTTCGCCGTTCGGCATGAACTCACTCCTCTTCTTCTGAAAGTGGAAAAGAGCACGTGAGTTCGCCCCATACCTCGGCGGACTGCACGGACGTCTCTCCGATGTTCTTTACAGCACGGGCTCCGGGAGATACCGGGAGAAGTCCTGTTCGCTCAAGAAAAACAAGAAGAGTTTTCACGTCCTCTTCGAGCGTCGTTCCCGATGTGTCGAGATACACATCCGGGTTCTCGGGCGGTTCGTACGGGGCGGAGACTCCCGTGAAGTTATCGATTTCTCCCGCGAAGGCCTTCTTGTAGAGCCCCTTGGTATCACGTCTGACCAGATCCTCCATGGGACAGTCAACATAGACTTCGACGAACGGAGCGGCGGTTTCGCACTCCCGTCGGGCATTTTCCCGGGCCTCCCGGTAAGGAGAGACGAAGGAAGCCAGGACGGCGGTTCCGTTGGCGGCAAGAAGACGGGCGACGAAGGCAACTCTGCGGATGTTCTCATCTCTGTCCTCTTTAGAGAAACCGAGGTCTCGGTTGAGGCTCTCGCGGACAATATCGCCGTCGAGACGCTGGACGTATGGGACGCCTCGTTCGAGGAGTTTTTTCTCCAAGGCGAGTGCAATCGTGGTCTTGCCGGAACCTGAGAGGCCGGTAAACCAGACGGTGAAACCGATTCGTTTCATTCTCTCCGCCTCCTTGAGAACGATGACAGGAGATCGCAAAGATAACCGGAGAGCGTCATCGGCACCGAGTAATCCCGCTTTCGCTCAAAGACTCGCCATCTTCGTTCCGCACAGGAACACATCCTTCTCTTTTTTTAACGCTTAGACTTTTCCCCGCGGTAAAGCCGAGGGGGAGGGCGAGGAGAACGGCGAGTACAACCAGGGGAGTGTTCTCGAAGACGAGAAGATGGCCGAATGTCTGGCAGAAAGCCGCAAGGCCGAGTGCTGTGATGGTCCAAGCGATAAGGCTGCGCATCAAACATTCGTCGATCAGCTTAACGAGATTGACGGAGAGAGGAACGGAGAGCATCGCACCCGTGAGAAGAGCGCCGCCCAGCTCCCAATTCAGATTCAGCACCCCCCCATTGAAAGCAACGTAGGTGGCAATACCGACGACACAGGTGAGCCCTTCAGCGAAGGAGGTAATGCCAACAGCATTTCTGGGGCTGAGACCGGAGAGAATTTGACCGCCGACGATGAGAGGACCGTAGCCTCCTCCGCTGAGCCCCTTGTTGAAGGAAGCGAGGAAGCCGAGGCCGATGATCTTATGCCACGAGAAAGGGAACGTCGTCCGCAGCGAGAGGAGATTCAAAAGACCCAAAGAAATGATGAGAAAAGCGATGTACCCCTTGACAACATTCTTCGGCAGTGTAAAGGCGAAGAAGACGGCGACAAACGAGCCGGCAACGGCGCACAATCCCAGAATAACGCCGATCTTGAAAGGCTTGGACCCCGGCTTGAGATCGACGTTGCCGACAACATGATGAAAAAAGCCCGCCGCAAGGCCGGTAAACATCTCGGAAACAAGGATAAGAGGCACGACCTCCAGTGGTTCGTACCCCATAAGGAAGAGAACGGGGATGAGGATCGTTCCGTACCCTCCGCCGAGCGACGAGTCGATCGTCTCGCAGACAAACGCGATTACTCCAAGAAGAATATACTGCACGATGACTAGCCGACGCTCCCTTCGTTTAGATCTTTTGATATAGTACCACAGACACAAGATTCTGTTGCAATGCATATTGACTCCGAACAAATCACCGCTTGAACAGAGTAGAAAGGGGTTTTGAGAAAAAGGACTCTATGAAAACACCGTGAGCGCCGGCGTTATGGTATGATTTCTTTGAAGATACATGAAGAGCCGAAAGGAGGCAGCCTATTATGTCTCTAAAAAAAAGGAATAAACGGAAAAAAACCTTTATTTCTACAGAACTTCTTCCCCTTGTTCCTCGTCCGCTTTCTTTTTTAAACTTCTGCGTTGCCTTTTCACTGCCCAATCTACTCTTCTCCGGTGCATTTTTCTATACCGATCTTCACCCGATTAAATGGATTGCAACATTCGTTCCCCTAGCTGTTCTCGGGACGGTTGCGGGATACAGATTACTTCGATACGGAGCTTTGTCCACTCTATTTCGCCTCGACAGATTCGCCGTTCTCTGGCTTGGGCTGCTTCTTTACATTACACTCCAGCCTTTTTGGGTCGATATCCGCTCTATGGAAACATTTTATAGAGAATGGTTTTTCTTCGCTTCTCTATGGCTTGTTTATTTACTGACATGCCATCTTGTGGACAACAATCTTCTCCGAACACTTCTCTGGGGGGCCGTTCTGGGCGCAGCACTCAGCGTGATCTTTGCGGAACTACAGGTTCGAAGGCTGGCGGAGCCCTTTCCATTTATACTCTCGGCAGTTCAATGGTGGCATTACGTCGCGAACACAGGACAACAAAACATGTTGGGGCTCTGGCTAGCAATCGGCGGAGTGAACGCGCTCTTTCTTCTTTTCACCGCAACAAAAAGGACGCTTCTCGTCAGAAGCACGCTACTCTGCCTGCTCGTGGTCATTTTAAAGGGGCTTATCGCCTCCACCAGCCGCTCCGGAATTCTGGCTTTTTGTGCTGGATGCATCATGCTTTTAATATTTTTTTTCAGATATATTGAACGGAGACATCTCCCGAGAATCGTAGCTGCTTTCCTTTTCCTTTTTCTCCTCGCTTCCTTGGGGTTTTACTTCACTATGAATAAAAACGACTGGCGCAGTAGACGCCTTTTCAGCAAGATGCATGAATTGGTCACAAGAGTTTGGACAATAGGGGAAGAAAAGCCTTGGAGCATCTTCGGGACTAGAGGAACCATCTGGGCCACATCATGGACGATGATTACCGGGCATCCCCTGTCCGGTGTCGGTCTAGGGCAGTTCAAATGGAACTATCTTGATGCACAGAACAAGATGTTGCGTCGCTGGCCCCATCTGGAGCGAGGATACACATTATGGGCGCATAATGAGTTTTTACAATGGTTCGCCGAGTCCGGCGCCGTGGGGGAAGTCCTGATGGTCTCTCTCTGGCTTTGCTGGGGATGGGTATCTCTGCTGGCTCTCTGGAAAAAGCCCGATATTTCTCCAGAGGTCTTTTGGGGGTGCGCAATGGCAGCGCTCTTTCTGGTCAGCGCACTTGTCTCCCGAGCGTTTCATCGTATCGAAAACGCAGTTTGGCTCTCGTTCGCCTTTGCTATGACGAATAGAAATTTGCTGCGACCTCTCCAGGCTTTTTCTGGAGCGAGAATGCATATATTTGCTCGAGCTCTTGGAGGATGTATATGCTTCTTCTCTCTGGCAGGTCTCCTTTTTCTTTTTGAAGGCACGAGGGCAGAGCGGATACTTCGCCTGGCAATGCAAACACCAAACCCTTTGAGCCGGGAAACACTCCTCGAAAAAGCCCGTTCCAGTCTTATGGTGCGGGATCAGGCAGAAAAACAAATGGCATATTTCTTGATAGATTTAGGAGTAGCGAAGAAGGATTCAAATCTCCTCATGCAAGGGATTGAAAAATTGGCTGCACATTGCGAAAAGCAACCGCACATTGAAGATCTGGTAAAGCTGCAACAATGGACGAGAAAACTGCAGATCACAGAGCTGGATAAACGACTTTCTGATCTGACAGGAACGAATGCCGCCAACGCAGCAAAGGAAAGATAGCATTTCTAAGGAACCTCTGAACAATAGTTGATCCAGCATCCGACAGAAGAACCTTGACAGCCGAATCCGTTTCCTGTGTACTTTTAACTCACACCTCACCTAGATGGGTACCTTTTTCACATCTTTTCGTGCTTTTTTGTGACCTTTTGCCGCTATTTTGATACACTACGCCCCTGTCGGCTCCAACAAGGCCCTCCTAACCATGTACTGGTTCCCCTTTTTCGTGGAGTGCATATCGGGATCCCGCTTCTTCTCTCTATTCTTGGTGGAGGACGGGGCGTTGATGATGGTGGCGTTCATGATGGTTCCTTCGGAGAGTCTCAGTCTTTTCTCCTCGAGATGGGCGTTGACCTCTTGAAAGATGCGTTCTCCCAAGCCGTGGGTTTCGAGAAGATGGCGAAATTTGCAGATGCTGGTCTCGTCGGGGATGGGTTCGTTCCCGAGGTCGATTCCGACAAAGCACCTCATGGATTCCATGGCAGAGGCGTTCGCAGGAGTTCTCCGGTGGTTCACCGTTCTCAACTCCCCGGTATGGAGTGGATGTGGAACTATCTGCTACAGCACTATTTCACAAGATCGAAAGCCTGTTTGCCGGAAGCTTTATCAGAGATTCCCTTAAGCAAAGGAGGGCGGAGCATACGCTCCGCCCTCCTTCGTTCGTCCGGTCTACGCCTTCGCGAAGAAACGGTTCAGGCGTTCTTCTCCTTCGCCCTTCGTCATCATGGAGATCAGGACGACGAGCAGCAGGTTGGCGAAGAAGGCCCAGAGAAATCCTGGGTACCCCAGCGGCGCGATCTTCATCACTCTGGTGTAGAAGAGAATCAGGATGCCGACCGTCATGCCCGCGGTCGCTCCGGCCCGGTTGCACTTGCGCCAGTAGAGCCCGAGGATGAAGGCGGGGGCGAGCTGCGCCAGTCCGGTGTAAGCCACGTCGATGACGACGCTGACAAGCGCCTGCGGCGGACGCAACGCGATGCCGACGCCCAGAAGGACGATGAGCACCGTCAGGATGCGGGATATCTTGAGGTTCTGCCCCTCTTCCATCTTTCCCTTGAAGAGCTTATAGATGTCCTGCGAGAAGAGCTGGGAGCTGACCAGGATCATGGAGTTGATCGTCGAAAGGCCCGCGGCCAACGACGCAGCGATGATGACCGACGCGAGGAACCAGTTGGTGTACTTGTTCATCAGCATGGGGAGCACCGTGTCGGGAACGACCTGCCCGGTGAGCAGCACATGGCCGGAGAGGCCGATGAAAACGGTGGCGGTGGCGTAGATCACGATCTGCGACAGGGGGATGCTCATCGCGGAGTTGGCGATCGCCTTCGCGTCCTTCGCCATCAGCGAGCGCATCCAGACGTGGGGGCAGAGCCAGATGCCGAAGGGCAGCACGATGAACTGCATCAGCCAATTCTTGTCGCCGTAGAGCCCCTTGGGCCCCGGCCGGGAGAGCAGTTCCGGCGATTTTTCCGCGACGGCGGTGAACAGCTTGACGATGCCGCCCGACGGACCGATGGCGATCCAGGCGGCGACGACGATACCGACGAGAAGAATCACGGCTTGGATGGCGTCGGTGAGCACGACGCTTTTGGCGCCTCCGATAACTACGTAGAGCAGCGAGAAGAAGGCGATGATGGCGAGTCCGGCAATATAGGGCACCTCGCCGCGCGTGATCACGTCGATGGCTCGGGCGCTTCCCACGTACTGCATGGCGAGGAAGACGACGGTCATCAGGGCAGAGATGGCCGCGGACCAAATTTTCAGGAAGCGGCTGTCGAACCTGTCTTCGAAGTAATCTCCTATGGTCATATAGCCGTACTTCTTGCCGAGTCCGTTGATTTTAGAACCGAAGTAGATCACCATCAGGGCGCACCACCCCTGGGAGAGCACAAGCACGATAAACCCGACGCCGTGCAGGTAGTACATGCCGGGAGCGCCCAGGAACGCGAAGGTGCTCTGCATGGCGGCGATCATCGTCAGAGGGAGAAGCACGGAGCTGACGCCGCGGTTGGCGAGGAAAAAGCCCTCGACGTTCTTCACGCTCTGCGACCTCACGCTGTAGAGCGTTACGCCGAGAAGGACGAACAGGTACGCGATAATGACGAGAAAGCTCTGCATTCCGATGCTCATTTACTTCCCCTCCTCTTTTTTTCGCTGCTCCGCAAGCCAGCTTCTGGTCACCCGGAACAAAAAGACAAAATTGACTACAACAAGAATCCACCAGTAAAAGAGCGGGAACGGAAGCCAGCCGAAGATATACGGTTCCGGCCGGGTGGTGAAGGAAAACGGCAGTGCGGCGGCGCAGAGAAGCACCAGAAAGATCCAGAACACCTTCTTGTTGCTCATATCGTTACCTCCTTGTGTGTACTATCCCCGGCGGCTGCCGAGGTTTCCGACTAAACGCCTATGCGACGATACTTCCGATGAAGGCGGAAAGAGAGTCGATCTTCTCCGCGAGCAGATACTCGGCGATCCCGTCGACAATGCGTTCCATAATGGCCGGATCCGAGAAGTTCGCAGAGCCCACCTGGACTGCGGTCGCCCCGACCATCATGTATTCGAGAGCGTCCTCCGCGGTGCAGATGCCGCCCGAGGCGAGCACGGGCAGCGGCACGGCCCTAGATACGTTGAACACGTGGCGCATCGTGAGCGGCTTGATCGCAGGGCCGGAAACGCCGCCGAACGTGTTCCCCAGGACGGGCCTGCGCGTCCGCAGGTCCACCGCCATGCCGATATACGTGTTGGCGACGGTAAGGGCGTCCGCTCCCCCGTCGGCCGCCGCCTTCGCGATCTCCACGATATCGGTGACGTTGGGGGTCAACTTGACGATCACCGGGCGCGACGAACGAACCTCGCGCCGGACGCTCTCCGCGACCTTCCGCGTGTCGTCGGGGGACATGCCGAACGCCCGTCCGCCGCATTCGAGGTTCGGACAGGAGACGTTGATCTCGTAGGCGGCGATGCCGTCCGCCCGCTCCAGAAGCGCGACCGACCTCCCGAAATCGTCGAGCTTGGTATTGGAGACGCTCACGATCAGCGGCACATCGAACGTCCGCATCGCGGGGAGTTTTTCTTCGATGAACTCACGCACGCCCGCGTTCTGGATGCCGACGGCGTTGAGAACGCCCGAGCGGACCTCCGTGATGCGCGGCGGCGGATTGCCCTGCCTGGGGTTCTGCGTCACGCTCTTCGCGACGACCGCGCCGATCCTGGAGAAATCGACATGGTCTCCGTACGGGGCGGTACCGAACGTCCCCGAGCCGTTCATGACGGGGTTCCGCAATACAAGAGACCCTATTTTCACCGACATATCCACGGCGCTGTTCACACAATCACCTCCTTCACATTGAAACACGGGCCGTCCTGACACACGCGCTTGTACCCCTCGACGGTGTTCACCGCGCACCCGTAGCAGGCCCCCAGGCCGCACCCCATCCGCTCCTCCAGCGTTGCGAAAGCCTCGACGTCCATCTTTTGGAGCATGCGGATCAGCCGCTTCGATCCACATGTGTAGACGACCGTCGGTTTTTCCTCCTTAAGAATCCGCTCCACGTTTTCCGGGGCGCTGCTTCCGTCGCCGTCGAAGAGTTTGTAGAGCCTCTTCGAGAATCCTTCCACGGCGCCGTCGACAAGATCGGAGCGCTCGTCCTTGAAGCTTCCCACGGTGATCACGTCGCACCCCTTTTTCGCAAGCGTCTCGCCCAGAAAGACCAGCGACGCCAGTCCGACGCCCCGCGCCAGCAGCAGCGGACGCGACTGTTCGGGAATCGGGAAGGCGTTTCCCTTGGGTCCCAGGACGTCGATCTCCGCTCCGGCATCGAGGGACGAGAAGAAGCGCGTTCCTTCGCCGACGATCTTGTACATCACCTGCACAAGATTCCCGTCCAGCCGATAGAACGTGAACGGACGGCGAAGCAGCATTCCCTCTTTCAGCGCATCCGGAGCGGAAACGCTCAGAAACTGGCCGGGGCGGGCCTCCCGAAGGGAATCCGCCCGGAAGGCCATCGTTTTGTAGCCGGGCTTCACCTCGTAGTTGTACAGGAGCGTCGTTCGCTCAACCCTCATAGACGATCGCCCCTCCCGAAACGGTGTACTTCACCTTCCCCTTGAGCCTGCTTCCCATGAACGGCGAGTTGTTCGATTTCGACAGCGTACCGCTCACGGTCCACTCCTCCTCCGGATCGAAGACGACGATATCCGCCCGCTTCCCCCGAGCGAGGGCGCCCCTGTCGAAACCGTACAGTCGGGCCGGGTTGAGCGACATCTTCCGGACAAGCTCGGAAAGGGAGAGACGCCCCGGAGCGACGAGGTTGGTCACGGCAAGGGCGAACGCGGTCTCCAGGCCGATGATTCCGCTCATCGCTTTTTCGAGCGCGACGTCCTTCTCGTGCGCCGCGTGGGGCGCGTGATCGGTGGCGATACAGTCGATCGTGCCGTAGGCCAGCCCTTCGATCAGCGCCTGTCTGTCCGCTTCCGTCCGAAGAGGAGGGTTCATCTTCGCGTTGGGGCCGAACTGCCGGAGCGCGTCCTCCGTCAGACTGAAATGATGCGGGGTAACCTCGGCGAACACGCTCGCCCCGCGGCGCTTGCCCTGCCGGAGAAGCTCCACCGAGGCGGCGGAACTCAGATGCTGGATATTCACCTTCGCCCCCGTCGCCAGCGCCAGTTCGATATCCCTGGCCACCAGCACGTCCTCCGCGGTATGCGGCGACGTAGCGTTCACCCCCGTTCGCCTCGATGAGCGACGGGTCCTCTTCGTGGAAGCTGAGCGGGACCATCGCTTCCCTCGCGGCACGCATGGCCCGCAGCACCAGAGCGGCGTCCATCAGCGGTTTTCCGTCGTCTGAGAAGCCGACCGCCCCCGCGTCGAGCAGCGCCTTCATGTCGACGAGTTCCTTTCCGGCGAGCCCGCGGGTGATCGCGCCGACGGTGAGCACTTCGATCTTCTCCGCCGCCGCCTTGCTCGCGAACTCCCGCACCAGTTCGGGGGAGTCCATCGCCGGAGACGTGTTCGCCATGCAGACCACCGTCGTGAAACCTCCCGCCGCCGCGCAGAGCGCCCCGGTGTGAATGTCCTCCTTGTAGGTGAAGCCCGGGTCGCGGAAGTGACAGTGAATATCGACGAAGCCGGGGGCCACCGTCAGCCCCGTAGCGTCAATCTTCCGCGCGCCCTCGGGGCAGCGCACGTCCAGCCCGATCTCGGCCACCTTTCCGTCCCGGACGAGGATATTGCTCCGCTCGTTCAGACCGCTCGCGGGATCCACCACAGAGCCGCCGGATATGAAAAGCATCATCGGTCATTCTCCTTCCAGTAGGTATTCAGATAATCGTGCAGAAGACGCGCGCCCAGAAACACGTCGTCGATCTCGGCGTGCTCCTCCGGACTGTGACTCACGCCGTCGCGGCAAGGGATGAAGAGCATCCCGGCAGGCGCGTACGGCGCTATCTTCATCGCGTCGTGCCCGGCCCCGCTGGGCATCGTCATGAAGTCCGCGCCCAGTCGTTCCGCCGAGGAGCGCAGCCCTTCGACGACGGACGGATCCATCATCACCGGTGTGGACGAGGAGATCTCCTCGAAACGGAAGCGAACGCCCCGTCGCCGCCCGATCTCCGCGACCTCCTTCCGTATCGCCTCCGCGGCCCGCCGCACGCTCTCCGCGTCGATCCCGCGCACATCCACCCCGAGGGACGTACAGCCGGGGATGACGTTCAGCGCGTTGGGCTCGTTGCGAATGATCCCGACGGTCGCCACCGTCGCCAAGCCGCTCTCCGCCTCGCCGCACCGTTCGACGGCGAGCAGCGCCTCGCCCGCCGCGCACAGCGAATCCTTCCGCATGCCCATCGGCGTGGCCCCAGAGTGATCCCGACGTCCCTCGAAGAAGACGCGGAAGCGCACGGGAGCGGCGATCGCGGTAACGATGCCCAGCTTCTTCCGCGAGGCCTCCAGAACGCGCCCCTGCTCGATATGCAGCTCAAGATACGCCCGGATATCCGAGGGAACGGAGACATTTTCCGGCGTATACCCCCTCTCCTTCATCGCGTCGTAGAGGCTTTTTCCGTCGGCGTTTTTGGCTATGTGCAGCGTCTCGGGATCGATCGTCCCCGCGAAGAGCGCGCTCCCCACCGTCGCCAGGCCGAAAGCGGACGACTCCTCGCACCGGAACGCGACCGTCTCCAGCGGGAAGGAACGCGCTTCCGCTTTGAACTCCGCCATCGCCAAAAGCCCAGCAAGCACGCCCGCAACTCCGTCGTAGCGTCCTCCTTCGGGGACCGAGTCGAGATGGGAGCCGATCAGCACCCTGCCTTCGGACTTCGCGCCCGGAAAGGAGATAAAGGTATTTCCAAAAGAGTCTTCCGTCGCCGTCAGGCCAAGCTCCGCGGCGAACGTCCGCAGCAGGGCGTGCATTGCATCCTCTTCATCGGAGTATCCCGGGCGGGTGACGCCCCGTTTCGCCGCTCCGACGGAGTGCATTCGAGCAAACCAGTCTTTCAGCATACCGACATCCATCAAAAAACCTCCTTCGCACACAGTTGTCGGAGATATGATCGAAGAGGCTCCGCAACCGAATCCCGAACAAATACCGTACTTTTCCACTCCGTCATGTACAATATACAAAACGGGAGCTTCCTTTCGAATATCCGGCCGAACCGCCGGAAAACAGCGCACAGTCGGGCGGAGAAAGAAAAATTGGAGCGGACATGATCAAAACATTGCCGATTTTATTCATAGATTCTTTGAATTGCAATACACTAAAAAACAATTAAGGCAATAAATTAATTCTATACATCGCTTTTTTCTGAATATACCCGAAAGGGGATTCACAATGAATCTCGATCGAATGAAAGTGTTTTGCTGCGTCGTGGAGAAGGGATCGTTCCGGACCGCGGGCGAGGCCCTGTATCTCTCGCAGCCTTCCGTAAGCTACCATGTCTCCGCTCTGGAAGAGGAGTACAAGGTACGTCTCCTGCACCGGAACCGCAACGGAATCTGTCCGACTCCGGAGGGCAGAGCCCTCTATATGCTCGGGAAGGAGATGCTGCTTCTCGCCGACTCGCTCCCGAACCGCCTGCGGGCCCTCGAACTGCTTGAGAGCGGCTCTCTTTCCATCGGCGTCGCCAACCATATCGCGCATGCGGTCCTGCCCGAGACGCTCAGGGAGTTTCACAAGGATTTTCCCAACATCAACGTCTCGGTATACACCGGGATGACCATCGACGTAATCGCGAAACTCAAGTCCGGAGAGGTGGAGTTCGCGATCGCGGGGAAGAACTTCGCCTGCTCCAACGACCCGGAGCTGACGGTCAGGGCGCTCTGTCACGAAAAGCTCGTCTTCGTCGTTCCCAAGGGGCATCACCTGGAGGGGAAATGCGTCGAACCCAAAGATCTGGAGTCGATCACCGTGATGGGATACGTCGCGCCGCACCCGCTTTCCTATTTCGTCGACAAGGTGCTTATGAACAACCAGATCAAGCCGTCGAAAAAAGTGGAGGCGGACTCGATCGACCTTCTCGTGAAATTCGTCGAAGAGGGATTGGGCGCGGGCATCGTCTCGGAAAGCGGCGTACGGAAAAAACTGCGGAAAGGAACCGTCGGGCTGGCCTACATACCGGGGCTCGACACGCTGAAATGGGATATGGACTTTCTGTACGTCACGTCGCACGGGCTTTCGTACGCGGGGTGGGAGATGCAGCACCGCATCTCCAGGTCGATAGGCGTCCTTCTGGGGTGTGAAATCGCCCACGAATGAAAAATTCCGCCGTATCGACATTAGGACGGCGGATTTGTGATATCATTTTCCTGAAGTTTTTTTGAAGAACCGAAGGGGGCGGCTTCATGACGGACGGGACCAAGGCGAGGGTGGTGCAGGAGTACGTACCTGGAAAACAGGTGACGCTGGCGCACGTGATCTGCAACCCGCGTCCGGAGCTCTGCTCGCTGATCGGCGTGGAGAAGTCCGGGGCCATCGGCATCATGACAATCACTCCCGGCGAGGGAGCCATCATCGCCGCGGACATCGCCTCCAAGTCGGGCGACATCGCGTTGGACTTCATCGACCGCTTCACCGGGTGCGTCCTCTTCACCGGAGACGTCGCCGCCGTCGAAAGCTCCCTGGAGGGGGCCGTCGGGACGCTCGCCGCCGTGCTCGGCTTCACCCCCGCGCCGGTCACCCGCACGTAAGCAGGCGACCGATGAACGGCCTTTTCGTGAATCGCGTCGATCGCTTATGCGGCATGCTCCTGGCCGCTTCATGAAACGCGCCATGAAACGCGTCATGATCGTGGGGCCGACCGGCTCCGGAAAGACGAGTTTGCTGAAAGCCCTCGGAATCTGGGATCAGGATATCCGCAAGACCGAGGCCGTGAGCTTCGGGGACGAGGCGGTGGACACGCCGGGCGAGTTCTTCGACATCCCGCACTTCTACCACGCGCTCATCATGACATCCGTGAAGGCGGGCGTCATCCTTCTCGTCGCCGACCCGCTGAAACGCTCGCGCCACTCTTCCCGCTTCGCCCACGCCCTCCGCGCGCCCGTCATCGGCGTGATCACCAAGCTGGACGCCGCCACACAGGACGACGTCGACGCAGCCCGCAGGAGCCTCAAGAACTCCGGCGTCGCCGAAATCCACGCCGTTTCGTCGCTGCGCGGCGACGGCATGGAAGCGCTCGGCGAACGGGTGCGGAAACTCCGGGGGTTCGAAACGACGTAAGGATGTTCGCGCGCGTCACGGCCCGACGTGCGCGCCGCTTTTAGCCGGCGACCTTCTTCGTTTCGCCGGACGCTCTCCTCTCCGGTATCCACTTTGCGATGATGTAAAAACGCCGGATCGAATTCCTCTTATTCGCGCTCTTCGAACTCTCGCTCGATATTGAAATCAAGCTGCATAATCCGCGTCGGCCGGCCGCTTCCCTTGTTCATCCGCCGCCCTATGACCGTCGCGTAGCCGGTGCGCTCGAGTCTTTCCAAAAGCCTGTCGACGCTTCGCTTGCCAATATTCAGGAAGACGGCGAGTTCCCGGGGAATAAAGCTGCGATTTTGACGGCTGTGCACGAAACGATACAGCCTATAGACCGTGTCGACGCTCACGTTCGACATCTCCGCGACTTTGAGGAGCTTGACGTCGACATGGTGTTCTTTATGGTCGTTTTTACAGACAGCCGCGTCTTTTCTCGCTCTGAAAGGACCGTCGAACTGCTCCGAATCAAGCGCCACGTATGCCGCGTTTTTCTCGTGCTTCATCGCTTTCGAAAGCGCCCGCGCGGCGTTTTGCTTGGCCGCCGCCACGGTTTCGCCGTACCCCACTCCCACCGACATGCTGCGCACGCTGTTGTTGTGCATCCAGTCCAACAGCTCCCACGCGCGGTAGTTTTCCGTCGCGATTTCCATGATCTCCCGGCTGGTGATCACGATGCTCTCATGAGGGGAGAGTTCCATCACGGTTCCCTTGACCTGCTCGGAAAATCTATAGATCTGCTTCAATATATTCGTTCGTTCGATCATAAACTGGTAATCGCTTTGCAGCGCCATCGAATACTCTTTCGGCAGATCGAGCCACACGAGACAGACGGCCATGTTGCCCGGAAGCGACCTGCGGGCCTGATGGAGCTGCTCCACGAAATGCACCTGCTGCCTGATTACGTTTTTCGTAGGATATGCGAGGATATTCGGTATTTTTTCCCGGGTCAGCGCCTTGTGCACATAAAAAAGCACCGTGACGCACCCGTCGACGAGCCCGCTCTCGAAGTTGCGCTTATGGAATTCCAGCGCTCTTTCGTTCTGGCTTACCTCGTGGGAGATGATTCCCGTCGTGAGGTGTTTGCGTATATCGACCTCGGTATAATTGATCTCGCCGTACACCTCCTGCAGGAACTCCTTGCTGTAGGAATCGAAACTGATGCGCTCAAGCTTCCACTTGCGCTGTCCCGCTTCCATCAGGGCGCGCAGCAGCGCGCTGCTGGATTTCGGTATGCAGCTCCAGATCGTCTTCTGGGGAAGGCGCTCCGCGGTGTACTCCATGGGCCCCGAGCCGCCGAAGATCACGGCGTCGAGGTCCTCCTGACGATCTCTCAAAAGCTCCGGCGCTTCGACATAATTATCGTAGAAGAAATAGATCGGCTTATGCGCGGGGTAGTCTTCCTCCATGACCGCTTTCGTTTTCGAATAGTACATATTGTGACTTTCAGCGCCTTGAGGGATAACGAAACCTATTTTCACCGCACCCACCTCGCCAAGCATTTTTCGGACGCGCATACGAAAATACGAAGCGCGTTTCGCACGCGTCGATGACTATGATACTCCCTCCGCGACCGCGCCACGGGAAAGAGGGAATATGTTTCGAGTCCCCCTTCGCTTCAGAGGAGAAAGGGGGACTCGAACGCATGTTTTTGTCGGGACTACTCCTCGAATGCGGTTCACCGTTCAGGCGGGAATCTGCTTACGCCTCTCGACGAGCTCTCAAAACGCGGCCGCTGAACGCCGAACTCTCCACGCCGTCCTTCAAGGCGACTTCGCCGTTCACGATCACGACGTCGAATCCCGCCGAATACTGCTTCGGATCCTGGTAGGTCGCCCGGTCTTCCACCGTGTCCGGGTTGAACACCGTCACGTCGGCAAAATAGCCCTCTTTCAGAACGCCCCGGCGATCAAGGCGCAGACGCGCGGCGGGCATGGAGGTCATCTTCTTGACGGCCGTTTCCAACGAGAGCAGCTTCTTTTCCCGGACATACCGGCCCAGAACCCGCCCCCGCGTGCCGAACGCCCTCGGGTGCGGCTTTCCCGTGCCCAGGATCCCCTCCGTGGACAGACTCATCCCGTCGGAGCCGATCATCGACAGCGGATGGCGGATAATCTTCTCGATATCCTCCTCCAGCATCATCTTTACAAGGATCTGCACCCGGCTCTTCTGCTGAATCAGGAAGTCGAAAACGAACTCGAAGGGGTCCTTGCCTTCCATCGCGGAGGCCTCCTCTATCGTCTTGCCGAGGTACTTCTCGCCCTCCTTCGAGTAGACCGTCGCGATGACGATATTCTGCCATCCGCCCGAGGCGTGGGCGAAATTCTGCCACCCCTTGATTCCATTAAGAACATCGTTCTTGATCCGCTCCCGCACACTCCTGTCGTGGAGGCGCTCGACGAGTTTCTCCACGCCGCCCTCGAAGACCCACGGAGGCATGCACGCCCCCAGGGAGGTGCAGCCCATATCGTAGGGGTAGACGTCGAACGTCACGTCAAGGCCGTTCGCGCGCGCCTTGTCGATCATCCCGAGCAACCTGTCCGCGTTTCCGGCGACATCCACGCCGGCCAGCTTCAGATGCGACACATGGAGCGGCGTTCCGCCTTTCGAGGCGATGGCGATCGCTTCTTCGATCGCTTCGAAGACCCCTTCGCTCTCGGTGCGGATGTGCGTGACGTAGAACGCGCCGTACGGCGCCGCCGCCGAACAGAGTTCGGCAAGTTCCTCGGTGGTACTGTACTCTCCCGGCATGTACACCAGACCGCTCGACAGGCCGACACATCCCGCTTCCATGCCTTTAACGATCTCGCGCTTCATGGCGTCCATCTGCGCGGGAGTCGGGTGCTCCTTGGCGAACCCCATCTCGTTGATGCGGACTGGACCGTGGGCCAGCAATGGAACGACGTTGGCGGCCGGAGGATTCTTCTCGAAGTAGCCGAGATAGTCGTCGACGCTGTTCCACGGAAGCTCCAGCGTCACGGGAATGCTCCCCACCAAGCGGGTCCCAAGGTAGGCGACGAGCGCCTCTTTCCTCTCCTCGCTCACCGGGGCGACCCCGATACCGCAGTTGCCGATGACTTCGGACGTCACGCCGTCGCGGATTTTGCTGCTCGTTTTGCGGTCGTACACCATCGAGACATCGGAATGCGTGTGCATATCGATGAACCCCGGAGCGACGATTTTTCCGGTCGCGTCGATCGTCGTTTTCGCCTCCGCGCCGCTCAGATCGCCGATGGACGCGATCTTGTCGCCGGAGATTCCCACGTCGGCCCGGTACCCCTGACCGCCGAGTCCGTCCACGACGGTACCGTTGGTGATTTTTACATCGTACATTCCGTTCTCTCCTTTTTTACAAAGCCTATTTGTGTTTCAGCCGGAAACTGAAATATCCCGCGATCATGCCGAGTCCCACCGTGACCAACATCATGTAGACCTTGGGCAGTCCGAGCGGGGGAAGGTACACGAACGCGGCGTACGAGCCCAGAAGCGTCAGCACCGCCGCGAGCAAATCCTTCGGGAACATGCTGGCGTACACCGAAGCGAAGAGCGCCGGCTGGATGAACTTGAAAGACGTCTTGACCGACTCGGGGAACAGCGGAATAATCGCCGAGCCTACGACGCTGAAGACGGAAATCATCGCGACGCTCACGAAAACGGTCGTGGAAACCGCCATGGCGCCGATGGCGTCGCCCTCGGGCGTATTCGCCTCCGTGCCGGTCACTTTATGCGCCATCGTGATGCCCGGCACCCGAATGTCGGCCGCCGTCCCGGAGACCCACGACACATAGGTTCCCGCCGACCCCAGCCCTCCGTAGTACGAGAGATTCTGGACCAGCCAACTCATTCCGAAAGCGGCGGCCACCATGCCCCACATCGTCAGAATTTCGGAGAAGGAAGGAACCGCGCCGTAGCGGAACCACAGCCACAAGGCGGGGATAAAGTTCGCCACGATGGCGAAAGAGACTGTGACGGTTCCAAGGCGAATCACATACGAATTGAAATCTTTGCTCATCTTATTTCTCTCCTTCCCGCGCGCTTACAGCGACATGTAGTGGTACATCGCCCCGACGATCATTCCGACGACCATGGCGATACCAAGGGACAGTTCGAGCATACGCTGATTCTTGACGAAGATCTTCAGGATGAGGACCATGGCCGCCACCGCCGCCGCCGCCGCGTACCAGAACGGAAGAGGCTTTCCCAGGGTGCCGCCCGCGAGGAGGTTGGCGAAAAGACCGAGCGCCGCCCCGTGCATCACCATCTTGACCGCCGCCGGATTGAATCTGCTGTTCATCTTCTTGAGAACGCCCCCCATGGACGGGGTCAGCACAAGGGCGACGATCATCCACCCCATGTTGTTGAGCCCCATGGCCCACTGGGTGTACGCAAGTTTGAGGGTGGGCGTGGCTCCTGCGGGAACCACCGGCTCCACCATGGACGCCACCGCAATCTCCGTACGTGCGGCGCCGATGTCGTTGAGACGCATCCAGGCCGACGGACCGCCGATAATCGCGACCAGGGCGAGCAGCGCGATACAGGAGGAAAGGGTCGGGCCGATGGCGGTGATGGCCGCCGAACGACAGCCGTGCACAAGCTTCTCCTTGGGAATGTTCAGCTCCCTCGCCCGTTTCAGCCCGGCGCGGAAAAAGACGACGGCCTGCCCCACGACGGCGATGACCATGATACTGCACGCAATCCACATATCGAAATTGTTCAAGACATTATCCACGTATCTCACCCTCCGTATAAAAAATAAGTTCTCTCGCAATTGCCACCAGAAAGAATTGAGGCGCAACGCGACGCTATGGTACAAAAAAACAGACTTCTTAAAAACGACTCGAATCCGACTTTATTTCGAGCCGCTCTCCGCAGGCTGTTTCTCGAACTCGTTCAGCTTGAGTACGCAGGCGACCGTCAGACGCGTCCGTTCGAAGAGACTCTCGACGACGGCATACTCTCTGTCGGAATGATTCCATTCGCCCTTTCCGCCCATCTGGTCGATCGTCGGAACTCCCGCGGCGACCGAGGTAAGCGGAGTCGGAACCTCCTCCGGAGACGACAGCCTCCGGGCTCCCGTATCCCAGCTCTTCGGAGACGCCTCTCACGAAATCGAACAACCTGTCGTTCCCGGCGGTTCTGGACATGGGGCGCATTCCTATCGTGCGGACGTACGTCGTCCTTGTGCCCTCCACGTAGGTTTTTTTCAGCACGCTCTTGATCCGCTCCTCGACGAAATCGACTTGTCCGTTTTCCATCACGCGGACGTTCGACGCCTATTTCCGCGAAGTCCGGGACGGCGTTGCGCACCACGCCCCCCTTGACGGTTCCCACATTGAACGTGATACCCTTCTCGTAGTCGGTCAGAGCCTGGATATCCACGATCTTGTGCGCCATCTCCAGAATGGCGCTGCGCCCCTTTTGCGGTTCGCGCCCGGCGTGCACCGATACGCCCTCGACAACGACGTCGTACGCGATCGTTCCCTTTCGTCCCACCACCAACGAGTTGTTCACATCGCCCGTTTCGAAGTTGAAAGCGGCTACAGCGCCCCTGCTCTCCTCTTCGAACACGCGGGGCATGTCGCTCTTCGGATGCATCGACTCCTCGTCCCCCGCGAGTACGATACGAATCAGCCGGTCCGAATACCCTGCCTCCATCAGCGCGCGCGCCGCGAAAAGCTGAATCGTCACGCCCGATTTCATATCGAGAACGCCCGGACCGTACGCCTTGCCCTCCTCGATTCTGAAAGGACGTTTCGCCGTCGTTCCGCGAGGGAAGACCGTATCGAAGTGCCCCATAAAACAGACATGCGGCTTGGACGTCTGCGCCCGAATTCCACAACCAGCGCGTTGCCGGCGTCGGGAAATTCGACGAGACGCCCCCGCCCGCCGAACCGCTCGACGGACTCCTTCAAAAAGAGAGCGACCTTGTCGACGTCCTCCTTGAAGAACGTCCCGCTCTCCATGTTCACCAGCCGCTCCCAGAAATTCACCATTTCTTCCCTTGCGCTTTCGATGAACCCGAACGCCTTTTCCCTCGGACTTCCCATACGGAGACCTCCTCTTCGATAACGGGCTGAAAAACCTTTCCCGCATACTCCTCGCCGGACTGAGAACGCGTCGAATCCGTGCACTTTTAGAAAAACGCGAATGCGCGCCGCAGATAAAAACAGAAAATTACATCTCAACGCGCATCATCATATAAAAATGGCGCCGCTTGAAAACGTCTTCAATATGACTTTATTCAGATTCGGGACGGAGGAGAGTTCGACGACGTTGCCGCGAAGAGACGCCGGGGAAAGCGGCGACGACGGAAAAAGCCGCCTCCGGAACGGGGGCGGCTTTTTGGAATTTCGATCATATTTTCTCTACTCTACGGTCGCATACACAACGAATCGTGCGGGAGCGAACATTAAAACCAGGTCACCGTCCCCTCCCGCCTCGTTCGTGGTCGCACCGCCTCGGGACCCGCGGAATACCCGAGCGCCATGCCGTACAGCGGGTCGTACCCCTCCGGCGCCATGCACCTGTCCGTAGCGAAGAGATAGCGCAGCAGCCCGATCCAGCAGGTTCCCAACCCCAGCGAAAAGGCGGCGAGCTGCATGTTCTGGATGGCCGCGCTGCAGTCGGCAAGCGCCGAGAGGTGTGTCCCGGTTTTGCGGAGTACCTTCTCCCCGTAGATCATGATCACCACCGGAGCGCCGAAGAAGATCCTGTACTTCGGGTTGCTCCCCGTGGCCGCGATCCGCTCGATGCCCGACTCCCGCATGGCGGCGCGGGCGCGTTCGTCGAGCTCCTCGATCATCTTTCGGTCGGTGAGCACGCCGAAGTGCACGGCTCGGCGTCCCCCCCGGTCGGTGCATGGAGCCCGGCCTGCAACACGAGTTCGACATCCTCCCGCTTCACCGGCTCGGCCGAATATTTACGGATGCTGCGCCGTTCGAATATGGCGCGCAGAACTTCGTTCATTTCACTTGCCTCCTTCTCTTAAAAAAATTCGGGCGATCCCTCGCGTCGAGATAGCCCGGCAACGGCGCCCTGCATCGGACGCGATTTCGCACCCTCTTGTGAACCAGGTTGTTTTTCTCTCCCTACAGCACCGAGGAGATCAGGTCCTTGTGCGGGGAGGAGATGACGGCGGAGCTGACGATGCCGCCCTCTTCGCCGAGTTTCTTCTCGCATGCGCGCACCGACGTCTCCACGCTTCCCAGATCGCCGGTGAAGAGGACAAACCCCTTTCCACCCAGGCCGCGCGCGATGCGAATTTCCACAAGCGCGACGTTTCCGGCCTTCGCCGCCACGTCGCCCGCCTTGATCGCGGCGATCGCGGAGATGGTCTCGACCACGCCGAGCGCCTCCACCTTGGGTATATCGACGGTGGCGGTAATCGCCGAGATCACCGACGAGTGGACGCTAGGGAGCACGTGGGAGTCCACCGTGAAGATGTCGCCGACCGCAACGCTTGTCCACGGCGGTTTTTACGGAATCCACCTCGCCGCCGACGATGGTGACGTACTTGCCGGGGCAGATGGGCGACGAGAAGAGCAGCTGCACCTCGGAAGCCTTCAGCATGGCGTCCGCCGCCTCGATACCCTTCGGTATCGTCTTGTATTCAACGAGTCCTATGGCCTTGCTCATTCATTCTCCCTCCCGTCGGTCGTTGCCTCGACGACGATTCCGTCCTTCCCGACCGCGCGCACAACGCCGGAGATCGACGAGTGCACGTGCGCCGACACGGGCCCCTCTCCCCGTGCGACCATTTGGCCGCGTTCCACGACGTCGCCGGGGGCCACGATGGGTTCCGCGGGCGCGCCGATGTGCTGTTTCAGCTTCAGTACGACTTTTTTGACCGGAGGAGGGGAACTCTTCCCGCAAGGGGGCCTTCTTCCCGATATACTTCGACAGCCCCAGACGGGTGCGTCAGCTTCGTCACCGGGAAGAGACGGTACTCCCTGAACGGGTTGACCCGCTCGGGGTGCTCGCGGCCCCCCAGGGGGTCTTCTCTTCGTCCATCCTTACGGACGGACGAATTCACCTGATGCGGGTTCTTGATGCCGGCGGCGTTCATGCGACCTTCAGCTCCTTGTTCAGCTTCCAGGGCTGGAGTCCCATGATGCACGCCGTCTCGCAGAGGCCGCACTCGCAGCAGAGGAAGGCCTCCGTCGCCGCGGCGTCGTGCTCGCAGGTGCTGTTGTAGGCGGCCAGTCGCATCAGCTTGTCCGGTCGGAGCTTGTGCCCCAGCAGGTAGCGGGGACAGACGTCCGTGCACAGCATGCAGTGGCAGCAGGCGATCTTCGCCAGGCGCATCATCTCGTGCATGTCGCGCCCCTTCGAGATCACAAGGGGGTGACTGCGCGGCAACAGCAGAATACCCTTCGTCGTCTTGCTCACCGGCTCCTGCGGGTCGAACACCAGGCCCCCATCATCGGACCGCCGTCGACGGCAACCCAATCCTTCACCGTCGGGCCGCCGCACGCGTCGATTACCTCGCCGAACGAGACGCCGACCGGAACCTTGAGCGTCGCGGGGTTCTTCACCTCGCCCGCCACCGTCAGGTACTTCTCGATCACGGGGCGGTCCTCCAGCGCCGAAGCGATGTTGTAGAGCGTCTCCACGTTGAGCACAACCACGCCGACGTCGAGTGGAATGCCTCCCTCGGGCACGATGCGCTTGAAGACTTCGTAGACAAGCACCTGCTCGTCGCCCGCCGGGTAGGAATTGGAGAGCACGTGCCGGCAGAGCTTCGGAAAGGCCGGAAGCGCCGCATCCACGTTGCGGATGGCGTCGTGGTACTTCTCCTTGAGAGCGAAGATGCCTCCCTTGGCGCCCGTCAGCTCGACCAGCGCGGTCATCGCGCCGAAGAGCCTTTTCGTGTGCACCGAGGCGAGCTGCTGGTCCACCTCCAGCATCGGCTCGCACTCCGCGCCGTTCAGCAGAATGTATTCACAGGCGCGGGAGAACTTGACGTGGGTGGGAAATCCCGCTCCGCCCGCGCCGACGACTCCCGCGTTCCGATTTTCTCAAGTATGTCGCTCATCGAGCCCCTCCCTGTTCCCCGTTCCGGGCCGTTCATCCTCCGAAGACGAGGGTTTTGATCACCACGGGAAGCACCCTCCCCTTCGCCAACGGTTTGCCTATGTCGATATAGTCGCCGTTCTCCACCTTGACGCCGTCGATGCTCACGACCTTCTTCCCGTCTCCGAGGCGGCTGCGGAGCGCGTACCCCAGCGCCTTCGCCATATCCTTCTCGACGACGATGATCACCTTGTCCGAGTGCGTCAGATACTCCGACAGTCCGTTGTGCAGATCCTCCGCGATCCGTTGCACCTCGTCGAAGGAGGGGTTCTCCACCCCGCGGAAGAGACGGCGACCGTCCGTTGCCGCCCGGCGGAGTCCTTGAACCAGTGGAGCTTCTCCATAAGCGCATGGCCGAGGCTGTTCCGCTTCGTCCTCCTCCGTGAGCTTCAGAATGGGGAGGTTCTTCAGCGGGAAGACCGATTCGTCCGAGAAGCCGATGGTGCTCCCGCTGATCTCCAGCGAGTGGCTCCCCGCCCCCACCACCGTCGCGCGGATGGTCTCCTCCGCCTGAACGACGTCGAGGGTGCGGTAGGTCTCCGTCCACTTCACCGCCTGCCCGAGCAGGATGCCGATATCGCCGTAGACGAACGGGCCACCGTCGGGAATATGCGCGATGCCGTCCGCGACCCCACCCGAGAAGGAGACGTGCTTCGCCGTCCGGTCGGTGCTCCGGAAGTCGTGCGCAGTGAGCATGCTCTCAAAAAGCGGGCTTCGCGGCGCAAGCCCCATCAGCTCGTCGAAGAAGGCGGCCATGCGCCTGGCGAGCCGCTCCAGATCGTCTACGGAGGCGGTTTTCCCTTCGGCCAGCGGAAGGCCCAGCGAGGAGATCACCGGAGCGAGCCCCGGCGCGATGTACTCCACCCTTGCCGATCTCGGGTCGAGCCGCACGAGCCGTCCGCCGATGTCGAGGCATGTGGTATCGGTCACCTCTCCGTTGCGGAAGATGGCGACGTTCGTCGTGCCGCCGCCGATGTCGAAGTTGACCACGGAGGTCCGTTCGCGCTTCGAGTACGCGGCCGTTCCCGCCCCCTTCCCCGCGAGGATGGACTCCAGGTCCGAACCCGCGGTGGCGACGACGAAGTCGCCCGCGAGCCCCTCCATGCTCCGCAGCAGCGCCGAAGCGTTCTCCTTCCGCGCCGTCTCGCCGGTGATGATGATCGCTCCGGCGGAGATCTTCTCCCTGTCCATGCCTGCGGCGCGGTACTCCGCCTCCACGATCCGCCGTACTCCTTCCGCGTCGATCACTGTGGAGGAGAGCAGCGGCGTGAAGTGGATGTCGCTCCGGTAGACGATCCGCTTGTCCACGACGGAGATGCGCGGCACGGAGGCGACTCCGGCCGTGTTCTCAATTTCGAGCGCGCTGAAGACAAGCTGCGTTGTCGATGTTCCGATGTCGATGCCGACGCTGAGCACGGTTTCAGTCACGAAAACAACACCCCGAATCTTTACAACAAGTGAGCTGCGAAGTTATTCTCAATCCCGGAGAGTGCGCCCTGAAGCGCGGCGCACTATACCCTCCGCTGCGCTGCGAGTATCGCGAAGCATCCCAGCACCGCAGGTGCGTGTGGACGCGAGCGATCGACAGCGCGTAGCCTCCGGCATGCTTTTGCCGGACAACTCGCAAAAACGGCTAGCGACTGAGAAACGTCGCACTAAGCGATCGACACAACTCGCTAAAAAACTGCTCGTTGGTCGCCTGCTTATCGTTTGGTTGCCTGCTTAAAACTCTTTATCGAAGCCTGCCGGTAAATGCCTGTACATCAGGATGTAGAATGCGCTGCTGAGGCGGTTGAGGGCGCGCAGGATATCCAGGCTGTCGAGAGCGCCGTCGCTTCCGGAGAAGGCGCGGAACGCCGCTAGCTCCACCTCGCGGACCTCCGAGCGCAGGGCGTTCAGACCGACGCAGAGCGCCCCCATCGAGTAGTGCGGGCGGATATGCCCCAGTCCAAAGGCCTTTTTCGGATTGTGGGACATCGCCCTGATCTCGTCAAGTTCCAGCCCGAGAAGCGGCACGTCGTCCACCGGACGCCCCGTCACCTCGGCGGCCAGCAGTGAGCGCGCGAAGTCGAGCAGCTCGTCCAGCTCCTCCGCGAGCACGTCGTTGCCCAGCTCGACGGCGCGCACCTGCAATTCCATGATCTTCGACTGGAGGCTGTCCATTCTCCCCCTGAACGCGATGCGGGGGTGCCCCTTGGTCACCAGCCGGTTGCCCGAGAGATGCGTCAGGTGCTCCGGCTTCTCGGTAAAGGTTCCTCCGTCCGGCCCGATGAAACGGGGCCCTCTTCGGCTCTTCAGCCTCGGCCCCCCGAGGGGGGAGAGGCGCCGGCGTCGCCTCTTTCGGCCGCGCAGACGCCTCCTCCCCTACCAGGAGCTCTATCTTCCGGTCGCCGAGGTACTGGCGAGCCGAAGGGGTGACGATCGTCCCCCGGTCGACCCGGTAGGTGCGAAGCTCTTTTCCGCCTATCTCGGCCCGAAGATCCTGTTCCGTGATCAGCTTCATTCCAGTCGTCACCTCCGCTTCTTTCCGTTACTGCGACGCCCAGTCCGCCGGGTAGGTGACGTAGAGGAAGCGCGCGAAGCAGGGCGCGCTGAAGGTGATCGACGAGTTCGCGGGGATGAAGATCATGTCGCCCTTCTTTCCCGTGACTTTGCGCCCGTCGATCAAAATCTCCAGAGTCCCCTCGATGATGTAGTCCACCTCGTCGTAGCGCAGCGTCCAGTCGAAGGACGACTCCTCCATCTCCATGACGCCGCACCCGAGGCGAGGACTCTCCTGCAACGTGACCACGTCCGTGAGGGAGACCTGGTCCCCTTTCTTGCCCGTGTCGAACGGCGCGGGTTTCACGGTAGGGATAGTCACCGAGAGGATGCCGCTCGGATCCACCGTCTTCTCGAACGGATCGCCGCACCCTTCGCCCGCGATCTCCAGAATGATCTTTCGAACGAGCGATTCAAGTTCTTTTTTATCCATACGAAACACCACGCTTTCTGCAACAGGCCATTCTCTCCGGCGGACGGACATCGGTCCACCGGAGAGAATGGCGATTGCGGACGACACATCGGCGCTCACGGGGATTCGAACAGCGTACCCGAGTTCCGGTTTGCAAAGCTCCCGGGCGGATCTCCGCGCAAGCGCCCGCTAGAAATCCAGCAGGCTCTCGTCCACCTCCACCGAGTCGATGATGCCGACGATGACGGCGTCCACGGGAACGTCGCCGCCCGCGAAGACGGTCCGCGCCGAGCTGCCCTGCGAAACGAGAACGTCGTCGCCGATGCCCGCGCCCGCGGCGTCCACCGCGACGAAGGTCTCGGACTTCGATCCCTTCGCCGGGCGGACCACGAAGAACTTCATGCCGTTGAGCTTGTCATCCTTTTTCGTGGCCCACAGGTTGCCCACGACCTTCGCGATAATCACTCCGTTCCCTCCCGGCGGACGGAGATTCCCTTAAGGCGCAGCCAATCCAGCCCGAGAGGGGTGATGATCGCCCTCGCAGCCACCAGAATCTCGCTGCAGCCGTTCGCGCACAGCTCCTGAAGATCGCGTTCCGAGAGCACCTTTTTCGAACGCAGATCCGCGCACGGCATCTCGGCCGGAACCTCGGCGCGCGCCGCCGGGGAGAGTTGCTTCACGTCCTCCGCCGCGCATCCGGCAAGCTTCGCCGCCGGGACGAACCGCACCCCGAACGAGCGCAGCTTCGCCTCGCACGCCGCGTAGTGCTTCCCCAGGGGGGAATCGGGGCACGCAGTACGCCGCCACGCCACCCCCTCCTCGATCACGTACACGGGAACCCCCGCGAGCAGGGCGTCCACCATCATCGAGGACTCGGCGTCGCACCCTGTCCGCTCCGCTTCCGGGCACACGTACTTCAGGCCGAAGGAGGCAAGGACGAGCTGGTTCTCCGAAAGCGACGGGATCGCCGCCCCTGAGTAGCGGCTCCAGTCCGGAGCCTCCGCACCCGAAGAGCGGTACTCGACACAGACGTCTTCGAGCGCATCGCAGCATCCGGGCTCGCCCGCGACCAGCAAGGGCTTCTCCTGCGGAGCATCCGTCGTCGGCCCGAGCCTCCGGATCAATTCCTTCGTCACCATTTCGATCAACTGCTCCTGATCCATGCTTTCACCCACAATCTTTAAGCAGCCATCCGATTCGCCGCCCGCGTGCGAAACGATCGTCCCGCGGACGCCTTTCGAGTAGCCGCAGGCGTTCGCCTCGTCGTAGTCGATGTGCATCGCCAGGCAGTACTTCGGCGACACACGCACCAGCACACCCTCCAGGATCGCAGATCGGCTTCCCGCCACCCGGACGCTCACCCGGTCTCCGTCCGCCACGCCGAAAAGCTCCGCGTCCCGCGGCGTCATGTGGATATGCCGCCGGGCCACGATCACGCCCTTCTCGAGCGCGATCTCCCCCTTCGGAGTTCGCAGCCGCAGCGTTGCGCTCCCCTCCAGGTCTCCGGAGTCGCGGACGGGGGCGTTCACCCCGAGCAGAGCCGCATCCGTGATGGAAAGTTCGACTTGGCTCCGCTTCCGTTCCGGACCCAGGATCGCGACGTTTTCAATCGCGCCCTTCGGCCCGACCAGCGTCACGCGCTCGGAACAGAGGAACTCCCCCGGTTGCGAAAGCCGGCGCGAGTCGGTGAGCGAATGCCCCTTCCCGAAGAGCGCGTCGACATGTTCGCGGCTCAGGTGGACATGGCGTCCGGAGGTCTCCACTTCGAAGGAGAGACGCTTCCGCACCTCGGCGACCACGCGCTCGACGAGAAAATCCAGCGCATCGCCGTCTATCCGGAGCGTGTCCCCGGAGCGCTGTCCGGAGCGTGTTTCAGAGTTCATGGCTGCCGCTCCCTTTCACGGCGCTGACTCCGGAGCACGGCGCTCCGGACTTAGCCTTCCAGCTTCGGAAGGATGAACTCGACTTCCGCATGCGGACGAGGAATTACGTGGACGGAGAGCAGTTCTCCGACCTTCCCCGCCGCCGCCGCGCCCGCGTCCGTCGCGGCTTTCACAGCGCCGACGTCGCCGCGCACCATCACGGTCACGAGACCGCCGCCCACCATCACCTTGCCGATGAGCGTCACGTTCGCGGCTTTCACCATCGCGTCGGCGGCCTCGACCGCACCCACAAGTCCCTTCGTTTCGATCATGCCAAGCGCCTGCATTCCGTTATTCATCTCTTTACAACCTCCCTCGGAAGTATGTGTGAAAAAAATTTTAAAGGATGTGCGCCAGAAACATGCGCACTATACTCTTTGCTTCGCTGCGAGCACTCGAGTGATCGACAGTACGAAGCCTCCCGGAGCGTTAGCGGAGCAGACGGCTCCTTGCTTGCTTCGCTCGCGTTCGCCGGTCGCCTACTTAAGTTTTCGAGCCAATTCTTCGACGATGCGCTCGACCAAGCGGTCGAGCTGGTCGCCGTTCAGCAGCGACGGGTTCGCCTGCGTCGCGGGGCGCAGCTCTTCGATCTCGCGCACACCCCACGCCACCCGCCGGATATTCAGCAGATGGAGCGGCCCCACGTTGTCCGACGTCGCGTTGTGCCCTACCGCGCCGCATCCGAGCGTCATGGAGGGGACCAGGTTCGTCGTCGCGCCCACGGCCCCCAGAGAGGAGCCCGCGTTCACCACCACGCGCGACACGGGCTTCTTCAGCCCGAACTCGCGGATGACCTCGTCATTCGACGAGTGAATCGCCAGCGTGTGCCCCGCGCCCTCGAACGCGAGCAGCTCGATGCACAACTCGCAGCACGCTTCCCACCCGTCCGCCGAGTAAAAGGCGAGCGCCGGGCAGAGCTTCTCGTGCGAGAATGGGTACTCCTTCCCGACGCCCATACCGTCCGCGAGGAGCAGCTTCGTCCCCTCCGGGATGGAAATCCCGGCCGCGTCGGCGATGAACTTCGGGCTCTTCCCCACCGTGCGGGGGTTCATCCCCCCCGACGGCGTAAAGATGGCGCGGGCCACCTTCGCCGCGTCTTCGGGCGGCAGGAAGTACGCGCCCTGCTTCTCGAATTCGGCCCGAACGACCGCTTCGATGCACGACTCCGCCACCACGGACTGCTCCGAGGCGCAGATGGTGCTGTAGTCGAACGTCTTGCTCGAAATGATTCTGCGGACGGCCTGCGGGATGTCCGCAGACCGCTCGATGAAGGCCGGGGTATTTCCCGGGCCGACGCCGATAGCCGGAGTTCCGGAGCTGTACGCCGCCCGGACCATCCCCGACCCGCCCGTGGCCAGAATCAGCGCCACGTCCTTCGAGTGCATCAGCTCTTCCGTTCCTTCGAGGGTGACGATCGTCATGCAGCCGAAGATCCCTTCCGGGCCTCCCGCCGCACAGACCGCCTCGGAGAGCACCTTTATCGTCTCCTGAATGCACCCCTTCGCGCTCGGGTGCGGGGAGAAGACGATGCCGTTCCCCGCCTTCAGCGCAACCATCGCCTTGAAAATGGCCGTCGAGGTCGGGTTCGTCGAGGGGATCAGTCCCGCGACGACGCCGACGGGCACTGCGACCTCGAACATCTTGTTTTTCGTATCCTCGCGGACGATGCCGACCGTCCGGAGATCCTTGATCGAATCGTACACGCTCTTCGCGGCGAAGGTGTTCTTGAGGATCTTGTCCTCGGGCTTGCCGAAGCCGGTCTCCTCGTGCGCCATCCTCCCCAGCCGCTCCGCGTGCCGGCACGCCGCTTCGGCGACCGCCGCCACGAGTTCGTCGATCTTGCCCTGACTCATGGAGGCAAGGCGCTTCTGCGCCTCCTTCGCCTTCGAGACGAGGTTGCGGACCTCCTGTACGGAGAGCAGATCCCTGTCCTGTAGCTGCGTCACTCGCTCTCACCTCCCCGATTCTTCCAAAACGCCATGAGTTCGCGCAACAGCTCCGCCTTTCCGGCGAAGCGTATCTGTTTTCTGGTCATCGTCTCCAACCCAACGGTGCGGGCCAGGCGGCGAAGCTCCATCACCGTCATGTTCTCAAGGTCGGGGACATCGCCGATCAAAACGGAATCTGTATCGTCTTCGTCGCCGGCTGCATCTTTCAGTTCGCAGCCTGAGGGGCGCTCCCCGGAAATATCTTCCTCCGCGGGAACGGCATCGGAAGAAGACGCCCCGGCGGACTCCTCCCCGCGCGACGCTTCAGGCATACCGTGCTTTCGGCATGCTTCCCCGCCCTCCGCGATCATCGGAAAAACATCCGGCGAAAGGCTCGGAATCACGTGCGACGAACACCGTAGTCCCATCCTGCCCAGCGACGCGACGGCGGCGTCCACCGCCGATTGGACGGCGGCCACCTCTCCCGTCAGGAAGACCGTCACCAGCCCGCCGCCGACTTTCCTCGACCGCAGCAGACGCACGGCGGCCGACTTCAGCGCCGCGTCCATGGCCTCGACCGCGCCGAGCATTCCGCGGACCTCGATCATTCCCAGAGCTCTGCTCTCCATGAACGCTTTAGTAGAGAACCGGGTTCTCAGCGACGAAGATCACCGCCTGGGCGAAGGCGTCGCACGCCGCCTTGCACGCCGACTGCGCTCCGGTGAGCAGACCGCCGCCGAAGTTGGTCTCCGAAGGGGGGCCGTAAAATGCCGCCAATCTCACGTCCGCGGCCTTCAGCGCCGCGTCGAGCGCGTACATCGCCTCGAGCGGAGGCGCGATCACATAGGCGATCGCGTCGCCTTCCTTCACTCCCGCCACCTTGGAGAGGTAGCTCCCCGTGCGGGAAACGCAGTGCGCGTAGTACGGAATCGTATCGTCCTCGTTCGCCGACACGAACCACGCGTCGTTTTCGATGAAGTCCTCGACGGCGTTCAGTCCGCTGCGGACCTCGGCCGGGTTCGGTCCCGCGAGGATACCGATGATCTCTCCCGCCAGCTTCGTATTCGCATTCGCCGCGCCGCCGTAGAACGATTTCGCGTACACGACCTCGACGTCGGCCTTCTTCGTCGCCTCGTCCAGCGCCGTGTACGTCACGTCGTCGCTGTCCGCGGTGACGATGCCGAGGCTTCTCTGCTCCGGCCGCAGGTTCAGCGATGCCGCCATCTCCTGGTTCACGTTGGGGATGATCTTGACGCTCAAAAGCCGTGCCTTCAAGGGATCGCCCTTCATTTCATCTTCCCTCCCGACAGTAGGAAATGCTTACAATTTCAGATCGATACCGCCGACCTTCTTCTCGAGCATCAGCTTGATGATGTCCGCGATGTAGCTTCCCGCCTCCACCGCCGGAGTTCCCCCGGCATGGATGTTCGACACCACGGTGCGTTTGGCCTCCGGCATACCAACGGTTCCCCTGTACGTCATATAGGCGGACATACTCTCGGCGGTCACCAGCCCCGGACGCTCGCCGATCAGCACGCAGACGACGTCCGCGCCTGTGACCTCGGAGACGACGTCCATCGCCGGAACGCGCCCGTACTTCACGAAGAACGGCTTCGCCGGCTTCACTCCCTGACGCTCCAGCCCCTGCCCGATCATCTTCAGCGTGTCCATCGCGTTGGTCTCCACCGCGGTCGAGCTGAGCCCGTCGGAAATGTACACAAGCACTCGGGGAGACGGTCCGGCGATGCGCTTCATCGCTTCCTTCGCCTCCGCGCCGAACTGCCGCCCCAGGTCGGGGCGCGTCAGGAACTGGTCCTTGCTCGCACACTCCGTTCGGATCGTCGCCAGGCCGTTCGTGGCCAGAAATTCGTCGGAGACATGGCTGAAGACCGCGTCCTGCGCCGCCGCGTGGTCGGCCCGGAAGCGAAGCAGCGTCTCCGTCTTGTAGCGGGGTCCCGCGCGCCACACGCCGATGCGCGCGGGAGTCGTCAGCTTCATCGCCATCAACGCCTCGGCGTCCGCCGGAGCGGGCACGAAACACTGCCTTCTCAGATCGATCTCCGTCAGGTCGGGGAGACACTCTCCCCTGTCCGAACCAACCGGGGCAAGCCCCTCGTCGCTTCCAACGCTCGGCACCGCGGGGGAAACAGCCTTCGGCGCGCCGCCCTCCTTGCCGCTCATCTCCACAAGAATCTGCTGCACCATTTGCTTGAGTTCACGCTCGGTCACCATAATCTCAGCCTCCCCTCACGCAGAAGATGGACGCGTCTCCGGCCTTCTTCGTCAGGATACCGTTCTCCATGATCCCCATCTTTTCAAGCCACTTTTCAAAGGCCGGGATAGGACGGACGCGGAGGAGTTGGCGAAGGGCCGCCGTCTCGTGGTAGCCGGTGCACTGGTAGTTCAGCATGACATCGTCGCCGTGGGGAACTCCCATAAAGTAGTTGCACCCCGCCGAAGTCAGCAGGACGGCCAGGTTTTCGATGTCGTTCTGGTCGGCCTTCATGTGGTTGGTGTAGCAGGCGTCGCACCCCATGGAGATGCCGGTCAGCTTACCCATGAAGTGATCCTCCAATCCCGCGCGGATAACCTGCCGACTGTCGTACAGGTACTCGGGGCCGATGAAGCCGACGACCGTGTTCACCATGAACGGCTTGAAGCGCTTCGCGAAGCCGTAGCAGCGGGCCTCCAGCGTCACCTGGTCAGCGCCGAAATGAGAGTCGGAAGAAAGTTCGGAGCCCTGCCCGGTCTCGAAGTACATGAAGTTCGGGCCGACTCCGGTCCCCTGCTTCGCGGCCAGCTCCATCGCTTCGGTCAGCAGAGCGCCGGAGATGGCGAACGCTTCGTTCCCCTTCTGGGAACCGGCGACGCTCTGGAAGAAGAGGTCGGTCGGGGCGCCCTGGCGGACGGCCTCCATCTGGGTGCTCACGTGCGCGAGGACGCACATCTGGGTGGGGATTTCGAACTTTTCCTTGATCTCCTGGAACTTGAAGAGGATTTTCTTGACGTTGTCGACCGTGTCGTCGACGGGGTTCAAACCGATCACCGCGTCGCCCGCTCCGTAGGAGAGGCCCTCGAAGACGGACGTTGTAATGCCTTCGATATCGTCGGTGGGGTGGTTGGGCTGCAACCGGGCGGAAAGCGTCCCCGGAAGGCCTATCGTGGTGTTGCAGTGCGCCTGGACACGGATCTTGCTCGCTCCGTAGACGAGGTCGAGGTTGGTCATCAGCTTCGCTACGCCCGCCACCACCTCGCTGGTAAGTCCGCGGCCTACCCGCTTGATGTCGTCTCCGGAAGTTTCGTCGCAGAGGATCCACTCGCGCAGGTCGGAGAGCGTCCATTGTGCAATCTCGGAGTACATCCGCTCGTTCACGTCGTCCTGGATGATGCGGGTGACTTCGTCCTGTTCGTACGGGATCACCGGATTGTTCCGGAGATCCGCGACGGTCAGGTTGGCGAGCACGTGCTTCGCCGCGATCCGCTCCTCCATCGACTCGGCGATGACTCCGGCAAGGCGGTCGCCGGACTTCTCCTCGTTCGCCTTGGCAAGAACCTCTTTGACACTTTTGAACTGGTACACGCGACCAAAGAGCTTGGTTTTGAGGTTCACCGTCATTTCACCTCCACTCTGTTTTCATGCGCCCCAGCGCCCCGGCGCCCGGGAATTTTTCGCATACAAAAAAAGACCCGGGGCGCATCCGCACAAAACACCGGCGTCCGCCGCCGGTATTCTCCGCAAATGGCCTCAAGTCCCCGCAAGGCGTTTCTGCCCGATGCGCGCAATCGGTCTCCTGGCTTGCCTTCATCCTCGGACCGCTCCTTCCCGGAATGCTCCGGCGGAATTCCGCGGCGTCGTCAGGCGTACAGTGGCGGGCCCGCGCCGGACTTTTACCGGCTTCCCGAGCATCGCGCGCACCTCGACAAAAAATAAACAAAGGCTCTTTTTTACTGACAGTCAGAGTATATCATGGAAAGAATAATGTCAACGGTTCTCCGCAAATAGTCTACAGAAGTCCGTCATAAAACGATAATTTCCCTATTATTTAAAAATAAATATACTTGGACGCCCGAACACGACCTTTGTTCCCTCCTCTTCCTTCGATCGACCGCTCTTGCCGCAACGGAGAGCGGGACGAGCGGCGCGCATTTTCCCACCCTGCGGATTTTTTCACTTCCAGCGCTTGACAAGTCGCCGGAAGGAGCGTATTATCCTCCCCAACTTAAACCGATTCGAAAGGAGGTTCCCGCACTATGACCAATGCGAAAAAGATCCGCGCAGCACTTCTGTTCGCATGTGCAATGACGATGACTAGCGGCGACCCTCCTGGAGCGGTCGGCGCTTAGTACCACGTGCGCGATAGCTTCAGCCGGGGGTCTTCGTAGATGAAGGCTCCCGGCTTTTTTTGTACGCATAAGGGGGGTCGGCGGTTGTGTGGAAAGAAGGAGAAGGGGGTAGTGCTCAAATTCGGCGGCTCGTCCGTGGCGACGCCTGAACGGATTCGCGCGGCGGCGCGGCGGGTCGCATCCTTCGCGCGGCAGGAGCGCAGGACGGCGGTCGTCGTCTCCGCCATGGGAAAGACCACCGACGATCTTCTGGGACTGGCGAGGGCAACCGCTCCATCGGCAGGCGACCGGCGCGAGCTGGACAGGCTGCTGGCCACGGGAGAACAGCAGTCGGCCGCGCTGCTCGCGATGGCCCTCTCCGCAGAAGGGTACCCGGCGCGCTCGTTCAGCGGCGAAGAGGGCCGGATTCCTCGCCGAGGGCGCGTGGGGAGAGGGGCGCATCCTCTCGGTCGACCCCGCGCGGATCGAGGCGGCCATCGCGTTCGGTCACGTCGCCGTGATCACCGGCTTCCAAGCGTCCACTCGCGAGGGAGAGACCATCACCCTCGGACGCGGCGGTTCGGACCTCTCCGCCATCGCCCTGGCCGCGGCCCTCGGGGCGAGCGAGTGCCGCATCTTCACCGACGTGGACGGCATCTACACGGCGGACCCGCGCGTCGTCCCCGGCGCGGTCAAGCTCGACAGGATCCCCTGGGACGAATGCCTCGAAATGGCCTTCTGTGGCGCCGCGGTCATGCAGGCGCGCAGCATCGAAATGGCGGGCAGGATGAGCATCCCCCTGTGCGTCGCATCCAGCTTTCAGGAAAGCGAGGGAACATGGATCATGGAACGAAACGTAGACGAAGCTGTCTTTATCCGGTCGGTCGCATCCGACGACGACCTTGCGGTGCTTACCGTGGAGGGGAGAACGGTCGAGCGCGAACTGATGGACGCGCTCTCCGGAGAGGGCATCCGCACCACAGCGATGGTGGGCGCGGACGGCGCATCCTTCCACATCGAAGGGGCGCGCCTCCCCGAGGCCGTCGAAATCTGCCGGAAGCTGGCCGGATGCAGCGTCTCGGTCAACGAGAAGCTCTCCCGCGTCTCCGTCGTCGGGCCGGGCGCCGGGAACCACCCCGAAGTGTGCCGCGCCATGCTCGGCATTCTGGCGGAGATGGGCGCGACCGTTCACCTGCTCACCTCGTCGGCGCTCTCCGTCACCTGCGTCGTGGACAGGGACCGCTCGGCGGAGGCCGTCCGGGCGCTTCATGAAGAATTCATAGGGAAGAAAGGGGTATTCCAATGCGCGTAGACTCTTCTTTGGGACTCTGCTTCATCGGCTTCGGCAACGTCGGGCAGGGACTCGCCCGCATCCTTGTCCGCAAGGAGCGGGAACTCGCGGAGCGCTGGGGCTTCACCTTCCGCACCGTCGCCGTCGTCACCCGCACCAGGGGCGCGACCGTCTCGTCCGACGGACTTTCGCTCGCAGAGCTGCTCGCCCGCGTCGAAAGGGGCGAACCCATCGGGAACGAACGAATCTCCCCCGTCGAGGCGGCCCTCCTTCCGGAGACCGACATCGTCCTCGACGTCACGCCCACCAACCTGATCACCGGCGAACCCGGGCTGTCGCTCACCCGCGCCGCGCTCGGGTCGGGGCGGTCCGTCGTCAGCTCGAACAAGGGCCCCGTCTCGCTCGCCCTCGCCGAGCTGAAGGAACTGGCCCGCGCGCGGGGCGCCCACTACCGCTTCGAAGGCTCCGTGATGAGCGGCACCCCGTCGCTCAACCTCGCCCTCGAATCGCTCGCGGGGTGCGACGTGCGCGAGGTACAGGGGATCGTGAACGGCACCACGAACTACATCCTCACCCGCATGGAGGAGGGGTTCGAGTACGCCGACGCCCTCCTCGAGGCGAAGGAGAAGGGGTACGCCGAGGCCGACCCCGCCGGAGACGTCGACGGATGGGACGCCGCGGTGAAGGCCCAGATCCTCGCCGCCGCCGTCCTCGGCTTCCCGCTGCCGCTCGACGCCGTGGAGCGCACCGGCATCGCCGCCATCTCGCGCGCCGACGTAGAAGCCGCCGCGAAGCGCGGCAAGCGGATCAAGCTGCTGGCGAAGGTAACGCGCACCCCCGGCGGCGTGGCCGCCTCCGTCGCCCCGGCGGAAATTCCCCTCTCCCACCCGCTCGCGAGCGTGGGCGGCGCGACGAACGCGCTCACCTTCACCACCGACACCCTGCGCGACGTCACCATCATCGGCCCCGGCGCGGGACGCGAGGAGACGGGACAGGCCCTCCTCTCCGACATGCTCGCCATCGTCGCGGCGGAGCGGAACAGCGCGCGCTTCTCGGTCAAGGCGGGGTAAGACGGAACGCGGGCGCGGGCGTAGCGCGCCATCGCCGCGACATGCTCCGACGAGCACCCTGCGGATTGAAGGCGAACAGACGCTATGCGCCACAACGCGGTTGACAGAAACGGCATTCTCGTGGAGAATGTTCCATACCGTGAAATAGAAAGGAATCTTGGCGACATGACCTTGTTGAACCGATCTTCGCATGCTTCGCGCTTCTGTAACTTTTTCGCCATGATGATGTGCAGCGACCCTCCCGGAGCGTAGGGCGCCTCACACTGCGTACGCTTCCGCCGGGGGTCTTCGAAAACACCATTTCGAAGACCCCCGGCTTTTTTAACTCAACACTATTATAAGGAGGAAACACCAATGGCATTTCAGGAGTTCCGCATCGACACGCACGTTTTCGAGGAGATCAACGACTATCTGACGGACCCCAAAAACTCTGTTCTGGCCGACCTCAGGAGGGTCGTCGCCAAGTACGGCACGGTGCGCGACATCAACGAACGGGCCCGCGAGGCCGGGAAAGTGGAATCGCTCGTCAAGAAACTGGAGCGGATGAACTCCCCCTTCTTGAAGGACCTCGAATGGCTGGCCTCGCTCCGCGACGAGGGGAAGTTCATTCCCCTCTCCGACTACCGCGCCCGCATGAACCCCGAGCGGCCCGTGTGGGACTACGACTTCTCGAATGCCCCGACGCTCGAAATCAGCGCGCTCCAGTACTTCCCGTGGCTGCTCGCGGAGGTCCGGCAGACGGTGGAGAAGGGAGAGATCCTTCCCGGACGCTTCATCCGCGTACGCAAAATGAAGGAGCAGGAAGCCGACGGCGGCGACCTCCCCGCGGTCCGCGCGGCGGTCAAAATACTGGGCGCGACCTGCGTCGAGACGCTGGACACCAAGGGCGTCGACGGCTCCAACGTCCATCTCGGCGGACCGGACACCATCACCGGCTACTTCGGCGGCATCGGCCAGCCGAACGTCCACCCGCTCCAGTGGGTGGACGAGGCGCTCTACTACTATACGAACTACGGAGTGGACGAGGTGCTCAACATCAACCCGGGCACGGTCTTCCTGGGGTACCTGCTCTACCGGATGGGCGTGGACGTGCGCTTCAAGATCTCCGTCTTCATGGGGAACGACAACCCCTACGCCGTCCTCTGGACGCTGCTCGCCGCCCGCATGTTCGCCCGCGACGACGGAAGCACGCCGCTCGCCGGGTTCAACCTCTCCAACTCCATCGACGACGCGCACATCGCTAAGGCCGCCGCCATCCGCAGAGACCTCGGCCTTGAGGATCAGGTGCGCATCGAGCACCACATCACCGAGACGTGGAAGAGCATCGTCCGCCAGCCGTACAACCGCAGGGAGGGGCTGCTGGAGCTGGCTAAGACCGTTCCCAACATCTCCGCCAAACACGAGGGAGGCAACCCGGAGGACGAGCGGACGCTGGAACACCCGTCCGACATCCTCGACTACTTCCGCGAAAAAAAGGAAGTCGAGTCCTCCGGCGAGATGGACGTGCTCACGCTGAACTACCTGATGAAGCACAAGGCCGTCAACAGCAGCGCGGAGGCACTGACGAAAGCGGGCCTCTCCTTCGTCGCTGCGGGAGCGCACCGGCTGTAGTGTAGAGCCTCCGAAATAAGCAAGCCCCTGAAATCGAAAGTCGCAGGGGCTTGTTTCGCTACATACGAAGCATACGGACCGCGCGAAAGTTTACCCTATCGCGTCCATCACCATCTTCACCGCGCTGATGACGACCACGAAGGCGAGGACGTAGCGGACCCACTTGTTCCCCTTCATCACCGTGAAGCGCGCACCCAAAAACGCGCCCGCCATACTTCCGACCGCAAGCACAAGCCCCACCGGCACGTTCACCAGGCCGTTCATGTAGAAGATCACCAGGCTGATCGTCGTGTAGCTGCCGATGATGATCGTCTTCACCGCATTGCCGCTGACCAAGTCCATCCCCGCGGCCACCACGAGCGCCCACGAGAGGAAGAAACCCACGCCCGCCTGGATGAAGCCGCCGTAAATTCCCACCGCGAAGAAAGCGAGGTACACGCCCCACTTCGGCCAGTGCTGCTCCTTCACCTCTTCCCACATCTTCGGCTTGAAGACCAGCAGCAGCGCCATCAGCGTAATCAGCGCCGCGATGACGAGGTTCAGACTCTTCCTGTCCACCTGCACCACCACGAACGTCCCCACGAGCGCGCCCAGCGTCGCCGCGGCGGCCAGCGGCAGCGCAACCTTGAAGGAGAGCGCCTTCTGCTGCTTGAAGCTCGCCGCCCCGGAGATGCTCTGCAGCAGGATGGCGATCCGGTTCGTCCCGTTCGCCACAGCCAGATCCATCCCCAGGAAGGTGAGCGCCGGAAGCACGAGCAGCGTGCCTCCGCCCGCGACCGTGTTCAAGAAGCCCTGCATCACGCCGACGAGGACGATCCCCGCCCAGTGGTACCATACCAGTTCCATAAACCTCACAACCTTCTTCAAAGAGTGAGGGAGCCCCTTCCGAGGCTCCCGTAAACGCCCGGCATACCGGCAGAGTATATATTTTGCAGTATATCAAATCGGAGAACGGATGAAAAGAGTCTTTTCCTTCCTCGCGCATCGAGGACTCCGCCGAAAAGGGGATGCGCTATTCCTTCCTCCGGTGAAATACAAACGCAATGAGAGGAAGCAACAAGAACACGCCCCTGCCGGAAACGCTGCTGCACCCGGCTGCGGAAGCGAAAAGTGTTGCAGGGTCAGGGCTTGGTGAAGGTACAGGCGTCGGGACAAGAGTTGGTGTCGGCGCCACTGTCGGTGAAGGAGTTGGAGTAACAATCGGTGTCGGCTCAGGCGTTGACGTCGGACCAGGTTCCGGGGTAACAACCGGCGGCGGAGCGGGAGTCGGATCAGGAGTTGAAGTCGGCGTCGGCTCCGGTGACGGACTTGGCTCAGGCGTTGGTATTGGCGTCGGAGACGCTCCGTATTCAAAAGCGCCGACGCTCACGCCCGTACATTGTAGCCTGGAATAGCCCCGCTGATCGACAGAAGGGATGACGAGCGATCTGCCGCCGATAAGACGCTCTCCTGCGGGGAAACCCGCGCCAATCGCAGGACTTCCCGCTGCCAGAGCATGCGTCCTCGTCGGTCCGCCGTTGTCGCCCAGAGGTTCAAGCAACGGCTCGTCCTCCAGAACATCTTCCGCAACGATGTTCGCAGCGCCGCTCCATCCGGGGACGATACTCTTCGCGAGCGTGATCGTCCCGCCGGCCGCCGTAATCTCGCCCCCTCCGTTGCCGCTGAAAACACAGTTGGCCACCACTGAATCGCCGCTCTCATTGTAGAAAGCGCCGCCGAAGGACGTACTGCTATTCTCGGCGAACGTACAATTCACAACAACTGCCTCGCTCTGATCGATATGCAGCGCTCCCCCCACACCGCCTGTTGCGATATTGGATGAAAACGTACAGTTCGTGATCGTCAGATTGGAGTCATGACAAAAAAGAGCTCCCCCGCCGTCGTTTGTTGTTTTATTTGCATAAAATTCACAGCCATCCATTTTCAGGACGCCGGTTTGAATACATACAGCCCCTCCGCTGCCGTTTGTGACCACATTGCTCCGAAAAATGCACTCTCTTACAGTGAGTACATCCTCCTGACTGAACAAAGCGCCCCCAGCCCCGTTTGCGACCGTATTCGATTGAAAGAGGCACCTCTGGATCACAGGCTCTCCTTTCCTGGAGTACATCCCCGCGCCGTTGCCTGTCGCCCTGTTTCCCATTACAATGCAGTTCGAAATAATCGGAGAACCTCCGTCGTTATAAATCCCTCCCCCGCGTTTTTCATTCAGATGCAATGTGTGTTCAGCCCTGCCGCCCGTAATGAGAAATCCATCCAGAACGGTCGTTTCATCGGCGTCGCTTGCGAACCGAACCACGTGATAGCTGTTCTTCCCGGAAATGTTCCCTGAAAGCATCGTTTCATTCACTGCAGGATCTCGTTGCCACCGCTCCTCTTCGCCTCCTTCAAAACCGCCGTAGAGCGAGATTCCCTTCCGCAGTACGAACGATTTGTCCGGCTCGGACTCGCTGGTCGGCAGGTAAACCCCTTTCGCAATCCAGAACTCGGCGTCGGTCACTCCCGCTTCCGCCAGCTTTGTCGCGAATCCGTCCTCGTCCAGAGCCCGCTCCCAGGATGAACCGTCCCGGGGCCCCGTCACATCTTCCCTGCTGACGCGATAGACGGTCGCCCCCTCGCAAAAGGACGCTTCAGAAAGAAAGAGAAAAAGCAGAAGTAGAAGAAATCCGATACGACGATAAGGTGTGATCAAAGCGGGCGTCTCCTTTCGGGGAAGCGATCAGGGTGTATTGATTGTCTGCATCCGGCATGAAAATATACGAGAGTCGGAAGGCTCTGTCAATAAAAAAACCCTCCTCTGCAAGGGAAGCCACTTTTTACTCTCCTGTAGCGTTGCGTCCGACGCGTGGAAGGGCGTTGTTTTCGAGCGCGCCGTTTTCAGCTTGAAAAAAACAGCGGCCTGCGTTTTAATAGTCCCGAAATACATCTCTCCACACAAGGTGGTCATCACCCATGAAACTCCTTATCACCGGCGGCTGCGGCTTCATCGGCTCCAACCTCGTCCGGCTCGCGCTCGCCTCGGGATACGACATCGTCAACCTCGACGCGCTCACCTACGCGGGAAACCCGGCTTCGCTGTCCGACGTGACGGACTCCCCAGCGTACGCGTTTGTCCGCGGCGACATCCGGGACGCCGACCTGCTCCGCACGACTCTCGACGAACACGCCCCCGACGCCGTCCTCCACCTCGCAGCCGAAAGCCACGTCGACCGATCCATCGACGCCCCCGAGGACTTTATCCTCACCAACGTCGTCGGCACGTTCCGCCTGCTCGAAGCAGCGCGGCGCTACCATCACGCGCTCCCCGACGACAGGAAGGCATCCTTCCGCTTCCTCCACATCTCCACCGACGAGGTCTTCGGCTCGCTCGGCGCCGAGGGCGCCTTCGACGAGGAAACGCCCTACGATCCTCGCTCGCCCTACTCCGCATCCAAGGCGTCCTCGGACCACCTCGTCCGGGCCTACCATCACACCTACGGCCTACCCACCCTCGTCACCAACTGCTCCAACAACTACGGCCCCCGCCAATTCCCGGAGAAGCTCATCCCCCACATGATCCTCAGCGCGCTCGGCGGAAAGCCGCTCCCCGTCTACGGCGACGGCGCCAACATCCGCGACTGGCTCCACGTCGACGACCACTGCCGCGCCCTCCTCGCCGTCCTCGAAAAGGGCGCTCCCGGCGAAACCTACGCCATCGGCGGCCGCTCCGAGCGGACGAACATCGCCATCGTCGAAACGCTCTGCGCTATCCTCGACCGTAAACGGCCGAGAACCGACGGCAAGCCATACCGGGAGCAGATCACATTCGTCGCCGACCGCCCGGGCCACGACAGACGCTACGCCATCGACGCCGGAAAAATCGAGCGCGAACTCGGCTGGAAACCGCGGGAGACGTTCGAAAAGGGATTGGAAAAAACCGTGGAGTGGTACCTCGACAACGAAGCGTGGACCGCGTCCATCCTCAGCGGCGCCTACAGGCTGGAACGCCTCGGGCTGGAGGAGGACGACGCATAACCGGCGGGGGCGCGTCTCTCCGGAGAACAGCGCCCCCCAATAACGGACCATCGAGAAGGAAATGCATATCCAATGAAGGGAATCATCCTTACTCTACCGTTGTCCGCGACATGTTAAGGGGAGATGTGTACAAAAATATAGCCGAACTTAAAGAATGGCCTTAGGCAGGAAGCTCGTTGACCCGGAACGCATGAGAGAATGCCGAGCCCGGAGAATCCCCTCTCCGTGCTCGGCTTTTTCACACCTCAACACCGTCCGATGCACACGTACTCGAAGCCCATCGACTTTATTGCGGGGGGTGAATACTGATTCCGCCCGTCGAAGATCAGCGGCGTCTTCAGCAGCTCCTTCATCCTCGGGAAGTCCGGCCTCCGGAAGAGCGGCCACTCGGTCAAAAGCAACAGCGCGTCCGCACCATCCAGCGCCTCGTAGTTCTCCTCCATGTACTCTATCGAACCGCTCCACTCCGACAGGCGCCCACGCGCATTCTCCGCCGCCACCGGGTCGTACACGCGAAGACGCGCCCCCGCCGCCGCAAGCTTCGGCAGGATATCCAGCGCGGGCGACTCGCGCACGTCGTCCGTCTGCGGCTTGAAACTCAGCCCCCACACCGCGAACACCCGCCCCGAGACATCCCCGCCGTAATGGGCCATAATCTTTTGCAGGAACCACTCCCGCTGCGCATGGTTCACGTCTTCCACGGCCTTCAGAATGGAAAACGGCGACCCCGCCGCGTCCCCCGAGGCGATCAGCGCCTTCACGTCCTTCGGGAAGCACGACCCGCCGTACCCCACCCCCGCGTACAGAAAGGCCGACCCGATCCTCGAATCCGACCCCATCCCCTGCCGCACCTGGTCCACGTCACCTCCCACCAGCTCGCAGAAGCGCGCCAGCTCGTTCATGAAGCTGATCCCGCGTGGCGAGCATCGCGTTCGCCGCGTACTTCGTCAGCTCCGCCGACGGAATGGACATCGACAGCATCCGGTTCTCCCGCATTGTGAACAGGAAGAACAGCTCCTTCAGCAGCTCCGCCGTCCGGTTGTTCTCCGTCCCGATCACGACCCGGTCCGGCTTCATGAAGTCCTCCACCGCCGTCCCCTCTTTCAGGAACTCCGGACAGAAGGCCACGTCGAACTCCAGGTCCGTCCGCCCGCGCAGCGCCACCTGCTCGCCCACGATCTCCTTCACCCGCAGCGTCGTCCCCACGGGCACGGTCGACTTCGTCACCACCACCTTGTAGCTCTCCAGGTTCTCCCCGATCTCCCGCGCCACGCGCTCCACGAACGACAGGTCCGCCGCCCCCGTCCCATCGGGAGGCGTCCCCACCGCGATGAAGACAAAGAGCGCGCGCTCCATCCCCTCCTTCAGGCTCGTCATGAAGCGCAGCCGGCCCTGCGAAGCGTTCCGCTTGACGATCTCCTCCAGCCCCGGCTCGTAGATTGGAATACGCCCCTCCTGCAGCATCGCAATCTTCCGCTCGTCCACGTCCACGCAGCAGACGTCGTTCCCCACCTCCGCGAAGCACGCCCCCGTCACAAGCCCGACGTACCCGGTTCCTACCACACAAATACGCATCCACAATCAACTCCCGAACAAGATTTCATTCCAGGGAACTGAAGCCGCCCAGTGCGCCCCGGATCGCCATATTTTTCACAGAAACAAGCGCCCTGCATTATACCCGACACGATCCAAATCCGCAGGAACGATTTTCATAACACCTCGCCCGATGCACACATACACGAACTCCGCCGCTCAAACACCAAGCACTTTTTCGATCCGATTTTTCCGTATTCCGCTATTTGACAAAACGCATTTCGAGTAATAAAATTGCTCGCAAAGTATAAAGAATAGCGCACACTACAGGGGCGCACCCCGGGCAATCATCCGAGGAAGCGCCCCGCCTCCACACACTGAAAGAGGACGTGAACTCATGACCGAAGCCGTATCTCGACCCGCCGGCACAATCAGAAACGCATCCACCGGTGAACGCGCCGCGCCAAAATCCTCGGCACGCAAGCTCTACGAGATCTTCACCCCTCGCGAACGGGTTCAGGCAGGACTTCTCTTCCTCGGCAATCTTTTCGCCGCTTTCGCCCAAGTCATCGGCGTTGCCATTATCTTCCCATTCATCAACGTCGCCATGAATCCTCAGGTCATCAATGAAAACAAGTGGCTCGACGCATTCTATAAAAGAGGAACCTTCGCTGATTCCAACTCCTTCATCGTGTTTCTCGGAACAGTCGTCTTCGTCACAATCATCGTATCAAGCCTGGCTCCCGCAGCCGTGAGCTGGGCGCAGACCCGTTTCCTGCTGAAAAAGGAGCACGCCATCTCCCTGCGCCTCCTCGCAGTCTACCTCTCCAGGCCCTATCAGTACTTTCTGGGCAAAAACACCAGCGAACTCGGGAAGAATGTCCTCTCCGAAGTCGGAGGCCTCACCATGGGCATGCTCACAGCCCTCTTCGAACTCCTCATCCAAGGGACGCTGCTCGTCGTCCTCATCTCCATGCTCCTCTTCGTCGACGTCCTCGTCACGGTCGGCGCCATGCTCTTACTGGGGGGCGGCTATGCTTTGCTCAGCTTTCTGATCAAAACAAAACTCCAAAAGAGCGGCAAAGAACGCCTGACCGCAAACGCAGCACGCTTCCGCTACGCGACCGAAGCCCTCTCCGGCATTAAAACGACAAGAGTGATGGGCATCGAGCTCTATTTTCTCAACAACTATGCGGACAACTCCCTGACCTACGCCCGCCTGCAAATCTTCGCAAACCTTGCGGGAACTCTACCGCGCTACTTTCTGGAGGCCATCGCGTTCGGCGGCATCGTCCTCTTTTTCGTTCTCAGGCTCGCCGCCGGGGGCTCCATCTCGGAACTCATCCCGCTTGTCAGTCTCTACGCCTTCTCCGCCTACCGAATGATGCCGGCGCTCTACAGGCTCTACTACGCGGCCACGCAACTCCACTACTACCAAGCCGTCCTCGACAAGATCCACATCGACATGCTGGACATCAACGCGGACGAGGAATCCTCCTCAGATAATAACCACCTCCCCTTCGAACGCGCCATCCGCCTCCAAAATATCGACTTCCGCTACGCCGACGCTCAAACCGACGTCATCAACGGACTCGACATCAACATACCGAAGAACGCATCCGTCGGTTTCGTCGGGGCCACAGGATCCGGCAAAACAACGCTGGTGGACATCATCCTTGGCCTTCTCCTTCCACAAAAAGGCCGAATGCTCATCGACGACACCCCCATCACAGAGAAAAACGTCCGCGCATGGCGGCGCAAGATAGGCTACGTCCCGCAAGAGATTTACCTGAGCGACGACAGCGTCCGTAAGAACATCGCCTTCGGAGTCCCCGACGACGAAATTGACGACGACCGCGTTCGTGAGGCAACCAGCATCGCGGCGCTCGACGACTTCATCCAGACACTGCCCGAAAAGTACGATACCGTCATCGGCGAGCGGGGCGTCCGTCTCAGCGGAGGCCAACGCCAGCGCATCGGTCTCGCCCGCGCGTTGTATCGCAACCCCGAAATCCTCGTCCTAGACGAGGCCACCAACTCTCTCGACGGAGCAACCGAAGAGACCGTACTGAGCGCCGTCCGCAGCGCATCGAAGGCAAGAACAGTCATCGTGATCGCGCATAGGCTGAACACCCTGAAGGACTGCGACGTCATTTACATCATGGAGAACGGCAGATTCGCTGCAAACGGAACGTACGACGAACTATTGCACGGCAACAAAACATTCATGCGCATGGCGAAGGTGGGCAACGCATGACATTATACAATGTTGAAAACAAACGCTGCTGCACGGCGGCATCCACACCATGTGAAAGGAGCGACACCCACATGATAACCGTCATCCTCGCCGGCGGCCTCGGCACCCGCCTCAGCGAAGAGACTGTCGTCAAGCCCAAGCCAATGGTCGAAATCGGCGGCTCGCCCATACTCTGGCACATCATGAAGCTCTACTCCTTCTTCGGTTTCGACGACTTCGTCATCTGCCTCGGATACAAGGGGTACGTCATCAAGGAGTACTTCGTGAACTACTGCATGCACATGTCCGACATCACCGTCGATATGTGCCGGAACGACGTGGAGTTCCTCAAAAATGCCGCAGAGCCGTGGCGTGTCACACTCGTCGACACGGGAGAGAACACCCTCACCGGAGGGCGCGTCAAGCGAATCCGCGAATACATCGGAAACGAAACCTTCCTGCTGACCTACGGAGACGGCGTCGCCGACATCGACATCGCCGCGCTGGTCGCCTTCCACAAGAGCCATGGAAAGCTGGCCACAGTCACCGCCGTCCAAGCCCCCGGACGATTCGGCTCGCTCGACCTGTGCGACGGCGGCTCGGTCCGTGCCTTCATGGAAAAACCCAAAGGGGACGGCACATGGATCAACGGCGGCTTCTTCGTCATGGAGCCGAAAGTATTCGACTACCTGGAGGACGACAGAACCAGCCTCGAACGCGAACCCCTAGAGCGGCTCGCCGCCGACAATCAACTCATGGCCTACCGCCACCCAGGCTACTGGCAGCCGATGGACACCCTGCGCGAGAAAAACCAGCTCGAAGAGCTGTGGACCACAGGCAAAGCTCCGTGGAGGCTTTGGAAGTGAAGCGCCTCTTCGGCGACGCCTACGACGGTGTTAAAGTCCTCGTCACCGGGCATACCGGCTTCAAGGGGAGCTGGCTCGTCCGCTGGCTAACCCTCATGGGGGCCGACGTCACCGGACTGGCGCTCGACCCAGCCACCGCGCCCAATCACTGGGAGCTGCTCGGCACCAAGGTGCGCGACTATCGCCGTGATATCCGGGATCCACGAAGCGCCGCAGAGGTCGTTGCCGAAGAAAAACCGGAAATCATCTTCCACCTCGCTGCGCAGCCCCTGGTCCGCGCATCCTACGCCGACCCTGTGGGAACATGGGCAAGCAACCTCTCAGGAACCGTCAATCTCCTCGAGACCTGCCGCCGCTCCCCGCGCGCCCGCGCCCTCGTCGTCGCCACCACCGACAAGGTCTACGAGGAACAGAACCGCCCCCTCGGCTACCGCGAGACCGACCCGCTCGGCGGACACGACCCGTACAGCGCATCCAAGGCCGCCTGCGAAATCGCCGTCGACAGCTACAGGAAGTCCTTCTTCGCCCCCGCCGGCGCACCCCTGACCGCCACGGTCCGGGCGGGAAACGTCATCGGCGGCGGGGACTGGTCCGACGACCGCCTCGTCCCCGACATTACCCGCTCCATCGAAAGCGGAAAACCGCTCGAAATACGCTCCCCCGACGCCACCCGCCCCTGGCAGCACGTCCTCGACTGCCTGAGCGGCTATCTCCTCCTCGGCGCTCGCCTCCTCGAAAGAAAGAGCGAGTTCGCGGACGCTTGGAACTTCGGCCCCGATCAGGCCGACAGCACCACGGTACGCCGGGTGCTCGAACTCTCCGCACCGCACTGCCCCAGCCTGCGCTGGACGGACGTCTCCGACCGGCAAAAACCGCACGAAGCCCCGGCCCTCTCTTTGGACAGCGGAAAGGCACGCTCCGAGCTGCACTGGCATCCCGTCTGGACGCTTGAAAAGGCTGTTTTTTTCACTGCATCATGGTATCATGCCTTCATGCAAAGGGGGGAGATCCGCACCGACGGGCACCTGGAACAGTACGTCCGGGACGCCGCCGCAGCGGGATTGCCATGGGCGAAAAATTGACGCTACGACCAACAGAAATAGAGGGCGTCCTCGTGGTCGAGACGGCCGTCTTCACCGACCACAGGGGAGCATTCGCGCGTCTTTTCTGCACCGACGAACTTGCCCCCGTCCTCGGAGAACGGCGCATCGTCCAGATCAACCATTCCCGCACATGCAAAGTCGGCGCCGTACGCGGCATGCACTTCCAGCACCCGCCCCACGCCGAGATGAAACTGGTGCGCTGCATCCGGGGACGGGTCTTCGACGTCGCGCTCGACCTGCGCAAAGACTCCCCAACCTTCCTCCGCTGGCACGCCGAGCCGCTCGACCCCGCCTCCGCCAAGATGCTCGTCGTCCCCGAAGGGTGCGCTCACGGATTTCAGGTTCTTGAGGAGGAGAGCGAAATGCTCTATCTGCATACCGCAAGCTACCACCCTGAAACCGAGGGAGGAATTCATCCCGTCGACCCGACAACGGCCATCCTCTGGCCGTTGTCGATAGCCGACCTCTCCCCGCAGGACGAGAATCGCGCACCGATCAACACGACATACAAGGGGGTTGTACTATGAAATGCAGACATTGCGGTGCACAGCTTGACTGCGCGTTCGTGGATCTCGGCTTCGCGCCCCCCTCGAACGCTTATCTTGTCCGCGAAGACCTTGCAGCGCCGGAAGTCTATTTCCCGTTGAAACTCCAGCTCTGCACAGAATGTTGGCTGGTGCAGACCGAAGACTACGCCCGAGCGGACGAACTCTTCAAGTCCGATTACGCCTATTTTTCCTCCATTTCCAAATTCTGGCTCGACCACGCCGCAAGATACGTCGAAAAAATCACGGAGCTTCTCGGACTGAATTCCGGTAGTTACGTTGTGGAGATCGCTTCAAATGACGGCTACCTCCTCAGGAACTTCGTCGCCCGCAAAATCCCTTGCCTCGGCATAGAGCCCGCTTCAGACACCGCCGACGCTTCGGAAAAGCTGGGGATTCCAGTCATTCGAGAATTCTTCGGCGCCCCCCTCGCTAAAAGGCTGAAGGACGAAGGGAAAGAAGCGGACCTCATAATCGGCAACAATGTTCTTGCCCATGTTCCGGACATCAACGACTTCGTCGCTGGCTTGAAGACATTGCTCAAGCCTCACGGCACGATCACCTTCGAGTTTCCCCATCTGCTGCGTTTCATGGAGCAGGTACAGTTCGACACTATCTACCACGAACACTACTCGTATATTTCCTTCAGCGCGGCGGTCCGGATATTCAAGGCCACCGGACTGAAAATCCATGACGTCGAAGAGCTTCCGACGCACGGAGGCAGTATTCGGATATACGCCTCCCACGAATCGGATCCGCGCTCTCCAACCAGTACGGTCTCCACGCTGCTCGAACTAGAAAAAAAAGCCGGTCTTTTCGATTTAAAAGTGTACATGGAATTCCAAAAAAAAATCGATGACATTAAAAACAACCTTCTCTCCTTTCTGATAGAAGAGAAACGCAAGGAGCGCAAAGTCGCCGCGTACGGCGCCGCCGCCAAGGGGAACACCATCTTGAATTATGGTGGTGTCAAACCCGATCTGCTCCCCTACGTCTGCGACGCCGGCCCCTCGAAGCAGGGAAAATACCTGCCCGGAAGCCACATCCCCATCCTACACCCGGACGAGCTGCGCAAACGGAAGCCAGACACCGTGCTCATCCTCCCCTGGAACATCGCGGACGAAGTTGTCGAACAGCACGGCTACATCCGAGAGTGGGGTGGCGAGTTTTATGTCGCGGTACCTTCCGTGCGTAAGATAGGAGAAAGTGCAGTATGAAAGTCGCTGTAACGGGAGCAACAGGCTTCATCGGAAGGCACGTTGTTGCCGAACTTACCCAGCGCTCCGTGAAAATTGTCGCTGTCGTCCGCGACCCTGCGAAGATTCCGGCGGAGTGGAAGTGCAACATTCACACTATGGACATCTCTGAGGCAGGAGAAGGAACTCTTACCTCCCTAGGCTCACCCGACACCGTGATTCACCTCGCTTGGGGAGGCTTGCCGAACTATAACTCGATGCACCACATCGAGACAGAGCTGCCCTGCCAGTATCGTTTTTTGTCGCAACTCGTCAAAGAAGGATTACGAACTCTCGTCGTCACTGGAACGTGCTTCGAATACGGAATGCAGTACGGCCCTTTGAAGGAAAACTTCGAAGTACATCCCTCCACACCCTACGGCTACGCCAAGAACGCGCTGCGTACCCAGTTGGAGTATCTTCGGAAAGAACACCCTTTCAAATTCACTTGGGGGCGCCTCTTCTACCTTTACGGAGAAGGCCAGCCACCCAACACCATCTACTCGCAGTTACGGGAAGCCGGGCGCCAAGGCAAGCAATTCTTCGACATGTCCGGAGGAGAACAGCTGCGTGATTACCTTCCAATAGAGGAGGCAGCATCGTTGCTGGTCGACTTTGCCCTGAAGGAGACCGACGCAGGCGTTCTCAATATAGCTTCGGGCCGTCCAATCTCGATTCGCTCGTTGGTAGAGCGATGGATACGGGAAAACGAATGGAAAATGAAACCGAACTTGGGTTGCTACCCCTATCCGACATATGAACCTATGGCATTCTGGGGGGACATAATGAAGCTCTCTGAGTTAAAGAGGGGTATATATAGATGAAAACAATCTATCAAGTTGATCAGTTACCTGTCTTCCAGAACAAGATGTACGAATCTTCGGAAGAAGCATTAGCCTGCCCGAAGGGGAATGTTGTTTTGGTTCAGAATACTAAAAGTGGACTGATCTTTAACTCTGCATTCGCCCCATCTCTTTTGCAATACGATTCTTCTTACCAAAATGAACAGGCTTGCTCCCCCTTCTTTATACAACACCTGCATGAAGTAGGACGCATTATCCAACGTCATTGCGGTGGAATGAGTTTGGTAGAAATAGGATGCGGGAAGGGCTTTTTTCTAGAATACATAACGTCTCTTGGCTTTCGGATTACCGGTTTCGATCCGGCCTATGAAGGAAACAATCCTTCCATTAAAAAAACGTACTACGGGCCGGGAATCTCTGTAAAAGCGGATGGAATTATTCTGCGCCATGTCTTGGAACACATCGCCAATCCTGTTGATTTTTTGCTTCAAATTCAGGCAGTAGTAGGAGATGCCATGATATATATCGAGGTTCCGTGCTTCGACTGGATATGCCGCAACCGAGCATGGTTCGACATTTTTTACGAACATGTAAACTATTTTCGAGAAGATGATTTCAAGCGCCTTTTCGGAAGAATTCACGAAGCAGGGCGCCTCTTCGGCGGACAGTATCTTTATGTTCTCGCCGATTTAGCTTCGTTAAGAGAACCTCTTTACGAAGGAGAACCGCTAGAATTTCCGAGTGATTTTTTCAGAGGCTTGATTTCGGCATCGCATAAAGTAAAAGAATCAACCGAGGATGCAAACGCAATCTGGGGAGGAGCATCGAAGGGTGTTATCTTCTCTCTCCTGATGAAACGAATGGGCGCTGTAATCAAAAATATTATAGATATCAATCCCTCGAAACAAGGTAAGTATTTGGGGGGAACGGGCTTAAGAGTCTCGTCACCGGAGAATGTCTTGAAGTCTTTGCCCGATGGGGCGAATATATTTATCATGAACTCAAATTATGCCGAAGAGATAATTGGCATGGCAGGAGATCGTTTTCAATACTGGAGGATAGACGATGACTTTTAAACACGAAGTTTCTGAGAGAATAAAAACATATCCGGCAAACAATCCTTTAAAAAAAGCCGCGCGCACCTTAATGCAAGAATCGTTGTTGGCTCGTTATTCTTATAACTATTTTTTCCTCGGTCGCCCCATCATCCAATACCCTCAGGACATGATCGCCGTGCAGGAGCTGATATGGTCGCTCAGGCCCGACCTGATCATCGAGACGGGGATCGCGCACGGAGGCTCGCTGATAATGAGCGCCTCCATGCTGGCGATGCTGGACTACTGCGACGCCGTCGAAACCGGAACCGCTCTCGCCCCCAAAGAGAGCCGTAGACGCGTCGTCGGGCTGGACATCGAAATTCGCCCGCACAACCGAACAGCCATCGAGGCGCACCCTCTGGCGCACAAGATAACGATGATCGAGGGAAACAGCATCGCCCCCGAAACCATCGCCAAGGTGCTTGAAATCGCCTCCGGATACGAACATACGCTCGTCATGCTCGACTCCAACCACACCCACGCCCACGTCCTGGCCGAGCTGGAGGCCTACGCGCCCCTCGTATCCAAGGGAAGCTACTGCGTCGTCTTCGACACCATCGTCGAGGACATGCCCGCCGAAATGTTCCCAGACCGCCCTTGGGGGCCTGGCGACAACCCCAAGACCGCCGTGCGCGAATACCTCCGCCGTCTGAACGAAGAGGGGCGCGAGGCGATAGACGGTGATCCGCTCAAGTTCGAAGTGGATACGATGATCGAGAACAAGCTGTTGATCACCGTCGCGCCGGAAGGGTATTTGAGGCGGGTGTGAGATTACATAGCGGTAAACCATGAAAGGGATAGTCTAAATGAGCCAATATGCAGTGCTTTTAATCACCCATGAAAGACAGAATACCTACCTCAAGCGGGCGATACAGTATTATGCCCAAATCCCCAACGAGGTATTTGTGCTCGATTCGTCTTCGGGAAAATATACCCAATCTCTTCCTCAGAACTTCAAGTACTTTCATTTACCGAACTATCCAATGCTTCAAAAAATTCACATCGGGATAAAGGCGTGCGATGCCCCGTTTATCAACATAGCCGCAGACGACAATTTCATATTCTTCGACTTCATGCAAAAAAGCGTCGATATTCTTGAGCATAATCCGGACATTGTCACCGTTGTAGGGGCGGGCTACTCTCAGCTTGAATCTTTGCCGGGAAAGTTTAGGGCAGATGCGTCCGTTTCAAAAGAAACAACCTACCGAAAGTTCGATTGCCCCGTTCCTGTGTTTTACTCAATGTACAGGAAAAATGATATTTTATATATTTTTGATAATATTCAGTACTTGCATTTGCACTCAGACCAAGCTGCTGTGTTTTTTGAGTCGATATTGGCCATGCTCACATGTACTATCGGCGGAATCAAACACATATCAATGCTTGCTAATATTACCGAATACCACAACCTTGGTACTGCCACACATCAAGACTTCGACCTCTCGTTCAACGAAGAAAGAATCTTGGACTTGCACAAAATCGCACTTTTTTTCAATCGGATTTTTCACAACTCTTCCGATGAGATCTTTACGAACTACCTGGGCACTATGAGAAAAATAGAACTTGCGTCAAAGACAAAATGGTATCTGAAGTACTTTCCCAAAAGACTAAAAATCCTACTCAACAACTGTGTTTACTATCTCGCGGACCGAAGAACCCCCATTCAACCGATAAATATTGTAAAAAATATAGATTATATAAAATATATACTACTCTGCAAAAAATGAGAAAATAGCAAGAAAGAACGTAATTGAAAATTAATTAAGCTTAATTTGTTATTCAACATTATTATTGCAAACACTAAAATTTTATAATATTATTACTTTTTAATAACTCGCAACCTTAGGAAACACTGATTAAAAGAGCTTTTCTCTTCATTGAGTCCGATTGCATCAAGTTCCTGAGAGACCAACTTAGCTTTATTCAGAGACTCCTTAATCAAACGCCAATGACGAAAGATAGAGGAAACTAAATGAATTTTTCTATAGTTTACCCCATACAGGATAAGCCCCAATTTTTGCAGAAAGCTTTTTATTTTTTATCAAAACAAAAATATAAAAACTTTGAAGTTGTTGTTTCCGACAACTTCACGGATCCATCTTTTTCGTGCAAAACAGAGTGCGAGAATGCGGCCCGCAAATACAACCTCGATATTAAGCACATTACCCCTGAAAAGCCACTGAGCATGGTGGATAATTGGAATTTCGCATTCGACTATACCTCAGGAGACTATATATTATACATGTCTTTTAAAAAATTCCTTTTACCCGATGCGTTGAGCGTCATTGTGAAGGATCTCTCTGATAGCCTCCCCGAGATCATCAATTGGCCTGAAGACTGGTATCTTCCGGATAATTTCGACTATTATTTCGCTTCAGGACGCCGCCTTAGAATTACTCAAGATCGTCTAACTACGGATAAACCTACTGCATTCGACCCGTTACAAGAACTTTCATTAAAAATGCGCGGACAGGCCACATCCAGATGCGCACGGGGTCAGATTTACTCGGGGGCATATAGCCGTTCTTTATGCGATAAAATTATTAGCAAAGCAGGCTTGCTTTTTCACCCTTTAGCACCAGATATCACATCAATGGTGCTTGCGCTTGGATTGGCACAATCCGCAGTCGAACTACCATCCGCACATACAATACATGTATATACTGATATTTCAAACGGCGCGAATGTTGCAAAGAATGATCAAAGGATGAGACGATATTTCGATGAAAACCTTAATAAGAACGAGATTAAACTTTTCGCCAGTCAAGTTTACGCATCTATTAGCAATTTAGTAGTTAGCGATTACATAAACACAGCAGCTAGTAACGGTATCGAAGTGAATTTAGATTGGAATTACTGGACATCGAGAGTCTGGGAAGACCTCCTCGACGAAGAAAGATCCTGGTCAGATAAAAAAATACAAAACGAACAGTTTGCTTTATTTTACGATCACTTAAAGAATACTAGGGCAATTACACGAACTCAAATACGATTAAATGTTTTTGCAAGTATATTTAAACGCCGTCTTCGGGCTGCGATCATCGGCATCATCAAATCCGTTGCCCCAGACACAATACAAAGCAAGTTAAGAAATCGCATCGGAAGAGAGACAATACGTTGCTCAAGAATTGAAGATGTTCTGACAAGCACAGAATGAGTCCTTACAATAAATAAATACGCTTTTTTTATCTACACAACTCAGCATAAAACCTGAAAAGGGGTGTATGATGGCCCTCATAACCGGTATCACTGGCTAGAACAGCTCATATCTGGCCGAGTTTCTTCTTGAGAAGTGGTACAAGGTCCACGGCATCAAGCGGCGGGCTACGCTTTCCAACACGCAGCAGATCGACCCACCTATCAGGACCCGCACGCGGACAATCAGCGGTTCGTGCTGCACTACGGCGATCTGATGGACTCGTCCAACCTGACGCGCATCATTCAGGAGGTACAGCCGGACGAGGTGTACAACCTTGGTGCACAGTCGCACGTTGCGGCTAGCTTCGAGTCGCCGGAGTACACGGCGGATGTGGATGCGCTGGGAACGCTCCGTCTGCTGGAGGCCATCCGCCTTCTGAGACTGGAGAAAAAGACGCGCTTCTATCGGGCATCGACGTCGGAGCTTTTCGGCCTGATGCAGGAGACTCCGCAGAAGGAAAACACCTCCTGCTACCCCCGCTCCCCCTACGCGGCGGCGAAGCTGTAGGCCTACTAGATCGCGGTAAACTACGGCGAAACGTACGGTATGTACAACCACGAATCCCCGAGGCGGGGCTAGACCTTCGTCACACGCAAGATCACGCGCGGCCTGGCAATCCTCGCACAGAGGCTGGACGATCTGTTTGTGCCTTGGGAACATGGATTTCCTCTGCGACTGGGGGCACGAGAAGGATTACGTCCGGATGTAGTGGATGATGCTGCTGCAGGAGACCTCGGAGGACTTCGTCATCGCCACGGGCCGCCAGTACTCGGTGTGTAACTTCGTGCGAATGAGCGCACACTGCCTGGGCGTGACGCTCCACTTCGAGGGGAAGGGCATCGACGAGATCGCCTTCCTGGAGCGCGTGGAAGGCCCCGATACTCCGGCCCTCAAACAGGGTGATACAATAGTCCGCGTGGCCCCGCGCTACCGCCGCCCCACCCAGGTGGAAACGCTTCTGGGCGGACCCGACGAAGGCGCACGTGAAGCTAGGCTGGCCTCAGCCGTCACGCTGGAGGGGTTGTGTGCGGGAAAAAATGGTCGCCAAAGATCTAAACCTCGCCAAACGCTGCGCGTTGTTGCAACAGTGCGGGTTACCTGGTACCCCATTCCGAGGGAATGGGGTACCAGGTAACCCAAGACATCAGCTCTCTATGTTGACGATCTGGCTTCCGCTTGCGTCCTCGTCATGGAATTTGACGAAGTCGCTTGATATGGGGTATACCCCATATTTGGTAGAATCTCTGCTGAATGTGTATAGATGGTATTTGGAAAGCATGTAGGAAAGATACATTTAAAAGATGCCACTTTCCAAAATATAACAAGAAGGGCGCTTTGTAAAACATGGGTAAATCGGAAAATAAACGTTTGAGAGTGAAGCTGTCTCCTTCTCCGCAAGCATCTTCCTTTCTGCTTCAAACCCCGAAGAACGCTGGAATCTGGGGTGACGTAGAATTCTTCGTCGACGACAACCGCTCGGAAGCCGATGCATGGGTAATTTATGAGGGGCTTTCCGGGAAGATAACTACGGTATGTCCTCCGTCACGTACTCTTTTCGTCACGGGAGAACCTGCCGACATAAAAAAATACTCTCCTTTCTTCCTGAACCAGTTTGCACATGTTCTTACATCCCAAGAAATCGATCACCGCGGATCTATCCGCTCTCAACAGGCATTACCCTGGCGATACGGTTTCTCAGGACGGTTCTGTCACTTATCACCAGAAGATGGCTTCGTCGAAAACTACGACTCACTCTCGGCCGCGTCGCCGTTCGAAAAAAAAGAGCGACTGATATCAACGGTCTGCTCCACAAAGGCTATGTGTGATGGGCACGTCAAACGTACCGAATTTGTTTCTTTTCTGGAAAGAGCACGAATTTCTGGACTCGATATTTTCGGCAGAGGGCGAGAAAGAGAAGTATTATGCAAACGCGACGCCATTGCGCCATACAAGTATCACATTGCGCTGGAAAACAGCTCCCATCATGACTACTGGACTGAGAAGCTGGCGGACGCCTATCTTGGCGGGGCTCATCCATTTTACTGGGGCTGCCCCAATATTGGGGAATACTTTCCTACAGGTTCGTTCACCCTGATCGATATAGATCGACCAGAAGAGGCGCTGCGAATCATTCGTAACGCAGTGGAGAACAAAACATATGAAAAATCCAGGGAACTGCTCAACGAATCCCGCGATCTAGTGCTGAATAAGTACAACCTCTTTCCAGTAATCGTCTCGCTTCTAAAGGAACATCCTGGCTTCGCGCCGTCCGATCCGGTTCTCATTACCCTCCATCCGGAGGATTGCTTCTCTTTGCGTGGCAACCTGCGGCGTTTTGGGACCTTCCTAAGACGAATAAAATTTATTTAGATTTATTACAAATATCAAAACTGAGGGGGTTTTGTTAATGCCGGACGTTTCCGCCAAACCGCTTCTAAAAGCCGCACTCCTTTCTTTTCAAAGAGGCCCCTACCTTCGTGAAGCGCTTCTTTCTCTTCTTGAACAGACGCTTCCTCCCACCGAAATCTATATTTTAGATAACGGGAGTACACCGTCCGTTCTTCCGCATATCGAAGACCTCTTGGGCGAAAGAGTCTTTTTCAAGACTGCGGAGAAAAATAACGGAGTTAACTGGAATCTTAAGCGCGCGCTCAATATCAAAGACTGCGAGTACCTTTACATAATGCATGACGACGATAAGCTGAATCCTGCCTTCTCCGAAGAACAGATCTCCTTTCTGCAGCGCAACCCCGACGTCGTCGCGATAGGCTGTGATGCCGAGGTGATCGGTCCCGACGGTGCCCGCTTTCGTTCCAGTCTACTCAACAGGGATGCCTCAGTGAAAGAAGAGCGCTTTATTTCCGTTGCGGACATGATAAGATTCTACATGCGTTCGTACATGGTCTTTCCTTCGATGATCTACAGAGCAGGGAAGCTTAGAGAGGAGTTTTTAAGAGATGATTACGGTCAGACTCAGGATGTGGTGTTTCTCTGCGAATTGGCGCGCATGGGACCGATAGTATTTCGAAATCGTCCGCTTATGCAGTATCGAATTCACTCGCAACAGAATTCCGCCGCTTTCAAGGAATCAAATATGAAAAAACTCGACGAGTACTTTTTACAGACAGCCAAAGAATTTCCAGAGTTACACAGGGCGGTACACGCTTACGTACTTCGTCGGAAACTGCGCAGACCGTTGAAAAAGATCGGAGAATGGATACGAAGATATCGTTACAAATAAAGCGAAAGAGGTGCTTCAGCATGAAAGTCGTCATTCTTGCGGGAGGGTTCGGAACCAGAATCAGCGAAGAATCCCATCTGAAACCCAAGCCCATGGTCACGATAGGCGGACGCCCTATCCTCTGGCATATAATGAAAACATACACCCGCTACGGCTTTAACGACTTTGTCATCTGTCTCGGCTACAAAGGCGAGGTTATAAAGGAGTACTTCGCCAACTACTTTCTTTACGCTTCGGAGGTCACGTTCGACTTCTGCTGCTCCAACAGACAAACGATACACTCCAACTGCGCCGAACCTTGGCGGGTCACCTTGGTCGATACCGGACTTCACACAATGACCGGAGGACGCATCCGTCGAGTGCGTCAACATTTGGGGAATCAACCGTTCATGCTCACCTACGGAGACGGAGTAAGCAATGTGCCTTTGGATCGTCTGCTCGACTTTCACCGTGCTCAAGGAAGCATGATCACTCTGACGGCAGTTCAGCCCTCCGGCAGATTCGGACTGCTTGATTTTTTCCCGGATGCCCCGCAACGGATTCGCTGTTTTCGGGAAAAAATCAAAGGAGACGGAGGCTGGATCAACGGAGGTTTTTTCGTTGTTGAACCGGAATTTCTAGACTATCTGGAAGCCGACAACACCGTGCTTGAGAAAGAACCTCTGGAAAGGGCGGCCAGCGAGGGAAAACTCACCGCTTTCCGTCATGACGGATTCTGGCAGCCAATGGATACTGTGCGAGAAAGAGACTATCTGGAGTCTCTTTGGGAAAAAGGAAACGCGCCTTGGAGAGTCTGGGATGAAACTGAATAATAGCCCTTTTCTGCTTGACCTCCCTGATACGTCTGAAGTTTTCGGTCTTATATCGATTCTCGATTTTTTCCATGGGAAGAAAGTCCTTGTAACCGGGCATACCGGGTTCAAAGGATCATGGCTATGTCGAATGCTTCTGAATGCCGGAGCCGCGTTGATTGGTTACTCTCTGGAACCGCCTACGAATCCCAATCTGTTTTCAATTTCGGGGATCGAAGAGAATATGCACTCCATCATCGGCGATATTAGAGATAAAGAAAGACTCGGTCAGGTGTTTCGACAGATTCGCCCGGAGATCGTCTTTCACCTTGCGGCACAGCCGATAGTACGCGAGGGTTATATTGATCCCTCTGGTACATACGATACAAATATCATGGGGACCGTGAATATACTTGAATGTATCCGTAGATACGAAGGCGTGCGCTCTTTCGTTAATATAACTACCGATAAAGTATACAGGAACAATGAATGGCCCTGGGGGTATAGGGAAAACGATATCCTGGACGGACACGACCCGTATTCCAACAGCAAATCATGCTCGGAGCTGGTAACATGGTGTTACCAGCAATCTTTTTTTCAATACGGAGAAACCGCGATCTCAACTGCGAGGGCTGGCAACGTGATCGGCGGCGGCGACTTTGCGGTTGATCGGATCATACCAGACTGCATCAGGGCCGCACAAAAGGGCGCACCGATAGTTGTCCGCAACCCCTCCTCCATTCGTCCGTGGCAGCATGTTTTGGAGCCTTTATTTGCATACGCGCGAATCGCTCAAGCTCAATACGATTCTCCATCGCTTGCGGGCGCCTACAACGTAGGACCGGACGATGCCGACTGCGTAACAACAGGCGAACTGACAACTCTTTTTTGTCGAAGCTGGGGGGAAGGACTGCGATGGGAAGTCTCCTCCGATTCTGCTTTTGCGCCCCGAGAAGCCCACTTTCTGAAGCTGGACTCCTCCAAAATACGGAGTCTGTTGCATTGGTGCCCTATATGGAACATCGAGACGTCGATTCAAAAGACCGTTGAATGGACAAAAACATATTTGACGCAAGGGGATGTACGGACGATAATGGACGAGCAAATTCGCAGTTTCGTCGCATCACGCCAGGAGGCTCCATATGCACGCTAAAGAAATACAACTACGCGACAAAGTTCTTTCGACGGTAAAAGAATATTATCACTCTATCCACGGGGAAGCTCGAAACTGGAAACCAGGAGATACAATTCCTTACGCAGGGCGCGTCTTCGACGAGCGGGAGATGCTGAATCTTGCCGAATCGCTTTGCGACTTCTGGCTCACGTCAGGACGCTTTTCCGACGAGTTCGAAAAAAAACTAGCTTCTTTCCTGGGAGTCAAACACTGTTCTCTGTGCAACTCAGGCTCTTCCGCCAACCTGCTGGCCTTCTCGGCCCTCACGTCCCCAAGCCTCGGACCGGAACGGATTCTGCCTGGAGACGAAGTGATCACCACCGCCTGCTGCTTTCCCACCACGGTCGCTCCCGTCATCCAATACGGCGCGGTTCCAGTCTTCGTCGATATCTCTCTTCCTACGTACAATCTGGACGTTTCCCAACTGGAAGCGGCGCTCTCCCCAAGGACGAAAGCAGTCTTCGCTGCCCACACGCTTGGTAATCCTTTCGACCTGTCCGCACTCAAAGCTTTTTGTGACACATACGATCTCTGGCTGATCGAAGACAACTGCGACGCCCTCGGTTCGCAGTATCGCATCGACGGTGAGTGGCGACACACCGGAAGCATCGGCGACATTGCCACGTCGAGTTTCTATCCCCCCCACCATATAACTATGGGTGAAGGAGGCGCCGTCTATACGAACGACTCGCGTCTTTACCGCATAGTTAACTCGCTCAGAGACTGGGGAAGAGACTGCTGGTGCCCCTCCGGCCACGACAACACATGTGGACGGCGCTTCAACCAACAGTTCGGCGAGCTTCCGTTCGGGTACGATCACAAATACGTTTACTCGCATTTTGGGTATAATATGAAGGCAACGGAGATGCAGGCCTCCATCGGGTGCGCGCAGATAGACAAACTCCCTATCTTTATAGAAGAACGCCGGAAAAACTGGGCTTACCTGAAAGAGGCAATGCTGGACCGCGAAGATGAATTGATTTTGCCGGAACCAACCAAAGAAAGCATCCCGAGTTGGTTTGGTTTCGTACTGACTTTGAAGAAAGAGCATCGAAGGAATGCGCTCATCGAACTCTTGGAGAGCGCCGGAATACAAACGCGCCTCCTCTTTGCTGGCAACATTGTGAAGCAACCCTGTTTTGATCCTTTGCGCGCCTCCAAAGGCGTGTACCGTATCGTCGGCTCGCTGGAGTGGACAGATAGGGTGATGAACGATACTTTCTGGGTCGGTGTGTACCCGGGACTTGACCATGACACACTTCATTTTTTGACTCAAACCATAATCAGTGCAGTAAAAAACATTTCTTAACAGGCGGAAGAGGAGTATTGAATGACGAGCAAAGCATTAGCTTGGAAAATTAGACGACACGCAATAGAGATGACACACAACTCGGGAGCATCCCATATTGGCTCAATTCTTTCTATTGCAGACATTGTTGCTGTTCTTTACGGCGATATTATGCGGACATACCCAAAAGATCCTCGACACGACGAACGGGATCGATTTGTATTGAGTAAGGGGCATGCCGGTGTAGCTGTTTATGCCGCCTTGGCCGAGTGCGGTTTTTTTGAAGTGGATGAACTGGATTCGTATTATTCCGACGGGAGTCGTCTTTCCGGTCATCTCTCACATTACGTTCCCGGAGTGGAAGTTTCCACTGGCTCTTTAGGGCATGGTATTTGTATCGCAACCGGAATGGCGATGGCTGCACGTCTAGATCATAAAAAACACCGTGTTTTTGCCGTCATAGGAGACGGAGAATGCAACGAAGGTTCTGTCTGGGAAACGGCTCTTTTCGCCAATCATTTTTCTTTATCGAACCTTACGGTTATTATAGACCACAATAAGCTTCAGAGTTTAGATTCTTGTAAAAACACATTGTCGCTTATTGATCTTGCCTCTAAATGGCGTGCTTTTGGATGGAATGTTACAGAAGTTGATGGTCACAGTCATAGCGAGCTAAAACACGCCTTAAGCAAAAACGTGCTCTCCGACAGCCCCATTTGCGTTATCGCCCATACGATTAAAGGTAAAGGCGTTTCGTTTATGGAAAATCAAATTTTGTGGCATTATAGAGACCCTCAGGGCGATTTATACGAAAAAGCAATAGAAGAACTGGAGGCGTCAATACCTTGAGGAATGCCTTTGTGGACTCGCTTTTTGACATAGCGTCAACTAATAAAAATTTAATATTATTAACAGGCGACTTAGGCTTTGGTGTTCTTTCAAAGTTTTGGAATTCCTATCCTGATCAGTTCATAAATGCAGGAATATGCGAGCAAAATATGGCTTCTTTGGCGGCAGGTATGGCCTTGGAGGGAAAACTCGTTTTTATCTACTCAATTGGAAACTTCCCTACTTTGCGTTGTTTGGAGCAGATACGGAACGATATTGCGTATCATCAGGCAAATGTTAAAATCATTGCCCTTGGAGGAGGCTTTTCCTACGGAGCCATGGGAATGACGCACCATGCCACAGAAGACATCGCTATAATGCGCGCTCTTCCTAATCTTACTGTATTTACACCATGCGATCCAGTTGAAACAAGGAAAGTAACAGAATGGTCAGCACGTATAAATACTCCGTGTTATATCCGTCTCGGACGAGGAGGAGAACCGTGTTTGCTAGATAAAACCGCTCAATTGGAGATTGGCAAACCACACCTGATCAGAGAAGGCGAAGACACTGTCATTTTCTCTTTTGGACCGATTGTCAGTGAAGCTCTCTCGGCTGCACAAATGCTCGAAGAGAAAAAAATAAAATGCGCAGTCTATTCTTGTCATACAGTAAAACCACTTGAGCAAAAAACCATCCTTGATATTTGCGCCCGATACGAGCATGTTTTCTCTTTAGAGGAACATAGTCGATTGGGAGGGGGAGGGGCCGCAATCGCGGAAATTATGTCGGAGCACCGCGCCTCTTATAATACACATATATTGGCTCTGGAGGATACATTCTGCTCTACAGTTGGTTCGCAGAGTTATTTAAGGAAAGCATGCTTAATAGATGCGAATAGCATTTTTAGAAAAATATGGTCTATACTATGCGTACTGTAATATTTTTTAGGGAGATAGTTGAATTTAATGGTTGATAATATTATTTTTCAAAGCGATCTTTCAGCAATGCTTGAACGAAGCGACCTTTCCTTTTTTGCTGGCAAGACTTTTTTGATTACTGGCGCATATGGCATGATCGCACAATATATAGTAAGACTATTACTAGCTTACAACAAGAAAGCAACGGCGAACGAGAAGATAACGGTTATAGCATTGGTTCGCGATCTTGAAAAAGCGCAAAGGATTTTTTCATCTAGTTCCAAGGATGAAAATTTAAAAATTATTAAACATGATTTGCGCTCTCCATTAGATACAGGTAATATATTTGCAGATTACATCATTCATGCCGCTAGCTTGGCTTCCCCTAAGTTTTTTGCTGTAGACCCTGTGGGAATTTTTGAAGCCAACGTTATAGGGACTTTAAATCTACTAAATTACGCTCATTTAGCTAAAACTCGACGACTTCTTTTTATCAGTAGCGCAGAAGTTTACGGCATCCCTGCTAAAAACCCCGTTACTGAATTTGATTTTGGGCCGCTTGATCCCTTGTCTGTTCGTTCATGTTATGCAGAAAGTAAAAGAATGGCAGAAAACCTCTTGGTAAGTTGGGGAATGCAATATGGCATTGAATCTGTAATTGCTCGCCCATTTCATACCTATGGACCAACAATGAATCTTGATGATGGACGAGTTTTTGCTGATTTTGTTGCCAACATTGTAAAAGCTAACAATTTGCTGATAAAGGGAACAGGAAAGGATGTTCGCTCGTACTGTTATGTCGCTGATGCGGTATGCGGTCTTATAAGTATTTTAAAAGACGGCACAGCATTTAATGCGTACAATTTAGGTAATAGTCGAGAATGTGTCTCCGTGGAAAACTTAGCAGACATTTTAGTATCTCTTTTTCCAGAGCGAGAGCTAAAGGTTTGCTTTGATAAGCGAAAAGCGGAAGAAGCTTACCTGCCAAGCCCGGTTAGCACAATTATTCCAGATACAACAAAACTTATCGCATTAGGTTGGGAACCCGTCTATTCAATTCAAGAAGGTTTTTTTAGAACCATTAAAGGGGTTGAGCAATTTGTTTTGCAAACTAAAAAATGATTTTGAATTAGGTAAAATATCTAAAAATTATTATATTGAAGAAATGCACAAGGGATACAAAGTGCTTTTTGATATGCAAAAACTAATCCAAACCACCAGCGATTCTTCTGTTTACTTGGATAGAAATGGTGTATATATCTCTTTTGACAACCTAAAAATGCAAGTCTGGGAAAATGAAAAACGAATAGCCCCTTTTGAATTCTTAAATTTCGGAGGATATGAACCGACTTATTCAAAAACAATGTTTCAGCTACTGGAGGGATGTTCGTGTGTTTTCGACATTGGAGCTAACATCGGTTGGTTTTCTATTCATTTTGCGAAAATACTAGGCCCTCAGGCTGCTATATATGCCTTCGAACCTATTCCGTCAACTTTCGAGAAACTTGCAACAAACATCAAGCTCAATGCTATTTCTTCGATTCACCCTATTAATATTGGTTTTTCTGACCATAAAAAAAGAGCTGTTTTTTTTGTCGATCCAGAAGAATCGACCAGCGCGTCCGAAAGAGTGACAACTGAGACCGAGAAAATAGAAATTTCATGTGACCTTGAAAAGCTAGATGACTTTGTATCATACAAGAATCTTTGTGTTGATTTTATCAAGTGCGACGTAGAAGGCGGAGAACTGTTTGTTTTTTTAGGTGCACAGAGAACTCTTGCCAGTCAAAGGCCAATAATTTGCACAGAAATGTTACGAAAATGGAGCCGCGCTTTTAACTATCACCCTAATCAAATTATTCAGTTGCTCTCCTCAAAAGGATATGAGTGTTTCACGCCGGAAACCAATGGACTTAAAAGAGTGTTAGAAGTCACTAATGAAACAGATACTACAAACTTTATTTTTCTTCATAAAGAAAAGCACGCTAAATTCTTGAGCAATCTTGTTATCCCATCTTAAAGGAGTGCATTTTTTCATTATTTTTCCCCAAAACCAACAAACCTAGATTTACCAAGAAGCGGCAAAGAAGTATGATTTTAAACTTGAAAGGGACGAAATCTCTCCAGGAATCACGTATCTTTTGATTAGCCACCCTCACGGGAGCCACCTTAGAGACTTTTGTATCAAATACAATGCGGGGAAAATAAAACCGTTTGAGGCAGGGAAATACTCGCACTCGGGTGTAGTTTTAAATATAAAAAAGATGATTAGGAGGCAACTATCATGCAGAGCAGGGAAATGAAAAACCAAAGCAACAATGACTTGCGCCAATTTAATGATATTGAGGTTTTTTTCGACAGTGACAACATCAAGCTTATCGAAAAAATAGAAGCATTCCCGAAATACACTAGTCGCCAAAGCATTGCTAAGCTTTTGACAAAATATGAACTTTTTAAGAAAATTATAAATGTTAATGGCTCAATTATCGAATGTGGCGTCCTATATGGTGCTGGCTTGCTGACATGGGCCAAATTAAGCAGTATTTTGGAACCCGTAAACCATACAAGAAAAATTATAGGGTTTGACACGTTCGAAGGATTCCCAAGCCTTCACGATGCCGATCTCAGAACTGGAAGCTCCTCGCACCTTAAAGAAGGGGGGCTTAAGGGCGCTACGTTAAAAAGTGTACAAAAGGCTGTAGAAATATACGATTTAAATCGTCCTTTACAACACATTCCCAAGGTAGAGTTAGTTAATGGGGATTTTTGTATGACTGCAGATCAGTATATTGAGGAAAATCCCCATCTTGTCGTGAGTCTTCTTTATTTGGATTTTGACCTTTATGAGCCAACAAAAAAAGCTTTGAACGTTTTTCTACCACGTATGCCTAAAGGAGCCATCATCGCCTTTGACGAGCTTAACACAAAAGTGTTCCCCGGAGAAACTATAGCGGTGAATGAAGTTATCGGATTGAATAATCTTGAGATACGGCGCTTTGCTTTTGACTCGTATGTTTCATACGCCATTCTTTAAGGAACCTCTGAACAATAGCTGATACGGCGTCTAAACGGAAGAACTTTGACAGTCGAATCCGTTTCCTGTGTGCTTTTACGCACACTTCGCTTATATAGGCCAATATAGGCGGTGTTTTCACGCCTTTTTGTGTTTTTTCCGGCCTTTTGCCGTTTTTTTGATACACTACGCCCCTGTCGGCTCCAACAAGTCCCTCCTGACCATGTACAGGTTCGACAGGGCAAAAAGCACGAAGATGAAGTTCGCATTTCTAGGCAACCCCTTGTACCGGACTTTGGAGAAACCGAATACCTTCTTCGCTATCGGAAAGATGTGTTCGACACGGCTTCTCGTTTTCGAAAGCAGACGGTTCGCTTCCTTGTCTTCCTCGGTGAGCTTTTTGTTTTTCGTCCCTCGCGTCCGGGTCAAGTCCAACGCCTTAGGAGCCTTCCCTTTGATCTCTTCCGTCTTTCCCATGTAGGCCGAATCGCCGAAGACGGTGTTTTCTTTCCCGTGCAGGAGCCGCTCCACCATACGCGAATCATGAACATTGGCGGGCGTGGTGACGAGTCTGTGGACCGTCTTGCTCTCCCTGTCCACTCCTACATGGATCTTCATCCCGATGGAGTACTGGTTCCCCTTCTTCGTGGAGTGCATATCGGGATCCCGCTTCTTCTCTCTATTCTTGGTGGAGGACGGGGCGTTGATGATGGTGGCGTTCATGATGGTTCCCTCGGAGAGTCTCAGCCCCTTCTCCTCGAGATGGGCGTTGAGCTCTTGAAAGATGCGTTCTCCCAAGCCGTGGGTTTCGAGAAGGTGACGGAATTTGCAGATGGTGGTCTCGTCGGGGACGGGTTCGTTACCGAGGTCGATTCCGACGAAACGCCTCATTGATTCAATGTCGTAGAGAGCTTCTTCCGCCGCCGGGTCGCTGAGATTGAACCAGCTTTGCAGGAAATGGATTCTGAGCATCCGTTCCAGTCCGACGGGAGGACGTCCTTTCCCGGCCTTCGGGTAGAAGGGGTCGATGAGGGCATTGAGTTCCTTCCAGGGGACGACCTGCTCCATTTCCGCGAGAAACTTTTCCCGCCTTGTGGGCTTCTTGTATTTTTCGAAGGTGGAGGCGTTCGCAAGAGTTCTCCGGCGGTTCATCGTTCTCAGCTCCCCGGTGTGGAGTGGATTTAGAAGCAGCAGCTGCAGCACTATTCTACAAGATCGAAAGGCTATTTGCTGGAGACTTTTCAAAGATTCCTTAAAAATTACAATCAAATAATGGCGACCACCATAATTTCTTTATCCGAATTGCAAGCTCATCCGGATTCATGGGATCGAAAAAACAGGCTCGCTGGTATCCATCAAGAATCTCGTGCGAAAACGGGCAGTCCGAAGCCAGAATAACGCCTCGATGAAGCTTTGCCTCCAACATGGGGAGCCCAAATGTTTCGATGTAGGAGGGAAAGAGAAGTACGGATCGAGTATAATACTCGAAAACTTCATCCCTTGTAAGCGAACCAAGAAATTTCACGGGAAAACCATTCTTTCGAGACTTCTCGACAAGCTCTCCGGCGAGCCGGTTTTCGCTTCCACTGAATGTGAAGTGTACTTCGAAATCGGGCGCTCCCTGTTTTTTCAAGATTTTACAGGTCTCCAGAAGCATTCTGTGGTTCTTGTACGAAAAGGGGGCAGCAGGATAGAAAAATGTGGAAAGCGACTGTGTCGATGGCTCAAAGAATGCTTTCGGGACGATGGTTATCCTTGGCGGATGCACCCGGAATTTAGATTCACTACATTTTGCTCTCTCCATGCACGCCGTCTTCATCCACTGCGTCTGGACGATGACGGCGTCCGCCTTCTTGATAGAGTGAAGTATCATGCGTCCGATGATGTTCTGATATGTCCAGAAGAGCGGCTCCTCAAAAAGAGAAAAACGGTATCCGGAGAACGGAAGCGACTGGTGAAGGTAAATTGTCTGTGGCTCACGCACTCTTGGAACGGTAAGATTCTGCAACGAAAGGACCTTGTTGATCTCGTACTGTTTCACCAAACGAGGCGCAACGAACCAATCAAAAAAAAGTCGGTGAAACCAGCTTTTCTTAACCCACGGGAAGCGGAGTACTTTAATATTCTCGCTCTCGGGCAGATCGGCTCGGCCGAGCACGAAGAACCACCTTTTCCCTTCTTCCGCACGCCGTACCACATCTCCGTGATAATCGTGGAGTATGGAAAGCGCCCCTACGCTCTCGGCGGCGACGTCGAAGACCATTATGCGCATAAGCAACTCATCTTGCAAACCATTCTCTATCTCTCTATACTCAGGGGCAACTTCATTTTTACGAATCATTATTCGTTCTTAGTATTACACGATATACCATCAAATCTCCAAAGAAAGGCTTTCTTCCTGGCGTCCGAAACGTTAAAATCGCTGCGGTATCATTTGCATAGAATGGCTCCAGTACATACTCTGACCATTCATCGTTATCCGGTCGAGATGATGTAAACAAAAAAACGGGAGTATGTTCAACAATAAAGCGCAAATCTTTTTTTTCATACACAAAGCGCCTCGGTGAATATACGGGCATTTTTATACCGCGAACAAAAAGCACCGCATCTTCTGGAAGTAGTTCATCCAGCTTTTCGAAATCAGTATAAAAAGGTATCAGTCGCTCTGCGAAGAAACGGACAGGTTCCGAGCCAAATACCACCGGGAAGAATTGCGCCGAATAGAAGACTTGCAGGCAAAACCAAGGTATAACACACAAAGCTATAAGAGCGCGTAGAATAGCCTTTTTGTACCCTTGTATAAGCGCGAGGCGCTTTCGGATTTCATCCAATCCGCTACTCCAGAAAAAGAGTGCAAGACCGAGATGAAGCCCGCCGAAGTAGCGGAAGTGCAAAGGCAATTTCCAGATAAAGAGCACAATCTGCACTGTCAAAAGGAAAACAGCCAGCGAAAAAGGGAAAACAGATTTTCGTATCCAAGGAACGAAAAAGAAAAGAAAAAATCCTCCCCATACGACCGGTGTAAGTTCAAGCACCGCGATGAAAACCTCATATACAGCGCCGGCGAATGAACGATGATCGTGAATAGAGCTTACAACAGATACCGAATTTATCGGATCCGCTATCGGGCCCAACATATAGCCGGAAGCACACCACGACCAAACAAATGCGGGAAAATAGAAGATCATCCAAAAAGAAGCGGAAACGCAGAACACCGTACAAAAGCGCGTATACCCAAAACTTCGCCAGACGAAAAAAGCGCATATTGTCAGGCATAGGAATGAAATCGGGAGGTAGCTTAATTTAGAGGCGGCAGTTGCCATCGAAAGAAAAGACATAATACCCAAGAGTTTGAGCGCGCCCCATTCTTTTAAAAAACGCTTACCCTCCACCAAGAGGTAAACAAGGATGGTCATGGCAAGCACGGATGTCGCCCCGGTGCCTCCCGTAACATACCATACGGCACTGTGCATTCCAGTATACATCCCAAGCGCAATCAGCAAGGAGTAGAAGAGATTACGTGTGTAAGAAAATAGAACACCGACAAGAAAACACACGAATGTTACACTGACTCCCCACGAGACAACATTGAGTGCATCCGTGAAACCGACCGCATAAAATGGAGCGGAGAGAATCTGATAGTGCATATGTGGGATAAAAATATGCCATGGAAGTCTATAGTACTCAATCGAGTTATCTTGGAACATGCGAAGTGGCATCAGCATATGGTAGTAAATTTCGTCGAACTTTGTCGAAGGAGCAAGAGCAATGATCAAATTTACAAAGAGCGATAATAAGATAAGGACAACAAGAACAAGTACTCCTCTTGATGCAGAGAAACCTTTTTTCCACATTCGCAAATCGCTTCTTGCTATTTGCTTGTAAAACGCGAGCGCGAATAAAATATTTCCGGCAATAATCTGCGTATAAAAAACACCTTTCAGAACAAAGGGAGAAACTATCGAAAAGAAGCCCAACAACTGCAAACCAGAGCTGTATATATGAATCCCCAAAAGAATTGAAATGGGTACTAAAAAGCAAAAGGCAAACTTTCGCCCCCAGATACGCTCGAATACAAATTTACCTACACCCAAAAAAGAAGTAGTACTTATGATTCCTATGAAAAATACCTTTAGCGACGAATACTCAGCCAAAAAATGAAAAAGAGTCTGCGACATGTTTCAAATCATCCTCTCAATTCTGTTATTATAGAGGATCTGCAACAACGGAGGACTTCCTTTTAAGCTCCCCTAGAAGCAATTATGATACCGGCAACGATGAACAGCGCTCCCGTCATATAAGAAAGCGTAATTTTCTCGCCGAAGATAAACAAACTTGCCAACGGCACCAGAATAAAACTCAACGACATAAAACTATATGCCTTTGCCAGCGAAACCTCTTTCAAGAGGGTGACCCACAGAAATGTCGCCGCGACGTAAATAACAAAGGCCATTCCAAGCAATATTGCGTTTCTCCATGTAAACCATGTCCCCGACTCGCGGACTTCGAGACCGGCCTTCTTAAAAAAAATCTGTCCGGAGGATATCATGCACACGAAGAGCAACACATGAATTGTCTGCCACTTATTCACTCATCATCACCTTGCATAACATTGTTAGAGATTTTTTTCCCAAAAACAAGACACATAATATCTCCGCTATTTTTTAAAAAAGGCCACAAAAGGAATAATGCTATAAATCCTAAAATAGTCGTAACGAATCCATGCTTACACCTCAACCTTGTCCAAAGACCCCCTATCTCAAACGAAGAGAGTACGATATCTCCCTTAAACTGGAGATTCTTCCTGAAACATAAAAAGGAAATATTTCGTTTATTGAAATAGTATAAATGAGGAGACGCATAATCTTTCTGCCAAAGTCTATCTAAAAGACTTCTGTTACCACAGCTAGCGAGCAAATTAGCTATTTTAAAAAAAACCCCATCGCTACTCGGAATATTCAAAATAATAAATCCATCGTCTTTTAAAAGAGACAGCGCGGAGTCCACTATAAAAGAAGGATCAGGGATATGCTCAAAAGAATCATTGAAAATGACAACATCAAATGAATTTTCTTTAATTTTATTAAATTTATCCTTTCCAAAAAAACCAGTGATCACTTTGTGGCCCAAACTAATCGCCCGATTTGCTTTCTCCGCATCAGGTTCTATTCCAACAGGAAACATGTCGTATTCTCTAGCCATGTGAAGAAACAAACCATCGGAGCAGCCTACATCTAAAATTGTTTTTACAGGAGAATCTCTTTGTGAGAGCCAATCAAGAATGCGATGAAAGTTTTTTCGCCTTGTAATCTCAACTCCTTGAATCTCCGCACCAGCTCCCGGACAAAACAACGACTGCCTCAGAAAACAATCCGGGCATACCAAAATCCCATCATGCTCTTCCTTCATTACAGAATCACAAGAAATACAGAGAATTTCACCTGTCATGAACCTCTCCTCCACAAACAGCTCAGATACGCCAAGCGCTTCTGTTCTCTCTGATACCTACTCGATGTGCAAAGAAGCAATCCGCAGAAGAAGGTGAGCGCGCCGAGGATCGCCACCCCCGTCGCAAGAATAGCCGTCGGAAAACGTGGAACCAGCCCTGTGTCCAGCCATGTTCCTATCAGCGGGATACCAAGCGCCAAAGCCAGAGCTGCTAAAAACAACGAGATCACCCCGAAAAACTCGAACGGGCGATAGTCGCGCGTCAGCCGCAGTATCATCTTCAGAATCCGCCACCCGTCTCTGTAGGTGCTTAACTTGCTGGAGGAACCTTCGGGCCTCGCTCCGTACTTCGAGATTATTTCGCCCACCGGCAGCATCAGATCCAATGCATGCACGGTCATCTCCGTCTCTATCTCGAACCCTTGCGAAAGACATGGGAAGCTCTTTACGTACCGTCGGGAAAACGCACGGTAGCCCGAAAGCAAATCGGACACTCCTTGACCGAAAAGAAGGCGAACACCCCCTGTCAGCAAACGGTTGCCAAGCACGTGTCCGGACCTGTACGCAATCCCTTCGTCCGCCGCGCACCGGCAGGCCACTACCATGTCAAGATTATCCTCTTCAAGAGTCTTCACCAAAAGAGGCGCGTCGGAGGGAGCATACGTGTCGTCTCCATCTACAAGAAGATACACATCGGCCTCGATATCGGCAAACATTCTGCGTACAACGGAACCTTTGCCGGGACGCGATTCGCTCCGAACCTGGGCACCGGCTTTCAGAGCTGCGCCGAACGTGCCGTCTGTAGAATTATTGTCGTACACCCAAACCGTTGCGCCCGGAAGGTGCTTCTGAAAACCCTTGATCACACGGGCTACGGTCCCTTCCTCGTCCTTGCAGGGAATTAAGACCGACACGCGGGAAAAATCCTCCATACACCGACGCCTCCTCATGTAATCGAATAGCGGGAACCAGTATTAAAAATGTTTGGAAGGGCGGACCTCCCCCCTACTTCCCCCACACGACCTTGTTCACAACCTTCGTGTAGCTCTGGATCACCTTGATCACCTTCACCGACACGTTCGTCTCCGCGTAGTCAGCCACGGATGAGACGGGTTCGCCGTGTTCCCACATGCTGCGGGCGAGTTCGACGGCCTGGAGGATGTCGTCGCGCTTCACGCCGCCCAGGACGAAGGCGCCCTTCTCCAGCGCCTCGGGGCGTTCGGTGGAGGTACGCACCGAGACGGCGGGGAAACCGAGGATGGAGGCCTCCTCCGGGACGCTGCCGCTGTCGGAGAGAACGCAGTAGGCGTTGAGCTGGAGCTTGTTGTAGTCGAAGAAGCCGAACGGCTTGAGGCTGCGCACGAGCGGGTGGAAGACGAAGCCGCGCTTCTCGATGAACCCCTTGCTGCGCGGGTGGGTGGAGTAGATGACGGGCATGGCGTACTCTTCCGCGATGGCGTTGACGGCGCTCATCAGGGAGAGGAAGTTCTGCTCGTCGTCGATGTTCTCCTCCCTGTGGGCGGAGAGCAGGAAGTAGCGCCCCACCTCCAGGCCGAGCGTCTCCAACGCGTTGGACGCGAAGATGCGCTCCTTGTGGCGCGCCAGCACCTCGGTCATGGGCGAGCCGGTGACGTAGATGTGCTCCTTTCGGAACCCCTCGGAGAGCAGGTAGCGCCGGGCGTGCTCGGTGTACGGTAGGTTGATGTCGGAGATGGCGTCGACGATGCGGCGGTTGGTTTCCTCGGGAAGATTCTGGTCGAAGCAGCGGTTCCCGGCCTCCATGTGGAAGATGGGGATCTTCAGCCGCTTGGCCGATATGGCCGAGAGAGCGGAGTTGGTGTCGCCCAGGACAAGCAGCGCGTCGGGGCGTTCGGCTTGCATCATCTCGAACGACTTGGAGATGATGTTTCCGATGGTCTGCCCCAGGTCCTTGCCGACGGAGTCGAGGTAGTAGTCAGGCTCTCGGAGGCCGAGGTCCTCGAAGAAGACCTGGTTCAGCGTGTAGTCCCAGTTCTGCCCGGTATGGACGAGAACGTGGTCGAAGTAGAGGTCCATCTTTTTGAGGATCTCGCTCAGGCGGATGATCTCCGGGCGCGTGCCCATGATCGACATGACTTTCAGGCGGAGCATCTTCAGACCTCTTCGAAGAAGGTGTCGGGCTTGTCCGGGTTCAGCATCTCACAGGCCCAGAAGAGGGTGACGAGGTCGCCCTCGCCGACGTTGACGATGTTGTGCGTGTAGCCGGGGGGGATGTCGATCGGGCGAGGGCGGTCGCCGGAGACTCGGTACTCCGCGACGTCGCCGCCGCAGACGTGCCGGAAGCGGACGACGGCCTCGCCGCTGACGACGAGGAACTTCTCCACCTTGGTGTGGTGCCAGTGGTTCCCCCGCGTGATGCCCGGCTTGGTGACCGAGACGAATATCTGCCCTATGGCGGGCGACTTGAGGAACTCGGCCAGCCACCCCCGGTTGTCGGAGCGCATGGTGAGATCGTACGCGAACTCCCCCTCCGGCAGGTACGAGAGGTAGGTGGCGTAGAGCGCCTTGACGAAGGGGTCGGCGAAGTCGGGGATGCGAAGCGTCGTCCGGCTCTCCCGGAAGCTCGTCAGCAGGTCGAGCAGTGCGCCCAACGCGATCGGGTGCGTCCGCCGCGCCGTGGCGAAGCCGTCGGGGCCGATGAAGGGCTCCCCGCAGATGCAGGAGAGGAACTCTTCCACCACATCGTCGATGTAGACGAGGGGGAGGACTTTCTCGCGGTCGTCCACGCGGACGGGGAGGTCGCGCGCGACGGCGTGGCACCATGTGGCGACGACGGAGTTGTAGTCCGGGCGGCTCCACTTGCCGAAGGTGTTGGGGAGGCGGTAGACCGTGGCGTGCGCTCCCGTGCGCGCTCCCCATGCGCGGACAAGCTCTTCGGCGCGGCGCTTGCTGACGCCGTAGGGGGAGTCTCCGGCGGCGTGGATGGACGAGGCCAACAGAAACCCGGGTGTTCGTCCGGCTTCGTCGAGCGCGTTCAGAATGTCCTCGGTGAGCTTCCGGTTGCCGAGGTCGAACTCGCGCTCGTCCTTCGGGCGGTTGACACCCGCAAGGTGGACGACGAAATCGGCTTCGAGGAGCATTCCGCGCAGCTCGACCGGGAGCTCTCCCGTCTGCGCGCCGCCCGTGTCGAACTCCAGAACCTCGAACTCCTTCGAGGCGCGCAGCGCGGCGCAGAGGTTGCACCCCATGAATCCCCGCGCTCCGGTGACCAGAATCTTCATTGCGGCGCCCTCCCTCTTTTCGCCATCGCCGCGCGGACTTCGGGAAGGCGCAGCAGCAACTCCTCCAGCTCGTCCGGAGACAGGCGGTGCGTGTTGTGGGAGGTGTACTCCCACCCCCGGGAGACGGTTTCGTTCCCCTGCTCAAAGTACTTCTCGTAGTTCAGCCCGCGCTTGTCGGCGGGGATGCGGAAGTAGTTCCCGCGCTCCTCCGCGTGCGCCATCTCCTCGCGGGTCAGCAGCGTCTCGTAGAGCTTCTCGCCGTGGCGCGTGCCAATGACCTGGACGGGGCTCTCCGCGCCCAGCATCTTTTTGAGGGTCTCGGCCAGCGCCCCGATGGTGCACGCCGGGGACTTCTGGACGTAGACGTCGCCCGTCTCCGCGTGTTCAAAGGCGTGGAGGACGAGGTCGACGGCGTCGTCGAGGGTCATCATGAAGCGCGTCATCTCCGGGTCGGTGACGGTGAGCGGCAGGCCGCTCCCGATCTGATCGAGAAAGAGCGGTATGACCGAGCCCCTCGAGGCCATCACGTTGCCGTAGCGGGTGCCGCAGACGAGCGTCCTCTCCGGCGGCACGGTGCGCGACTTGGCTACGAAGACCTTCTCCATCAGCGCCTTGGAGAGCCCCATGGCGTTGATCGGGTAGACGGCCTTGTCGGTGGAGAGGCAGACGATCTTGCGCACGCCCGCGCGGACGGCAGCGTTGAGGACGTTCTCCGTTCCCAGGATGTTCGTCTTGACCGCCTCCAGCGGGAAGAACTCGCAGGAGGGAACCTGCTTCAGCGCGGCGGCGTGGAAGACGTAGTCCGCCCCGCTCATGGCGGCGTCAAGGCTGCACGCGTCACGCACGTCACCGATGAAGAAGGAGACGCGCTCGTTCCGCAGGCTCTTGCGCATGTCGTCCTGCTTCTTCTCGTCCCGCGAGAGGATGCGGACCTCCGCGGCGTCGGTACGAAGCAGCCGCGCGAGCACCGCCTGTCCGAACGACCCCGTTCCTCCTGTGATGAGCACTCTTTTATTCGTAAACATGATCTCTCCGTGTGTGCGAGTTTTTTTGCCGCTGTATAGCTTTTGATTATAGCATTTTTGCCGCGTCTTCGAGCAGCTTCAGCAACCGGGAAAGAATCGCTCGCGGGAGAACTGCTCGTCGTAACACTTCCTCGCGTTGCGCCCCATCGCCGCGTGCGCGCCTCCGTCGGCGGCAAATCGGCGGACCGCCTTGGCGAGGGCTCTCCAGTCCTCGGCGGGGACGCATAGACCGCAGTCGAAGCGCTCGACGAGCGCGCGCGTCTCTCCGTCGATGGCCCCGATAATCGGGCGTCCGGCGGCCAGGTAGGACTGCACCTTGCCGGGAAGCGTGTACGAGATGGCCTCGTTTTTCTTCAGGGTGACGAGGAAAGCGTCGGCCTGCGCGTAGAAGCGGGGCATCTCCTCCACAGGATGCTGCCCGTGGAAAACGATATTCTCCGCTCCCAGCCCTTCGGAGAGCTCCCTGCAGCGTTCGAGCGCGGAGCCGCCGCCAACTATGTGGAAGCGGACGGATGCGAGACCGGGATCGTCTTTGAGATCGGCGGCGGCGCGGATTATGGTGTCCACGCTCTGCATCTCGCCGACGTTTCCGGCGAAGAAGAGATCGAGAGTCTCCCCCGGCGCCTTAGGCGGAATCTCGTCGAAGAGCGCCTCGGCGTATATCGGCAGGTGGACGACAGGGATGTCGAGTTGAAGCGTCTCCCTGAAATAGCGATCGAACAGCAACGAACTGGCGAAGACAACATCGGCCTTGGAATATATCCAGCGGCTCAGGCGCAACAAAATACGGTAGAGCGCGCTTTCGTTGGAGAAGCCCGCCGAAGCGACGCTCTCGGGCCACAGGTCGAAACAGTAGAGCGCCAGCGACTTCTTTGCGCGACGCTTCAACAAGATCGCGGGGAGAGCCATCGTAACGGGAGAGAGCTGGTAGACCAGAATCAGGTCGAAGTCCGTCTCCATGGACAGCGCTTTGAACGAGGACGAGAGCGCGAAGGAGGCGTAGTTCAGCGCGAGGCGCAGCCCTCCCTTCCCCCGCCCGAGCAGCCATGAGCGGACGAGGCGGACAACCCTCGACGGTCTCGCGCCGGTTCCGAAAACGGCTGTACCGTGCGTCGACCGTGCCCTGCGGGTAGTTCGGAAGGCCGGTGAGGACGGTGACCTCGTGCCCCCCGGCGGACAAGCTCGACGCAGATGTCGTTCACGCGGAACTGCTCGGGGTGGAAGTACTGGCAGACGACGAGAAGCTTCATTTGGGCGAGGAGCCTCCGGCATGACTTGTATCAGATATTTCCGCGCCCCTCGCTACCTTCGAAGCAAGATACTCCCGGACCTCCTCGACGATTCCCTCCTCGAAGGAGAGCGGCGCGTAGCCGAAGTCGCGCGTAGCATCCGCGTAGTCGAAGGTTTTGTCCTCCTGCATTCGCAGCACCTGCTCGACGGAGATAACCGGGTTGCGGGAGACGGTGTTGTAGAGCTTCGCCCCCCATATCGAAAGGGCGAGCGGGACTTTGACGATGACGTTGCGCCCCTTCGGAATGGTTGTTCGTCCGTCCGGGCTCCCGTCCCTGTCGGCTCGGTACTGCGCGAGCGTCCGCGAGATGCAGCGGACAAGGTCGAGGTAGGATATCGAGCGCTTCCCCGAGAGGTTGTAGTCGCGGCTGAAAGTCTTCTCGCGGTTGGAGAGCACGTCGTAGTAGGCGTTGCCTAAGTCGCGGGCGTGGACCGGCTGCATCAGGTTGGCCCCCGCGCCGAAGAGGGGGAAGAACTTGTGCCGGTGGAGGAAGTCCACCAGCTTCCACATGTTCCGGTCGCGGGAGGAGCCGTAGATCATCGTCGGACGCAGGACGGTGACGCCGATCCGCGTCGCGCATTGAAAGGATGGCCTCTTCTATCTTGATGTACTCCTCGGACGCGCTCTTGTACTTGGAGTAGCGCCCCGTGGTGTGCACCAGCACGAGCCATTCGACGCCGCGGCGCAACGCCGCCTCCGCGACGTTCGGCGAGTTGAAGATCGAGGCGATGTGAAGCACCGTACGCGCACCCCGCATTGATCGGAGCAGAAAGTCCATATCGTCGAGATCGCCGCGCGCAATCTCTATGCCCAGCGAAGAGACTTCAAGGCGCGACGCATCGCTCTCCGGCCGGACGGCGCATCGGACGCCGGCAAAGGGCAGCGGCATTCCACCGGCCTTCGCCGCCTCACGCTCCATCCGTTCGAGGAACCACCTCCCCGAGTGTCCCGTACTACCGGTGACGTACAGCATTCTGCTCACTCCCTCACGAAATCGTTCCCGGCCGGGCACAACGAAGACCGACGAACATGCTCACCGCACGCCGCCGCCCTCCTTGAACCCCTCTTTGCGGACCACCGTCCGGAACGTTCTGAAGAGAATCCGCAGGTCGAACGCCATGCTCGCCCTCCGTACGTACTCCCCGTCCAGTTCGGCCTTGCGTTCCACCGGCAGCTCGTCGCGGCCGGAGATCTGCGCCAAGCCGGTCAGTCCGGGGAGGACGTCGTTCGCACCACGCCGGTCGCGCTCGGCGATAAGGTCGTCCTGGTTCCATAGGGCGGGGCGCGGCCCGACGAAGCTCATCTCCCCCTTCAGAATATTGAAAAGCTGGGGCAGTTCGTCGAGGCTGGTCCGCCGCAGAAAGGCCCCGAGCGGCGTGATGTACGCGGACGGGTCGGCCAGTAGGTGCGTCGGCGTGTCCTTGGGCGCGTCCATCCGCATAGTACGGAACTTCAGAATAAGAAACTCGCGCTTCCCCTTGCCTATCCGCCGCTGGCGGAAGAGCACCGGACCTGGCGAATCCAGCTCTAACAAAAGCGCCAACGCCAACAGCGGCGCGGAGAAAAGCAGCAACAGCGCAAGGGACAGCAAAAAATCGAAAACGCGCTTGCACTGTGGATACATGGTACTCATCTCCAGAGGCTTTCATTCGAGGATACAACTGTGAAGCACACCGCATCGCGCCGGTCGCTCCCGTTAGGATGGACGTCTGCGGAAATCTGCTCCGTTTGTTCGTTATGAAGCGCAATCTTATTTATGAAAGTCATAACGATACCTTCCCTTCAGCCGACGGAACCGCCTCTTCGCCGGAGGGAGCCCAGACCTGCTCCGGCGCATCGAACAGGGCGTGAGGAATGATACGTTTCAGTAGCGTTCGTATCTCTCTCTCCCGTTCGTTTTCCGCCGCGCTCCGCAAGTCGTCGAGCAACTCATCGAAATGCTCGGGCAGGTCATTGTTGCGGGCAAAAAAGATCTTTTTGAAGCGCGAGGCGTCCGTCCCCTCCTCCGCAGTCAGCAGCTCCTCGAAGAGCTTCTCCCCCGGTCTGATGCCCGAGAAGATGATTTCCACATCCTTCACCGGCTCCAGCCCCGAAAGGCGGATCAGGTCTGCGGCGAGGTCGGTGATCTTTACCGGCTCCCCCATGTCCAGCACGAAGACCGCGCCGTTGTGCTTCATCCCACCCGCCTGCAGCACGAGCTGCGCCGCCTCGGGGATGGTCATGAAGTAGCGCGTCATGCCGGGGTCGGTGACGGTGACGGGGCCGCCCCTGCGGATCTGCTCCTTGAAGGTGGGGATGACGCTCCCCCGGCTGCCCAGCACGTTGCCGAAGCGCACGGAGACGAAGGCGCCCCCCACTCCCGCGCGGGCGGCGATACTGCGGATGATCATCTCCGCCACGCGCTTGGATGCGCCCATGATGGAGGTGGGGTTCACCGCCTTATCGGTGGAGATGTTGACGAAGACCTCGACAGCGTGTTCGAGAGCCAGTTCCGCGAGGTTCGCCGTACCGAAGACGTTGTTGAGGATCGCCTCCTCGGGGTTCTCCTCCATCAGCGGCACGTGCTTGTGCGCCGCCGCGTGGAAGACAACCTGCGGACGAAAGCGTTCGAAGACACGAGCCAGCCGCTCTCGGTTGCGTACGTCGGCGACGACGGTGATGAAGGGAAGAGTTATTTTTTTCGCGCACAACTCCTGTTCGATCTGGAAGAGGCTGTTCTCCCCCCTCCCGAGCAGCACGAGACACGCCGGTTCGAAGGGAAGCATCTGCCGGACGATCTCGGACCCTATGGAGCCGCCCGCGCCGGTGACCAGGACAGTCCTCCCCCGGATGTATTCCGCAATCTCGGTGAGTTCGAGACGGACGGGCTCGCGGTTCAGCAGATCCTCGACGCGGACCTCGCGGATATGCGAGATGCTCACCTTTCCGGAGAGCACCTCGAGCATCGCGGGAACGATGCGTGCCCCCACCCCGGCACGGCGCGCCATGTCGAAGACGGAGCGAACCACCTCGCCGCGCGCGGAAGGTATGGCGATGAGCGCCTCGTCGACGGCGTGCGCACGGACGGCCGCAGGGAGGTCGCGCAGGACGCCGAGCACCGGCAGACCGACGAAGGTCACGCCTCTTTTGGACGGATCGTCGTCAAGAAAGCCGACTGGCTCCAATCCCACGTCGGGCCGCCGCAGCATCTCCCGCGCGATGAGCACCCCCGCGTCTCCCGCCCCGACGATCAGCACGCGCTTTGCGGGAGACCGTGTGTCCTTCCCTTCCGTTAGGCGCGAGAGGGACGAACGAACACCCCCTTCGTGAAAAAGGCGCATGCTCACCCTCGCCCCACCCCAGAGGAGCACCAGCAGTAGCCCATCGATGAGAGGGATACTCCTCGGAAGAGGAAAGACAGGCGTTCCGAGGAAAAACGACGCTGCCGACGCTGCTGCGGTGAAGAACGCTGCGCACCTGGCGATCCCCGTCAGGTCCCGGAGGCCGATGTTCCGCCAAGACTGGCGAAAGAGCGCAAAGTACAGGTTGAGGGAAATTTTGAGAGCACCGGAAATGAGCAAATAAGGAGGAAACGTCTCCGCGAACAAAAAAGGAAGCGGAAATCCAAGCCGCAATGCAAACGCAGCCCACGCGCCGAAAATTGCCAGCGTGGCGTCGATCAGCAGCTTGATTATCAGGGGATTGTTCATTGTATGCAAGAAGTTCACATTCAAACCTCGGCTTCGTATCGTTATGGGAAAAGAACGCTCATCGGAACCCGTATCTTCTTCCCGGTCGAAATTTCGCCCTGAGGAGGACGGAAAAACTAGGCGAGCAGTTCCGATACCTTACGCTGTCGTTTCTCCGGAACATTATAGCAGAATCGCCGCGCTCCTTAGCACTCCTGCTCCGAAAAGCAGGCTTTCCTGTTAGAAGGCGGGACTTTTTCATACATTCTTCCTCTCTTCAAGAAATCCCCCCTTGCTAAATGAAAACTATTTGTATATATTACATCTGCCGGGCACTCTATAAGATAGCCCGGAGCAATCCGGGTACTTCGAGTTCCAGGGGGTATGTGCAATGGCGCAGTATGTTCCTCTGAAGTCGTCCGTGGTGCTCCGACTGAACACCGGGGCGGATCCGGAGACGGGCAAGGCGATTCTGAAGACGGTGTCGATCCGCGGGGTGGATCCCGATCTTGTGGCGGACAATCTGAAGGCGGTGGGCGATCTGCTCACTCCGCTCTTCGCCCACCCGGTGATCGCGGTGGAGAAGTCCGGAACCGATCTGCTCGAGTCCGCGTAAGCGGCAGACGAACGAAAGGGTGATGTCGAATGAAGACGCTTCGTATGAAGTTTGCGACGACTGAAGGGAAGACGTTCACCATCTCGCTGAACTACGCGCGCGAGGACCTGACCTCGGGCGAGGTGGAGACGGCGATGGAGGCGATGCTCGACGAGGAGCTGTTCGCCGAGGGGCTGGCCGGGCTTTCCGGGGCCGATCTTGTCGACCGCACTGTGACGCCGCTGTTCTAGCGGCCGGTCGACCGGGGGGAGGTTCGCCTCCCCTCATTTCGAGTAGCTGAAGGAGGGAGCGCGCGTATGGACGAGTTGGTAGCGACGATGATGCAGAGCGGCTTTTCCGTGGCCGTGGCGGCGTTTTTGCTGGTGCGGATGGAGCGGCGGCTGGAGGATCTGACGCTGGCCATCAGGGAGCTGCACGGGGCCATTCTGCGGGGAAACGTCGCAGGGGGCGCAAGCGCGGGCGGAACCGACGGGCTTCCCGCGGCACGCTGACCCCTATTGGAAAGACCCGCGTCTTCACGGCGGGCCGCGCGGTCTGCGGAACACACGCCGAGAATATACATTTTTTAAACGAGAGGTCTACAAAATGACGACACAATCCAAACGGCTGAACGATATGCGAATTTCCGAGCACTTCCGTCTGAGGGAGTTCGAGTGTCCGTGCTGCCGCTGCGTGATGGTCGCGCCGGGGCTGGTGTGCCGGCTGGAGGCGCTGCGGGAGCTGTGGGGGAAGCCGATCGTGATCACCAGCGGCTACCGATGCCCGGAGCACAACGTCTGGGTGAAGGGATCGCCGAAGAGCCTGCACATGCGGGGAGAGGCGGCGGACGTGGCCGTGCCCTTCGAGGAGCAGGAGGCCGTGATGGCGATGGCGCGGAAGGCGGACTTCTCGTCGGTGATTCCGTACGGGCAGCGGAATTTCATACATCTGGCGGTGAACAGATGAGGGAGAGCGGGCCTGAGGTTCGGACGGCGGTTCGATTCCCCCCGCCTCCATCGGACTCCTTCAGCCAGCCTTCTTGTGATTACCACTCTGTCGACTTGACTGCCGAGCTGCTCCGCTTCCGTCCGCTGGTGCTGGCCACGGCGAGGCGCTATACAGGGCGGGGGGCTGAGTTCGACGACCTGGTGCAGGAGGGGTACGTTGCGCTGCTGGAGCTGATTCCCCGCTGCCCGAGGGCCGATCTACTCCCCCTCTTTTTGAAGAGCCGCCTTCCGGGGCGCGTGCGGGCAGCGGCGCGAAGGTTCTGGCGCTGCGCGGAGCACCACGGCTTCGAGGCGCTCGACGAACTGGAGGGTACACCGCTGGAGCCGTCCATAACGCCCGTAGAGGTCGACGACGGGGTGTCGCGCCTCCTCTCCCCGGAGGAGCTGCACATGGCCGGGATGCTCGCCGAGGGGTGGTCACAACAGGAGACGGCGAAGCGGATCGGTGTGACGCAGCAGACCGTCAGCTTCCGCCTTCGGCGGCTCCGCGAGCGATTGCGGGGTTTTGAATAGATGAGGGCCGGCCCGAGGAACACTCGCGGACCGGCCCTTTGCTTGTAGATCACCGGAACGAGCATGAGGACGCATGCGGTACCGGAGAGCGCGCACAAAAAAGCGGGGCCGGCGCTTGGGAACCGGCCCCGATGCTCGGGGAATGAATGTCCTATCCTGGGTTCGGACTGAATTTTTTATTCATAGGGGCGCTAAAACGTTCAATGTGTATGCGCCTCCCTTTTTTACTCATGAGACTATTGTACCACTCCCCCTCGGTTCCGTAAACTACGTAAAACTACCGTACATATCCTCCGCTCTTCCCGCAGAAGACTTGAGGGGGTTTCGAAGGTGTATTCTTTATACTTCGCGCAGGGTTATTCCTCAAGAATCTCCACGCTGCAGAGCATCGCCTTCACCCACTCAGCCGCGCCCGCGTACTTCGCGGAGGGCATCCGGATGGCGACCACCGCGCCGCTGTCATCCCACGTCACGGTGAGGACAGCGTAAGAGCCCTCCCCCTTCACGCGCTCGGAGTAGAGCGTCGTGTGCGCGGGGCGGTCGCCGCACTCAAGCGTGCTGCTTCCGTGCTTGCGCAAGCCCTCGACCTCCTCGGCGACCTTCTCCGCGGCAACCTCGGGGCTCTCGTAGAGAGCAACAATCATCTGCGACTCGTCCGGACCTTCGAGGGTCACCATCTCGTCGTTGCGCTCCTTCTCCTCCGCGCCCTCGGGAAGCTCGATCAGCAGCGTTTCGCTCTCGGAATTGAGAAACCCCTCCTCTTCTTCGAAGGTAGGCAGTTCGTCTTCGGGCTTGAACTCGGGGAGTTTATCGGACTCGGGCTTCTCGGGCTCGGGCGTCGGTTCCGGCTTCACCGGCTCCGGGGTCGGCTCCGGTTTTGTCGGAGCAGGCGTCGGTTTGACGGGCTCCGGCGTGGGTTCGGGCGTCGGTTCCGGCGCAGGGGCGTCGGGGAACCGGAGCACGTCCGATACAAAACCGAGGAACTTCGGCTGCAACTTACGGAACCAGTCGTCCGTGGTGTCAAAGAGAAAGACATACCCCGTTTCTTCCTCGACGAAAACATACATCTCCGCCTTCAAGCGGTTCTGTCCGTTGGAAAAGTGGAAGCGGTGAATGACCGCGCTCCTTCCGTGGAGCTTTACGGCTTCGTCCTCCAGCGCGGCGTACCCCGAGAAGCTGGGAATGCTGTTCTTCTTCAACGCCTCAAGATATTCCTCCGGAGTCAGCGACTTCGGAAGCTCCTCCACGAGCGTCAGCAACTCGGCAAGGACGGTCGCCTTCTCCTGGTAGACGAAGTATCTGTCGATGGCTTCGTTGATCGGCTCCTTCTCCATCCATCCGGACGGCAATTCGCCGATCTCGACTTCCGCCGCCCACGCGAAACGGTTCGCCGACGACAGAATAAGCAGAAAGAACACCGTGAAAACAAGTGCGCCCAGCCGGGACCAGCGCGACGCAAGACTACGGTAAGAGTTCCTCATAATGTACTACCTCCCTTGCAGAATTGTCCGCCCCTGAGACCGGAGCGTAAGTGCCACAACCGTTTTGAAAATTGTAGCACTCTTTACTGTATCACGGAAGAGCCGCGTGGTATAATTTCAAAGGTGTTGCGCGAAAAAGAGACCGCGCAGCTCCCATAAAAACTCAAGGAGGCGTTGCGCGTGACTGCACCGGAATGTACGGTTCTTCTCTGCGACGATTCACCGTTCGTCCGGAGGATGCTACGGGATATCCTGACCGAGGGAGGGGTGACGCGGATCGTCGAGGCCTGCAACGGATGCGAGGCCATCGACTGCTACGCGGAGAACCGCCCCGACATCGTCTTCATGGACATCGTGATGCCGGAAAAGACCGGAATAGAAGCCTTGACCGAAATAAGGGAACGCTACCCGGATGCGCGGGTGGTCATCCTCTCCTCCACCGGAACGAAGAGCAACCTCAAAAAAGCCATCGACGCAGGGGCATGCGACTTTTTGCAGAAGCCCGTAGAGAAAGAGCGTGTTCTTGAGGTGTTGCGCCGGTTGTAAACAAGAATGACTCAACATGAATACCATAAAACCGTCCTGAAAGCGAAGCACGCTTGTCGGGACGGTTTTTGCATTCGCATAAAAAGGAGCGGGGAAATCCCCGCTCCTCCTGTGATGCATAATTTCTTTGTTCGTTGATCCTTCAGTTTCTTACTTCTTCAGGAGAAGGAAGAGAGGAGCAAGAAGGATAACTGCTGCCGGCGCGAAGGAACCGACCGAGCAACCGCCGCTGGATCCGCCGGAAACAGGAGCCTGGCTGGGCGTCACACTGGGGGCCACGCTGGGCGTCTCGCTGGGCGTTACGCTGGGTACAGGAGCTTCGCCGACTGTTGCGAAGGCAAAGAAGTGAACGAATGTGTCGTTCTTGCCAACCGCGGCTCCCTGGTTCCCCTGGCTCACGTCATAATCTCCGCCGTCCTTTGCAGCAAGGGCGAGGAAGTACACTCCACCGGCGACGATCTCCTCGTCGGCGGCCACGAACACCTGGCGATGTCTGTCGGTCGCATCCGGCTTCATGATGGCGAAGTGCCCGTCGGTCATACCAGCCGCCGTCGTTGCAAGCGTGTACTCCATAGGAGTGGCAAAGTTTTCGCCATTGGCGTTGATAACCCGAACTTCGCTCGGGGTTCTGCCGGCGAAGAGTCCAAGGTCGCGAATGGTGTACAGTACAACTGCCGTATTCTGTGCCGCAGCAACCTGAGTGATGGTTGCAGGGAACAAATGCACGTCTGCAGCATCGAAGCCGTAGCTGGTAAGCCCTGCTGTGGTGATCCACACCATACGGTTTGTGGAACCCATTATGTTTCTGACGTTCGCAGTATAGCTATTATTGGTTGTTGCCGGAGCCACTATTGCATAAGGCTGAGCACGCTCAGCATTCAGAGGCTCACCGGTACGAGTTTCGACTTTCCAGCCGTAAAGAGCCTGCGTGGTGGCAGAGAATGTGCCGATGATATCAGGCGTCTTCACAAAAGGATTCTCTGCGACAACGACCACGGGGTCGATAACGACGCCGTCGGAAGTGCCCGTGGTGGAGAAGTCGAAGTTTGCATCGCCATCGCGGACAAACAGAATGATTCTGTAAGGATCGTCGTCCGTGACGTTTGAATTGGCTACGATTACATCATTGGCGCCCAGAATGATATCCTGGCTCAGCCATGAATTATAACGTGTCACCAAGAAAGTATTGGGCTCGATATCAGCCGCTCTGTAAATCCTTTTGAAGTCATGCTGCGCACCGGCGATATCGCCTCTTACCTTGATTGCGCGGATATCGCTTACCCTGAGACCGTTGAAACGGTTGGATCCCTGAGTCACCACACCGGCAGCGCTAGTCCACTGATTGATGGTCACAGGAACCGCGACGACATTCACGCCGGCGGCAAAGGTAGCGAGGTCGGCGCTCCACACATACACGCTGGCAATACCAGCCTCGGTAGCAACCGCATCCGCAGGATTCGCCGAAACAAGACGCGCAATCGCTCTGGCGCGGTTGGAGGATACGGTGTATCCGGTGACGTCAGTTCCGCCGTCCACTGTAGGAACATTGCCCACTCCGCCTTCAAGAATGGCTATGACCGCATCGGGGAAATTAAAGAAATACCCCGCATCCGGCGAGACAAACTGAAGGTGCTGATAGTCCGTATATGAAGTAGTACCATACGTTGCATTATAAGGAACAGAAATATCCCTGCTCACCATACGGAGAGTTGCTGCTCCCGTGGACACTCTGCCAACATTAGCAGGAACTGTGACATTTGCTCCCAACGCATTAGCATCCACCTGCACCATTGCTCTGGCGAACGCCGCGCCGGTCACGAAAAGAGACGCTACAAAAACCAACAAAAGAACTGCGGACAACTTCTTCAAAATTACCACCTCCACAAAGATATCGGAACATAGAAAAGCTTTTTCCTCCGGACAGGCCCGGACAACCGATTTCTTTTGGACAATCACCTCCGCACAAAATAAATTTCCCGAACTGCAAAGAACGTTGAAACCCAGATACACCGCAAGCATTCCCAGAACACCGATTGCGCCTTATTCTAGCAGAGGAGCGCTGAATCGACAAGTCCTTCTATCACAAAATCACCGTATTCTTGCAACGGTTCGGGACAAAATTTCAAAAGCAAATGTTCAAGAGGTTGTTAATTCCGCATTTTCGACCGATACTAGCCTCCGTATTTTCTACGATTCTGTTCTACGTATAAACTACACCCTGGAATCTCTTATGTCAACTCATATTTCACTATACTTCCATTCATCCGTTTTCCGTTATTGAAGCCTTCTCCCAGGTGCTCTATAATAGTGGTTTATTAATGACATGGAATAGCGTTTCTATCGCATTTTCTAACGATCGTACAAGGAGTGGTTTACAGTCATGCGCCCAAGCAAAAAACCAAAAGTCAGCCCGGCGAAGACGCCGGAAGACATAAAAATTTCCATCGTACCCGGACTTCTTTCATTTTGTGCGTTCAGCATATCGTTTATTCTGCCCAACATTGTTTTTTCCGGTCCTTTTTTTTTCGACGTTCTTCATCTTATGAAATGGACGACATCGCTTGCGCCAATCGCCGCCCTAGGGATTATTGCCGGGTACAAAGTTGTAAGGCATGGGGCCAAGAACACTCTATTTAAAATTGACGGATTCGCGTTCGTCTGGCTTCTTCTTTTGTTTTATGTAACGATACAACCTCTCTGGGCGAGGCCTCGCTCTATGGAAACCTTCTACCAAGAGTGGTTCTTTTTCGCGTCACTCTGGTTAGTTTATGTACTGGCATCGATTTTAGCGGACAGACCGCTTCTACATTTCCTCCTCTGGGGAAGCTTGTGCAACGCCGCGTGCAGCGTCATCTTCGCGGAATTGCAGAGCAGGGGAATGGAAACAGCCTTTTTCTTTATATTCCCATCCGGAGGACAAGGAGGGTACATCGCGAATACAGGACAACAGAACATGTTCGCGCTTTGGATGGCAATCTCCGGACTGAACGGAGTTTTCCTGCTCTTTTCCTCTCGGGATCTTTCTTCCGGCAAAAAAATCCTGCGCTCCGCCGTCTTGCTCTCTCTACTCACCTTAGTTTTTTACGGGCTTGCCTCCACCACAAGTCGTTCAGGAATCCTTTCGCTGGGAATCGGCTTCATGACGCTGACGTTTTTTTTCATGAGGAACAAAATACTACGGCATCTCCCGAAAGTGCTCTGCGCCGTCCTCGCTTTTGTGCTCATACTCCTCTTCACGGTCACGACGGATGAAAACCGCTCGACGATGCTGACCGCCAAACTTCAGGAGATGATCGAGAATCCTCTTTCGATCGCATATCGGGATAGTATCTGGGCAACATCATGGACTATGTTTTCCCAAAGACCGTTTTCAGGCGTCGGTCTGGGACAGTTCAAATGGCATTACATGGATGCGCAGAACGAGATGATCCGTCGATGGCCACATATGGAGAGGCAATTCACCTTTTGGGCGCACAACGAGTTCTTACAGTGGATGGCCGAATCGGGGGTTGTCGGCGCGCTCCTGATGTTTTTCCTCTGGTTTTGGTGGGGTGCCGGTGCGTTCAGAGCCTTCCTCAAACAGCCTCCCTTGTCGGACGAGGCTCTTTGGGGAAGCGCGATGGTCTCTCTTTTTCTTTTCAACGCGCTCTGGACGCGCCCCTTCCACCGCATAGAGAACGCGCTCTGGCTGGCTCTTGCCTTCGCAGTCACAAACAGGGAACTTCTGCCATCTTTCCGTTTTCTCTCTTCCTCGGAACGTGTACAGAAGGGACTCCGCATGCTGGCGGGACTCGTCTGCGCGGTTTCTTTTCTCGGGTTAGCGTATCTGGTGAACGGAATATACGGAGACCGTCTGCTGCGTCTCGCGGCCGACGGCGCCGGAGGCGATGTAGCCGTCATAATGGATCTTTACAGAAGAGCATACTCAAGCCCTATGGTCCAGGATCTGGCCGAGAAACAGATTGGATATTTCTCAGTTCGCTTGGGCGAGGCTACTGGAAACCCGCAGATGATCATCGACGGCTTGAACGCGCTGATCCGTTTTTTTGAAAAACAGCCGCACGTCGACGAGTTGAAATTCCTGCTGCACTGGGGACATCGCATCGACGATCAGGGGCTCGTTCAGTATATGAGATCATTCATAGAATCCCCGGCAGAGGAGACGCGGAAGAACAAATAAAATCGGCAGGCAAGAGAACGCGGACCGAAGTGCTCCTCTAAAGATCATAGGAACGTCTGACGAAGAACGATCGACGGAAGGTAGACCATCCCGCTGACCACATGCGTCCCGAGGCAGAGAAGAAGCAGCAAGTTCTTCCAGTCTCTCCAGCCTGTTGTCTGTAAATCTCTCCCGAGGCGAAGACAGGTTGAAAAAAAGAGCGTATACGAACACACTACCGTCTGCCAGAAGAAATTGCCGTGGAACGCTCTGGGACCGGTTTCGTCGAAGATGATGAATATAAGCACGGCTATAGCGTAAAGCGCCCACGCATAGCGCAGGAGCACTTCGCGGCGCTCTTGCGGACGAAGCAGTATGTAGGCTGCGGGAAAGAGTATGGAGAGGGCGACGGAAAGAAGGATATTCGGAGAAAAACGCTGCCAGACAAGAAAGGGGCGTATACCTACACCGGACTTCCCGACGTGGACAACATTTATAGTACCGAAGGAAAAAGAGTAAATGAGCAGATACATCAGCACCGTCAGAACCCCGGCCAAGAATACCGGGGTCATGTTGACCATAAAAAGGCGAACAGTGGATCTTTTCAAGTTTTTAGTGAACATATAGAGGGGATAGACCACTACAAAGGCGAAGATAAAGCTGGGTTTAACGAAGATATTAAGTGCGGAAAGAATCGAAAGCACTAATACTCTTTCCATGTTGGAAGGATCGTTAATCTGAAGGTACGAGCACCAGAAGAGGAGCAGCGCAAAGGGCATGAGGAAAATCGTCGTCGAATTGTGCCAGACATTCGGAGGTATCTGCCCCAGGTAAAAGTATCCCCCGGTGTAAAAAAGCCTCATCGGAAGGCTGAACGTGAACAGCAGGGCAAGACTGAACAGGAGAGAAAAAAGGTAAACCCGGCATCCTCCCGCAAGCGGGCAAAAACTGCTCTGCCCGTCAAGTTCCCACGCAAGCAAGCGACGTGTGATCGCGAACTTGGCTGCTACAGAGAATCCGAGAACAACGGCCGAAGCAAAGCAGAGATGCTGCCACGACTCTACTTTAGCGAATGAAAAGAAATAGACCATGAGGTAATACAGGAAGTTTGCGGGCAAAGGAACCCTGTTTCTGACAACATCTCTGACGTAGTAGGCATGGGGTTGGATATCCGTTGGTATCTCCAGTATCCAAAGCAGCCCGAAGAAACAGGCGGAGAGAACAAATACCAGAAACTCCGGATACCAGAGAAGAAGAAATTTTTTCATCGATGTTTCTGCTTTTTTGTTGCACAACTGCATGCTCCCCATCCCCTTATATATAAAAGAACTCATCACTTTCCGTTCAAAGCACGGAGACGGCGATCCCGGCAAAGATCAGGAAAAATCCCGCCGCTTTCTTTCTTGTGATTGTTTCCTTAAAAAAAAACCAGCTCAGACACGGCACGAAGAAAAATCCCGCGGCGTCGAGGACGGGGCCGGTTTTCAGCGGGACTCCCCTGTAGGCGACGGCGTTGACCGCGAGCGCCCCGAAGAAGAGCGCGTATCCGGAGAGCACCCACGGGTTCGCGTACTGCTTCCAAAGCGATTCTTCCTCCCGCGCGGCGCCCTTCTTGAGCAGCACCTGGCCGAAGGAGGAGAGCAAAACGGCGAAGAGGAAGAGGAGAAAATATCTATTCATCGGCCGTCGCCAGAAGCATTCCGCAGAGGACGAACGCCGCGCCGAGGAGGTTCTTGAGCGTGACGGACTCGCCGAAGAAGAGCGCGGCCCAGAGGAAGGTCCACAGGAAGACCGCGCCGCGCCAGGCGTAGGCCGTGGTCAGCGCGCAACCGCGCAGCACCTGCTGCCACACCAGCGCGAAGATGAAGACGCACAGCAGCGCCCCCGCGTAGAACAGCGCGAAGCCCGCAGAGAGGACGGGACGGGCGGCTCCGGCCTTGAGCAGCGCTCCGGCGAGAGAGAAGACGAAATAGCCGCCCTGGAGCGGCCAGAAACGCGGCGGGAGGCGGACCATCAGATGTTGATCCTCTTCGAGATGACGTACAGCGGGCGTTTCTTGGTCTCGTCGAAGGTCTTGCCGAGGTAGATACCGATGATACCGAGGTTGGCGATGACGATGCCGCCGAGGAACCAGAGGGAGACCATCATGCTCGTCCACCCCTCCACGGGGATGCCGAGCGCGAACTTCTTGAAGACAAGCAGAAGCGCGTAGAGGAACGAGGCGAGCGCGATCAGGAAGCCCGTTTTGACGGAGATGCGCAGCGGCTTGTCGGAGTAGGCGATGACGGTGTCCACCGCGAGGTTGACCAGCTTGCGCAGGGTGTACGAGCTTTTTCCGTCGTAACGTTCGCCGTGCTCCACGTCGACGAAGCCGGTCCTGAAGCCGAGCCATTCGAGCTGACCACCGAAGAAGCGGAGGCGCTCCCCCATCGAGCAGTAGGCGTCGATCACCTTGCGCGAGAGGATGCGGAAGTTGGCCACTTCGGGGTCGTACTGCATTCCGGAGAGCCAGCTGAATATTTTGGCGAAGAGAACGGAAGCGGCGCGCTTCCAGAGGGGGTCTTTCCGCTTGCCCCGCCGCGCGCAGACGATGTCGTACCCCTCCAGGGCCTTGGCGTGGAGGCGGGGGATTTCCTCGGGGCGGTCCTGCATGTCGCAGTCCATGACCACGGCCCAGTCGCCGGAGCAAAGTTCGAGCCCCGCGCTGATACCGTAGTGCTGGCCGAAGTTGCGGCTGAACTGCACCGCCTTGACGCGGGGGTCCCGCACCGCGAGCTCGCCGATGGCGTTCCACGAGCCGTCGCCGCCGCAGTCCTCGATGAAGACGAACTCGAAGCTCTCTCCCGGAATGCGCGGCTCCAGCGCGCAGAGCGCCTCGTAGAGGGGGTCGACTGTTTTTTCGGACTTATAGAACGGGACGATGATGGAGATCATAAGTTTTCCCCCTGCGCCTTCATCTGAAGAGGTGATAGACGTCGACGGCATCCTTCATCGAGAAGCCGAGCGACGAGTAGAGGTTCATGACCGCAAGGTTGGAGGCGGAGACGGAGCTTGCGAGCGTCCGGAACCCCTGGTCGAAGAGCATGCGGCACCCGGCCGTCCAGAAGTGTTTCGCCAGCCCTCTGCCCCGGAAGCCGGAAGCGAGCGCGTGGAGCACGACAACGCCTTCCGCGGTGTACCCCCAGAATCCGGCGAGTTCGCGCCCCTCCCAGAGGAAGGCGCAAAGCCGTTCCTGCGCCTGGAGGTCGCGGAGCCAGCGGACGTAGCGGTCGTCGCCCAGGGCGGGAGGGATGCGCGCGTCCTTGTGAAACCGGTCGTGCGTGAAGGCGCCGGGGACCATGGCGAGGACGGCGTCGAGGTCGAAGTCGCCGGTCAGGGAGCAACGCCCGTCGTCATGCGGAACAAAGCGCTCGCACACGCAGGAGGGGCGCAGCAGCGTATCGCAGTAGTAGAAGCCGTACCGCTCCGGCTCGCCTTTCGGAGACGCCGAAGGAAGCTTGAGGGTGAAGAAGCCCGACGTTCGCTGCAGCCACCGCACGGCCTCCTGCGAGAGCGCGGTGAGTTCGAACGCGGGAACGCCGAGAACGCGCGCATCCCAGGGGGCCTCCCCGACGCCTTCGGGGAGCATCCGCGCTACTCCTTCGTCCATGCTTTCCCGAAGAAGGCGAAGACGGCTTCGATGACCTCGTCTTGCTCCAGCCCTATGAAGAGCGGCAGGCGCAGAAGGCGCGCCGAGAGGTCCGCCGTCACTTCGAGCGGTTCGGGCGAGGAGGCGCCGTAGGTCCGTCCGGCGAGGGCCGTGTCGAGGGGGATGTAGTGGAAGACGGCGAGGATTCCCTTCTCTTTCAGGAAGGCCATCAAGGCGTCCCTGGACTCCGGCGCATCGAGCAGAATATAGTAGATGTGCGCGTTGTGCTCGCACCCCTCGGGCACGACGGGGCGGCGGAGCTTTCCTTCGGCTTCGAGGGAGGCGAGCGCGTCGTGGTAGCGGTTCCACAGCGCAAGGCGCTCGCCGACGATGCGCTCCGCCTCTTCGAGCTGCGCCCAGAGGAAGGCTGCCGTCATCTCGTTGACCAGGTAGGAGGAGCCCTTGTCCACCCAGGTGTACTTGTCCACCTCGCCGCGGAAGAACTTGCTGCGGTCGGTCCCCTTCTCCATCACGATCTCTGCGCGTTCGACGAAGGCGGGGTCGTTGATCAGGAGCGCGCCCCCTTCGCCGCAGTGGATATTTTTGGTCTCGTGGAAGCTGAGGGCGGCCATTTCGCCGATCGCGCCGAGCGCCTTCCCTTTATAGCCGGAGAGAATACCCTGCGCGGCGTCCTCCAGCACGAGAAGGTTGTGTGCGCGCGCGATCCGCATGATCGCGTCCATCTCGCAGGCGACCCCGGCGTAGTGGACAGGGAGTATTGCCTTCGTCCGGGGGGTGATCGCCGCTTCGATAAGCGTTTCGTCCATGTTGAGCGTGTCGGGGCGCATGTCGACGAAGACGGGCGCGGCTCCGCGAAGAACGACGGCGTTCGCCGTGGAGCTGAAGGTGAAGGAAGGCATGATCACCTCGTCGCCGGGTCCTATCCCGCCGAGGATCATCATCATTTCAAGCGCGGCGGTGCCCGAGGGGACGAGGATGGCCTTGCTGGCTCCCGTCATCTCCTCCAGTCTGCGGGCGCACTTCCGGGAGAACTCGCCGTTCCCGGTGAGCTTCCTGCTGTCGATCGCCTGCCGGATGTACTCCATCTCGCGTCCGGTAACGTACGGTCTGCTGAACGGTATCCTCATTTATTTTCCCTCCCCGAGCCGAGCGAAGAGCAGCTCGTTGGCTCTGTGGTACGATTCAAAGGTGCCCGTATCCATCCACATTCCCTGGACGAAGTCGTACTGCAGCGCACCCTTTTCGATATAGGCGGCGTTGACGTCGGTGATCTCGTACTCGCCCCTCTTCGAGGGCTTCAACCCTTCGATGACGCTCCATACCCGCGTGTCGTAGAGGTAGGCCCCGACGACGGCGTAGTCGCTCTTGGGGTGCTCGGGCTTCTCCTGTATCTCGACGACCTTCTTTTCGTCGAGCGCGGCGACGCCGAAATCGGAAGGATTCTCCACCTTGACGAGCATGACGCGCGCCCCCTGCTCCTTCTGTTCGGTACGGAAGTTGTCGACAAAGTTCACGAGCGGGGTGTCGAAAATGTTGTCGCCCAGCAGGACGAAGACGGACTCGTCCCCGGCGAAGCGCCTGCCCAGTCTGAGTGCGTCTGCAATGCCCCTTGCCTCCTCCTGCACCTTGTAGGTGAAGTCCGCGCCGAACTCCTCCCCGCTGCCGAGGCTCGTGACGATATCGCCCATGTGGAGGCTGCTGGTGACGACGAGGATTTCACGCACGCCGCAGGCGACGAGGTTTTTCACCGGATTGTAGATCATGGGCTCGGGTCCCACTGGCAGGAGGTGCTTGTTGGTGTGCCTGGTGAGGGGATAAAGACGCGTTCCCTTCCCTCCGGCGAGGATGATTCCCTTCATGGCTCGATCTCCTCCTTGGATTCACTGCTGTTTACCTTGATGATCACGGAGCCGTCGGGGTGGCGGAAGACGACCTCGCCCATCCCCTCCAGCACGGACTCCTTGATTTTTTTGAACTTTTCCCGCTCGAGCGCGCCGACGACGATGTAGCGGACGCCGTACTCCTCCAGCAGCCTGCGGACAACGGCAGGGTCGCCGGATTCGTAGATACGGCTGACGGCCGCGCGCCGCTTGTTCGGTTCGGCGATGTCGCCGCGCATGGACCAGGAATGCCCGAACCAGCCGAGGACGGTCGGCAATCCGGTGGCCATCGAGATGCGACCGTACGTGGTGTAGTTGTTGCCGTCCGCTTCGAGGATCGTCGGACGCCCCTGCACGTGCTGCTCCAACCAGCGAACAACTTCCCTGTCCCCCAAGGGCATGTAGGCAAGACCGTCGAGCCACTGATACTTCTCGGGGGCGATGGATGCGCGGCCATAGTACCCGGGAAGGGCCCAGCGCATGTAGACGAGCGGCATAGAGAGGACAAGCGCGAAAAGGAGAATGACGGCCGTGCGGAAACCTCTTCGCGCAATGGCTCCGGCGATGCGGAAGGCGGCGTAGGCGCTCGCCAGAGAGAAAAGAAGCGACGCCTGGTAGGCCATTTTGAACATGGTGTTCGCCCTGTGGTACGTCTTTCCGTAGATGTCCTTGACGTAGACGATCTCGGGGATGAGCACGAGGCAGAAGGCGGCGGCGAACATGCCGAGCGCCACTATGTCCGGCGAGGGGGCGCGTTGAATCAGAGCGAGTAGCCTCCCCTGCCCTGGATCGCGTTCGCGGAGATACTTTCCGGCCGCAAACGTAAAGAAGACGGCGAAGCAAAGGGCGAAGAACGTCTGATACCCCCACAGTACGGCGAGCTGCCAGAGGGGGCTGTTCGCCATCACCCTGTGGACGCCCTCGGTCATGTTCTTGAAATGGAGCGTGTAAGGAAGGACGGCCGCCTGGGAGACCGCGACGAGCACGAGTCCCGCCAGAAGCGTCTCCGCGAGAGCGCGCCCGCCGAAACCGTGCCGTTTGAGCGCGGCGAAGAGCGCGGCGCCCAGGAGCACCAGCAGGTAAATCGGGTAGTTCCAGCTGTTCGTCATCCACGTGACGCCGAGAAGCAGCCCTGCCGCCGCCTCGCGGTACGGCATCCGGAGAGACGCGCTTTCCCCCGTGAGGGACGCCGAGAAGAGCAGCGACGCGCCGATGCCGATGAAGGCGAAGGAGGCGGGAGTATCCATGACGTGCGCGTGGAGATCGGCCGTCACGAAAGCGTACGCGGGAAATTCGTGGATCGTCTTGTCGTCGGTGGGCGGCATATGGCCGATGAACCGGGTGGCCGTAGGGTACCAGTAGTTCTTGACCTCGCCGTTGTAAAGGCCGGCGCGTTGAAGCGCGGGCAGCGCAATTCCGTAGACGAAGGGCTGGAGATTTGCTCCCGCCGTGATCAGAAAAGCCGCAAGCATTCCTCCCGCCATCGCTCTTTTGACGGCGTTCGGATGAATACGCCGGAGCAATCCCGAAACAAGCGAGTAAGAGAGCGTGAACGCGAACGCGAAGATGGTGGAGAGCATAAGATTGTAGGCTATTTCAGCGGGTATTTTGGTCAGACTGCACATGAAGGCTGTGAAGAAGTGACCGAAATAGTAGTAGTTGATGGAGGCGCCCGACATCCACATGTCGACAGGGGGCATGGACTCCGATCTGAGAATGGAGTTGACGTAGCCGAAGTTCAAGAATTTCTCCAGACCGTTGATTTCGGGCTTCATGCTGCGGATCAGCGCCCAGGCGATGAATGCGGCGAAGAAGAGGTACTCCTGCAGAAGAATTTCGCGTTTCTTCTCCCGGAAGAGGGCGCATACTTCCGAAAGCGCTCCGGGAAGAAGATAGTTCGCCGCCGCACCCGCAAGAAGAGCACTGAGAGCGGCAGCACGGGTAAGAGAAGTAAAACCGAACGACGAAGCCAGCCAGACAAGATATGACGAAAGAAGCAATCCAAGAAGACGGGCAAAAAGGTATCCTCCGTCGTAAAAACCTTTGAAAAGGCGAAGCGTTAAAGGAAGAAAGGCCACTCCGATCAAGAGAAACGAGAACCACCAGAGCAGTATCGTGGGAAAAGCCGGATGAAGGAAAAAAACATTAAGCAGGCGCAAAGATTCGCTCATGATGCAGTGTTCACCAGCATGCCAGAGTTTAGTGAAAAGAGTGCCATTGAGAGATCTCCTTTGGAAGAGAAATTTTTCGCGTGTTCTGTCGTAAGATACACCAAAACAGCCGCAGAATAGATGATACCTTGTACAGGAAGGTTGTCAAGACGCACGACAACGTGCTGAAAAGAGAGATAAACTCTCGCATTTGTAGCGGAATCACGAACCACCCAGCAGATTCTCCCCGTCAAAACCGAAAGCCGTCCATGGCACGCCGGATATCGGTCTCCACCATGATCCGGCAGATCTCTTCCAGTCCTGTACGCGCCTCCCATTCCAGAAGACGCCGCGCCTTCTCCGCATCGCCGACAACGCGCTGTATCTCGCAAGGACGGAAAAATGCAGAGTCAACGCGGACAAGTTCTCTGCCTGAATCCGCATCGACTCCACGTTCATCCACCCCGCCCCCTTTCCACAGGATTCTGCGCCCGATCGCACGGAACGCCATCTCCACGAAGCTGCGAAGAGAGTGCGCAGACCCCGTAGCCACCACGAAATCCTCCGGAGAGGGAAGACTCATCATACGCTCCATCGCAACAACGTACTCCGGAGCATACCCCCAGTCCCGGACGACATCCATATTCCCCAGAACCAAAAAATCCCTTCTTTTCAGATGGATTTCCGCCACGGCCGAAGATATCTTTCGAGTAACGAAATCCCTGCTTCGCAGAGGGGATTCGTGATTGAACAAAATACCGCAGCATGTAAAAAGACCATAACTCTCCCGGTAGTTTATCGACGACCAGTGAGCAAAGAGCTTCGAGACGGCGTATGGGCTCCTCGGATGAAAAGACGACGTTTCGGAGTGCGGAGACTCGCCGGCGCTGCATCCGAACATCTCCGACGACGACGCCTGATAGAAGCGGATTCCCGGATTGACAATCCGTATCGCCTCCAGGAGGTTCATTGCGCCTAAAGCGTTGATGCCGGCGGTTGTCACAGGCTCGCGAAAGGAGAGACCGACGAAACTCTGTGCAGCCAAATTGAACACGCTCTCGGGCTCTCTTTCTGAAACGATGCGGATGCATCCTCCAAGATCCGTTAAATCAAGCTCCGCAAGAGTAAACAGGGGATGGTTCAAAACCCCCAGTTCCTCCAAACGCCAAAAAACCGACGTGCTTGTCTTCCTGTAAGCCCCGGTGACGGAATACCCCGATTGGAGAAGCAGCTCCGTAAGATAAGCGCCATCTTGACCGTTGACGCCTGTGACAAGAGCTTTTTTCATAATGTACCCTCCCGAAGCGGAGCCTTGAACCCAATGCGAAAAAACGCATGCTTTTTATTGTTCCGGCTCAGTATTTTCAATGGAATGATATAATAAACAGTATAGCATGAAGTCGTATGCTCCTTAAATAAACGCGACCCGAAAAGGAGTGAGAGAACTGCAGTCATTGCTTGTCGGAGGAATATCCCTCCTCGGGGATCTGACCGGTATCGGGCGGTATGCTTTCGAAATCGCCCGCCGTCTTGCTTCCGACGAGGAACTACATGCATCCTTCTATTACGGGTATATCAGTTCCAGGCTCCGGGCTTCTGAAAGCGGCGAAGGCGTTGGCGGCTGTATTTCCTCTGCAAAAAAACGAATTGCCCGTTGTCCGTGGGCCAAAAAAGCTCTGCGCCGTCTCCTTGAGAGCGCCTCCTTTTTTTACCCGGGTGCATTCGATATCTACTGGGAGCCCAATTTCGCCCCCATATCCGCATTGTGCGCAAAAAGCAGATCCGTCGTCGCAACAGTACACGACTTTTCCTGGCTGCTTTATCCGCAGTGGCATCCCGTGGAACGCAGCTCGTACTTCAAAAAAATTTTTCCGAAAGGAATAGCGAAGGCCGACAAAATTATCACCGTATCGCACTTCGTCCGGGAAGAGGCTCTTGCGCTCTTCAACCTGAATCCCGACGTTATCGAGGTTATTCACAACGGCGTCGACCATAGCGTCTTTCACCCATACCATCCGGACGAGACAGAGTTTTTTCGGAAAGCGCGCGCCCTTCCCCGACGTTTTATACTCTTTGTAGGGACGTTGGAACCGCGGAAGAATGTCGTTCGCCTCATCGAAGCTTTCCGCCGTCTTCCCGCACGAATGCAGGCAGAATGTCCGCTCCTGATCGCCGGAGCAACAGGATGGGAAAACGGCGATATCCTTCGTCTTCTGCGCGAATGCAGCGCATTTGCGCATCATCTCGGCTATGTACACAATCGGGAGCTGGCCTTGCTGTACAACCTTGCCGAGGCCTTCGTCTTCCCATCTCTCTACGAAGGTTTCGGCCTTCCGCCTCTTGAGGCGATGGCATGCGGTGCTCCCGTCGTCGTTTCGCGCGCGGGCTCTCTTCCCGAAATATGCGGAGACGCCGCGTTGTATATCGACCCTGCCGACGAGGATTCCATAGCCGCCGCCTTGGAAAAAATCATCGAAGACAGGGAAGAGCGAGAACGAAGGATCGCCGCCGGATTCCAGCGCGCCGCTCTCTTTTCATGGGATGAGTCCGCATCGCGGCATCGCCGGCTCTTCCTCTCCCTTTCAAAGAACTGACTAAACAAGGTCTCGATCCGAGTGTTTTTTCTGATTATATACACAATGAACACCGTAAAAAATACAAAACACGCACTAAGGAGGTCTTGTACGCAGTGGACCCCAAACGAGACAACAAATTTTCCCTCTTCCTGTGGAATACGGCAGGCCTTTGCATCTTTCTCTCGGCAGGATCCAAGATCGCCTGGGGAACGTGGTATTTCCCCGCGCTTTCAGGGGTCGGAACACCACCGGTCGACAAAGTATCCGAATTCGTTCTCCTTCTTGCGCTCTCCTACGGCCTCGCCTCGCTGTTCGTCTGGAAATACCTCCGCTATCCAAGGGTCGGACGTTTTTCCTGTCTTTTCCTCTGTTCCGTGTCCGTATGGGTCACGGCGGTCTTCTGCATCGCGATGCTCCGCCTCTACTATTCCAGAATATTCCTTCTTCTTGGGTTTCTTTTTCAGATGATATGGTCCTTCGGCGGATATCGCCTTTTTCTCGACCCGACCCGGCTCCGCCTCGCCCTTGCACCCGGAGGGGTAGCCAACATCCTTGCAAAAATTCCCTTGTGCAACTGGGAGATTCTGAAAAACCCCGTCTTTCCGGATCGCCCGTTCGACGGTCTTGTAATCGATCTGCACAGAAACGACATTTCACCGGAGTGGATTCGCTTCATCGCGGAATGCTCTCTCAAACGAATACCTCTTTTCCATGCCGCAACCATGTACGAAAACCTGACAGGGCGGGTTTCGCTTGATCATATGGGCAAGGACATCCTCCGCGAAATGGCCGCGCCAAGAGCATACACTTTTTTGAAACACCCTTTCGAGCTTTTCGTCGTGGCGCTCTCACTCCCCATATGGCTTCCTCTTCTCGGCATTGTCGCGCTCCTGGTTCGCTTCGGAGCCGGACATCCTGTTTTCTTTCGGCAAGAGCGAATCGGTCGCTTCGGCAAACCTTTCTCCATTTTAAAATTCCGTTCTCTTGAAACCGCAGAAGACGGCGTCATCCACTCCACTCCCGCAGGCGGCTTTCTTCGCAAACATCGTCTGGACGAACTTCCTCAGTTATTGAACGTTTTAAAGGGCGAAATGAGCCTTGTCGGGCCGAGACCGGAGCAGACGGCGCTCGTTTCCAAATACGAGGCTGCTATTCCATTCTATGCCTTTCGGGCCGCGCTTCGACCGGGAATCACCGGATGGGCGCAAGTCTGCTGGAAATACGCCGAAAACACCAATGATAACCGGATTAAACTGGAATATGACATCTTCTACCTGAAGCGCTTCTCATTCTGGCTCGATCTTCTTATTTTGGCCAAGACCGTCTGGACCATCCTTTTCGGCGCCGGCTCCGGAAGCGGGAAAGAGTGAAGGTCGCACGGTCAGCCCCAGTTCCGCAAGATTCCGGGGCGACAAACACGCTATCAGCTCTCCGATGCGTTTGTTGTCTCCCAATTTTTGATGAATTTCGACCATCTCGGGAAGAATCGCCAAACGAGGCCGAATCGCATAATCTTCCTCTATATGATCGGCAGCCTCCCGATAGAATTTTTCACGGCCGTCCAAGCGCGCCCGCATGAGCGACTGTTTCCACCGCGCCTCTTTCGCCGCATCACGCAATAATAACGGCGCCCCCGGAAGCGGGATTTCTTGCTCCCCCAGGACAATGACGAACCCCATTGGCTGGGGCACCCAAGCAAACTCCCGTTCCATGGGCAACGACTCCACTAAAGTAAAAAGGCCAAATACCGAAAGTACAGTGACCGCTCCACCGAACGCAGCACGGGAAATACGTGAATTCAGCTTCTCCCGAAGCATATCGGCGTTGATCACGGCAAGAGCGAACGGGAACCACAGGGCGCTTTCCACATGGTGAAACGGACGACTGAAAAGAGCATCCACGGATAAAAGCACCACGATGCCCGCTCCCCATTGAAAAGAAGACGATACCCGCTCCCTACTGAGATGGAGCCGTAGCTTCTTCCCCCACCAGAAAAAAAGCGTCGTCAGAAAAATGACGCCAAAGCCCCCCGTTTCTGCGATCCACTGAAGATATTCATTGTGCGCCCAAAACGTATAGATCATCTCCATACCCCATCTTTGTTGAAATGCCTGCGCGCTGTCCAGATAGTTCCATTTGTAGTTGCCCAGCCCCACACCGAACAGCGGGTGTTTTCCGATCATTTCAAGCGTCAGCCCCCAGATCGCGAAACGCCCCTCCCGAGCAGGCGAAAAAGCCTCTATGGAAAGATCGGCCTGTATATCCCGCCGCTGTACAGGGAAAAGGCGCGGGAGAGCAACGAAAAAAATCGCGCCAGCAAGGACGAGCAAGAACACTTTTTTTACCGCACCGGGGGAAAGAATCAAGCGCGCACCCTCTCTCCTTTCTTGTCGTTCGCAAAGGCTGCGAAGAAAAAGCAGTACGCACAGGGCGCAAAAAAAAGCAATCATCGGCGAGCGCGCTCCGGCCTTCCACATTCCGACCAGATTGAAAAAAAGAAGCGCACCGTCAAAGAAAAAGAGAAACCGTTTTTTTACAAAGGCGCCTTGCCCCCATTCCGGCCCCCGCTCCGTCTCTTCTTCGCAGACGCTCCTCCTCAAGCCGGCGGGAAACACGGACGAGGAACACGAAGAAACATGTTCCGTCAACAACCAGACTCCTGAAAACGACGCCAGTGCGAGCACCGTGCCCAAAATGCCATCCATTCCTGTATTGGCAAGAAAACGGTCGGCGAGCGGGGAGAAGAGAATAAACGGGATATTCCCGACGGCTTTTGCCTGCTGAATGAAGCCAAAAGCAGTTGAGAGTGCTCCCGCGGACAGAAGAGTGCGCAGAGCGGCAGGAAGCAACGACAACGGGGAAAAATTGAGAAAAACAAGATACCCTCCCCCCATACCGGCGAGGAAGAGCCAGTTTCGTAACCACTCGGTGCGGTTCGGAAGATTCGGCAACACGAGTTGAAGCGGCAAAAACAGCAGAAGCACTAGCCATGCCACTGCGAAGAAATCCACACGAACATGCTCCCTGTCTGCAAGGAGCATCACGCCGAGGAAACCGGCGAGATACGCAAGAGGCAAAAAAGCTCCCAGCCACTTATACAAAAACGTGACGTGATACCAGCCGTATCCATTGAAAAGAAGCAACGGGGCGCACAAGACAAACATAAGAACAAACTTCAATAAAAACCCCCGAAAAGAGCGTTTCGAACAAACAGATTGAAGAACCATGGCGCGGCCTCCTTGGATGCGAACGGATATACATATTATGTGCGAGAATAACCGAAAAAGCCACTCCACCCTTTCGCAATACCAGCTCCGCATCCATAAAACGAAACAATAAAAGTCAACATCATCCTCATCCTGTCAGACAAGCGAAAAAGCTTGACATTGATTCTTCTTCGTCGTAGAGTAGTCAAAAATGCTGGTTTGTGTTTTTAAAGGGTCAACAGACTAAATTGAGGAGGTACAAACTATGAAAAGATGCTTTTTGCTTGTTGTTATCTTAAGTCTTGTTTTTGCATCGGGGGCCTTTGCCGCCGCTACGGTAAACATCAACACGATGAACAAACCAAATATTACGGGCGGTACGATTCTTGAGACATCCGACGAAAGTTCGGAGACTGTCAAGACTGAATCCGTAGCTGAAAAGAGTGTAATTGTCGACGATGCGGATACGGAAGCCAAAGCGGCGGCGCGTGCTATCGATCCTCTTACAAGCGCCGATCAAGCGGCAATTGCCGCCCTGCTCCAAGGTATGGGTTTTACAGGAACGGCTTCCGGTATTGGCGGAATGATTCGCGATATCGAGCTTTCCTCGGGATCGAGCCAAGTAATTATTTCTATCGCCTACCCGAGCGGAAGCGGCGAGCGGTATCTTTGCGCCTATAATCAGAACCAAGGGAAATGGGTTATTGTACCGGCGTCGGGCGGAAGCGCAAACGACGTCGATGCCACTGCAGGTCCGGCGACTTTTTCCGTTGCCAAGAACGGCATTTACGACCAGTATGCCGGGCTCGAGGGAGTTCAGGCCAATAGAATCCGCGTTTCCTACGCAGCGCTGCTCCTTCCCGCCAAAAGCTCCGGCAGCGGATGCGCGGTCGGCTCCGTCGGCGGCTTATCGGCAGTTCTGCTTCTCCTTGTTCCCGCTCTTTTCGTGGCTTCCAGAAAGAAATAGCTTCTGCAAATCTACTCCATTTGGTGTTGTCCACAAAGGACTGATGAATTATCATCAGTCCTTTGTTTTTACAACTCAACGTGTTTCTTCCGGCTTTTTATTCCTGCTTCCTGAAGGAGTGAACTCGATGCCGTATCATGCACTCTCCGTGGATGTGGAGGAATGGTTTCAAGTGCGCAACCTCGAAGGCCCGATTTCCAGAGAATCATGGGATACCCATGAGCGTCGAGCGGAAGCAAGCACGCGGCGCCTCTTGGATCTTTTCGACCGAAGAGGCGCCACGGCGACGTTTTTCGTCCTGGGATGGATGGCCGAGCGTTCGCCCGACCTGATACGCGAAATCGAACGGCGAGGGCACGAAGTCGCTGTGCATGGCTACGGACACCGCCCGGCAGCAACCATGACGCCCGAAGAATTCGGCGACGACCTTCAAAAAGCACTGAAAATCATCGCCCCGCTGGTATCCGGTGTAGTCGAAGGGTACCGCGCTCCGTCTTTTTCCCTGAGCCAAAGCCAGGCGCGGCATTTCGACATCCTCGCGCGCAACGGCATACGGTACGACTCTTCATACTTCCCCGGAAGGCGGAATACACCATCCGGCGAACAACGCTCCGCCTTCATTCACAGGATGGAGTGCGGCATCGTGGAGGTTCCGATCACCTCGCTCATGATCGGCAACATCGCCGTCCCTTGCGGAGGCGGAGGATTCTTCAGGCTTCTCCCATACTGGGCAACCCGCTTCCTCTTCAAACTTAGCGCGGCAAACGGACACCCGATCGTCTTCTACATTCACCCCTGGGAAATCGATCCTGAACAACCGCGGATTCCTCTGCCGGTGGCGCGCGCCTTCAAACACCGGGTCAATCTTTCCCGAACATATGCGCGCCTTGATCGTCTGCTTCGCGATTTCCAGTTCCGCTCAATAAGGGAGGTGCTCGCAGCACATGGATACTGAGAAAGAACGCAGATGGTGGAACGAAAAAGCAGCTTCGTTCGACACGATCTACACCGGAGAAAAGAATCCCCTCTCGGCCCTTATGGATCGCGTCCTTCGATGGGATATGGGTGCTCGAATGCGCTTTGCTCTGGAAAAAACCGCTCCGGCGCTCGGGAGACGTATTCTCGACGTAGCGTGCGGAACAGGAAGATTTTCTCACAGCTGCGCTGAAAGAGGCGCGTGGACTCTCGGCGTCGATCTCTCGGAAAAAATGCTCGAAATCGCCGCGTCGATCACGCAGGAACGTGGATTGTCCGGGTGCGAATTCCTCCATGGCGATTTTCTGAAAATACCCTTCGACGAGCAATTCGACGCCGTCGTCGCCCTCGGGCTCTTCGACTATCTCCATACCCCCGAACCGTATTTACGGAAGATGCTCGCCCTGTCGAACGGCCCCGTAGTTGCCAGTTTTCCACGAAAGAACACCGTACGCTCACTCGTCCGAACTGTACGGCTTCGCCTCCTCGGCCAGCCCGTCTTTTTCTACACTGACGACGATATTCGTTCGCTCGCGGCCAGATGCGGAGGAAACACGGAGGAAATCCGCATCATCGGTCAGCTTTTTTGCGTAGTCTTCACACGCAGCCCCTCTCCGGAGCGCGCACTGTGAAACACGCCCTGGTACTCGCCAAAGCGTACTTTCCGCACCTCGGGGGAGTAGAAACAATAGCCCGGACTCTGGCGGAGGGGCTGTGCACCGAAGGCGTCAAAAGCACCGTTCTCTGTTTCGGCGAAGGCCCCGAGGAAGAAAGCATCCACGGCGTCCGCGTACGCAGAATCCGGCCGGTCCTCTCGGTCGGAAGCGCTCCCCTCTCCCCGGAATACTCTCGTCTCTTCAAAGAACTTGCCCCGACTGCGGATATTCTTCACATCCACTCTCCCAATCCCGCAGGAGAACTGGCCTGGCTACTCGCTCCGGAGGAACTGCGCCGCGCCCTCCCCTCGCTGTGCACATACCAGGGCGATCCGGTACGGCCACGGCTTCTGGCGCCATCCTACCTTGCCATCCTCCGAGCCTTCCTCGCCCGCTGCTCCTGCATCGCAGCCTCATCCCCTCCGCTGCTCCGCTCTTCGAAAGCGCTCCGTCACGTCCAGGACCACTGTACCGTCATCCCGTTGGGAATCAAGACGGAACGCTTCACGCACCGTACGAAAACAAACGAGTTCGCCTCCCGAATCCGGAAACCATTCGGTCTTTTCGTCGGTCGCATGGTCTACTACAAAGGGCTCGAAATCCTCCTCCGGGCAATACGCTCACTCCCCGACATCTCGCTTCTTCTTGTCGGGAACGGCCCGCTGCGCCCGGACCTCGAGAGAATGGCCCGGTCGCTCGGGATATCAAAGAGAGTACATTTCGCGCCCCCCGTCGACGAAACAGCATATCCATCAATCTTCCAAGGAGCGGACTTCTTCGTCCTCCCCTCCGTCTCCCCTTCCGAGGCATTCGGCCTTTCGATGGTCGAGGCCATGGCGTCGGGGCTTCCGGTGATCAGCACAGAACTGGGGACCGGAACGTCCTACGTCAACCTTCACGGAGAAACCGGACTCGTCGTCCCTCCAGGCGATCCCGAAGCTCTTGGCGAGGCTATACAAAAACTGTGCGCCATCCCGAATCTTGCAGCCCGAATGGGCAAAAACGCCGAGTTTCGTGCAACCAGGCTCTTCGACGAACACGAAATGCTCCGTTCGTACTCAAAAGTGTACGCAGAACTACTAACGAACCGCCGCCCTCTTCATCCCGTCGGGTTCGACGCCCCTGCGAAAGAGCCTCTCAACGAAAATCCGTACTCTAATCCGAAAAGATAAGGCTGCGCACGCCCTCTTCCAGTGAAAAGCACGGAGCATACCCAAGAAGCCTCCGAGCTTTAGTAATATCCGCAACGGAGTGAAGAACATCCCCCCGACGCGGCGAAACGAAAACCGGATCGAACTCCCCCGTGTTCGCAATCCTCCGAAGCACATCGTAGAGGCCAAGCAGCGAAACCGAAACACCAGCGGCAATATTGAAGACCTCTCCGAAAATTTGCGGATTTCTGCAGCTTCCAGCCAACAGGTTCGCCTGCACCACATCCCCGATATAACAAAAATCCCTGGTGTTCGAGCCGTCGCCGTACACCTTCACACGCTCACCCGAACGAAGCGCGTCCGCCCACGCTGGAATGACTGCCGAATAGTTGCCCTTTGCATTCTGCCGGGGACCATAAATATTGAAATAACGCAGTCCAACGCAACGAACACCATAGAGACGCCAATAGAGATCAGCCCATCGTTCGTTTTCAATTTTGGAAAGCGCGTAAGGAGAAAGCGGTTTCAGGGGAGAGTCTTCCCTCTTGGGAAGCTCCGGATGGTCTCCGTACACAGCCCCCGACGACGCATATACAATGCGGCAACCGTAGGCCCGGGCCGCCTCCAAAACATTGAAAAAACCGATGCTGTTGATTTCGAAAGTCTCGCGGGGACGCTCCAGCGACAGCGGCACAGGAACAAGCGCCGCATTGTGATACACAGTGGACGCTCCCTTGCACGCCGCAAGGCACACTTCCAGAGAACGAACGTCTCCCTCTACAAGAGAAAAGCGTTCCCGCTTGTCTGCAGACAGCAAGGCAAGCGCCTTTTCCACGTTCTCCGGACAACCGGTGGAAAAGTCATCCACTCCCACCACACATTTTCCGCAGGAGAGAAGGGCCTCCAGAATATGCGACCCGATGAATCCAGCCGCCCCGGTGACAACACATCTCTCCATCTTTTCAGAATTCAGCATCGCCGCGACCTCATGGCGCGCACTCCGCCGCCGAAGATTCCCCCGAAGGGCCGGCGGAAATCAAAATACGACGGTATCTCGGCGAGAATTGGCGGCTCGAAACAACATACGGCCCCTCCAGAAATCGGCCTACCTGCTTCAAGCACTCCTCTTCCGAAGCATCCACACAGTGTACCGTTACTACATTCCGTCTGCGCAGCTCTTCCATCGCATAAAAAGCCGCTTTTTCCTTATTTCCCTCGCCTCGCCCGGAAAACCCGAACGCCGCGCGGTTCGACATAAGCTCTCTCATGACTGCAGGCCAGACAGACCAGTATTCACCGGCGAAAAAAACGATTTCATCGGATGCTGTTTTGATATTCAGCTCTTCGGTTCTTTTAAAAATTTCGTATTCTTTCCAAGGAACAAGCGGAGCGGCAAAATCGTACACATACCAGGCGAACAACAGAAGGATCAACGGGAAACGCACCGATCTCCGGATACCTGCAACATTCAAAAAAACAAGCATAATTGCGAGCGCCAGCAGAACAAAAACAACCGGAGCAAAATATCTGAAGTGATGACGATTTACCACTACCCAGGCGTTATTTGAAAAAACGGCTATCCACACAACACAAAAAAGTAAAAGGAAAGCCGTTGTTTTCCAAAGACTCTCCTCGATATGTTTTTTCCCCAAAAACAGCAGCGCACCGAAGAAAGAAAAAAAGCACAGCATCTTCGTATGGGAGAATGAATCGGCGATATTTTGGACCGCCTCTCCGATGTTCCGCGTCAAACCGGAAAAGAAGAAATCATAGTAGCTGAACGGCGGTGAGGGGAAATCCATCGAAAGAAAATGCCAGAATACAAAAGACAGCAACGCAAGAAAAGAAGCCATAAAAGCCTCCGTGAACGTCCATTTTCCTGTGAGAAGCAAAGCCCATGAAAAAAAGAGCGATGGAACAAGCATACTCCCGTTCACGCCCAATGCTAAAAGAAGAAGCGGAGCGCACACAACGCATCTCTGAAAGAGAGCTCTCTCTCTTTGCGATAACGTCAAAAATGCAAGAATAAAAACCAGCAAAGCCAGAGAATACTCAATATGGCCTATGAGCAAAGCAAACAGAGTAAACGGACGCAACACTGCAACAACACAAACAACGCCAAGTAGAAAAACCTCCCGTGTTTTCGGGCAGGGCTGAATGTCTGTCGAAAAGCGAATCAAATAGGCAATACTATAAAGAAGCGCAAAAAAAATACATGAGAAAAAAAAGATATGCGCAGCAAGATTTACGCCGGGGTTTGTAATCGAGGAAAAAAGAAAAGGAGCAACATTCAACAGTCGGTTCTGCCCCCAGTAAAACAACGTCACTTTCTGCAACGACATTATCGAGTTCAAAAGCACATCGGAGTTGAGATACACAGGAGCGAGCTTATTGGCGGCAAGCGCGGATACGAAAAGTATCAGGAGGCAGTCAACGCATCTACCCGGCAGTGAACGACACATGCTGCGCAACATATACGATGAATCGTTCTTTTGCATTCCTCCCTGCAACCCCTGCGAATGATCGTTTTCCATCAGAGAAGAACGCTCATTTCCGCTTCGTTCTCCGCAGATTGTACTTCAGGATGCAGCGCAACGCGCTGAAGCCATCCTTCCAGTTGATCTTCTTCCCCTCTGCATAGGTGCGGCCGTAGTAGGAAATCGGCGTCTCGTAGATTCTCACGTTCATCCTGGCGATCTTCGCCGTTACCTCCGGCTCGAAGCCGAAGCGTTTTTCCTCAAGCTCGATCGACTGGATTACTTCTCTCCTGAACGCCTTGTAGCACGTCTCCATGTCCGAGAGATTCAGATTCGTGAACATGTTCGAGAGCAGCGTCAAAAACTTGTTCCCCACATAGTGCCAAAAGAAGAGCACCCTGTGCGGCCCTCCCAGAAAGCGGGAGCCGTACACCACGTCGGCCACGCCCTTTTCAATGGGCTTCAGCAACGCCGGATACTCCGCAGGATCGTACTCCAGATCGGCGTCCTGCACCACAACCACGTCGCCGGTCGCCTCCCGAAACCCGCGATGCAGCGCCGCCCCCTTCCCCTGATTGTTTTCCTGGAAGAACACCCTGAGCTTCCCTGCACGAACAAGCTCCGCGACTGCTTCAGGGGTTTTCTGCGGAAAGTCGGCGGCTCCGGAGAACGCGAAGAGCAGCTCTCTCGTCCCGTCTTTCGAGCAGTCGTCCACAAGCAGAATTTCCAGCTCGCGTCCTTCAAGCGGCGACTCCGCGATTCGCTGCAGAATGGGTATGATCGTATTGATTTCATTATACACAGGAACAACAACCGACAGCTTCACAGGCTTCCGCCTCCTCGAACAATGATTGCAACCCCCGAGAGAATGAGGGCTATTCCGACCCAGTGGTACATGTTCGCCTTCTCCCCCAGAAACCAGACCGAGAGCAGCGTCACCCAGATATAGCTTGTCGCGATTACCGGATACAGCAACGACAGCTTGCCGTGTTTCAGCGCGACGATGAAGCCGACCGCCGAGACTCCGTACAGAAAAAAGCCGGCGAGCACTCTCCAGTTGGTAAGCCAGCTTGAAAGCGACATTCCCACCGAGGCGGAGCCGCTCTTGAAGAGCAGCTGCCCCAACGACCCGGCGAGCGCACAAAGCATCGCCGCCAGCACGGGCCAGAGCGGAAACGTCATCGCGCCTCCTCCCGGAGCTTGGTCTCGAAGTAGGCTATGGTATGTTGCAACCCTTCCTCCAGCGAAACGGCCGGGGTCCATCCCAGCCTCTCCCGGGCAAGCGAGATATCGGGCTTGCGCTTCATCGGGTCATCCTGGGGGAGCGGCCTTCGGACGATCTTCGACGACGAACCGATCATGGAGACAATTTTTTCGGCAAGTTCGCATATGGTGATCTCCGACGGATTCCCCAGGTTCACCGGCCCGGTGAAGTCGTCCGGCGAATCCATCAACGCAAGAAGGCCGCGCAGAAGATCGTCCACGAAGCAGAAGCTCCGCGTCTGGGCGCCATCCCCGAAGATGGTGATGTCTTCGTTCCGAAGCGCCTGGACGATGAAGTTGCTGACCACGCGGCCATCATCGGGGTGCATTCTGGGCCCGTAGGTGTTGAATATCCTTGCGACCTTGATTCGCAGCCGATGCTGCCTGTGGTAGTCGAAGAAAAGCGTCTCCGCGCATCGCTTCCCCTCGTCGTAGCACGCCCTCGGCCCCAGCGGATTCACGTGCCCCCAGTAGTCCTCCCGCTGAGGATGCACCTCCGGATCCCCGTACACCTCCGAAGTGGAGGCCTGCAAAATCTTCGCTCCGGTGCGCTTGGCGAGCCCCAGCATGTTGATCGCCCCGTGAACGGAGGTCTTCGTCGTCTGCACGGGGTCGCGCTGATAGTGGACCGGCGAAGCCGGGCAGGCCAGGTTGTAGATCTCGTCCACCTCAACATAGAGCGGAAAGGTGATGTCGTGACGCAGAAATTCGAACCGCGGATTCCCTACCAGATGATACACGTTCTCCTTCGTTCCGGTGTAGCAGTTGTCCGCGCAGTACACCTCGTGCCCCAGTTCGATAAGCCTGTCGCATAGATGAGAACCCAAAAAACCGGCCCCGCCGGTCACCAAAACCCGCTTCAAAAAAGCACCTCCAGTAGCGTTGAAATCAAAACTTCCGGCGCATCAAACCTACCGGAGACTGACCCGGCCTATCCGTTCTTCGTCGATGCCGTGCAGGGCAAGCCACTGTCGAAGCCCTTCGGGCGCATCTGCTTCGTCCGCGAACAAGCTTGAAGGGTACCCGGGAGGCGTGTTTCCCGAATACCCGTTCACCGTCGGCACGCCAAGCTCCTGCGCCGTCAGCATCGCCGTAAGAGCGTTCACATAGAACGGCTCCCGGTTCGAGGAACGCCGGGCCCACAAAATCTCCTTGCCCGTCCGCAGAAACTCGCTCTTCATCTCCTGCACACGCTCCATAGAGTCCGCAACAGAAAAGGAAAAAACGTGTGCGCGCTGGTCCAAAACAAGAAGCAGCGCCAGCACAACGCCGGCCGCTGTCGCCGATCCTCTGCCGAACCTTCGGCAGACGCCCTCCAGAAACGAGTTCGCCGCCGCGCAGAAAACAGCCGCAAGGGGGAACATCATAACAACAATAATTCTGGCCACGGCGCGAATAGCATCCGCCCCCCGGAACTGCCGCCATCATCGTATACATGCTTACCCCTCGTACAGAGAGCGTACCTGCTACGGTAAGCACAAGCCCGCACCCAAGTATACCCGCAACCCCGATCCGGGGAAAGCTCCCCTGCATCTGTCTTGAGCGGACGAATCGAGCCGCAAGATAGGCCGCGCCCAGAATCGGAAGCACTCCGACAAAGAGCATATGCTCGTGGTTCGCCGGAAGCGCATCGCCCCGGGAAGCCCAACGCCCCCACAGCGCGCTGTGCGGCCCGTGAAAATACGAACGAACACGTGGCAGCATCATGGCGATCTCCACCCGCTTGAGTTCCTTGTTCATCACCAGCTTCGACGCATTGTAATAGGGCTGCGCCAAGGGGTACAGCAGCATTATCAGAAAAACGGTTGCAACAACCGTCTTCACCCGGACAGACCACTGGTGAACCCGCGCGATCTCGTTTCGATGAACAACAAGCCATACAAGCGTGGTGCACGTTAAGCAAAGAACAAGAAAATATCCAGTGTAGATGGACACATACAACTGGGCAACGACGCACAGCAGCAGAAGATACCAAAGATACGCCTTGCGCTCCTCTACAAGCCGGAAGAGAAAAAGAAAGGCGAACGGAACGAAAAAACGAGGAAGAAGCTGTGCGTGCCCTATCTGCGCCACCACAGGAAGGCCGAACGTAAAAAGATACGCTCCCATCGCCGACGGCAGAAACAACGAACGCGTCGTATCCGACAGCACCCCAAAAGCCGCCACGTAGTTCAGGGCGCAACAAAGCACCATCCAGCCGATGAACGCCGACTCCCGGTTCAGCCCCAGCTCCCGCAGCAACGCGAAGATACGAAACGTCCCGATATGCGCATCGGAGTAGGCCATTACATCGGAGGCGGGATAGAAAAAAGCCGGACTCCAGAAACTGGCCTCCAGTCCCTTCAGCCAGCGGAAGCCGTGCTCCAGAACATACATGTTGAACCGGGCATCGCCCAGATCCCCGGCGACTCTCTCGGGAGAGAAATAGAGAAAGCAGCCGACTCCAAAAAGAAAAGCGAACAGAAAAATACGAATGCATTGAACACAGCCGAAGCGCTTGTTATTTTCACACATTATTTACCCCCAAGCCGCAGCCTTCACGGGGATTTCCCTCTTGCAAAAAACCTGTGATGAGAGCCGTTTTTTTCATTGATGCATGACCTCCGTGAAAAAGCATGGTCTATCGTAAAAACTGAACACGTAGAAAATCTCATTTCCACTTGGACAAAACGGTTCCCAGCACTCCATAAGCATAAAAAAGAACATCCCCCGAAATAGATACCACCCTGGCCAGAACAATCGCGAGGAGAAGGGCTGATTCATCGATACTGCCGCTCAAGAAAAAAAGCAGAACGGCCTCGCGTACTCCCAGACCGGCAGGAGCGCCCGGAGTCACCAATCCAACGAGCCATGCGACCACGTACGCGCCAAGAGTTAAAAAAAAAGCGTCGGAAACTACCTCCGCTCCAAAGAACGCGAGACAACGAATGAAGATATATCCGGAAATAGCCAGAAAAATAGATTGGAGCAGAAACGCTCTTACTACACGGGCATTCATAAATCTCCCGACAAGCAGCAACGTTAAGCAAAACGACACCCCAAAAAGAGTGAGGGCTTGCGTAAAAGACACATTCAAAGATAACGCAGGCAATGTAAAAAAAACAAAAAAAAGCGCGACAAAGCTAATCAAAGCAAGCTCTCCAAAAAGAGCCTTCATAAGTGCTTTTCCAGAAAATCCCGCAGCAACACCCAAGGCTTGACGCCCGGCAAGATGGAAAATATTCCCCGGAAGATATCTCGCAAGCTGAGAGAGCGCGTAGATCTCCATGGCTTGCGTTCGTTTTATCCTTGTTTCACCTGAAAAAAGAAGCAATTCACGCCACGCTAGAACCAAAAGAATGTTTAATGCCGCATAAACTGCGATCAGCAAAAAAAAACCGGCTCCCGGAATCTGAAGTAGGCGCTCGAAGCCAATTTTCTCTACAGCGTTAAAAAGGCGCTGGAAGACGAACAGGATACCCCCAATTCCCAGAGCACCGCCAATCCAATGCAAAGATCGCTTGATTAAGAGATTGCGCGCTTCATTCGCCGGCATTTTTTGAACTACAAAGAACCATCGTCCATGGCAGAGGCGTTCGAACCTCGACAATAGAAAAAAAGGACTGAAGGAGTTTTAAAAACTCTTTACGGGACCAGTGCTGGATATGCCCCGGCGAGTTGCCCCATGCACCTATATACTTACCACGCATCACATTTAAGATCCGCCAAAGCGGCTCCCGGGGAACGCTGAAAACCACAAACTTTGGAGCGAGCGACTGTAAAGCCTTCAGAGCTGCAGATGGATTTTCCAGATGTTCCAGAACTTCACAACAAACAAGCAGATCCGCAGCGTCCTCAAACGTTACATCATAAATACTCCGAGTCTTGAAAATAGACGGCAACGCTCCCTGAACCACCGCATTCTCTTTCGCAATTGCTATTACCTTATCTGAAAAATCGGAACCACGAACATTCATACCCTGTCGTTTCCAGCGAAGCGTAAGGAAACCTTCTCCACAACCAATCTCATGAATACTCGTAGGCTCCGCCTTGGCAACCAAATCGTCAAGCGTTCGAAGGAAACGACGCATAATCAATCGTACTAAAGGGTTGCGTGCCGCGTATTTATTATAAACATTCCCTATAACTATTTCATCCTGGGTTAAACCACCGGAGATCTTCATAACAAACCTCATCTTCTTGAGTTTTATTTCCCCCTTAACCACGTATCCGAAAAAGAGCAAGTTGATTCATACCCGCTAAAAAACGTTTGTAATGCACCAAACTTAAGTCCACAGATTTCGCATAAAACTCCAAACGTTTCCTATCAAGAAGTTCTTCATGTTCTTCGTTGGCATGGCGGCTAAAAAGTCCCAGAGAAGCGCCCGCACCATGAATCCACTCACCGAATGGGTGCGGGGTAGTCAAGATCAGAAGACTCGAAGGGGCGTCATTCAAATACAATGACAACATATGTAAAAAATCTCCCGGAACAGAAACATGTTCAATCACTGCTAAAGCCACAACAACGTCGAACTTCTCTTGGTCTTCTGGGGCAGGGAAGAATGGTAAAAAAGAGTGCTTGGAAAATTTTAGCCGAGCCCTATTTAAAGAGTCGTCATCCAAATCGATCCCCAAATAACGTTCCGAGGATACGAAACCAGCTAAAACACCCGAACCACACCCCACATCAAGAACACGACCTCGGATATATGGCAGCGCAGCCCGTATTCTGCGCCAGCGCAAAAAAGGAGAGAGCAACCCCTCGTTGCCCTGATCAGCCACGATCTTCATCCTCTCTCTTTTTATCCTTGCTACAGGAAGCAACGTTCTTCCTCAACCTGTATTGTACATCTTCCAGCAGTTGTCGGTTCACGGAAAAGAGATCCGCCAGAAACGCGGTCAAGATAGTCTGGAAACCGATCCCTAGCAACGCACCAGCCAAAATCAGGGATTGCACATGCCCGGAACCACTTCCCAAGGCTAAAAAATACAAAAAACGTATTCCGATCACAACTCCAAACGAGAAAAAAAACACTCCCCAGCCCATGAAGAATTTAAACGGACGATAAAAAACAAAGACACGGAGCATGGTAACGATGGACTTCTTGATATACGACGAAATGCTCTTGACCAATCGCGAGGGCCGAAGATCCTCGTTCACACCCGCACCGGAACCGTGACCACGGGAATGTTCTTCTGCCCCGCCTGGATGATCGTCTCCAGCGTGTAGGTGTACGGAGTAAACACATTCAAGCGCAGCGCAGCTTCTCGGGAAATCGCACGAAAGCCGCTTGGAGCGTCGGGGACGTCCGTTCCCGAGACCTTGCGAACCATCCAACTCCCAAGTTTCTGCAGCTTCTTCTTCGCCCATGAAAAGTGCTCTATCGAATCGATCGGGCGCGTGCCGATCACGATTTCCGCACACCCTTCCAGAATCGGCCTGACAAGAGCGGGAATATCTGCGGCGCAGTACTGATTGTCCGCATCGGTGTTCACGATCACATCCGCTCCAAGAGCGAGCGCCGACTCAAGTCCCAGGGAGAATACCTTGGCTAGCCCCTGGTTTTTTGAAAAGCCGACAATATGATCCACGCCGAGCGAACGGGCCACCTCGACAGTATTATCGGTGCTGCCGTCGTCGATCACCATCCACTCGACAGAGTCAAAGCCTTCAATATGGCGAGGGAGTTCCTTTAGGCTTACAGGAAGAGAAAGCTCTTCATTGAAACAAGGAATTTGGATTATGAGCTTTTTCAAATACTAGACACCTCTTTTTAAGATACCAAAGTCGCATTGTACTATCTTGCGCATTACATTGAGTGTTTTGTCAGTCATCTATTGGGAAAATATTGTACCCTTCAAGCGTGATTACATCTTCTTCAGAAACAAATAAGCGAAGTTCCAAGTCTTTGGTATCTTCAATTGACAGCTCAAAAGAAAATAAAGTAGACTGATTGTTTGTAAGATCTTTTAATTTTGAACGCATATGGATTTTTTTCCCTGATTCAGACGCGATATCAACCCAACTTTCATTGCTTAAAGAAAACTTGCCCCAAAGCGATACTCTATATCTACCAGCTCGAAGCGGTTGATATGGCCCATAAAGCAACAAACCAGATTGGCCTCTCGAAGATAAATTCCCATCTTCGACTATTCCAACCTTTGTTAATGTCGAAGAATCAAAGAAAGCTTTTTCGATAGAATTTTCGACCTGCTGGATGAGGTTAAGCCGACTCGCCTTGCTTAGCAAAGGTTCAGAAATTTTTACTATAGCATAATAAGACTCCTCTACTATGTGAAGAAAGGGCTTTTGCCTAAGAGCTTTGATAACCCCAGGATACTCCTTCTCAAAACGTTTCTGCGGCGGCCAAAAATGAGCTGCCCAAAGCAAATGAATACGCGGAATAACAACAACCTCGGCATTTTCTTGTAAAAGGAAAAGAACAACCCTTCGAGTGAAATCAGAGTCTAGCGAAGCCATTTTAAATTTCTTCATAATACTTGGCCATTTCATGCGTGCTGCAAACAGATTTTTGTCACCACCCACATTATATGTACGTATATTTAAAAGAGACGCAATGTAATTTACAATAAAATCATTATCGTAAGGCAGAAAAACAACCAGTTCGCCAGAGTTAAGATGGTCGCTAAGACTCATTGCCAATTCGCTTTTAATTTTAAAAAAGTTCTCGCGATTTTTCTGAGAAACCTCATTGATATATTGTAAATTTGGCATATTAACGATAATTAGCGTTAATATCACTAATTTACATAAATATTTTTTTTCATTTTGAATATTTCCGATAAGTAGCATAGTTAAACACCAGCTGCCAAAAACCCCCAGAGATAACCAACGATATGCGGCACGCATGTTGTTAAAACCCGGAACAAACAGCGACAAAAAGGCAGTACCCGTTGGGAAAACAGCATACTGTTCTGGCATAAGAGCCCCCATGTCTGCAGACTTCACGGAATTGAATTTAAAAGAAGGCCCAAGGGCAAGATAAAACGCAATAAAGGCAAATAGAAAAAATAGTATAGTTTCTTTTTTTTTGTTTCTTAAATACAACCAAGAAAAAACCCCGATGCTGTATACAGGCAACCCAAAAGATGATGTCCAAACAGAAGCATCTCCAAAGTACTCATGACTATCTCGAGGTATTGAAATTTTCAAGGTATCCCACAACCAAAAGACTCCTTTTGTTGGACGAAGAAAAAAATCGATATCCAACCCCCAAGCCCTGAAAAATTCCAAGTTAGATGGCTCAAAATAAGCTCTTCCTATATAAACAGAATATAAACAATACGCAATAAGCAGTGGCGCCAAAACTTGAATTACAAAAAAAGATTGTATTAAGAAAGGTTTCATTTTAAAAAAAACACGATAAACTAAAAATAGCGCAGTAGAAAGAACAAACATCATAAAGGAATAACCATCCATAAAGATGGCCACAATACAAATAATAAAATACACCATAAAGAGGGGCAAGCCGAACTTTGTTTTATTGAAAAGACTCTGCACTGAAAAAAAATAAAGAGGAAGCATCGCTATCCCTAAGGAAAGCATAGAATAACCAGAATGCGTCCATATAATTGGCATCGTCCCCCACAGAACGGATGACAAAGTTGCATTTGTGCGATTTACACCGAATGAACGCGAAAGCAAATATGCACCCAGATACGCAAAAAAAAGATACAAAGCACACATCAGAGCATAAGCGTCTGGCGGTTGCATTCCAAAACGAAGTAACGTTGCAATAACGATAACCCCGCTCAATCCAAAGTTAACAGGAGCTAAATCTGGATAACCAAAATTATCTGCATAAACAGAATACCAATTTTGATTAGCCAAAGACTGTGCAAATCCACTTGTCCAGACGGCCTGTCCAAGCGTTGGGAGGTGAAAAAAAGGAATTGAGCCATAGACAAAAAGAATAAATATAAAACCAATCAAAAAAATGAAGGTGCCAAACGGTTTCTCTTTTATATTCACTATTATTACCTCTCAGTTTATTGTCTAGGGTTTCGTGAACAAGTCACGAGCTCCGCTTCGTCAAAGCAAAATTTTACTGGGTAACAAGATACAAAATTAAATCATGATGCTGAATTTTTACATCATGAGAAAGTGGACGATTGTCAATAACATACAAAGTCTTATCTGATCTGACTGACGGAGAAATCTCTTCCGATTTTGAAGAAACACTCCCATCCATATCCATAGATGCCGATTGGGACCATATAGGCAAATAAAACCCAAACCATGCATAATCGCGATGATTCAACGTAATATTAGTTCTAAGAAAAGACTTGTCAATATTCAAAGACGCAACATGTCTAAGGAAAGAATTAATTCGCTGTGTAGACATAGCTATCCTATGGACATAGTATCCTGAACGAGCCCCTGCATAAAGCATAAACAAAAGCAAAAGGGAAACCAATAAAAATCTTGCCCTGATGTTTCTAATTAAGGAAAAACCAACAGTGATCAGCAACAAAATAAAGCCAACCCCCAAAATAACTTCTCTAGTTATCTTTTCACTTGGACGCCAAAGTAAGTTATTAAATCCTATCAAAAAGTCATTCAAAAAAGCCAAGTCGAAATTATTGACATAGCCATACGCAAAGAGCGAGTTTTTAATTGGTGAAAAAATCAGCGAAACAAAAAAAACAACGACTGCGCAAAAAAGAACAAAATTCCCTTGATATAATTTAATATTATCATTAAGAATAAAGTCTATTGCGAATATTATAATAAAAGGTAATGATGTAGATATATACCTTCCATAAGCAACGTCAATTCGCTCTATTCTATGAAATGCAACTAAAAAACAAACTCCGATAGTATAAACAAAAATCAATAAAATCAGCGGGAAATACCACCTATGCTTATCCATCTTCAAAAAACCAACTATAAAAAAAGCGGCAAACACGAAATAAAGAGAAACCACTAAATAACTTATCTGAAAAGTAAACGCAGCAAAAAGTGCGAGTGGATTCACAAAGCCTTTCCAAATCCTTGGAACCAACGCCGCGTACCCAAGTACCCCTTGTACTCCGTGTGAAATAAGTAAATTCCGCAACAGCCACGGAGATATTGTTAAAATAAACGCAAGCAAAACAACAAAATGGAGTTTTATATAGGCTTTTTTCGAAGGCGCAAAAGAAAGATTCTCATGAAGAAATACTACAAAGACCGCTATTGTTAATAAAACCCCAGCTTGTTTCGTTAGAAAGAGCAATGCTAAAATTATTCCAAGTAAAATTGCTCGTTTCAACGTTTTACACTCTAAATAATGCATGAAACATAGGACAGACCAACAAAAAAGACTATAGTACAAAGGTTCAGCCCAGATCATATTAGTTGTAACTTTCCAAGGCAACGAAACAAGAATAAACGCGATGAATATAGAAAATTTAACTTTTTCAAACATTTTTTTGCTCAATGCGTATAAAGGAAAAAAAGCAGAAGAGAAAAAAATAACGTTTAAAAACTTTGCGATATCATAACTTGTTCCAACATCAGAAAAAAAGAAAACCGGTGAAATAAAAAGAGGATACAGAGGGTTGTACTGCCCGTGCCCCATATAAGAAAACTCATTCCATATTGATCTTGCAAGATTAAAATAAGTGGGCTCATCTAATACAATAAAAGGACCAAGCACATCCCTTATCATCGAAAAATAAACAACAATCACGTTTAAAGAGAAGGCTCCGAATAGCAAGAGCCTCTCATTGTTTAAACCAATCGTTCTGCTTTTCATAAGCGAAGGCCTCCAGAAGATCTAATATCATTCTATGACACTGAGGTTAGTTAGGGCTCGCTGAACAAGTCAAAAACACCGACTCCGCAAGAGCCTTGTGAATAATTTGTGCAAAGCAGTGTCTGCCAACCGACCTGTCGCTTTTCCGGGGTTACAGTTTCCCGCGCTCTTCCATCCTTCTCCGGATTGAGCCATACCTCTTTCTCCTCTTCCAGATTCCTCATCGCACGTTCCTTCCATCACTCCGGGTGCTTCCTCTTCACTTCCTCCAGAATCTCTTTCCTTGCCTCGAGGATCGAAACTGACTCTCCACGGCGTGGATTACCCCGGTTTCTTGTTCTTCAAGATACATTTCGTACAATGAACGCAATGTTGTATGGCGATCTGGATAACCGTGTTCGCGGATCACATTGGAAGCACTTTTATTGTATTTTACGTAAAGCGCAACTGCTTTCATTCTTTTCTCCATTGAGTACATGGCCATCCTCCCGTCTCTTAAAAAGAGTCCAAGATTTTGTCCGCCCCCCACTCCTTGGATTTGCGATCGTTCCGTTATTTTCAATAGTAAAATAGGAGATTAATTTGACAATACAATGCTTTTCAATTGCTCTGCACTTTCATTCCATGTTAGCCAAGGCAAATTATCAGACTTCGGGTGTGTTTTATGAATATATAACGTTATCCATCTTTTTACAGCCTCCACAAGGTCGCTTGGCTCTTTGCCTAAGAAGTAGTATGCGCGTTCCCCAGCCACTTCCCGAAAAACTGGGATGTCACGGGGCTATTATGGGAAGTCCGTGCTTGGCAGCTTCTATCAGGGGAAGGCCGAAACCTTCTCCCTCCGAGGCGAATATGAGACAGGTCGAGGCTTCGTACACTTTCTCCAGGTATTCGTCGCTGATGCCTTCGAGCCAGAAGAGACGCTTTCCCCGTTGAGGATGATTTTCCAGACGTTGAATAATTTCGGGAATGGTTCGCCGCATTTCTTGGGGGAGGTCTTTCCACCCTTCCTTTCCGACAATGACCAGGTTGAAACTTTCCCCTGCCTCCCACAGCTCGTTAAATGCTTGGATCGCCTGAAGATAGCCCTTTCTTGGCTCGATAGTACCCACCATGAGGAAGGACAGCGCTTGGGTGATCCTGGAAAGGACATCCTCGGTATCACGGAGCAATCCTGTGGACGGCGCGCTTGTATCAACATCGGCTCCAAGATGCGACCACTCTATCTGGAAAGAGGTTAATTTGGAAGGGGCCCGCTGTGCAATCCATAAGCCAAGCTCGTCCGCCACGGCTTTTGAAATACAAATACAGCCGTGCATTTCGAGAACGACATTCAGCCATTCAAGGTGCATCCTATCGGCTCCCTCCGGGAAACAGTGCGGCATCGTGAGCGGAAGAATGTCAAAAATCATGGAGAAGAGGCGCACACCCTGGGTTTTCATTTCAAGAAAGAGCCCTTCTCTGTACGCGTTGACCAGAAGGGAGCCGGAAAGATCGGCACAGAGAAGTATATCGCCATTATGATATTCAGCGGCATCATTCGTCAGAATATCCGGGGGACATTCAAGAAGGCGCATTGTATAGCCGCGAGCATACCGGTAATGCCAGCGCCCTCCCTCATCGGAGAGATAGACCGGTTCGACTCTGTATCCTTGCGGCGGTGAGTTTAAAAGTGCAAGAACGAGCGAGCGGGCGACTCGTTCGATACCCGTTTTCAAGTCGTTTCGGCATGTTGCGGAAATATCAATGAGGAGTTGTCCAGGCCTTCCGGGTTGAGGGTGGTTCATTGATATTGCTCGCATCAGAGCACGACACTCTTCCTCTCCAATCATAGAGAACTCATTCCCAAGCGAACGTCGAAGCTCATGGCTGAAATGGAGAGTTTGTAAAGTGTTTTCAATCTCTTCGACATATTTTTCGGCGCTTATTGAAGGAAGATGCTTGTCTTGAATCATTTTCGACGCGTGATAGCTTAAATTGCAGCGCTTTTGTTCGTTCTTCCTAAGCCCTTCAAGTGCCTCAACAAGCTCAAACTCCGAAAAATCATCGGAAACCATATACACTGATTGCTTATCAAGGAATTGAAATGAACCGTTTGCGTTAACGATTGTAGGAATACCGTATGCCAAACAATCATGAACCGCCGCAGACGTCTCGCCTCGAGAAAGCGTTCGTAACTGAACCGCCAGATCGGCAGACGCAAGAAAGTGTTGATAATCTTCCATACTCACCCATCCGCTAATACGAACATTTGAATCACTTGTTTTGGTAGAAATACTGTCGAGAAGCTGTTTTCCATAATCTCCGCCATGGTTTTCTCCAACAAAAACAAGAAAACACCGCGGGTCATCTTTCAGCACAGATTGCTTCCAAGCATTTAACAAGCTGTGATTACGCTTGGTCGAATCCAACATACCGAATGCACATACAAGGAAAGCATCCTGCGGTATGTTTAACTTTTTCCGCGAAAACACTTTGTCTTTCTTAGGTGGAAGTGTTTTCGGAAAAGGTATCTCGTGGAAAGCGAGACCGGGCGACTCTTCATACCACTGAGTAGCAAGTTGCTTCGAATATAAAGAGTGCGTCAACACGGCGAGAGAATGTTGAATGACGTTAAGATTCACCGGATATTTATAAATAACATCCTGTAAAAGAGGCGTGTAAAATCGCTCTTTCACGGCAAGATAACCATGCGAATGATAGAGTTCTTTTGTCCAGAAGTGAGGGAAGATGCCGTTCAGTTCGCAGAAGGCATACACAGCACTCAGGAAGAAGTCGTGCAGAACGACCACTCCCGGAATATCCTCAAGCAGAGAGAACATATGACTATGGAACGGAGAGTTCCCGAAGTGGTATATAACCCGGTCGAACATTTCTCGATTTTCCCGCAACCATCGGGGAGTCCGTATCTCGCAGTAAAGCTGTATCCAGAAGTCGCTGACTTCATCCTGCTCTACTATGGCTGTAATTTCATAATGTTTGGCAAGTGCTCGGAGAAGCTCCGCACTATAATCCGCTATGCCTGTTCTCTCGGGAGGAAGCGGGGAGATGTAGGCCAGTTTCGGCTTTTCGCCAGCCAGATTCGAACACGTCTTTTGCTTCCGAAAGCAGTCGAGACAGGTCTGGAAAAATGTAATGGCCTTTCGTGCGGAATCATCCCATGAGAATCTTTTCGACTGCGTCTCGCCGTTTTCTATCAGCTTTCGGCGAAATTGTTCATCGGTCAGCGCCCGTTCTATTTTTCGGGTGATCGCCTTGGTATCGGAGGGGTCGAAAATCGCCTCCTTCCAACCTATCACTTCCGGCAAGCTTGATGTTTCAGATCCTATGACAGGAGCTCCGCAGTTCATGGCCTCGAGAGGGGGCAGTCCGAATCCCTCGTGCCACGATGGGAAGACGAAGAGGCTGCATCTGTTGTACAACTCTACCAGATCATCGTCGGGTATGTATCCTGTGAAAATGCAGTCGCCGGGACGAAGCCCCGTAGTCTTCGCGTGGTCTGCAAGCCCCCGGGAAACGCCTTCGGGTATCTTGCCAGCCAGCACGAGCTGATAACGCTCTTTTATTTCAGCGGGCAGCAAGGAGAAAGCATGAATGAGGCGAGGGAGATTTTTTCTCTCATCGGCGCCGCCAGTGTTCAGTATAAAAGGCTTGGAGATGCCGAACTTGGAGAGCAACGATTTTATGTGTTTCGATTTTATGTGTTTCGATTTTGCGCATTTCTCTGATTTGCGGAATCGATTGTCACAAGCGGAAGAAATGTTACAAATCATATCTTCCGGAATATTTAGGGCCTTTACTCCCTCCCTGGCAGAGGATTCCGAAATGGCAACGCACCCCGAAGCGCGTTGAAAGTATTCCAGCTTCCGCCTGTAGTACTCCTCGTATGAAGGATTGGATGCGAAATACTTTTCTGGGTTCAACAGAGGTATGAGGTCGTACAACGTAATCACCGTCGGAAAAACGGATGGGAAGAGTCCTAAACTCGTAACCGCATCATCGACGTACCCCTCGAATATGCTTGAGACGAACACTAAGTCAGGTTGTAGGCTTGCCAGAAATGCCTCGCGAATCTTCTCCGCCGCACTCCTTCTCCACAAGTTTCCGGTCTGGCATTCACGCACGGGGCCGAGCGCATGCCAGACTCGGATGTTTTCCGAAGGAAGAAGGCCGTTAAAAGTGGAGCGTATAGGTTGGATCGTTTCCAGAAAGAGAGCGTTCAACGCAATCAGGATCTCGTGCTCTCCTCTATTTTTGGCTATGGCCTGCGCCAGAGAGAGGGAGTAGCGTCCTATTCCGCGAAAACGGCTCTCGGTCTGCGCACCTTGAAGGTCTATGACAATACGCACTAGGCTTCCTCATGTTGCCGGTCATCGGGATGAATTTCCAGTACAGGCGCATCCTCGGGATGCGGCAACACCACCACTCCCCGTGCTAAGGCCAGCCTCTTCAGGCGCGCTTTGAGGGCGGGGAAGGGGCGCAGAAGGGCGAGGGCAAAACTGTTCAAGGAGGGACGGGCGATGACGAAGCGCATCATTGCGGATACGGGTGGCTTAAGCAGGTTCTTGAAGCCCTGCCAAGAGGCACGGACAAAATCTCCGAGGGCACGGTAGGGGGCGGTCATCTTCCACGAGCGGCTGTTGCGGATGGCACGAAAGGCGGCTTCCATCTCCAGCGTGCGTGCTTCGAGTTCGCCGAACTTCGCTTCGAGTGTTCGGGCGAAGTGGGCTTGTGTTTCGTCGAAACGGGATTGTACTTCCGCTGCTTCGTCGAGGCGGCGCTGGTGTTCGGATACATGTGCGTTCGTTTCGTCGAGTTGACGCTGATGTTCGGATACATGCGCGTTCGTTTCGTCGAGGCGGCGTTGGTGTTGGGATACATGCGCGCTCGTTTCGTCGAGTTGGCGCTGGTGCTCGGTTGAATTTGCTTCGAGCGAACGGTCCAATGCCGCTATATCGCCCCGCAGCTCGCCAATACGCCTGCCTGCGGCCTGCTCTACAGCGTCGATTCGTTCGCCTGCCGTTTGCCCTAGCGTATTTATACGTTCAACCGTTGTCTGTTCTATCGCGTCGATTCGAGCTGCCGTTTCGTTCCTTGTATGCTCGGCGGTCAACAGCGCTCGTGTTTCGGCCTCCCCTATGCGCTCGGAGATCGCCGCGTCGTACCGCACCGCCAAGGTATCTATTGTCAGTCCGTGTTCTCTGTTGAATTCCGCGTCGAAGAGAGCCATTCTCTTCAGCGTCGCCTTCTTCTGGGCGATTACGGCATAGTCGGGGCTGACGCCGCCGAAGATGTCGCGTATGGAAATTTTGGGCAAATCCCGGAGTTCGGCGGACTCCTGCAGACGGAACACCTTGGTTCGGGCGAAGCCGTAGTGTTCCGGGAGAAAGGCAAGCAGCGCAGGTGGCAGCGGACGTTGGTGCGTGGGGTCGAGGTAGAAGTTCGCCGTGCCGACGATGATGTTTTCGGGGTTTGGCGTCTCCAGTATCAGCAGTCCTCCGGGTTTGAGCACCCGCAAGGCCTCTATGACGACCTCCTGTAGGATGTCGAAAGGGAGGTGTTCCGCGATGTGAAAGCCGGAGACGATGGTCTGGCTCTGCGCGGGAAGACCTTGGAGCGCTACAAGGGCGTCTTTTTTCTCCGCGGGGAGGTTGCGCTCTTCGCAGGCGGCCAACATGCCTTCGTCGAGGTCGACGCCGAAGACTGCGAAGCCGTGCTCCGAAAGCAACTCAAGCCACTCTCCCCGGCCGCAGCCGAGGTCGATGACCGGGCACTCTTCATACAGCTCCTGGCAGTGTTGAACGAGCGGGAGGTAGACTTGAAGACGCTCTTTGATCAGCTCTCTCGATCCGCGGTGGCGTTCTTCGAAGGCTCTGTAAAAGGTGTTTTCTCCCTTGCGGAGCGTCTTTCTGGTCTTCGCCGGAGATGTTTTTCCTGACGGCGTCTCGGAGGGCGAAGCAGCGGGTGCAGTCGGGTTATTGTTTCCCATGAAGCAAACACCTCCGCGAGTTATCGTGGATGGCCGAGAATCTGTTCGACGATCCGCTCGGCGCTCTGCTCCCAGGTACACCGCGGCATTTCGCCGCTCTTGGGATGCGTGTTTTCATTATACATCGCAAACCACTTCTTCACCGCGTCGGCAAGATCGTTCCCTTCATTTCCGGAAAAATACAACGCATGGTCGCCCGCCACCTCCCGGAAGACCGGTATGTCCCGCGCCAGTATCGGCAGGCCGTATTTGGCCGCCTCGATCAGGGGAAGGCCGAACCCTTCGCCCCGGGAAGGAAACAACAAACAGACAGCGCTCCCGTAGAGTCTTTCCAGGTATTCGTCGCCGACGTTCCGAAGCCAGAAGAGCCGCTTGCCAAGCTCTTCGTGGGAACATATCCTCCGGACAAGAGCGTCGGTCATCCACCCCTGTTTGCCGACGATGACCAAGGAGACGCGCATTCCTTCCCGCCAGAGGATCTCGAACGCGTCGAGGGCCTGGGCATGCGCTTTTCGGGGTTCAATTGTGCCAACCATGAGAAAGCCGGGAGTCTCGGTAAGGTGCTCGAGCATTTCGATCGCGTCTTCGGGAAGCGCTTTCGAGGTATTCACCCTGGTGATATCGGCTCCAAGGTGGTACCACCCGACCAACGGAGGCGTACACAAGCTTTCAGTTCCGTGTTCTTTTATCCACTCTTGAAAATCGTCGGCGACAGATTGCGAGATGCATACTACTCCGCTAAAGGAGGAAATCGCTTGAAGCCATTCTGAAAAAATAGATTCGGCCTCCGGAGGAAACGCTTCGGGTAAGCGAACAGGTAAAAGGTCGTACACCATGAACCAGACGCCGACTCCTCGCTGCTGCATCCGCTTCAATTCGGCGGAGCGGGCGGGAATGACCTGCGGTTGATAGTCCAGGCCGAAGAAGATGTCCCCGGGAGAAGGTTCGAGAGGATCATCTTCGGCCCATTCTTCCGGGCCGCGCAGCATGCGGAGGGTGAATCGCCGCGCATAGCGGTAGCCCTCGCCGACGGTGGCGTACACTGGTTCGATGCGGTAGCCGGGAGGCGGCATGCGAAGCAGGTGCGTCAGGATATTTTTGGTGACGCGCTGTATGCCGCTTCCGGCGTCCCGTTGGACGAGTTCGGAGATGTCGACGAAAAACTGTTTCAAGAGGGTGCGGCGGGGGTGGTTCTTTTCTATTGCGCAGGCTACAGCCCGGAGTTCCTCCTCGGACGGGGGAACGTCCTGAATACGGGCGATCGAACGGATCAGGGCTCCGGACTCCGATGGAGCGTTGGCGTAGAAGCGCTCGATCGCCTTGAAACAGTCGGGAGCGTTTTCCGGATGCGGGACCAGCGGGTTGTGCCGGGCGGCGCAATACGCGGGGAGCGTGTGGATGCGCGTTGCGGCTCCTCTTCCGTACCATGTTTCGGCCAGTTCCCCCGTACGCTTGGAAGTAGCGAGGATGCCGATGGCGTTTTCGAGCACGCCGAGGTTGGAGGGGAATCGCGGCCCCGTGCGGTCGGCGATGTGTTCGCTCAGGGCTGCGTAGCCGTGAGAACGGAGGATCGCTTTTTGCCATGCGATGGACGATTCTGTGTGTTCTTCGATCTGTTCGTAGAGTTCGTCCAGAAAGAAGTCGTGAAGCAGGACGACGCCGGGGACGCGGCGCGGGAGGGGAAGCATCCAGGCGCACGAGGCGTCTGCTGCGAGGTTATACACAATTCTGTCCATCCGTCGGTGGTTTTTTTGCAGCCAGGCCCCGTCTTTGACGGGGTACTGAAGATGCGTCGGCGGTTCGGCCATTGTGTTTTGATCGATGACGAGGGTGATTTCGTAGAATTTTTCAAGCTGCGGGAAGAGGGCGGCGCCGTACTCCGCCGCTCCGCTCCGGTCCGGGGGGAGGGGCGATACAAAGGCGAGGCTGGGCGAGCGGGCGCAAGCCGGGATGGGAGTTGTGTTCCGAAGCGTTTTTTTGTGGATGCTCTCGAAAAAGCCGAGGGCTTTTTTGGCGGAGCGATCCCAGGAAAATTTCATGGACTGTGTTGCGCCGTTTTCGACCAAGCGCCGACGGTAGTCGTCGTCGGTGAGCGCCCGTTGGATCTTTCGGGCGATGTCGCGCTCGTCGAACGGGTTGAAGAGGGCTTCCTCCCACCCGATCACTTCGGGCAGGCTGGAGGTGTTGGACCCGATGACCGGAGCTTGACAGTTCATGGCTTCGAGCGCGGGAAGGCCGAATCCTTCATGCCAGGAGGGAAAGACGAAGAGCGTGCACCGGGTATACAGGGCGATCAACTCCTCGTCGGTAATATGCCCGGTGAAGAGGCACTCGTCGTCGTTCAACCCCGCCGAACGGACGACGTCGGCGAGATGCTGTTTTTTGTCTTCGGGCATTCCGCCCGCCAGTACAAGGTGATACCCGCCTCGTATTTCCGGCGGCAGGGAGGAGAAGGCGCGGACGAGACGGGGAAGGTTTTTGCGTTCTTCGGCGGAGCCGGCATGGAGCACGTAGGGTTTGCGGATGCCGAAGCGCGTCGCTAAAAAATCCGCCGGGATCTTCTTTTTTCCAAAGAGCGGCTCGCAGGCGGCGGCGATGTTGCAGACCCTTTCTTTGGGCAGACCGAGCACATGCTCCCCTTCCATGGCGGAGGATTCCGAGATGGCAAGGTGTCCGTCCGCGCGGGCAAAGTGCTCCAGTTTTCGCCGGTAGTACTTTTCATAGGCGCGATCGGGGTGAAGATACTTCCCGGGATTCAGCAACGGGATGAGGTCATATAATGTGGTGACGGTGGGAAACGAATCGGCGAACGAGCCCGTGGTGGCGACGGCATCGTCAAGGTAGCCTTCGAAGAAGCTGGAGACATACACCATATCCGGTTCCAGCGAGGCCAGGAATGCTTCGCGAAGCCTTTCCGCGGCCTCGCGACGCCATCTGTTCCCCTCCTGACCTTCGCGTACGGGGCCGTGAGCGTGCCAGACAAGAATATTGCGCGCGGGGAGGAGACCGTCGAAATCGTTGCGGAGAGACTCGACTGTATCGGGCATGAGCGCGCTGAGCGCGAGAATAATCTCATGCTCGCCCCTGTTGCGGACCAACGCCTGCGCCAGAGAGAGAGAGTAGCGGCCTATGCCCCGGAAGCGGCTGCCTGTCTGGCACGCCTGAAGGTCGATGACGATGCGCATCACTCCTCCTCCGGAGGGCGGTTTATTTCTTGCTTCAACCGGGCGTGGATCTCTTCGGTGCGGAGCGCCGCATCATCGTTCATCGCCCGCTGATGAACCTGTGGGGTGGGAGCGGTTGCATCGCGAGGCTGCTCGACGAGAATGCCTCTTGCCAGGGCGAATCGTTCGAGCCGCGCTTTGAGGCGGGGAAACGGACGCACGAAGAGAAGCATGCCCTTTTTCAAGAGGGGGAAACGGAGGATACTCCGCAGCACGAAGGCCGCAAACGGCTTCAGGATGTTTTTGAAGCCCTGCCACGCTCCTCTGACGAGGTCTCCGAGCGCTCTGTAGGGGGCGGTCATTCGCCAGGACCGGGTCCTGAAAATTGCGGCGTACGCCTCTTCCAGCTCTATTTTTCTGGTTTCAAGTTCGCGGAAACGCCGTTCGACAGTTTCGTTCACAATGTTCCGGAGTTCGTCGAATCGTTCTTCTTCGGAGCGCTCGCTGCGGGCAATGTCCAGCATCAGTTCGCCGATGCGCTTGCCTGCGAGGCGTTCGATGTCGCGGCAGCGCGCATCAATTTCGTCCATCCGTTGTGTCATTTCACGGAAGCGGTTCTCGCAGAGCTTGGCGGGGTTTCTGTCCGCGGCCGTCCGGGGCGATGTCTCCGGTGTGTGCGTCGGGTTCATGAGGTTTCTCCCTCCGAATAGCGCCGTTTGTTCGGCGAAAAGCTGTTCGACGAGCTGTCGCGCGCTTTGTTTCCACGTCAATTGCGGCAAATCGTCGGAGTGCGGGTGCATATTGCGATTATACAGCGTCAACCATTCGTTGAGCGCGACCGCAAGGGTCTTTTTCGTTCGCTGCGGTGAATACAAGCAATGTTTTCTTTTCGCTTAAGCTGAAATTATTAAGCAATGCAACATAGTTTTTCGTGCTTGGTTCCATATCAAAATCCTCAAGAACCAGTATATTTTTGTCGATTGCTTTATAAGAAAGAGCTGATTTACGCGCCAATCTCTTAAGTTTTTTGTTCAACTTAAACCGGTAATCTCTTGGCTGAGGGCCAAACATGCGGGCCCCGCCTCTGAATAATCCTGATTTGATACTTCCTGCACGGGCAGTACCGGTACCTTTTTGACGTTTAATTTTGCGCGTACTTCCACTTAAGTCGCTCTTTTCCTTAGAGCTGTGGGTGCCTTGTCTTTGATTGGCCAAATACTGTTTGGTATCAAGATAGATCGCATGATCATTAGGCTCAATCCCGAAAATATCATCATTCAGATTGATCTTTCTGGATGTCTCTTTTCCGCTAATATTGTGTACTACTAACTCCATCTCTCAATAATTATATATGAATTTTTAGGACCTGGAACTGCACCCTTAACAATAATGATGTTTTGTTCGGGTATAATTTTTAAGACTTGAAGATTAATAACTTTAACACGGTTACCGCCTGTTCTTCCTGCCATTCGCATTCCTTTAAATACCCTTGATGGGTAAGAAGATGCACCGATAGAACCAGGAGCTCTTAATCGGTTATGCTGGCCGTGAGTTGCATCATTAACGCCTCCAAAATTATGGCGCTTAACTACCCCTTGAAAACCTTTTCCTATTGAAGTTCCGATTACATCGATAAATTCGCCTTCGGCAAAAATATCAACAGTAAGAACATCACCAAATTTTTTCTGATGGCCTTTTTCAAAACGACTGAATTCCCGAACAATTCGTTTGGGGGTCACTCCGGCTTTTTTAAAATGGCCTTTCATAGCACTTGGGGTATGCTTTTCTTTTTTCTCATCAAATGCCATTTGAATTGCTTCATATCCGTCAACATCCTTGGTACGGACCTGAGTAATAACACATGGCCCAGCTTCAATAACGGTACAAGGCAAATTTTTGCCGTTCTCGTCAAACATACTGGTCATCCCTATTTTTTTTCCTATTAATCCTGACATCTTTTTTTCTTTTAAGCTCTATAAACCTACTATACTTACCTAAAACTTAAACTTTAATTTCTACTTCAACACCGCTGGGTAGTTCAAGCTTCATTAATGCATCTATGGTTTTAGATGTAGTGCTGTATATATCAAGAAGCCTTTTGTATGAGCAAAGTTGAAATTGTTCTCTTGCTTTTTTGTTTACAAAGGTTGCTTTGTTCACTGTGAAAATCTTTTTGTTGGTTGGCAACGGGATTGGCCCATTAACAACTGCACCGGTTGATTTTACAGTTTTTACGATCTTTTCCGCTGATTTATCAACCAGGTTATGATCGTATGATTTTAATTTTATTCTAATCCTTTGACTCACGTTCGTTAATTTTTATTTCTCAATTAAGAATTTAATACGTATCCTCTGATTTTATATAAAACTTCTTCCTGAATTTCTTTTGAAGTAATTTGATAATGTGAAAATTCAAGATTTGACATTGCCCGTCCGGATGAAATGGTTCTTAATGCAGTAACATAGCCAAACATTTCGGCCATTGGAACCACTGCTTTAATTACCTGAACACCCAATCTGCCTTCAACATTTCAAGATGACCTCTTCTTTTATTTAAATCACTGCTTAAATCACCAACATATTCGTCGGGTGTAGTAATCTCAAGTTTCATGATGGGTTCTAATAATGCCGGTTTGGCATTTTTAGTAGCATGCCTGAATGCTTGAGCAGCAGCAACTTCAAACGATAATGCATCTGAATCAACACTGTGATATGATCCGTCAATTAAACGAACTCTCAGATTATTCATCGGGAAACCGATCAGTGATCCATTTTGCATGGCCATTCTAAATCCCTTTTCAATAGCAGGAATATATTGTTTCGGAATGTTGCCATCCCTGATTTCATTAATAAATTCCAGCCCTTTAATATCATCTCCTGCAGGGCCAATCTCAATATCAATATCTGCAAAACGACCACGTCCACCACTTTGTTTTTTATATACTTCGCGATGATGAATGGTTTCGGTAATGGTTTCTTTATACGCTACCTGAGGAGTTCCTCTGTTAACCTGAATATTAAATTCACGTTTCAAACGATCAACAAGGATATCCAAATGCAATTCACCCATTCCGTTAATAACGGTTTGTCCGGAATCACTGTCGATACGTACGGTAAAAGTCGGATCTTCTTCAGCCAGCTTATTTAAAGAAATAGCTAACTTATCAACATCATCCTGAACTTTAGGTTCAACGGCCATACTGATAACAGGATCTGGGAATTCGATGCTTTCTAAAACCAATGGATGTTTGATATCTGTTAAAGTATCGCCGGTACGAATTGCTTTAAAGCCAACTACAGCACCAATATCGCCTGCTTCCAACTTTTTAATGGAATTTGCTTATTGGCATGAATTTGAAAAATACGGGCAATTCTATCTTTTTTATTGGTATTAGCATTTAAAACAGTTGCGCCAGCTTCCACCGATCCTGAATAAACCCTGAAAAATGCAACCCGGCCAACGAAAGGATCAGTAGCAATTTTAAAAGCTAAAGCGGTAAATGGTTCTTCGACATCTGCGCTTCTGCTTTCTTCTTTATCTGTAAACGGGTTGATTCCTTTGACTGCTGTAATATCGATTGGGGAGGGTAAGTAAGTGGTTACAGCGTTTAATAAAAATTGTACCCCTTTATTTTTGAATGATGATCCGCAAAGTACCGGAGTAATTCTCAATTCGAGCGTAGCCTTGCGGATGGCCGAATAGATTTCGTCCTGGGTAATCAGGGCCGGGTTTTCCAGAAATTTAGCGAACAACTCATCGCTTTCTTCAGCAACACCTTCAATCAATCTTGAGCGATATAATTCAACTTCTTCTTTTAATTCTTCCGGAATATCAACTTCAAAATACTTGGCTCCAAGGGTATCATTATCCCACTCATAAGCTTTGTTGGTAATCAAATCAACGATGCCGGTAAAATCATCCTCTGCACCAATCGGAATTTGCAATGGGATGGCCTGAGCTCCTAACTTATCGTTAATTTCGGCAATTACTTTAAAAAAGTCGGCACCGGCCCGATCCATTTTATTTACAAAACTGATTCGTGGAACATGGTATTTATTGGCCTGTCGCCAAACCGTTTCAGATTGGGGTTCAACACCACCAACAGCACAAAATAAAGCAACGGCTCCATCCAGTACCCTGAGTGAACGTTCCACCTCAACCGTAAAATCTACATGGCCGGGGGTATCAATAATATTGATTTTATATTCTTTATTTTTGAAGTCCCAGAAAACGGTTGTGGCGGCAGAGGTAATGGTAATTCCCCGCTCCTGCTCCTGAATCATCCAATCCATGGTAGCAGTACCATCATGAACTTCACCAATTTTATGATTGATACCGGTATAATACAAGATACGCTCAGTCGTTGTGGTTTTACCCGCATCGATATGAGCCATAATGCCAATGTTTCTTGTATGCTCCAGTCTTTCAGACATTTTTTGTATTATACCTTATTATATAATTATATATGCTAATTAAAATCTGAAATGAGAGAAAGCTTTATTCGCTTCTGCCATTCTGTGTGTATCTTCTTTTTCTTAAAAGCTGCGCCTTCTTCTTTATAACCTGCCATAATTTCACCTGCCAGTTTTTGGCCCATGGTTTTTTCATGACGCTTGCGTGCAAATCCGATCAGGTTTTTCATCCCAATCGACATTTTTCTGCCCGCTCTAATTTCTGAAGGGATTTGGAATGTTGCTCCACCAATTCTTCTACTTCTAACTTCTACTGCCGGAGTTACATTTGCCAAAGCTTTTTTCCATACTTCCAGTCCGTCTTCCTGCGTTTTTTCGCTAACAATTTCCATTGCTTCGTAAAAAACTTTAAAGGCCAGGTTTTTCTTCCCTTGAAACATCAAATTGTTCACAAACTTTGTTACCAAAACATCATTAAATTTTGGGTCTGGAAGAATAACTCGTTTTTTGGTCTAGATTTCCTCATTGTTTTATCCTTGAGTTAATTTTTTATTTCTGTTTTGGTCGTTTTGTACCATATTTTGATCTACGTTGTGTTCGTCCTTCCACACCTGAAGTATCTAACGCACCTCTGATAATATGGTATCTAACACCCGGTAAATCTTTTACCCTGCCTCCACGAATCATTACAATGGAGTGCTCCTGCAAATTGTGACCTTCGCCAGGGATATAGGCGTTCACCTCTTTTCCGTTAGTTAGTCGAACTCTGGCAACCTTTCTCATGGCTGAGTTAGGTTTTTTTGGTGTAGTGGTATAAACCCTGACACAAACTCCCCTACGTTGTGGACATGAGTCCAAAGCAGGAGATTTACTCTTATCGGTTAATTTTTGACGTCCCTTGCGAACTAACTGTTGTATTGTTGGCATACTACGCTATTTTGTTTGTTAATTATTCCACCTTTATTTTTTGGGTGTGCAAAGGTAAAAAATAATTCGCATATAATGAACCACATTACCGGATTAATTTTTACGCTTTTAATACTATTTTTTTTCTGAAAAATCGAAAGGATGAGATTTTACGACTTAGACTTTTAGCTGCGGCTCTTATATTTAGAACGAGGTTGTATTGCTAAACCACAGTTGAAAACCTATAGTTGTCTTAATTGTCAGGTTTCCTTACTATTTTTCAGTATTTTATATAAACATTCCCCAATTTGGGGCTGCAAAGGTAAAAAAACATTTTTAAAAAACAATAAGTGTCTGCAAATATTTATTGGTATTTTTCTTTGTTCGTTTAAGCTGGCGAAGATTCGAAATTATAATACGGTATACATTTGAAGGTCATTCAATAGGAACATGGTTGTAACACACAGTTTTACATTGATGTTTGTATTTATTGTGTTATTAATTCTCAACATATAACTACTCAGGTAAATTCAAGGATGCCAAATATAATAGCTAAAAGTTAACATCTTTTATTAATCCTGATTTCACTGCCAATCTATATTTGTCATAGGCAAAACCTATAATTTAGAACAGTTAAAAATCAACTAGCCCTCAAACACAATTTTTTGAAATATTCTTTATTTATGTTAAACATTAAAAAGAAGAGCTTCCTTTCTGATTTGAAATAAGAAAGCCCCGCCAAAAGCTGGGGCTTTCTATTGTAAATTTTAAAATTATCTTGGTCGGCCCGACTGCATCGGTGAATTATTTATAATCTCATATTCTTTTGGAGGTTCAGCCCCAAGTAAATATTTCACAAAATAATCCCAGCGTCTACGAATCATATATGTTTCGCGCCCAAAACCATGTCCGCGATTCGGAAAGATGATCAAATCAAAATCTTTATTGGCTGCAATTAATTCGTTCACCACTAAAAGCGAATTATAGAAAGGCACATTCATATCCATACTTCCGTGGGCAATGAGTAATTTTCCTTTCAGGTTTTTTGCAAGGTTTTTGGTTTGCCTGATCGTCGTAATTAGTACCACCATCAGCATTAGGAACCAACATTCCCTGCCATTTTTCGCCCCAATCATCTTCATAATTTCGTTGATCGTGGTTTCCTGCGCCGCTCACGGCAACATCGAAGAAGTCAGGATAACGCAGGATGGCATCGGTTGATGCAAATCCCCCACCTGAATGACCGTAAATTCCAACACGATCAATATCGATCCACGAATATCGTTCGGCCAACTGTTGCATCCCTGTAATTTGATCAGGTAATCCATTGTCGCCCATATTCCCGTAATACGCATCGTGAAATGATTTGAAGCGATTAGGTGTTCCCAGCGCATCCAGCGCAACCACGATAAACCCTAACTCGGCCAACGATTGACGATCGCCGCGATAAGCAGCAAAACTTCTGCTTCCGACGCTACCTGATTGTGGCCCGGGATAGATATAATTAATTATGGGATATTTTTTATTGGGATCCATATTGGTAGGTTTGCAAAGCAAACCATATAAATCGGTTTTTTCCGTCGCGGGCCTTAACCGTAAATGATTCGGGCGCCTGCCATCCCGAAGCAATTAATTTTGAAATGTCGCCTTTTTCCAGCTCCATCAATAATTTTCCTTTTTTATCTCTTAAAATCGTGATTGGTGCATCTTGTGGGGTAGAATAACTATCCACAAAATAATTTCCGCCCGGAGCCAGTTTCCAATTGTGATTTGCATTTTCTGGGGTGAGCAGTTTTAAACCAGATCCATCCATTTTAACAGAATAATAATACTGATAATAAGGATCGCCCGGCTCACGACTTCCACCCGAAAAATAAATGGTACGATCTTTTTCATCAATATTGAGGACTTGAAATACGCGCCAGTCGCCTTTGGTAATTTGGTTTTTTAAGGCACCTGTTGTAAGGTTGTACAAATACAAATGCCCCCAGTTGCTGGCTTGCGAAAACCAGATAAATTCATTGCTTTCTTTCATCACATACCAGTTCCATTTTCCGGCACCCGACTCGAAAAAAGTTTCTTCTTTTTCATAAAACACAGTCTTCACTTCTCCCGTATTTGGATCAGCTAACCGCAGCCAGGCTTCTTTATGATCTCTCGAATTGGAAAGGAAAGCAAGTTGTTTGCTATCGTCGCTCCATTGCAGATCAGCAATGCCATTACCCGAAGCAATATGATCGGTTATACTGGACCGATGTTGGTCGGGATCCATTTTTAGACGAACTACTTTAGGTTGATCTACATGAATAATTACCCGTTCGATACGAAAAATAAGGCTATCGCCTGGCAAAGGGTATTTCCATGCTTCCAGTTTGGGATGCCCGACATTGGTTGATGCGACATACATTTCCCCTACTCCACGACCATCGTGTTGAAAAGTGGCGATCAGTTTTGAATCGGGCGACCAGTTTAAAACCGGACGGTTGCTTTTGGTCCAGCCAGCGTTATCGGTAGCATAGCCAAAATCTTCAATGCCATCAGTGGTTAATTGAACTTCTTCATTGGTTGCGATGATTTTCATCCAAAGGTTATAATCTCGTATGAAAGCGGCTTTGAGTCCGTCGGGTGAAACGATGGCATCTTTAACCACCACGGTTTTAACCTGTAATTTATCTGCTTCTGCTTTGGTGAGTTCTGTTTTTTTCTTCTTTTTCGAATCAACCAAGTAATATTTGGTACCTTCGGGCGCATTCACACTGTACCAGCATTGGGTTCCATCAACCCAGTTAATTCGAACATTGGTGTTAAATTCCAATGCTTCACCAGGTCCGTACATATAGGCAACCGCACGATCGTAATCCTTTACCGTCAATTCTTTGGGAGCATATTTGATTTGTCCAAACAATGTGTTGATTACAAAAAAGGCAATCAATAAAAAGATAGTTTTTTTCATCTTGTTAAATATTAAAATTGGCAGTGTAAGTTATAAATTTTTTCGATCTCGCACCTAACAAGCCTCAACAAATTCAAAAATCAAGACCTAGCAAAAGCCGAGCAACAAAAATCGTTTTTGAATGCTTAATTTTTCATCTTTGAAGTAAGCAAAACCCTGCGGCTGAATATTAGCCTGCAAATAAATAAACCACTATGGATTCAAAATCCATAGTTTTAATAAAAAGGAAAAGAATGAAATTCTTTACAATTGTTTTATTTATTGCATTATCCAATTCCCTTTATCCACATTTGGTTTATCCTTATGATATTCGAGATATTCTTGCATCATCCCATCTGTTATTTGACCTGTACTTCAAACCCCAAAACAAACTGCCCAAAAATGACGTCCCCAATATTTTTTCCCAATTCAGGATATTCCTGTTGGAGAAGGCGCAATGACCGACCTTTTAATTTCTTCACAAGAATACTTATACTCAAAGATGGTGCGTATTCAACATGCATGTGAATATGGTCTTTGCTTACAACTCCTTTCAATATTTGCACATCTTCACTATCACAAATTTGAATCAAGATATCCCGGCACCTTTTTTGAATGCCTCCTTGTAAAACATGATATCTGTACTTTGTTGTCCAAACAATATGGCATTGCTGAATGAGAATTGCTTCAATATTGAACCATTCAGTAAAATCAAAATATTTATAGAAACTAAAGTAACTGCAATGAAATTGTAGGATTTTAACCTTTAATTTGATAATAAAGATGAATAAAGGTAAATTGCTAACATTTTGCAAATTGCATTGCGGAGTTCATATGGTGCATTGTCTTTGCTCATTTTTTGAGCGTCTTCATCCTACCGGGCACTGATGTTCTTCGAATTCCGCATTGATTTGTTGCAATTTACCATTTATGCTAAAAAAGGCAGCTACTCGTTAAATTTTAGTAAATTTGATAATCAAAATTTTAAACAAATAGCATGTCAAAATTAATCTTAATCCGGCATGGAGAATCAGCCTGGAATAAAAAAAATGTTTTTACCGGCTGGGTAGATGTCCCTCTTTCGCAAAATGGAATCATTGAAGCAATTAAAGCCGGAGAAGAATTGGCTGATATAAAATTTGATATTGTTTTTACTTCGGTGCAAGTGCGAGCTATCGAAACAACCATGCTCGCCCTTGCACAAAATAAAAGTGATAAAACCCCTATAGTTATTCACAATGAAGGAAAAATGAAAGATTGGAGCGTAATTTACAGTAAAAAAATGGCTCAAAGTATCATTCCTGTTTATTGTGATTTTCACCTTAATGAACGCTATTATGGAGAATTGCAAGGGAAAAACAAAAGTGAAACAGCCAAAGAATATGGCAACGAACAAGTTCATCAATGGCGAAGGAGTTATGACAATCCCCCACCAAACGGAGAATGCTTAAAAGATACCGCTGAACGTACCATTCCTTTCTTTAAGAATATATTTTACCACAATTGGAAACAGGAAAAAATGTTTTAATTTCGGCTCACGGAAACAGCCTTCGTTCTGTTATCATGTTTATAGAAAAGCTGACAAACGAACAAATTCTCAATTTGGAAATACCCACAGGAAAACCTCTTTTTTATGATTTTGAAAAAGGGAAAATAAAAAAAGCTCAGCAATTATAATTATATTAGATGTTTTACAAAATAAGAATTTTTAACTTAAACAATTATTAACATGGGAAAACAAGGAATTAAAATCTCATCCGTTGATGTAGACGAACTTATAAAAATGCTAAATGCAGCACTTTCAGAAGAATGGCTCGCATATTATCAGTATTGGATTGGAGCAAGGCTTATGGAAGGGCCAATGAGAAGTGAAGTTGAACCAGAACTATTATTACATGCAGATCAAGAATTAGGGCATGCTGTTTTAGTTGTTAACAGGATAATACAACTTGGAGGAACGCCAGTTATTAATCCGACAGAGTGGGCAAAATTAGCTCGTTGTTCTTATGACGAGCCATCTGACCCATATATTGAGGTGATTTTAGAACAAAACCTAAAAGGTGAAAGATGCGCAATACAACGTTATCAGGAGATTGCCGATTTTACAAATGGCAAGGACCATTCAACACATCAAATGGCTGTTCAAATCCTCAATGAAGAATTGGAACACGAAAATGACATCGAAGATTGGATTAACGATATTGCCCGAATGAAAGAAGAATGGAAAAAAATTAGAACGTAAAACAATTTTAAATTTAATACCATGGAAGAAAAAGTAGTTTCAATGCCACGCATAGGAGAATACGCACCAGAATTTAAAGCAGTAACAACGCAAGGTGAAATAAATTTCCCTTCTGATTACAAAGGAAGTTGGGTTATTCTTTTTAGTCACCCAGCTGACTTTACACCTGTTTGCACATCAGAGTTTATGACTTTTGCCTCGTTAGAACCAAAATTTAATGAAGCACATTGCAAACTTGTAGGCCTTTCAGTTGATGGGCTTTATAGTCATATTGCATGGTTGCGAACAATCAAAGAAAAGATTGAATACAAAGGGATGAAAAATGTTGAAGTAACATTTCCTTTAATTGAGGATATAACAATGGAAGTTGCTCAAAAATACGGCATGATGATGCCTGGAGAAAGCAATACAAAAGCAGTTCGAGCCGTATTTGTAATTGACCCCAAAGGTATTATTAGGACAATTATTTATTACCCGCTTAGCCTTGGTCGTAACTTTGACGAATTGTATCGGGTTGTAATTGCGTTACAAACAGCAGATGAATTTAGTGTCGCAACACCAGCAGATTGGAGACCAGGTGATGAAGTAATTGTTCCAACAGCCGGTTCATGTGGGGTAGCAAAAGAAAGAATGGAAAGCAAAGATGAAAATACTAAGTGCTACGATTGGTTCTTCTGCACAAAGAAAATAGATAAGGAAACTATTTTAAAGAAAATATTGAAAAAATAAAATTCCGAAACGCTGATATGCAATCGCAAAATATTGCTGGATAAATGCTTTTTTGAAGCTTTTGCCTCGTATTAAGGGATATTATATTTTATTCGTGAAGTAGGGGGTTTCATTTAACCCTTTTCATAATACCAACCGTTGGCAATCATTATGACCCGTCCTAAAAACGGCTACACAACACGTAACAATTATGTATAAAAATGATGGATTGGCTAATTAAAACATTTGCCTTACTTTTGCAGTCCAAAAAAATCCCATTTGAAAGATATTTTAAAAGAACTAAACGAGGTACAGCGAAAAGCTGTAGAAGCAACTGAGGGAGCAGTAATGGTAATTGCCGGAGCCGGTTCCGGGAAAACCCGGGTATTAACCTATAAAGTAGCACACCTATTAAATAAAGGCATTGATCCTTTTAATGTGCTCGCCCTAACTTTTACGAACAAAGCAGCTCGTGAAATGAAGGAGCGAATTCTTAAATTGGTAGGCAGTAAAGAAGCCATGAATGTTTGGATGGGTACCTTTCACTCTATTTTTGCCCGCATCTTACGAATAGAAGGGCATCGTTTGGGTTATCCTTCAAACTTCACCATTTACGATACCGACGATACCAAACGACTCATTAAATCAATTATCAAGGATCAAAACCTTGATGACAAGACTTACCCCCCTAATTATGTTTTAAATCGGATTTCGGGTGCCAAAACCAATTTGATTTCACCTGCCGATTACAGTCAAAATTTCGAAATCAAGAATGCGGATAAATCAGCTGGCAAACCTTTAATTGGCAATATCTACACCATTTATAATGCTCGTCTTAAACGAGCTGATGCCATGGACTTTGATGATCTGCTTTTCAACACCAATGTGTTGTTTCGTGATTTTGAAGATGCATTATATAAATACCAACAAAAATTTAAATATATTTTGGTTGATGAGTATCAGGATACAAATTACTCTCAATATCTTATCATCAAAAAACTGGCGGCTAACAATGAAAATATCTGTGTGGTGGGCGATGATGCACAAAGTATTTATGCGTTTAGGGGAGCAAACATTCAAAATATCTTTAACTTCAAAACAGATTATCCCGATCATAAAATTTTTAAGCTGGAACAAAACTATCGCTCTACTCAAACCATTGTAAATGCTGCAAATAGTGTGATCGCTTCCAACAAGGATCAGATTGAAAAAAAAGTTTGGACCGAAAACATTGAAGGCAAACAGATCAAATTGCTTCGGGCCTCAACCGATAGCGAAGAAGGCAATTTGATTGCCAATGCCATATTTGAAAGCAAAATGAATTTTCAGCTTCCGAACGAATCTTTCGCGATTTTATATCGAACCAATGCCCAATCAAGGGTAATGGAAGAAGCCCTGAGAAAGCTCAACATCCCTTATCGAATATTTGGCGGGCTCTCATTTTATAAAAGGAAAGAAATTAAGGATTTACTGGCTTATTTTCGTTTGGTGCTAAACCCCAGTGATGAAGAAGCGCTGGTTCGCATCATCAATTACCCGGCGAGGGGAATTGGTAACACTACCCTCCAAAAAATTACGGTAGCTGCCGATCAGGCAGATATTAGCATGTGGAATGTTATCGAAAATCCAGGCAAACATCACTTATCGCTAAATGCCGGAACAATAACAAAACTGGTTGATTTCTCGACCATGATTAAAAGTTTTGCCGTACAAATTCAAACTAAGGATGCCTACGAGCTAGCCAAATTAATTGCAAATTCATCAGGCATTTTCAAAGAACTTTTTCAGGATAAAAGCCCTGAAGGGGTAAGCCGATATGAAAATATTGAAGAACTTTTGAATGCCATTAAAGAATTTACCGAAACCGAACTTACCGAAGAACAGATCGAAGAACGGGAAGGAAATATAACTCGGGGTTTGGATGAATTTATGCAGGATGTGGCATTGTTAACTGATGCAGACACCAAGGACAAAGAAGGAACTGATTATGTTTCTCTCATGACGATTCATGCGGCAAAAGGACTTGAATTCCCTTATATTTTTGTGGTCGGTCTGGAAGAAAATTTATTTCCCTCCATCCAATCATTAAACTCCAGAACCGATCTGGAAGAAGAGCGGCGATTATTTTATGTTGCAATAACCCGTGCCGAAATTCAATTATACCTCTCCTATGCTGAAAGCCGATATAAATGGGGGAATTTAAGCATGTGTGAGCCCAGTCGTTTTATTGAAGAAATTCCGGTTGAATTTATTGATTTGCCAAAGCGGGCTACCATTTTTGGATCAACAATTGGTTTTGACGATGATACTCAGAAAAATAAAGCCAATCAAACTTTGACCACAATTGCAAAGAAAAACTTTAAAAAAATCAGTTCTGTTTCAGCCACCTCGTCCAATAAGCCCTTTGATAATGAAGTAATGGAAAAATTGCAAGCCGGAATGGAAGTCGAACATGCCAAATTTGGCAAAGGAAAAGTTATAGCAGTTGAAGGTGAAGCCTCCAATAAAAAAGCTACCGTATTTTTTATTGGAGTTGGCCAAAAGCAATTACTGCTTAAATTCGCTAAGCTTAAAATTTTATAGGGTAATGCAAAAATAGATAAATTTCTTTGTAATCATAATAATTAGATTCGATTTAAATACTTGGGCAAAACACTGTATTTACTATACATTTAATAAAGGGTAAAGGATTTTATATCAGCAATTAATATCAACAAAAATGAAATATAATAAAATAAATGTTTATATTTGCACCGACTATTACCTGTGTGAACCAACAAATATCCCAAATTAATAATATTGCCTTTTATAAAAATTGATAATTCAATAGCCTAATCGACATTAAGACATAATATCATGATTGATTATAATACTACAAGAAACAAATTGGTTATTTCTGAATATGGCAGAAATATCCAAAAGATGATTGAATACGCTGTGACTATCGAAGACCGCGAAAAAAGAACCCAGGCAGCTCACGTCATTGTTAATGTAATGGGTCAAATGAATGCTCAGGTAAAAGATACGGTTGATTTCGAACAAAAATTATGGGATCATCTCCACATCATTTCAAACTTTACCCTCGATGTTGACTGCCCCTTTCCGGCACCATCAAAAGCAGAAATTGAAGCCAAACCCGCAAGAGTTCCTTATCAGGATAACAATATAAAATACAAGCATTATGGCAAAAACCTGGAAAAAATAATTGAAAAAGCAATTGACCTGGAAGAAGGACCGGAAAAAGAAGCTTTTATCCAAACCATTGCCAACCATCTAAAAAAATCATATTTAAATTGGAATCGCGATTCTGTAAACGATGAGTTAATCCTTCAACATTTGGAAGTTTTATCAAAAGGTAAATTAAAATTACCTGATAATGCCAGATTAATTAGTACAGGAGATGTAGTTACAAGACCGCCATCAAAGAAGAAAAAATTTGCAGGTCGCCGGCCTGCCAAAGATTCTTACTCGAACGGTGGCGGATACAAACCTCGGCACCGAAGCAATCCAAGCTAAAAAACACTGCGAATTTTGAGTTCATTTGAAATTATCGGAGGTCAGAAACTGCATGGGGAAATTATTCCTCAAGGGGCTAAAAATGAAGCCCTGCAAGTAATATGCGCCACGCTTCTCACTTCTGAAAAAATTATTATTCATAATGTTCCCGACATCAGGGATGTAAATAAACTCATTGAATTATTAGCCTATATTGGTGTTGAAGTACACAAGCTCAATGAAAGTTCATTTTCATTTCAAGCCCAAAACATCAATCTTGAGCTGCTTAAAACAGAGGAATACAAAAGCAAGGCAGCAAGTTTGCGAGGATCAATTATGATACTCGGACCTTTGGTAGCACGATTTGGCAAAGCATATATTCCACAACCGGGTGGTGATAAAATCGGAAGGAGAAGGCTTGATACTCATTTTTTTGGTTTACAGGAATTGGGGGCTAAATTTTCATACGAACCTAAAGAAAACTTATTCCGTATTGAAGCAGATAGACTCCGCGGAAAATATATGTTGCTTGATGAAGCTTCTGTTACAGGAACAGCAAATATATTGATGGCATCTACTCTGGCCAAAGGTCGGAGCACCATTTTCAATGCAGCTTGCGAACCATACATCCTTCAACTTAGCAAAATGTTAATCAGCATGGGAGCACAAATTTCAGGAGTTGGTTCAAATTTACTGGTGATAGATGGGATAGAAAATCTGGGTGCTTGTGAACATCGATTGATGGCCGACATGATTGAAGTGGGTAGTTTTATCGGGATGGCAGCCATGACACAATCGGGATTAACCATTAAAAATGTTGACTTTGAAGCCCTTGGAGTTATTCCTGAAATGTTTAAACGCATGGGTATTAAGATTGGAAAAAGAGGAAACGACATCTATATCCCCGAACAAAAACATTACGAAATTGAAACTTTTATTGATGGATCCATCATGACTATTGCAGATGCGCCATGGCCAGGGTTCACACCCGACCTCATTAGCATCATGCTCGTCATCGCCATTCAGGCAAAGGGAAGTGTGCTTATTCATCAAAAGATGTTTGAAAGCCGATTATTTTTTGTGGATAAACTCATCGATATGGGTGCACGTATCATTTTATGTGATCCACACCGGGCAACCGTAATTGGTTTGAACCGAGAACATTCATTACGCGGAATTTCTATGACTTCTCCAGATATTCGTGCCGGTGTTGCTTTGCTTATTGCCGCATTATCAGCCGAAGGCACAAGTATTATTCACAACATTGAACAAATTGATCGTGGTTATCAAAACATTGACATCCGTTTACAAAAACTGGGCGCCAAAATCCAACGAATTGATTAATCCTTTTGCACCCTTGTCACATTTTCACAATGCTTAAAAATTATGACAATTTGTCCTAAAAAAAGTCTTGGCAAATAATTTGCTATGCTCATACACTAAACTATTCAAACAATATTCAATCAGATTTTATAATGATAAAAGAAGCTAATACGAATAAGGAAGATATTAAGAAAGAGCCTGAAGAGCTCTCTGTTGAAGAATCTGCTGAAGAAGTAAAAAAAGCTGAAGTAATAAAGGAAAAAATTGATGTGAAAGGAATTACTGAAGCAGAGGAAACCTCAGAATCAAGTGAAACCCCAAAAAAGAAAAAATCGCGAAAAGCCCGTAAGGAGTCTGAAGAACTGGAAGAACTCAAAATAAAAAATGCCGAACTAAATGATAAATTTTTACGCTTATTTTCAGAATTTGATAATTTTCGTAAACGTACGCTTCGAGAGCGAATTGAACTAACAAAAACGGCTTCACAGGAAATAATTATTAGTATGTTGCCTGTACTTGATGATTTTGATCGTGCCATAAAGGCACTTGAAGATAATGATAACATTGATAGTTTTAAAGAAGGCATTAGTCTCATTCACAGCAAGCTGAAATCTACCTTAACCGCCAAAGGATTGCAGGCAATGAAATCAAAAGGTGAAACTTTTGATACCGATTTTCATGAAGCAATAACAGAGATTCCTGCCCCTGATAAAAATATGAAAGGGAAAATTGTTGATGAAATTGAGCGGGGGTATTTGTTGGGAGACAAAGTAATTAGGTACGCCAAAGTGGTGGTAGGCAGCTAAATTTAATTATTTATACACGCATTTGTAATTTAAACATTGGATGGCGAAAAGAGATTATTACGAAATATTAGAAGTTTCAAAAGATGCTTCAGAAGCAGAAATCAAAAAGGCTTACCGTCAGCAGGCCATAAAATTTCACCCTGACAAAAACCAAAATGATCCAACTGCTGAAGATAAGTTTAAAGAAGCAGCAGAAGCCTATGAAGTATTAAGCAATCCGGAGAAAAGAAGCAAGTACGACCGTTATGGACATGCCGGTGTCGGCAGCTCAGCCAGTAGTGGTTTTGGTGGCGGCATGAGCATGGATGACATTTTTAGTAATTTCGGAGACATTTTCGGAAGTGCTTTTGGTGGCAGCGGATTTGGAGGGTTCAGCAGCGGAGGATCACGCCGAAGAAGAGTAAACAAAGGATCTAACCTTAGGGTAAAAGTAAAGCTCACCCTCGAAGAAATTGCCAATGGTATTGAAAAAACAATTAAGGTCAACAAATATATTGTATGCAATAGCTGTAAAGGCTCCGGAGCTGAAGGCGGGGCATCACATTCAACTTGTACCTCCTGTGGTGGGACAGGACAGGTAACCCGCATTACCAATACTTTTCTGGGTCAAATGCAAACTTCTTCAACATGCCCACATTGTGGCGGAGAGGGTCAGATTATAAAAAACACTTGTCACGCTTGTGCCGGGAATGGAATTGTAAAAGGAGATGACGTTATAAAAATCAATATCCCTGCCGGTGTTACCGAAGGGATGCAATTATCTGTAAGCGGAAAGGGAAATGCCGGTGCCAGAAATGGTGTTCCGGGTGATTTGATCATCTTGATCGAAGAAATCCCCCATGAAGAACTCATCAGAGACGGATCAAATATTATTTATGATAAATACCTGAGCTTTTCAGAAGTTTCGCTAGGTACAACTGTTGAAATTCCTACCATTAATGGCAAGGCCAGGATAAAAATTCCTGCCGGAACACAATCAGGAAAAATATTAAGGCTGAAAGGTAAAGGACTTCCAAATATAAATTCTTACGGAAAGGGTGACATGCTTATCAATATCAATGTTTGGACACCCAAAGATTTAAGTAAAGAAGAGAAAAAGATACTTGAAACCTTATCCGAATCAAAAAATTTCATTCCTAACCCAAGTAGTAAAGACAAAAGTTTTTTTAGCCGCATGAAGGAATATTTTGAAGGATATTAATTCCCTGTTGCGTTTGCTTTACCCTAAAATTAATTATACCTTGATATTAATATCCGTCATCCAGGTAGGTTTATCGGCATTATCGAACAACCTACCTGAGATAAAACTTTCACGTTTGTAATTATTTCACACCAAATTTATAAATGGTTTTTTGAGTATATTTTTCACCCGGGTTTAAAACCGTTGACGGAAAATCAGGATGATTAGGTGAATCTGGATAATGTTGTGCTTCAAGACAAAATGCAGTTCTAAAATTATAAACTGTACCGTTGTGCCCTTTATCGGTGCCGTCTAAAAAATTACCAGAATAAAATTGCAAGCCTGGTTCGGTAGTGTATACTTCTAAGGTTCTACCGCTTACAGGTTCATATACTTCTGCTGCCAATTTAAGCTCATTTTTTTCTTTGTTCAATACCCAGTTATGATCATAACCTTTACCAAGTTTGAGTTGCTCATAATCATCATTGATTCTTTTTCCAATGGCCGTCATTTCCCTAAAATCCATCGGGGTATCTTCCACGTTTCGAATTTCACCGGTTGGGATCAGGCCACTATCAACGGGTGTAAACGCATCGGCATTTATCATCAATTCATGATCCAGGATCGGGCTTGCTCCTCCATCCTTTAAGTTAAAAAAAGAATGATGGGTTAAATTAATAATCGTTGGCTGATCGGTCTCGGCCAGATAATTAATTTCAATTGCATTGTCATCGGTTAAGGTATAAGTAACAGTAATATCCAGATTACCAGGGTAACCTTCTTCACCATCTTTGCTTAAATAATGAAGTTTAACTGAATTATTCTCAATTTCACTCATATCCCAAAATACATTATTATAGCCTACAATTCCTCCGTGTAAATGATTCTCGTCATTATTACGGGCAAGCTTATAATCTTTATTGTTCAAACTAAATTCCCCTTGAGCAATTCTGTTTCCATATCTTCCAATCAATGCACCAAAATACAAACTACCATCTAAATATTCTTGTGGGGTATCATATCCCAAAACGACCTCACCCAATTTTGCTTCTTTATCAGGGGTCAAAATTGACATTATTTTTCCTCCAAAATTGGTAATTTTCACTTTCATTCCATTGGCATTGCTCAATTCAACCTCTTGAATTTTGTTATCTTTTTGTTCCATTTTCTGCTTTTGATTTTTAGGTACACAGGCCATCATGCTCATTAAAAACAAGATTGCAAAAATTAAGTTTTTTTTCATTTTGTCAGGTGTTTATTCATTTTCCCATTCCAAAACTCCGATTGAGAAATTGATTGGTTATTATATTAAATATTAATGCCCGCCATGTAAATCTTGTAATATTGTATAGGTTGATTTTTCATCTGACCATTTACCTTTAACATTGAGTTTTTCAATATAGATATTTCAAGATTTCATCTTTGATTTAGGTGCACGAAATTTACTATGATTTATTAAAAAAACCTAACCGCTGATCAATAATTAATTAGAATAATGAAAAGTTTTAATAATTGTTTGATGAATACACTCATCACATAAACAGGCTTAATGATATTTTTATATTTAAAAAATTTAAGTTTCTACCCTGAGATGTTTTAGACCATCAATATCAAACAAATTTTGCTATTTTTACGGGTACATAACATTAAATATCCCATGAGTTTATTTACGGTAGATAGAGTAACAAAACATTTTTCAAATCATACTGCATTAAAGTTGGTAAGCTTAGAAATTCCGAAGCAAAGCATTTTCGGTCTTTTAGGCCCCAATGGAGCCGGGAAAACCACCCTTATCCGTATCATGAACCAAATAACTGCCCCTGATGAGGGCAATCTGCTTTTTAATTCGGAAAAACTTCAACCCAAACACATTTTTAAAATTGGCTATTTACCTGAAGAGAGAGGTCTTTATAAAAAAATGAAAGTTGGAGAGCAAGCCATTTATTTAGCTCAACTAAAAGGACTCAGCCGTAATGATGCAATAAAAAAATTAAAGTATTGGTTCGAGAAATTCGAGATTGATTCGTGGTGGAATCGAAAAGTTGAAGAACTTTCGAAAGGGATGCAACAAAAAGTCCAATTCATTGTTACCATTTTACATGAGCCCGAATTACTTATTTTTGATGAACCTTTCAGCGGTTTCGATCCCATTAATGTTAACCTACTTAAAGAAGAAATTTTAAAGTTAAGTGCTGATGGTGCCACTATTATTTTTTCGACACACAACATGGCTTCAGTTGAAGAATTATGCGATCATATTGCACTGATCAATCAATCGGAAAAAATACTTGAAGGCAGGGTTAGTGAAATTAAAACCCAATACAAAACAAATACCTATACATTGGAATATAGTGGTTTTGAAGGTGACATTAAATCACTGACCAATAATCATTACCAAATTAACCAATCCTCAATAAAGGATGGCAGAAACCAGGCAACCATCAAACTCAATAATGGTAATGCCAATCATTTATTGGAAACACTTATTCCTCATTTAAAAATCCATTCATTTAACGAAATTATCCCAAACATGAATGATATTTTTATTAGCAGAGTATCTGAATCCAATGCATCCAAATCGAATTAAGGTTTTCGTTTATGAACAAAATTAAACTCATTATTCAAAGAGAATACTTGACAAGGGTCAGAAAAAAATCATTTATAGTGATGACCATTTTAGGCCCTTTATTAATGGCAGCCCTAATGATCGTACCTGTATTTTTGGCGACTATGTCGGATACCAGCGATCGTAAAATTGCCATATTAGATGAAACAGGCATTTTTTATGAGAAAATAAAAAATGATGATCATTTGCAATTTTATCATGTTTATACCGACTTAGATTCGGCAAAGGAAAACATAAAAACCAATGGTGATTATGCACTTTTATACATCCCAAAAACTGAGGTAGCCTTACCAACATCGGCTATTATTTACTCAGAAAAACAGCCAAATCTTGACATCAAAAGTTATATTAAACGAATGATGGGTAAAGAAATTGAAGAGCAAAAATTATTACTCCAAATTAATAAATTAAAACTTGATGATGCTGATCGGGAGATCGCAATGGATATTCCCGAATCCATAAAAACCTCAATTAACTTAACAGCCTATAAATTGGCAGAAGGGGAAAATGAGCAAAAAACTTATACTGAAATTGCCATGGTACTGGGCATTTTTACCGGAATTTTAATCTACTTTTTTATCTTCTTTTTTGGAGCTCAGGTGATGCGGGGCGTAATTGAAGAGAAAACCAGTCGAATTATTGAAGTAATTATTTCGTCGGTAAAACCCTTTCAATTAATGATGGGGAAAATAATCGGAATTGGGCTTGTAGGGCTAACGCAACTCACCCTTTGGATTGTACTAACATTTAGTATTGTTGGCGTTTTTCAAGTAGCTTTTAAAGATAAAATACCAACCCAAAATCAAATGATGATGAACAACAATCAAATGATTGCGGGCAATGCAATGCCAGAGTTATCCAATAACGAAAGTGATTTATCAATAATAATTGATGCCATCTCATCTATTAATTTTGAGGTTGTTATCTTTTCGTTTATCTTCTTTTTCTTGACCGGATTCTTATTATATGCAGCTCTTTTTGCTGCTATTGGTTCATCTGTCGACAGTGAGGCAGACACCCAGCAATTTATGCTGCCAATCACAATTCCCCTGATATTTGCAATGGTGATGGCACAATTTATCATTCGCGATCCGGAAGGCCCGGTAGCATTTTGGTTATCTATTATCCCGCTCACCTCCCCTATCATTATGATGATCCGTATCCCTTTTGGTGTTCCTTATACTGAATTGGCACTTTCAATGACATTATTAATAGCAGGCTTTTTATTTACTACCTGGATGGCCGGGCGAATTTATCGAACCGGAATCTTAATGTATGGTAAAAAACCAAGCTATAAAGATTTATATAAATGGATAAAGTACAAAGGTTGATGTGATGATGCGATAACTTGAAAATGTATTATAAAAAATGCCATTCCGATTTTCATAAAACGAAATATACCACATTGAGCTTGTTGAAATGCCGGAATATTATTGACTTTTTAAGATTCCTGCATTCGCAGGAATGATTAACAATAAAATATCGAACAAATTAGCAAATAAAAAATAGTTTAGAATGATGATAAAAAGACAACTGGGAAATAGTGAACTGATGGCTTCAGCAATAGGCCTGGGTTGTATGGGCATGTCGGAATGGTATGGTCCAACAAATGATGAAGAATCAAATGCTACGATTAAATTGGCACTTGAAATGGGGCTTAATTTTTTCGATACAGCAGATGTTTATGGTAATGGGCATAACGAAACTTTTGTTGGAAAAGCACTAAGAAAAGTAAGAAAAGAGGTAATATTGGCCACTAAATTTGGCTACTTACCAAATGAAGGTGGTTTGAATGGCCGACCTGAATATGTTAAGCAAGCCTGTGATGCAAGCCTTAAAAGATTAGGCACGGATTATATCGACCTTTATTACCTCCATCGAATTGACCCTCAAGTACCTGTAGAAGAAACGGTTGGGGTAATGTCCGATCTTGTAAGCGAAGGAAAAGTCAGATATCTCGGGCTTTCAGAGGTTTCAGTCAAAAGCCTGAAAAGAGCTTATGCCATTCACCCAATAACTGCACTTCAATCAGAATACTCAATTTGGGTACGCGATATTGAAACTAAAATTATGGCTGCCTGCCGTGAACTGAATATCGCGATGGTTCCATACAGTCCGCTGGGCAGGGGATTTCTAACCGGCAAATTGAATAGCCCTGAACAGTTTGGTGAAAAAGATTACCGCACGGACATCCCCCTTTTTCAGGGTGAAAATTTTAAAGCCAATTTAAATATTGTAAAAGAAATAGAAAAGATTGCCGTTGCCAAAAACTGCAAAACCAGCCAAATTGCATTGGCATGGATCCGTTCACAAGGAAACGATATTTTTCCGATTCCGGGAACCAAAAGAAGAATCTACCTCAAAGAGAATATTGAATCTTTGAAGATTGAATTAACAAGCGAAGATATAAACAGAATTAACAAAGTTTCAAAACTGGTACAAGGCAACCGTAAAAATGATTCGGGAATGAGATTGGTTGATAGATAATTTGATGATTTAAAAATCTGTTAATTTGAAAATAAAAAATGTACCCTGAGCACAGTCGAAGGGCACATTTTTTAATCTTAAAATCGCCATATCTTAAATTGTGAGATCACTACTGGTTATAATATCTGTACATATTCTATTGAATTGCTTGGGATTTTCTCCCCATGTCCATCAAAATAAGTATTAGCCCTTAGTTCATCACCTGTTTCATAATATTTAGCATATAAATATCGCATTGCATTTCCAATTTTTTGTTCAGCACAATCAGAATGGAAGAACTTTACTATTGCAGGTTTTGTTTTATTTTGATATTCAGTTCTTAAATCAACTCCATATCTTGCCTCTATTTCGTCAAAAATATCTCGAATTATTTCGGGCTCTGCCAAATAATTATGGATTCCTTGTTCTTTTGAATTAAATGATACATCCTTAATTAACACGGCAAATGGTCCATTGTGTTGCTTATTACGAATCTTTAATTCATATAAATCTGAATCGAAAATATAATTCGTTTTAAATTTTATAAACTCACCTTCAGATATAGAAATCCAAATTGAACGAATATTATCCCAAATTTCATCAATTATTTGATCTAGTGGTAGAATTCCATTTTGAAACAATTTTTTCGTTTCCCAAACTCTAGTTAAATGAAACCACGAAACTCTTTTAATTTGACTTTTAATAAGTTTTTTTCTTTTTAGGTATCATAAAACTGTTTTTCAAGCATAATACCAGATTCATAATCAAGCTTAATATCATTCAATATTTTTTCAAATTCAAAATCTGAAACTTGTAAAATACTTAAAACAGAATTTTTAATAGTCTGATAGTTTTCAAAATCTAATATCATTAAAACCTTTTTGATGTGAATGTTATTTTAAATCTAGGAAGTTGAAATTCTTTTTTTTAAAATGTGTATGCTCGTGAGAAAGAATTCCAGAAGTAAATGTAAGAAATTTTTAGATTGGGTTTTCTCTTTTCAGGCCCTCCCCCAAGTGGTTTTCTAAAAGAGTTGATAAATAGTCAGATTGAGCTTGTCGAAATCTCGTATCAATTAACAATCAAACATCTCGACGTTACTCGATGTGACAAATTTAAAGTAATGTTGGTTTTTTAGACAATCTCAGTTATTTCCAGGTCAAATTAAATTTTGAATTTAGCCGTTAAAATCCCTCTACCCTGAGGAAGGATTTATGGTGGGCAAGCAAGAAGAATTAAAGATATTACACCTTAGCAACAACTTAATACCTTGATTGGTTTAAGTTTTAATTCTTCCCGAAAATACTCAGCCTTAATTTCATTTACTGTTTCCCTGACAGATATGATTTTTTTAGCCAAGTAAGCTTTTTCACCGGCAAAAGAAAAGCCCTTGGAAAAATCACCCTTGGCAGCATGAAAAAGTGCTTCGGCAATACAAAACTGGACTTTTTTATAATCACAGGTTTTCAAACATTTCCATGGGCATTTTATCGGTTTTCTTTTCCCTTGTTGAATTTCCCGAACAAAATCATTGGTAATGGTTCGGGCAGGGAGGCCTACCGGACTGTCGATTATCACAATGTCATCCTTCGAACAATCCAGATAGTTCTGTTTAAATTTTTCAGATACATCGCATTCGTTTGTAGTAACAAACCGGGTTCCCATCTTCACTCCTCGTGCCCCTAAACTCATGATTTCAAACACATCTTTTCCTGTATAAATACCACCTCCGGCAATTACAGGAATCTCCAATCCATATTTTTGCTCATAAGGGATTATCGCCTGTATAGTGTCTTTAACAATGGATGCTAAAGATATTCGCGAATCAGCCAGATCTTGTTTTTTAAATCCCTGATGGCCACCGGATAGAGGACCTTCCACTACCACTGCATCGGGAACCCGATTATATTTATTTGACCACGACTGAAAAATAATATTTGCAGCCCGTCCGGAAGATACTTTTGGTAAAAATTTTGTTGCTTTTATTTCTAAAAAAGACGGGGGCAGGTTTAAGGGAAGCCCTGCTCCCATCGTAACCACATCAACCTGTTCATCAACTGCCACCCTTAATAAGTTCTCAAAATCAGTAACGGCAAGCATAATATTAACACCTATAACACCATCTGTTTTTGAGCGTGCTTTTCTGATTTCCTTTCGGAGTGCAATTTTATTTGCTTCCTTGAAATTTTTTCTATAATCCGGTTCTGTCATCCCAATGCCAACGGCAGAAATAATTCCAACTCCACCTTCATTAGCAACGGCCGAAGCTAATCCTGAAAGTGAAACACAAACCCCCATTCCGCCCTGAATAATAGGCAGGCTTATACTCAAATCTCCAATTCTTAATATATTCATGACTTTTTTTTATAAAACATCTTTAAAAATTTTTCTAAAATGATACCCGTACACGGAATAGGTAATCGCTAATGGCACTAACTTTGGACGATTTTTAATTGTCCAGAAAAACAACTCCCAGTATTGTCTCCGATATGGGTCAAACAAACCCAGCTTAAAAATTGCTTTAAAAAATGCGATCAAATGAAGTGACGATAATTTTTCTTTACGCCGTTCATTTGGAGTAAAACGCTTAATAAAATCCAAAACCCGCTTATAATATTCTTCGCCGCCATAAATTCCCTGAATCACCTTTTTATAACCATCCATCAAGATTTTTTTATCCATTTTTGGAATAAAATTCAATGTAAAATCAGTGTTATTACCGGAGAATTCATTGGTGATGCGACCTTCATTTTTCAGCCTTTTGTATAACCTGGTTCTTTTGGGTGCATTAAGTAAACCCACCATAGCTGATATAATTCCGGATTCTCGAATAAATTCAATTTGTCTATCAAATACAGAATAAGAATCGTTGTCAAAACCAAGAATAAAACCTCCTGAGACTTCCATGCCCATTTTTTGAATCTTCAGCACACTATGCACCAGGTTTCTGTTAATGTTTTGAGATTTGCCGCATTCAGTCAGGCTGGCTATTTCCGTGGTTTCAATACCGATGAATACACTTGAAAATCCTGCCTTAACCATCAATTCCATCAACTCCTGATCGTCAGATAAATTGATTGAAGCTTCTGTGGTAAAAGAAAAGGGACGGTTTTTGCTATCCATCCATTCGATAACAGCAGGAAGCAAATTTTCTTTAAGCACTTTTCTGTTCCCAATAAAATTATCATCTACAAAAAAGATATTTTTTCTCCATCCCGTTTCATAAATTGCTTCTAATTCACTGATAATTTGTGCCGTTGATTTAGCACGAACTTTATGACCAAACAAGGCAGTGATATCGCAAAACTCACAATTAAAAGGACAGCCCCTGGTATATTGCAGGTTCATGGTATCATATCTTGCTGTTTTAACCAGAGAATAATCCGGAACCGGTGTTTGTGTTATATCGGCAAATTTCGTGGTTTGATAAATCCGTTTCGGGCTTCCATTCTGTAAGTCATGGATAAAACCAGGTAAGGTTAATTCTGCCTCATTTAATACAAAGTAGTCGACTTCATCGAAATTTTCAGGTTCTTCGGTAAACAAAGGCCCTCCGGCAACAATTTTTTTGTGAAGCAATTTACACCTGTCGATAATTTCATTTGCTGAATTGGATTGTACGCTCATGGCACTGATAAAAACATAATCGGCCCATAAAATATCTCTCTTTTTCAGCGATTCAATATTTAGATCAATTAATTTTTTATGCCAATCTGCCGGCAACATTGAAGAAATGGTAATTAAGCCCAAAGGTGGATTTACTGCTTTTTTTGAAACAAACTTTAAGGCGTATTTAAAACTCCAAAAGGTATCGGGGTACTTAGGATAGATCAGCAAGGCATTCATCACAAATTAAATAGTTATTGATATATTGTGACAAAATTATCTGCAATCAAAGGCTAATAAAAATTTTAGGTATTACCAATGGGTAAATAGGGGTGATTAAAAAAATAGTGGTGAATAGAACCATTTCAGGGGTGAACCAAATGAAACTTTTATATGATTTTTTTAAAGTCTTCAATATATTTTGGCGAGACAAATACAGGAAAATCTACTCCTTTAAAATATAATTTAAGCCCTTGTGAATTCCCCTGAATTTCGATGATATGATTAATATTTACGATGAATGTTCTATGGCACTTTATGATAAAATCGAACGATTGAGTTGATACTTCAGCATTATTAAGTGAACTTCTGACCATTTGTTTATCTACAATCCCATCATTTAAGAAATAAACCTCAATATAGTTATCGGCTGATTTAATAAATAACAGCGCATTCGCATTTATTATCAAATCATCTTTTTTATAATCAGATTTGAAATGAATCATCCTTTCCACTTGCTTTTTCCCTTCGATGAGCTTTTGGTTTAATTGCTGGGCTGACTTTAAGTGTGATTTCATCAGCCGTTCCTGGTTGATAATAATCAGCACAGAAACAGGGAGGAACCCAACTAAGATAATTCTTTCTATGTCGTAAAACGAAATATCAATGAGCCCAAATAATTTTGAATAAAAGATGAGATCACTACCTGAAATGGTCAATAATATCCATATGTTCCAAAAAATTTCGCGCTTTATGTTCCAAACATTATTATCAAATATTTTCGGAAATAAACTGGGTAAGACTATTAAGTTTAAGCTTAAAACTAAAAAGGTTGATATGGCTAGACCGGTTACTAAATAAAATACTTGTTTGGTAGAAAATGAGCTAATCTCAATAGGTTGAAACAGCAGTAAGAATGCTAACACTCCTAAACTGATAAAAAAAATTATTTTGGCATTATGCCTCAAATCTTCATTAAATGGGTATGGTTTATCTAGGAAGTTACTCATTTTTCTCACCATTATATAACCGTGTTCAGTCTATAATCTTTATCAAAGATAAACACAAATTAACTTTTTTGTTGAAAACCAATTAAATATTACCCAAATTCAATGTTGGGAAGAAATTAGTCAAATTATTTTTAACCTAAAACCCAGGAGATGGCAGCCTGCAAAGTGTTGAATGGCCTAGATTGATAGCCATCGTCTTTAACTTCAACCAATGTAGGGATGACAACATCATTAGGATTGACTGAAATTATGGCAATCCTAAAATCCTTTAGGAGTATCAAATATTTTTTTATAAAAATTGGCAATTTTAATGTGTTCA
>CAXXRY010000015.1:0-109561 GCA_963668335.2 Aminobacteriaceae bacterium | reverse complement strand
GGGGTGCGGCGGGCCGCTCTGGCTGACTCTGAAAGGAAAAGAGCTGCTCGAAAGCGCGGAACATATCGTGTACGACAGTCTGATCCACCCCGACCTCCTTCAGCTCGCCCCCCGGACGTGCGCCTTTCACCCGGTCGGGAAGCGCAAGGGAAGACCGTCGCCTAAACAGAGCAAGATCAGCTCGCTCCTCGTCGAGCTGGGACGAACGGGGAAGATCGTTGTCCGACTCAAGGGCGGCGACCCCTTCGTCTTCGGACGCGGCGGCGAGGAAGCGCTCGCGCTCGAAGACGCAGGAATCCCCTGGACCTTCACGCCGGGCATCACGGCCGCTCTCGGCGGACTGGGGAGCATGGGCATCCCGCCCACGCACAGGGGCGCGGCAGACTCCGTCACGCTTGTTTCGGGGCACAGCGCGGACGACAGGGAACCGGATGCCGACGCATGGAGAGCGCTCGGAGCGCTTCGAGGAACCAAGGCGATCTACATGGGAGCGTCGTCGTGGACGAAGTATCTCCCTCTGCTGCTGGAGGGCGGAATGTCCCCCGGCGAACCGTGCGCGGCAGTCGCTTGGGGAGGTTGGGGGCGGGCGCAGCGCGTCTCCTTTTCCTCCGCGGACTCACCGAATATCCCCAGCCCGAGCATCGTTGCGTTCGGCGAGACAGCGGGAATTCGCCTCTCGCCGGAACAGGGACCTCTGCGCGGGCTCCAGGTCGGTCTCGTCCGCCCCTCTCCCGAGAGCTGGACGACGGCGCGCGCGCTCGAATCGCTGGGCGCGGACGCCTACAGTCTTCCGCTGCTTTCACTGGAAGAACTCCGCACGAGCGGCGAGGAGACCTTGATTGCGGAAGCCAACTGGCTCGTCCTCACCAGCCCCCGAGGAGCGCCGATCCTGCTGCGCCGGATCGATCCGAGGCACATATCGGCCCGTATCGCCGTGATCGGGGAAGGGACGTCTGCAGCGCTTTCCTCCTTCGGTATCCGTGCCGATGCCGTCGCCTCCCCCTCGACATCCGAGGCGCTCGCGGCCCTGCTCGCCGCCCGCGTCCATCCGGGGGAGCGCGTCGTCTTCTTCCGGAACGAAGCCGGATCCCCTCTTCCCGAGGAAGCCGTCCGGTCGGTCGGCGCGTTTCCGGAGAACATCCCCGCCTACAGAATGCTCCCCTCGCTCCCGCCGGGCTGGGAGTCCTACGAAGCGCTCTGGGACGAGTGCGGGCTTGACGTCCTCGTCTTCGGCAGCGCTGCTCTCGCAGCAGCCTGGAGCGCAAACGCCCCGCCGCCCAGCCCTGAAACCACGCTCGTCGCGTGGGGCGAGACGTGCGGAAGAGCGGTGGAACGCCTCTTCGGACGAGCGCCGCTCGTGATGAAAAGCGCGGACTTCGACGGTCTCGTCGCCGCGCTGGTAGAAGTGAAATTGAAAATGAAGGAGAAAAGACCATGACCTGTACATTTCCGCCGCGAACGCGGCTGCGCCGACTGCGTGAGAACCGGGTGCTCGCCGAGAGCGTCCGAGAGGTCTCTCTCGAACCGAGACAGATGATCCTTCCTCTCTTCGTCGTTCCCGGCTCCGGAAAACGGACACCGATCTCCGGCCTGCACGGCGTGGACCACTGGAGCGTGGACCGGCTCTGCGAGGGTGTGGACGACGCGATTGCGGCGGGCGTGAAGTCGTTCATGCTCTTCGGCCTCCCCACCGAGAAGGACGCGAACGGAAGCACGGCATGGCGCGACGACCAGCCCGTCCAGCGGGCGCTCCGATTCCTCAAAGAGCGCTACGGCAGAGATATTCAGCTGATCACCGACGTCTGCATGTGCGAGTACACCGCTCACGGCCACTGCGGTTTCCTGACCGACGACGGACACGTCGAGAACGACTCTTCGGCCGCGGCGCTGGGGCGCATCGCCCTGAGCCACGTCCGCGCCGGGGCCGACACTGTGGCGCCCTCGGCGATGATGGACGGACAGGTGACCGCCATCAGGAAGGCGCTCGACGACGGAGGCTTCCAGTCGACGCCCATCATGAGCTACAGCTCGAAGTTCGCCTCGGCATTCTACGGCCCCTTCCGCGAGGCCGCGGGAAGCGCGCCCTCGTTCGGCGACCGCCGCGGATACCAAGCGCCGTCGACCAACTGGCGTGAAGCGATCCGCGAGTCGCTCCTCGACGAGGAGGAGGGGGCGGACATTCTGATGGTGAAGCCCTCGCTGCTCTATATGGACATTCTCGCCCGCCTGCGGGAGGCGACGATGCTCCCGCTCGCGTGCTACCTCGTCAGCGGCGAGTACATGATGTTGCGGCACGCCATGGCCGCCGGAGCCCTCGACGAGGATCGCGGCCTGCTGGAAGCCCACTTCGCGCTTCGCCGCGCCGGGGCCGATCTGATCATCACCTACGCTGCCGTCGAGGTGGCCCGATTGCTGAAACGCTAACGCGGCAACCGATTCCTTCTTCCGCACAAACGCCGACGACAAACGCCCCGTACGCTGCGGGGCGTTTGCGTGTTTCCGGATATTCGACGGATTAGAGAGCGGAAAAAACCTTGGCAGCCGCCTCGATCGTCCGTTCGACGACCTCTTCGGTATGCGCCAGCGAGACGAACGCCGCCTCGAAGGGAGACGGGGCAAACATATGCCCCCGCTCCAGCATCCCATGGAAGAAGGGAGAGTACTTCGCCGCGTCGGTCGCCTTCACCTCCGCGAGATTTCGCGGTAGTTCCTGCGCGAAGAAGAATCCGAGCACAGAACCGAAGCGCGAGACAGCGAGCGGAATCCCCGCCTTCGCGGCCGCCCCCGACATGCCCTCCGCAAGCTGCTTGGCCCGCTCCTCAAGCGTATCGTACACGCCCTCTCGACGCAGAACACGCAGGACTGCGAGCCCGGAGGCCATCGCGAGCGGATTGCCCGAGAGCGTCCCCGCCTGGTAGACGGGGCCGAGCGGGGCAAGATGCTCACAGATCTCCCGCCTGCCGCCAAGCGCGCCGACTGGCAGGCCGCCGCCGATGATCTTCCCGAGGCAGGTAAGATCGGGCGTCACGCACGTTCGCTGCTGCACTCCCCCCTCGGGAACACGGAAGCCGGTGATAACCTCGTCGAAAATCAGCAACGCGCCGTGCGCGGAGGTCAACCTCCGCAGCCCCTCGAGAAATCCCTCCGCAAAGCCGTTTGCAGGAATCGGAGGAACAAGCCCCATGTTTCCGGCCCACGGTTCGACGATCACGGCGGCGATGCGATCGCCGAAGCGCTCAAACGCCTCGCTCGTCCGTTCGAGATCGTTGTACGGGACAACGAGCGTCGTCGAGGCCGTACTCTCCGGAACGCCGCCGCTGTCGGGCTTCCCCAGGGTGAGCGCGCCGCTCCCTGCGCTCACTAGCATACCGTCGGAATGCCCATGGTAGCAGCCGTCGAACTTCAGCACAATATCCCGCCCTGTGAAACCGCGCGCCAAACGGAGGGCCGTCATGACAGCCTCGGTCCCGGAGGAGACGAAGCGCACCAGCTCCATCAAGGGAAAGACGCGCCGTACCTCCTCGGCAAGTTCGACTTCTTTCGGGCAGGGCGCGCCGAAGGAGGTCGACTCCCGAGCCGCAACACAGACAGCCTCGACCACTTCCGGATGAGCGTGTCCGAGGATGAGCGGCCCCCAGCTGCACACGTAATCCGCGTACCGCGCACCGTCCACGGAGTAGAGGAACGGCCCCTCCCCCCTCTGAAAGAAGAGCGGCGTCCCGCCAACTCCACTCCACGAGCGCACCGGACTGTTTACACCGCCGACGAGCGAACGTTTCGCCCGCTCGAACAGCTCCGCGCTGTTCATCATCTTGAAAACCTCCCCTGAAACACCAAATCTACCACCCTCTGAGCACCGGGATGGCGGCCAAGGCAACAGTCACGGCCATCGTGACGACGAGCGTGAGCAGATTCCACACGAAGAGCGAACGGACCATCCGCCCCGGAAAGATGCCGAGCCAAAAGGCGAGGTCCTGCCTGAGGACCCTCGAAAGCGCCGCGAGCATGTTGCCGACGAGCAGTGCGAGCACCCCCTGCGCCGTCGAGAGCGCTCCCGAGGCGATCGCGCCTCCCGCCACACCCAGCGCCGCGTTGACGTGCGCGAAAGACGCGGCGGCAACCGTCCATCCAGCGCTCGACAGCAGGGGGAAGGAGGCTCCCTTCTCCTGAAGAAAGGCCTGGATCGATGGCGAAAGCAGGTAGGCCAGCGCATAGACGGAACAGGCGAGCGGGAGGGTGCGCCGCAGCGTCCGGAACAGCGGAAGAGCGCGCTCCCGGCTGCCTTGCAAACCTTCGGACGATCCCTGAGAAGCCGCATCTCCTTCGTGCGCCGACTGTGGAAGAATTCTGTCCCGAACCTTTGCAGAAGCTCCGTCCTTCCTACCCGACTCCGCGCTGGTGAGCGCGGCAGGTTCGTCAGGGACGAAAGAAGGGTGCGGAACGCCCGTCGCTTCCCCTTGCGGCAACTCCGGCGGCGGATCTCTCCGCAGGAGCGCGAGGAAGAAGAGAAAGCGGCAGAAGCTGCGCAGCAGCACGATGAGCGAGTAGATCGCTCCGGCGGCTCCCGCGAGACCAAACGCTGTGGGAAAGGAGATGAGCCACCGTTTGATGTACCCCGGAAATGATTGAAGAAGCGTCCCGAATACCGCTTCACGCCGCGTCAGCCGCCCTTCCCGCTGTGCCTCCGCTACGAGCGCCGCTCCCGCCCTCGACGACCCGAGGCTCACCGCCAAGGCAAAGAGCAGATCCGGGTGCAGTCCTCCGCGTCCACGTCTTGCGTCCGCTCCCGGAAGAAGGAAACGGAGCACCCGCTCCGGCACGGAGGCGGCAAGGAGCAGTTTGCCGAATCCGAGTCCGGCAGTCACGGTAAGCACGAGCAGCAGTTCCCCGTAGAACAGTCCGCGCCAGTCCGTCGAGCCTACCATGATGCGCGCCTTCGTTGCTGCCTTTTCCACGAAAACGGAGTACACAGAGCGCTCCGCAGGTGCGCCGCCCGGATGCAGCTATCAGCGCGTTCCTCGTCGCGGCGGCCCCTTTTGATACCCGCAGCGAACCAGGCGCCGTGCAGACAAGGAGTCAGCGCCATCGCAGCAGTTGCACCACGCTCAGATACTCGGAGGAAGGGATAAGCGCCTCTTCTCCCTGCACAATCCGCTCGTCGGGAAGCCCCGCCCTATCGATCCGGAGCACCGTCCTCCACGGCCCGCTCCGCTCCACAGCGCCCCGCAGCTCTTCTCCGAGCGCGGACGGCTTGTAGAGAACAGCCGCGTCCGCAGCGGCGAGCATCGCTTCGATTCGCGCAAGCGGCGCAGTACCTGGAACGACGGAGAGCGGCTCGCTCCCCAGCGCTAAAAAACATCCCGCGCGCGACGAGGCCAGCGAATGAGCCGAAACTCCCGGAACCAGACCAAGTTCGACATCCGGTACGATGTGCTTCAGGGCATCGTAGAGATAGGCCGCCGTGGCGTAGAGGGCGGAATCGCCTATAACAGGCAGAGCCACGGAGACCGCGTTCTCCCAGAACGGGCGGAGCCTTGCGATCTCCTCGCGCAGCAGCGCGTCGCGCGTCTCGTCGTCGCGGATCATCGGGAAATGGACGGGCAGCGTCTCGCGAACAAGATGCGCTTCCAGTATCCGCCCCGCCACGCTTTCCCTTCCCTTCTCCGAAAACGGGATGAAGACGATGTCCGCCTCCTTCAAAATACGCAGCGCCCGGAACGTCACAAGCTCGGGATCGCCCGGGCCGAGGCCCACTCCCCAGAATTTCATCGTTTGTCTTCCCCCTCATCCCCGGAGGAAAAGAACATATGCTCTCTTTCTCCGGGCAGTTCATCTTTTTTTCTCCGGCCGCGCTCAAAAACCGCCCGTAGCATCTCCACCGACGCTTTCATGCGAAGCAGCGACGGACGGCTGACGTCCTCCTCCGGTATCAAGACGATCTCCGCTCCATGCAGGCCCGAGATCCACGGACGGGAGAGGATATCCTCTTCCGTCACCGGATTCATCGCCCCCGTCTGGACGATGTAGACGTCAAGTCCCTCCGCAGCGAGCGCAAGGAGGCGCTCCTCCCCCCAATTCGCAAGCGGACTCCCGGGACGCAGCGGAACCGCAGACGCCGCGGCGTTCAAACCTCCGGCAAGCGAAATCAGCAGAGCAGACCACGAACCCGGAGCACACGTCCGGAGCCCCTTTCCCGAAGTTTCCAGAAAGACGCACGGGCGGGCAATATTCGAAGCGGCTATATTCCCCTTCAGGAGTGCAAGTGTCTCTTTCCAGAGTTGCACACCGTCCTCGGCGCCCAGCAGCACACAGAGACGTTCCAAGTACGCCTCCATCGTCTCCGGAATCGGCGGGGAGAGCGAAACGACGGGAACACCGCTCCGCTCCAGCGTCCGGAAAACGCCTTCGTTCACGCTCTCGGCGAGAGGACGGACGAGGACGAGGTCCGGCGCAAGCGCAAGGATTCGCTCCGCGTCGGCCCGCATCGGTAGCCGGGGGACGCCGGGAAAGAGCGCCTCGTCGTCGGTCTCCGCGATTCCGGCAAGCCTGCCCCCTCCCCCGAGAGCGAGAATATTCTCGCTGTGTCCGGCGTAGAACGAGACGATTCGCTCCGCCGGCGCAGACAGCACGACAGTTCGCCCGGCGTCGTCCACGATGACGATCCCGCCGGCGCACCCGGACGCCGGAAAGAGCATGACGCCGCACAGGGCAAGAAGGGAGAAGAAAACTCCCGTTACACGGCGCGCCATACTCGTCTCCACCGTCCGTCCTCGCGGAGATCCGCGCCGAACGACGCAAAGGGAACGTCGTAAACCGACGAAAGGACCGAGTCGTTCAGCGCTTCCTCGACGTCGCCGAACGCTTCAATGCGTCCGTCCTTCAAGAAGCAAACGCAATCGGCGTACTCCGCCGCGAGATTGATGTCGTGGACCGCCGCGACCACCGTCGCCCCCTCCCGTACGCATTTCCGGAGGAAGCGGAAGAGCCGGAGCGTGTGCCGGGGGTCGAGCGCGGAAGACGGCTCGTCGAGAAGGAGGACTTCCGGCTGCTGCGCGATGACCTGCGCGATGAGCACCCGCTGCTTCTCCCCCCCGGAGAGGGACGACACCCTGCGGGAGAGCAGCGCGTCGAGCTCCATTTCGCGCGCGGCCTCCATCGCGCGCGCCCAGTCTTCCGGAGACCATCCGGAGAGAAATTTCCTGTGCGGGAGCCTTCCGAGGAGCACAACCTCCTCGACAGTGAAGGGAAAGGTAAGCGACGGCGACTGGGAGACCATGCCGACGAGCTTTCCCCTCTGTCCGGGAGAGAGGCGACGGAGCGAGCGGCCGGCCAGAACCGCGTTTCCGGAGAACGGGAGCGCCCCCCCCAGCAGACGCAACAGCGTGCTCTTACCGCTGCCGTTCGGCCCCAGGAGCATCGTCAGCACGCCCGACGGAAACTCCGCGGAGAGGCCGTCGAGCACGCGTCGTCCGCCGTACCCAGCGCTCACGCGATCGAGCAGAATTCCCCGCCCGGTAATAGTTGGCGATTCCGTCATCCTTTCTCCCTCCCTCGTAGAAGAATCCAACAGAAGACCGGTCCTCCGGCCAGCGACGTCACCACGCCTACGGGAAGCTCGCCGAGAGAACGGGCGACGCCGTCCGCCACCGTGAGCAAAAGAGCTCCTCCAAGGAACGAGGCCGTCAGCAGCGATCTGTGCGAGGGTCCCAGAGCCATCCGCAACAGATGCGGCCCCACGAGCCCCACGAAGCCGATGATGCCGTGCGACGCCACCGTCAGCGCCGTAGCAAGCGAGGCGAGAATGAGCAGCGCTCCCTTGATCTTGCGCTCCTCCACCCCGAGAAAGACAGCTCTGTTCTCTCCGAGGGAGATCGCATCGAGGTCGCGCCCCCACCACCACGCTGCGGCGAAAAGCGTGACTCCTCCCGACGCGACGGTAAAGGCGCCCTCTAATGAAGCTCCCGAGAAGCTCCCCATCAACCAGAGGACGATCGCGGCCACCCGCTCCCCCGCAAGCGCCTTGAGCAGCGTGACCCCGGCGGAGAGCACCGAGCCGATCACGATGCCCGAAAGCACCATATGCAGCGGCGAGAATCCCCCCGAGCGCCATGCAAGGATGAACGAGAGAAAAAGTGCCGCAAGCGCTCCAGCGAAAGCTGCGGCGGGAACCCATGCGCCGCCGAGAGAAATGCTCAGCGAAGCGCCGAGCGCCGCCCCCGAGGCGATACCGAGCGTGTACGGCTCCGCCAGCGGGTTGACCAATATCCCTTGGAGCACCACCCCCGACACCGCCAGCGCAGCACCCGCTCCCAGCGACGCGAGAAGGCGGGGCAGCCTGACCGCGTAGATGACGAGCGTCTGCTGCGGGGTGAGAGAGTGTTCCATACCGAGAACAGCCCTGAGAGCTCCTGAAAGCGGTATCTCCATGTCACCTGCAAGGAGACGCCATAAGGCTGCTCCTCCCAGAAGGAGAAGCAGCCCGAAGAAAAGGGAAAAAATCCGAATACGGTCAACAGAACGGCGCATACCGGGCTTCCGTCCGTCGAAACGGCCTCTTCACGCGATGATACCGGAAGAGTGCGAAGCGGCGTTTCCGGGTCACTTGGCCCCCATGGCGTCCCGGATATGTTCTATGAAGAGCTCCGCAAGTCCCTCTCCATCTCCAAGGCCCTTTACAAGAGGCTCCACCGCGTATCCCTCGCCCCTGAGCACACTGACCCACGATTCGGGATCGTCCGCATCAGCCATATCGTTCTTCGCATGATCTCCCGCCACCACCATGAAGGGAACGAGCGTCACCCGCGACGGATTCAACTTCTTCAGCCGCCGTTTCACGTTCTCGAGATCGGGAAAGGCTTCGACGAGTCCCATGACGAAAGGAAGTCCTTCCTCTTCGAAAAGAAGCTGCATCTTGCTGTACGACGAGTTCCCTCCGTGATGGGTACCGTGTCCCATGAACAACACTATCTCGCCCTCAGATGCAAGGGCGGCGTACTTCGCCTCCAGCATATCGATCGTTTTTTTGTAGTCATCCATGCTGTCGAGCAGCGGTCTGCCGAGCGAAAGGCGTTCGAACCCGTACTTCCCTCGCAGAGATGCGAACGCGCCCACAACCATGGCGAGCTGATGGAACTCTTCGCCGGATATGATGTGCAGCGACTGCACGACGACCGACGTAAACCCTTCGTCCTGCATCTTCGCCAGCGCTATCGGAGGCGTATCGACGACGAGCCCTTCCTCCTTGAGTATCTTCCGGCGAATGATGTTCGAAGTGTACGAAAGCCGCACCTCGGCGTCCGGGAAGGCCTGCCGCACCGACCCGACGATGCCGTCGATGGCCGAGCGGGCATCCGGCTCCGACGTCCCGAAGGCGACAAGCAGTATCCCCTGCTTTCCCTCGGGCTTCGCGTGCTCCGAAGCGAACGCGCTTGCGGAAAACAGGACAAACAGACACACAACGAACACAAATACCGTACAACTCATTTTTCTCATCCTTTACCCCTCCCGTGGAGTGATAGCCGGGAGTAATTTCCCGGACGCTTCGGGCCTCCGGAGAAAACGAGCGCACGCCGCCCAGGGTTCGGCGGAGATAATAAAAAGGACCGTTCCAAACAGGAAACGGCCCCTTCCAGTGATCTTTCTTCCAACGCCTCTCTCCGTCGAGTCTCCGGGGAATGCGTGGAAAACACTTCGGCGGCCTCGATTCCTCGCGAGTCTTCCCGCTGTTTCGAAAGACCGGTCTCCTGGCTCGCCTTCTTCCTCCCCCACCCCTTCCCGGAACCCTTCCTACGCAGTGCTGCGCCGGTTCGCTCCAGTGGCTCGGTGGCTTCGTCAGGCTTACAGTGGCGGGTCCGCGCCGGATTTTCACCGGACTTCCCGTACACCTTCCGAAAAAAGGCGCACACGCCTTCGTCCTGATAGTAGTCCGATGGGAAAGGTTTGTCAAGACAAGGACCCCCCCGGTGTTTTTGGAATTTTTGCGGGAATAGAGTATAATACAGGGAAGAATCTAATCTTGCACAGGAGGGATGACGATGACAGAAAAGAGTTTTAACATGAAGGATGCGCTCCGCTACGGGATTCACGCTGAAATCGAGGCGAAGAACTTTTACCACACCTGGGCGGAGAGCGTCCAGGAAGAGCACTTGAAGAAAGAGCTGTCGGCCCTCTCCGATTGGGAGAGCGAACACGAGGCAAGTCTGATGAACTACTACGAGAAGCTCTTCGGCGCGCAGTGCCCCATCGACCCGAAAATGGTCGTGGAACCGGAACTACACGTTCAAACGAAGGACTTCGGCGACACAACATCGCTGCTCCGCGTCGCCTCCGCCGCATATCTCTCCGAGATGCGCGCGATGGAGTTCTACGAGCGCCTCGAAAAAGAGTCTACAGGCGAAACTTCCGCCATGTTCCGTAAGATAAAGGACATGGAAAAAGAGCACATGGACATCACGAAGAAACGGTACATGAAAATCCGCGAGGACGTTGTCGGCTTCCGGGCATTCTGAAGCCGTACTCCCGTAAGGAAAACATCCCGATAAAGAGACGGACTCCGGGAAGAGCGCGGAGTCCGTCTCTTTGGTCCAGCAGCTGAAGAAAACGCTCAAAAGCCTCTATTGCATCATCCTCGGCAGGAAGAGAATGATATCGGGGAAGAAGTTCAAGACGACTACTGTAGCTATCAGCGCCGCAACCAAGGGAACAATCTCCTTCACCAACGACTCCAACTTGAGATTACCAATATCGCACGCGATGAAAAGACAAAGGCCCACTGGCGGCGTATTATGGCCTATTGCGAGAGAAATCACCATGATAATGCCGAAGAAGAGAGGGTCAATCCCCAGACTGGTGATAATCGGGTAGAAAATGGGGGCGAGGAGCACCATGGCGGCGGAGTTGTTGAGGAAGGTTCCTGCCACGAGCAAAATAAGCACCATGATCAGCTGAACGGCTATGGCGTTGGTCGATATCCCCAGAATCGACTTGGCTATGCTTTGCGGAATCTGCTCGCTCACCAAGACGTAGCTGATAATCTCTGCCGTCACCATCAGGTACATCACCAACGCCGTCGATTTCGCCGACTTCAGCATGATGGTCAAGACATCCTTTATCTTGAGCTCCTTATGGATGAAGACACCCACGATGAGACCGTAGAGCACTGCGACCGCCGCTGATTCCGTCGGGGTGAAGATCCCCGCGTAGATACCGCCGAGAATGATCACCGGCATGATGATCGCGAACGCCGCCTCCCTGAAGTACTTCGCTATCGTTTTAAAGGAAGCGGCCTCGTCGCCTTTGTACCCTCTTTTTACCGAGATGATGTATTCGACGATCATCAGAACGATACAAATGATGATTCCGGGAATCACGCCCGCGAGAAAGAGGGCCCCGATGGAGACACCCGTCGTCACGCCGTAGAGCACCATGGTCAGGCTCGGAGGTATGATGAGACCGATCGTTCCCGACGCTGCGACCACCGCTCCCGCAAAGTTCTTGTTATACCCCTTCTCGATCATCGGCCCGATCATCACACCGCCGATTGCGGCCGTTGTGGCGGGCGCAGAACCGGAAACCGCGCCGAAGAAAGTTGACGCCAGCGTGGCAACCAGAGCCAACCCTCCGCTGAGTCTGCCGAAGAGCGCCCCGGCCAGGTTCACAAGGCGTCTGGAGACACCTCCCGCAGCCATGATGTTCCCGGCAAGAATGAAGAACGGAATCGCCATGAGCGCGAAGGAGTTCCCGGCGTTGAACGTCTTTTGAATAAGAATATCGAGACTGAACGCCCCTGTCACGAGCACTGAGAAGATGCACGTCAACCCCAGAGCAACCGCGATGGGAACCCCTATCAGAAGAAACACGACGAAGAAAACCAGCAAGAGAATACTCATTTATCGGCTCCCCTTCAGATCGAGAACGGACTTCACGATAACCTCAAAAAGCACGCAAAGAGACAAGAGGCTTGCGATCGGGACGATCATAAAGACATACCCTATCTTCAGCCACTCCATGGAGGGAGAGACAACTTCGAACTCGAGAATCATCAGCGACATCGGAAACGAATAGTACACCACAACGGCAAGAAAGAAGAAAGAGAACAGATGAGCGACGACGACGACGAGTTTTCTGATAAACGAGTTCTTGATGGAGTCAACAATCAGGGACATGTTGATGTGACGCGAGTCCCTGAAGAGAAGGACCGAACCGAAAAAGATGACACCCGAGAAGAAATACCCCGCAAGTTCCTCCGACCAGGAGAGCGGCTTTAAAAGCACGTAGCGGAAAATGACCTGGGCGAAGACGAACGCCACCATGCCCGACATGAGCAGGAGCATAAGGATGTTGATCACTTTGGTGATCTTGTCGTTGATGAATTCGATCATTTTGAGCATCGTATCGAGGACCTCCTGTGCCAAAGAGCTTGGCTGCCCGGAAATTTTGAACAAAGAGGCGATCCGGGAACCTTTTCGCACGGTTTCCGGATCGCCGGAGAGTCGCTCCGCGAGCGGATTATTTCGCCTGCGTGATCGCCTGGATCTTGTCGATCATATCGCCGTACTTGGAACGGTACTTCTCATAGACCGGTTTCACCGCCTCTACGAACGGTTCCCTGTCGGGGCGCGTAAAGACGACGCCAAGCTCCTCGCATTTTTTGATCTCCTCTTCATCCATCTTTCGCTGGAACTCGAACGAAAACGCGCTCATCTTTCGCGCTTCATCAAGGAAAATCGCCTGGTCCTCGGGGGGGATGGATTGCCAGAGCCTCTTCGAAGCAACCAACGGGTTGGACACGTGCATATACCACAGCAAAGCGGAAGTTTTCGTCAACTCGAAGTACTTCTGCGTAAGCATGTGAGTGGTCGTCCCCTCGCAGCCGTCGATCGTTCCAAGCTGCCATGCGGAGTACACATCGTTGAAGCTCATAGGCACGGCGCTGGCGCCGAACGCGTTTATCGTGTCGATCATCTCCGCGGAGTTGATCACGCGCAGCTTCATACCTCTGAGATCGCCGATTTCGTTGACCGGTTTGCCGGGGAAGAGGTGGCGCATGCCGTTCTCCCACCAGCCGAGGATGATCAGATTTCTCTTGGCAAGCCCTTCTTCGAACTCCTTGCCTACAGGACCGTTCAGTATATCATGAGCCTCCTGCGAGTCTTTGAAAAGAAAGGGCAGACTGAGCACGCCGATTTTGGGGTTATACGACGTCAGGAGCGAACCTGTCGCCAGAACCATATCGGTCGTGCCGAGCTGCGCACCTTCGATGAGCTGGTTCGGCTTGCCGTAGAGATCCGAGGGGTAGATCTCGAATGTGTAGCGGTTATCCGTCGCCTCGGAGACCTTCTTCGCCCATGTTTCAAGGTACATCTGGTAATGGTGATCCTGCGTTCCCGTGTGACCGATTTTGATCACCTTCGGGGCGGCAAACGCCGTGGATGCCGCAAAAACAATGAACAGCGCGAGACACAACAGAACGAACACTCTTTTCTTCATACATTTCGCCTCCTTATGTGTACTCTACGGAAATGGATACGCCCTTCGGAAACAACCGATCCTTTCCGCAATTCTTTTTTGATCCACTTTCGATTCAACCGAAAAAAGCACACTACGTTCAAACGCGCAGGAGAAGAGGGCGACCGGTTTTTACAGTCTACCCCCCTGACAGAAGCCTGTCAAATTTGAAGAGTACAGAAATATATCATGCCAAATGCATGAACAGGTCTCTTTAAAAAAAGAGAGCGAATGCCTGTAAAATACACCCGCTCCCCAACATTCCTACTTCGGCTGTTTCAGCATCCTCCGGAGCACCTTCCCCGTGCTGGAGAGCGGGAACGACTCCATGAACTCAACGCTGCGGGGCACCTTGAAGTGCGCCAGGTGTTTTTTACAGAAGTCGATGATCTCGCGCGACGTCACCTGCATTCCCTCACGAAGCTGGATAAATGCTTTCGGCACCTCGCCGTTGACGGGGTGCGGCATACCTACCACCACGGCCTGGGATACGGCCGGATGGGTGTGGAGGATGGCCTCGACCTCCTGCGGGTACACGTTGAACCCGCCGACGATGATGATATCGGTCACCCGGTCGAGGATGCGGACACACCCCTCTTCCATGCGTACGTAATCGCCCGTATTGAACCATCCGTCGACAAAACGATCCGCCGTCATGACAGGATCGCGGAAGTAGCCGCTCGCCACGGAAGGGCCGCGCACCCAGAGAACGCCCTCTCCGGAGGCGGTGACTTCTTCGTTCTTATCGTTGAGTAGCTTCCACTCATATCCGTCCATGACCGGACCGACAGTTCCCAGCCTGCGTTTCTCGTAGCTGTGGTTCACCGCGACCACGGGAGAGCACTCGGTCAGGCCGTATCCTTCGATGACTCCCGCTCCGAGAACGACCTTCGCCTTGGCGTCGAGCTGGACGTTGAGGCGGTCGCCGCCGGTAACGACCATTTTCAGGTTCTCCGGTTTTGGAGCGCCCTTTTCCACCGCAACAATCATGAAATGGAGCATTGCCGGAACTGCAAGAATCACGTTCGTTCCGGAGGCGTGGATCGTCTTCATTGCCTCCACAGGCGGCAGGAACGAAGCAAGTAGCGTTTGACGCAGGTTGCGAATCAACGGCATAAGCCCGGCCGCGGTATAGCCGAACGAATGGAAGTTCGGCAGCACGTTGAGCAAATTGTCCCCCTCGGTCAGGAGTTCAAGCGAATCGTACATCCGCAGCGCATTGTCAAGAAGGTTGCCGTGGGTCAGTGGAACGGCCTTGGGGAGGCCGGTCGTCCCCGACGTGGCAAAAACCACCGCGAGCGATTCGTCCTCGACGCTCGTCTCACGGACGGAGAATGAAGGAAGCGGCGTGGAGAGAGATTCGGCAAGAACGACGGGTACTTGCTGCTCCCGAAGCGCGTCTTTGAGTTCGTCAAGTCCTGGCGCGAGGACGACGGCGCACGGTTCAACCAGGTTCAGCGTTCCCATCAACGAGGGAAGCCCGGATTTCGCGTTGAGCGGCGATATTGCGCCGCCCAGGCTCCAGGCCGCCAGAGAGAGTGCCAGCACCTGAGGTGAATTCGGCAGAAGGACCGCGATCCTCTGCCCGCTTTTAAATCCTGCGTTTTTCAGCACCTGAACACTCTTCTCCACGAAATCGAGCAGCTCCGAGGAGGTCATCCACCCGTTTTCCCACCAGAGACACTCTTCCTGCGGACGGCTCCGCAAATTCTCCAGTATGATTTTTTCCAGCCTCTCCATTTGTTCTTCTCCCCTTTCGGAGTATATGAATGTGGCAGTTCACAGCAGTAAGGACGGAAGGTATATCACCATAGGGTGACCTCTCTATTGTAAAGCAAAAAAGCCCTTTCTGCATAAAAAACAGAGAGGGCTCCACAAAAAGACGCTACGTTGTGAAAATATATGCTTCTTCCCGGGTTCTTTCCGGAAATCTCAATTTGTGCGAAACGACTATTTGCTCTCCTTGACCTCCTCGTTCCGCCTGTGCAGCGTGTTGAAAGCCTTCTCCACAAGGGGAGCGGCCTCGTCAAGAAAAGTGCGGCGCTCCTGATCAGTTGCCGCCGACAAAAACCGGCGGGCCTTTTCTTCAACGGCTCCCACGGCGATAACAACAAGTTCTTCGGCTTCCAATCCATCCGGAGCCATCGGGTCGCTGTACTGGATCGCCTCCTTGAGTTTCCGCAACCGAGCGATCAGTTCAGCGGCCTGCCCGACGAACGGCGAGAGGCTGAGTTCGTCGACAAGGGAGGCAACTCGCGTTGTCTGTACAAAAAGACGGCTCCGCTTGAGCGACGCGCTCACATCGGCCTCCTTTGCCGTGAGCGAGAGAAGCGTAATCGCGCCTCCTCCTCCCACCAGCAGCATGAAACCGACGATGTGCGTGGCGATATAGGCGTTCCAGGGCAGACGAAGCCAGAAGTGCGAAACAAGCACGTTCCCCAGAACGAAAACGCAGTAGCAGGCGATAGTCGTGGAAAGCCCCAGGAGGAGCGGAACCGGCGCGAAATCGTCTTTTCCCGCAACGACGTGGAAGATCATGTAGGAGAACGAGAGGACAACCGAAAAGAGGATCGCCCAGAAGGAAATCCAAAAACCTTCCGTTCGCGCTCCTGGAGGTACAAGCAGAAAAATAACCGCCGAGAGCCCCGCGAGGATCACCGACATTACGACAAGCAAAATAAAACTTTTACTGAACGTCCTCTCTGGTGTAATGAACATAGTGGTAAACTCCCTTCTTGAAATGCCGAATACCTGTTACTCTTCTTTCCGGCCGATGGCGGAACCGCACTCGGCGCAGAATCTGGCGCCGGGTGCCGCCTCCTTCCCGCAGGAAGGGCATCGCGGAACCAGTGAAGCGCCGCATTCCGCACAAAACTTCGCCCCTTCCGGAAGCGGTTTGCCGCATGACGGGCAGACTCTTCCGGGAAGAGGAGCGCCGCACTCCGAGCAGAACTTCGCTCCTCGGCCCACAATTGCGCCGCACTTTGCGCATCGGACCGACGGAACCGATTCCCCTCCGCCGGTGGTCAAATCGCTCCCCATTTCACCGGCGATTTTGCCGAACGCGCCGCCGACCCCCATCCCCACTCCAAGTCCCAGACCGGCGTTCATCAGATTGCCGCCCCCCTCGTTCGACGCAGCTTTTTCAAGGGTATCGAATGAGCGCATCTGCTGGTAATTGTACCCCAGAACCTCCATTTTTGCCCGTTCGGAGAGCGTCTGTTTCAGCTCCGCCACAGCAGGGTCGTCCTCAGGGACATTGATCGAATTCACGAAGAAGTTGAGCACTTCTATACCGTAATCCCCGAACATCCCCGCGACCTTCCCGCGAATTTCCTCGGAGATCTCGTCCAACCAGGCGTTCACCTCAACAACGGAGATGCCCCGATGGACGAGGTACGTCGAGATAAGATCCTGTATCCGCGTGAGCAGCAACCCCCCGGAAGTGCCGGACCAACGCATCCTTGTCGAACTGATCGAGCGCCCCCACCAGCTTCACGAGGAACTTGCGCGAGTCATCGATGCGGACGCCGAACTGTCCATACGACCTTACCGGGAGCAGAACGCCGTATTTGGGATCCTGAAGGCTGCACGGGAGAAGGGGTACCCCACTTCACGTCCAGCGAATGCACCTTGTTCACGAACCAGACCCACGCCTTGAACGGCGACTCTCCGCCGAAGGGCAGATTAACCACCTTCGAGAGCAAGGGCATGTTCGCCGTCTTCAATGTATGCCTTCCGGGACCGAAAAGATCGAGCGCCTGCCCGTTCCGGAAGAGGATCGCCTCCTGCGACTCCTCCACCACAAGCTGCGCCCACGTCCCCAGTTCATCGCTCCTCGCCGGATCCTCCGGATTCCGGTAGCGCCACGCCAAAACCCTCCCCGGGTCGAGTTCCGGGTCGAACCGGACCACTTGAATCATCGCCATCGCACCCACCGCCTTCGTTCGGAGTTGTCCCTCAGGAACATATCGCTGTATCTCTCCGAATGATATTATGCTACCATACCGGCAGTCCCGTAAAGGAGAGCTTAAAGAAAATCCAGTAAACCGGGACGTTCTTTGAAGGGAATGATAGTGAACTATGGATGAACAGCAAGTTCTCTCGCTTCTTCGCCAGGTCAAGGAAGGAACGCTCGACGAGTCGGATTTTGTCCGCCAGATGAAGGCGCTGCCCTACCGCGACCTTGGCGAGGTCAAATTCGATACGCACCGGCAGCTCCGCAAGGGCTTCGCGGAGATCGTCTATTGCCCCGGAAAGAGCGATTCGCAGATTGAATCGATCGCGAACGCCTTCATCGACACGCAGACCAACATTCTTTTCTCCCGCGCGACAACGCATCAATTCGAGCTGGTACAGGCGGCGATACCGGACGCGGTTTTCCATGAAAAGGCGCGCATCATCGCCGTTCGGAAAAAAGAATTTCCCCTGTGCCGCGGCCTCACCGTAATCACCGCGGGAAGCAGCGATATCCCCGTGGCCGGAGCGAGGCCGCCGTGACGGCGGAATACATGGGGTGCTCCGTGGAACGGCTCTACGACGTCGGCGTCGCGGGACTTCACAGGCTCTTGGCGCACGTGGACGTACTGCAAAACTCCAAGGCGATCGTGGCGGTCGCCGGAATGGAGGGGGCGCTCGCCAGCGTAGTGGGAGGGCTCGTCGCCTGCCCGGTCGTCGCCGTACCAACGAGCACCGGGTACGGAGCCAACCTCGGCGGTATCGCACCGCTGCTTACCATGCTCAACTCGTGCGCCTCGGGGGTGGCGGTGATGAACATCGACAACGGGCTCGGAGCAGGATTTTTCGCGGCAATGGTTGTCAGGCAGTCGAAGTAGCATCAAGCGCCATTGCGCGAAAACCGTCGCCCGGCCCCGGCTGCGGGAGGTACGCGAAGCGGACGGTAGGCAACAAAAGCAGGGAGGAGCGCATTCAGCGTCCTCCCTGCCTGCATTGTCAAGTCCGCTGTTAATGAACAGATTTTTTCGCGTAGAGTTCGACGATCTTCAAGACGACTGAAACGGCCTTCTCCATGGACGCGACGGAGATGAACTCGTGCTTCCCGTGGGCGTTGTGCCCCCCGGTGAAAATATTGGGCGTCAACAGCCCCCGGTAGGAGAGCTGCGAACCGTCCGTGCCGCCGCGGACCGGGATGATCTTCGGCTCGATTCCACAGAGCCGCATCGCCTCCATCGCCGTCTCGACGATATGCATTTGCGGCTTGATCTTGTCGAGCATGTTGTAGTACTGATCGGTCATCGTCAACTCCGCCCTGCCCTCGCCGTACTTCTCGTTGATCACGGTCACGGCCGCTTCGACGGCCTTTTTGCGCTCCGCGAACTTCTCTGCGGAGTGATCGCGGATGATGTAATTCAGTTCTGTCGTCTCGACGTTGCCGGTGAAGCCCAGAAGGTGGAAGAACCCCTCGTATTCCTCCGTGTGCCCGGGCGTTTCATTGGCGGGGAACATGGCCGCCAGCTCCATGCCGAGGAGAATGGAGTTCACCATCTTGTTCTTCGACTTGCCCGGATGGACGCTCCGCCCGTGGATGACGATCTTCGCCTTGGCCGCGTTGAACGTCTCGTAGCTAATCTCGCCGACCGCACCGCCGTCGACAGTGTAGGCGAAATCCGCACCAAAGGTCTTCAGATCAAGCAGGCTCGCGCCGTGTCCGATCTCTTCGTCGGGAGCAAAGGCAACCTTGACGTCGCCCCTGGGAAGTTCCGGGTGAGCAATCAAGTATTCGAGCGCCGCCATGATCTCCGCGATGCCCGCCTTGTCGTCGGCGCCGAGCAGCGTCGTCCCGTCGGTGACGACGAGCGTTTCCCCCTTGTAGAGCAGCATTTCGGGGAATGTCGACGGGGACAGGGTAACGCCCTCGGCTTCGTTCAGGACGATCTCGCCGCCGTCGTAGTTCTCGACGAGTCGAGGACGTACGGTATCGTCGGTCACTTCGAGGGCCGTATCAAGGTGCGCCATGAACGCAATGACCGGGGCTCCCTTTGTGTTTCCGGGAAGGGTCGCGGTCACATACGCGTGCCCGTCCACGACGACGTCGGCGAGCCCAAGAGCTTTCAGTTCGTCGCCGAGCTCGCTGGCGAGCGTCATCTGCCCCGGCGTACTCGGGACTTTTCCGGCGTCATGCTTCGCTTGGCTGGGAATTTGGATATACTTCAAAAAACGGTCAAGTACTGAAGGCATAGATCTAAGCTCCTTTGCGTTCCGTGACGAGGTAGGCTGCAAGCAGGTCGCAACACGCCTCCACGGCTTTGATGGTTGTTCTTTCGTACGAATGCGACGCGTCCACTCCGGGACCGAAGCAGGCAAAATCGGCGTCGAATCCCGCAAGGGCGGCGACGCTCGCGTCGGATCCGTACCGGAAATGCGTCTCCACGCGGAAAGGAATGGAACGCTCCGCGGCGAGGTCGCTAAGGAATTTCCGGAACTCGAAGCCGTACGGAGTCCGGCTGTCCCTCGCGACGACGGTCACGGCGTCCTCTCTCGAGTTCGCGGGAGGCGCGACGATGCCGACGTCTACGGCCAGATGCTCCTCTACATCTTTTGGCATGGCGGAAATGCCGTGCCCGACCTCCTCGTACTGCGAAATGTACAGGACGGTCGTCCGCGCAGGAAGGCGTTTCGACTCCACAAGCGCCTTGACGGCGCCGAAGATGCACGCCACACAGAGTTTGTCGTCGAGAAAGCGCGATTTGACGAACCCTGATCGTGTGACTTCGTATCGAGGATCGAAGAAGACGAAGTCACCGACTTCCACGCCAAGCGCGCGCGTTTCCTCCGCGGAGGAAACGTTCTCGTCCAGGCGCGCCTCGACGTTCTCGTCGGTCCGGAGCGTCGTCCGCACCTCATCGGAAAAGGCATGCACCGAGGCCTTCTCGGGGAGAAGCGATCCGCGGATCTCCCGGCCGGAAGAGGTACGCACGATCAGATTTTCCGCCTCGAAGGAGGTCCATGCGAATCCTCCTATCTGCAGAAGACGCAGACGACCGTTCGGCTTGATCTCCCTGACGATGGCTCCGAGAGTGTCCACATGCGCGGAAACCATTCTCTTGCCTTCGTCCCGCTCGCCCTTCAACACCGCCAGAAGATCGCCCTTTCGCGATCGTTCGACTGAGAGTCCGAGTGAAACGCATTCCTGCTCGACCCGCGCCAGAATCTCGCGGCAGTCGCCCGCGACCGACGGAATACCTATGAGTTCCTCCGTCAGCTTGAGTACATACTGCATATCTATCTTCATAGAGTGAGAGCGTCCTTTCTCTTATCTGCCATTTGCCCTTACGAGCTGTCGAGCGAAGTGGCACGCCACGGAACGACCCGGCTCGATCTCTCTGAGTTCGGGCGTCTTCTCCCTGCACATATCCTGGCGGTAGAAGCAGCGACCCTGGAAACGGCAGCCTTCCGGCGGTTCGATAGGGCTGGAACGTCTCCTTCAAGAATAAGCCTGTCGCGTTTTTGACCAACTCGCGCGATCGGGATGGCCGAAAGAAGCGCCTGCGTGTACGGGTGCAGAGGCTCCTTGAAGAGGCTCTGATAGTCCGACATTTCGACGATCTTGCCGAGATACATCACCGCAATCCTGTCCGAAACGTGCTTCACCACGCTCAAGTTGTGCGAAATGAAGACGTACGTGTAGCCGAACTGCTTCTGCAGACTGTTCAGCAGGTTGAGCACCTGTGCCTGAATGCAAACGTCAAGGCCGACACCGGTTCGTCGAGGACGATGAACTCGGGTGAAAGCGCAAGCGAACGGGCGATACCGATACGCTGGCGGCGCCCCCCGTCGAGTTCGTGTGGATAGGAATTGACAAGACGCCGTGCCAGTCCGACAGTATCCATCAATTCCAGAATTTTCTTGCTCCGCTCGGATGTGGACCGGTAAACTTTGTTCACCAGCAGCGGTTCAGCTATAAGTTCCGAGACCGCGAGCCGCGGATTCAGGCTCGAATAGGGATCCTGGAAGACGATTTGTACATGCTTGCGCATCTCCTTCATCTTCGAAGAAGAATACTTGAGAATGTCATTTCCCCAAAACTTCACCTCGCCGCTCGTCGCCTCCAGAAGGCGGATCATTACTCGCCCAAGCGTGGACTTGCCGCAGCCTGATTCGCCGACAAGGCCGAGCGTCTCTCCCTTGTTGATGCTGAAAGAAACATCGTCCACGGCGTGGAGCATCCCCTTCTTGGTGTGGAAGTATTTCTTCAAGTTGTTGACTTCGACGATAGCCTTCGCGTTCGGATTCATCGTTTCACTCCCCCGTTCCCGTCGGCGGTGTTTTTCCAGTGTTCAAAGCGCACCGGACACGCCACGAAGTGCCCCGCTTCTATTTCCACCATCGGCGGCATATCCGTCGAACAGGAGTCTATCGCGTACGGACAACGAGGATGGAACGAACAGCCGCTCGGCAGATTCGTCGGATCGGGCAGCAGCCCCTGGATTACCTTCAGCTCATCCTCGTCGCGGTCGATATCCGGAATGGAGTTGAACAGGCCTTCGGTGTACGGGTGGGCCGGACGGTTGTACAGCGCCTCCGTGGTTGCGTACTCCACCACTCTCCCCGCATACATGATCGCCACCTTGTCGCACATCTCGGCGACGATCCCCAGGTCGTGGGTGATCATAACCAGCGACGTGTTGATCTTGCGTCGGAGCTCGTGCATCAGTTCGAGCACCTGTGCCTGAATGGTCACGTCGAGCGCCGTCGTAGGTTCGTCGGCGATGAGAAGAATCGGGTTGCACGCCAGAGCGATGGCAATCACTACCCGCTGCTTCATACCGCCGCTGAACTGGTGCGGGAAGTCGTGCGCCCGTTCCTTTTTGATGCCGACCATTTCAAGCATCTCCACAGCCCGTTCAAGCGCCTGCTGCTCGCCGACGTCGTTGTGAAGGAGCACCATCTCGGCGATCTGCTTATCCACGGTCATGACCGGGTTCAGCGAGGTCATGGGGTCCTGGAAGATCATCGCGATCTTGCCTCCCCGGATATCGCGCATCTGGCGCTCGGTCTTCTTCAACAGGTCTTCTCCCTCGAAGAAGACCTTCCCACCGGCGATTCTGCCGGGAGGATTGGGAATCAGTCCCATGATACCGAGCGCCGTGGTCGTCTTTCCGGCGCCCGTTTCGCCGACGAACCCCAGGTTTTCGCCGTGTTCCAACGTAAGGTTCAGATGTTCGACGGCGTGCACGATGCCGCCTTCCGTTTCGTACTGAATGCTCAGATCCTGTATATCCAGGAGTAATTTTTTATTTTCCATAGTCGTCGCCTCCGCCTTCTATCGCTTCAGCTTCGGGTCGAGCACGTCTCGCAGACCGTCGCCGAGAAAGTTGAGCGCCAAGATGGTAATCATGATGGCGAGGCCGGGGAAGATCGTCATATACGCATAGTCGCGGATGTACTCGCGTCCCCCGGAGAGCATGGCGCCCCACTCCGGCGTGGGCGGCTGAATACCCAGGCCGATGAAGGAGAGGCCTGCCGCGGTCAGAATAGCGCTGGCCACGCCGAGCGTCGACTGCACGATGATAGGCGCGAGACAGTTGGGAAGGATATGCTTCATGATGATCCGGGTGTCGGAAGAACCAACGGCCTTGGCTGCTTCAACGAACTCCTGACCGCGCAGAGAAAGTACCGAGCCTCGGATGATGCGCGCATACTGCGGTGTGGTCGATATGCCGACGGCGACCATCATGTTGTACAGACCGGGCCCGAGCGACGCGGCGATAGCGATGGCAAGGAGGATGGACGGTATGGAAAGAAGGATGTCCATACCCCGCATGATGATATTGTCGATGCGGCCTCCGTAATACCCCGCAACGGCTCCGAAGAATCCGCCGAAAATAACCGAGATGCCGACCGCGATTAACCCAACCTGGAGCGAGATACGGGAGCCATGGATGATACGGCTGAGAATATCGCGCCCGAATTCATCCGTACCGAAGAGGTGATCTTTTGACGGAGGCTGGAAGGAAGCTATCAGATCCTGTTCATAATACGTATACGGCGCGATGACGTCGGCCGTAATAGCGAAAAAGATAAGAAGGACAACGATGAAAAGGCCGAACATTGCCAACGGGTTTTTTCGAAGGCGTCTCCAGATGTCCAGAAGTCCCCGCCTCGCTCTTCATTCGAGGTGCAGTATTTCCACTCATTTTCTTTCCTCCCCTACCTGTACTGCGCTCTGATTCTCGGGTCGATCCAAGCGTAGAGGAGGTCGACCATGAGATTCACGAAGCTGAACGCGACGGCGATGAACAGGACGCCTCCCTGAACGACCGGGTAGTCCCGCATCTTGATGGCATCCACCATGAGCCGTCCAACGCCGGGGATGGAGAAGATGGATTCGGTGAGCAACCGCGCCTGCGAGCAGGGAACCGAACTGGAGGCCGATGACAGTGACGATGGGGATGAGCGCATTACCGAGGGCGTGCCGCCAGATGACGATCTGTTCCGTCTGCCCCTTTGCCCGTGCAGTGCGGATGTAGTCCTGGCGGACCACTTCAAGCATGCTCGAACGAGTCATTCTGGTGATGACCGCAAGAGGGTTACAGGCAAGCGTAAGGGTTGGGAGCACAAGCGTCGCCCACGTATCGAAGCCGGAGGCGGGAAACCACCGCAGCTTGACGGAGAAGAGCAGAATCAGGAGCACTCCCTGCCAGAAGACAGGCATGGAGAGCCCGACGATCGCGAGGAAGCGCGTGACATTATCGAAGAGCGTGTTCTGGCGAATAGCCGAAAGGATACCTATCGGAATGCCCAGCAGTACGGCGGCGATGACGCAGCTCAGCGCGAGTTTCAAAGTCGAAGGGAACGCGCTCATAATCTCGTGGCCACGGAACGGCGCGTCATGTAGGAGCGGCCTATATCGCCCTGGGTAACGGCCTTCCAGACGTAGTTGCCGAACTGGACGAGGAAGGGGTCGTTCAGTCCCTCCTTCTCTCGAAACTCTGCGAGTGCATCTTCGGTAGCCCTGTTCTCCAAGGACTATGCGCGCCGGGTCGCCCGGCGTCAGATAGAGCAGCGTGAAAACGATGAAGGCCACACCGAGCATCACCGGGATCAGCGAAAAAACTCGTTTCACAATATACTTCAGCAATGGACTATCCCTCCTGGACATCTCCGCAGCCTGCGGGACGCAAGGCAAAGCAGGAGCGTTCCGCTCCTGCTTTGCCTGTAGAGTCGGTTATTCTCTCTTCTTACTTCTTGAAAGTGACTCCGGTGACATTGTGGTAGCCTCTGGGGCTTGGGTGGAAGTTCTGAACGTTCTTGTTCACGCCGAAGAAGTTCTCTTCGTTGTAGAGGAAAATCATTGGACGCTGATCTGCGATGAGCTTCTGCAGTTTCTTGTACACGGCCTCTCTTTCAGGGCCGTCCTGCATGGTCTTCCCTTTGTCGATGAGCTCGTCGACTTCTTTATTATAGAATCTGGAATAGTTCGAACCGCCGTCGGTATGCACTATGCCGGAGAAGATACCGTCCGGGTCCACGCTGGAGATAACCCATCCGACGATATACATATCATGTTCGCCGCGCTTCAGACCGTCGAGATATGCGCCCCACTCGAGAACTTTGGCTTCGACTTCGATACCGACTTCCTTCAGCTGCGCCTGGAAGATCTGTGCAAGGTCCACGCGAGGTTTGTAGGAGTTCGACCAAATTTCGGCCTTCAAAGGAAGCTTCACGCCGCCTCCTTGAGAAGCTGCTTCGCCTTCTCAAGATCGCGCTTCGGCGCGGGAAGTTCCTTGTCGGTGTACTTGATGGTCGGAGGCACGATGGGAAACGGGGGGTCTTGCTAGTCCCTCTGAAAACCGCATGCCGTGCGCCGTTAATGTCAAGCGCAAGCGCGATCGCCTCGCGAACTTTCGGGTTGCTCCAGGGCTCTTTCTCGCAGTTGAAGCCCATATATGTCACGGAGTGCTCGAAACCGCCGATCACGTCGAGGTCCTTTGTTCTCCTTCACGCGGGATACATCGGAAACCGGGATTCTGAAGGCGATGTCGATCGCTCCGGTTTTCAAGCTCGATGGTCCGGTTGACGCTCTCCGGGATGGAGCGGATCACCAAGGTCTTGTATTCGGGCTTCTTTCCCCAGTAGTCCTCGAAACGCTCGAGAGTCAGACGGTCGTTCTTCACCCACTCCTTGAACTGGAAGGGGCCCGTGCCGACCGGCTCAAGCGGGTACATGTCGCCCCTTCTCCTCGACGGCACGCTTATTCACGATAGCGAGCGAGGTATGAGCTACTGTTCCCCAGAACGGTGTGAACGGATACTTGATCTTGATGATGACGGTATAGTCGTCGGGAGCTTCTACGCTCTCGATGACTTCGGGGTACTGCTTGATAGCCGATCCGAGAGGGCTCTTCGCACGTTCGATGGTGTAAAGAACGTCCGCAGCGGTAAAGGGATCGCCGTTGTGGAACTTCACGCCTTTACGAAGGTTGAACTTGTAAGTCGTGGAATCAAGCTGCTCGAAGGTCTCCGCAAGCAGGGGGATGGGGGATGCCCTCATCGGTGAGGTCGATGAGCGTCTCGTTGATGTGGCATATCGCGTTGCTGGCAGCCACCTCGTTCTGCACGATCGGGTCAAGAGAGCGCGCATCGTAAATATTGGCGACTACAAGAGTGTCCTTCGCCAGCGCCGGAACCAGTGAACATGGCCACAAGAGCCATCGCGGCTACGGCAAGAACCGCAACCTTGGAACTGAACTTTCCTTTCATACTGTCATCTCCTTCTGAAAATATTTTTGCACATCAAGAAAAGCGGACCGCCCACTTTCGTTCGGAAAAAGACGGACACCTCATCTCGCGTGCTTTGAAATTATCAGGCACAGACTAACGTATTGTCAAGAAGTATTATGCATACATAATTGCACTCGCTCATCGGGAGCAATTTTGGCGAAAGGTTGTATAATCACTTTATTCGTCGTCCGCGCTTTTCTTCTCCTCTGAACGCCGCGGCCGTAAATGCGAAATTTTTTGCAAGGGAGGGCTCTTCATGATCACACGCTCGCTCATCGAACTCGTCTTCTCCGCCGCCAGCATGGAACGCTGGAACGATCATCCGCGTCCGGCCGTCTTCACGGAACTCGGCAAACAGGCGCACAAGATGATCATGGCGTGGGTCATCGCCCGGTACGAATCGGAGACGCGCGGCGTCGCTGTCGACTGGACGGCCCTCATCGAGGGAGGCATCTTCGAATTCCTCCATCGGGTGGTGCTCACCGACATCAAGCCGCCCGTTTTCCATAAGCTGATGCAGAACGAGGAGCAGCGAAAAAAACTGAACTCGTGGGTCGCGGACGCCCTCGCGTTCGACCTCGACCGCCTCTCGCCCTCCTTCGCGGCGCGATTCAGAGAGTTCCTTCTCGCAGAAGAGGACGGATCGCTTGAACGAAAGAGCCTGCGCGCCGCCCACTATCTGGCGACAAAGTGGGAATTCGACTTCGTCTACCACTGGAGCAACACGAAATCGATGTTCGGCATAGAACAAACGAGGGGGGAAATCTCCAGGCAGATCAACGAACACCGCGACCTCCGCGCTGTGGACGAGATCCCTTGCCGCGCGCGACCTGCCCGACCGCGACATGGGACTCTGGGGTTTTCTCTCGCTGGTGGGGCAGCTGGGTTTTCAGAAGCGATGGGCGCAAACTCCGAGGATTCCGCAGACATCTGTCCTCGGGCACCTTCTCTTCGTCGCGATCCTCTCCTATTTTATCTCCATGGAGATCGGCGCATGCCGCCGAAGGAGTTACAACAACTTCTTCGGCGGCCTTCTCCACGACCTTCCGGAGGTGCTCACCCGCGACATCATCTCCCCGGTGAAGAATTCCGTGGCCGGGCTCGACGAGCTGATCAAGCAGCTGGAGAAACAGGCTATGGAGGAGCGGATTCTTCCGCTCCTCCCCGAAGCGTGGCGCGACGAGATCCGTTACTTCACCGAAAACGAGTTCGCCGGGAAAATACGCCCGCAGGGCTCGCCGTCGCCGGTGATTCTCCAACACGACCTCGGTGAGGAGCAAAACCACGACAGCCTCGACCCGATCGACGGACGCGTCATCGAGGCGTGCGACAAGCTCTCCGCCTACATGGAGGCCTCGCTCTCGATCCGTCTGGGCGTGGCCCCGCAGGCCCTCGCGGAGGGGAAGCGGAACATCTACTCCCGTTTCGGCCGCTCTGTGATCTCCGGCTTCCCGATGGGGCAGCTCTTCGATTACTTCTGGTGACCTTTCCCGACGCGGAGCGCGCACTCGGCGAGGAGGGCTGCCCCGAGAGCGATCACCCGTTCGTCGGGGTCGAAACGGGGACTGTGCAGCGGCGCTTCTTCGCGTCCATCGCCATGCCCCGTACCCAACATAAAATAGCATCCGGGCAGTCGCTCGGCGAAGTAGGAGAAATCGTCCACTCCCATGCTCGGTTTGGTCAGACGAACAAGAGCATCCGGACCCAGGAGGTCGGAAACCGCCCGACTCACCACGCCGGCCATCTCAGGATCGTTTCTGAGCGCCGGATATCCTTCGGTAAAGCGCACCTCCCCTACCGCCCCCAGGACATCCGGAATATTCATCACCGTTCTGCGGATCTTCGCCCGCAAACTCACCCGCGTTTCGGGATCGAGCGTCCGGAGGATACCCGAGAACTCGGCGCGCTCGGGAAGGATGTTCCGCGCCGTCCCGGAATGAAACGAACCGATGGAGATCACAGCGGGCTCGGCGGGGTCGACGACTCTGCCGACGAGCTGATGCAGCGCGTCAATCGCCCTGCATGCGATCGCGATAACGTCGTCGCCACGGTGAGGTTCCGCGCCGTGCGTTCCCCTGCCCCGCACCACGCAGTCGAACATGTCGGAAGCGGCTCTGCAAACGCCTCCGTGTACGCCGACCTTCCCCGCGGGAAGCGACGGGTCGCAGTGCAGCGCAAACGCCGCCCTGACGTCCGTTCCATCAAGCAGACCGTCTGAAAGCATCGGCAGCGCGCCTCCGGAAGTCTCTTCGGCAGGTTGGAAGACCAGCAGCACATCGCAAGGGAGCTGTTTTCCCGTCTTTTGCAGCAGCGCAGCAGCGCCCAAAAGGCTCGCCATATGCACGTCGTGTCCGCACGCATGCATGACACCCTCGTTTTTCGAACGCCACGGCGTCTCCACTTCCTCACGCAGAGACAACGCATCCATATCCGCGCGCAACAGCACGGAGCCGGCGCCCGGCTTGCCTTTCATCAACGCCGCGACGCCGGTTCCAGCAACGCGCCTCCAGGGAATCCCCAGAGCGGCAAGTCGTTCTTCCACGACCGCAACCGTACCGTCCAGTACAAAATCAAGCTCCGGACACGCATGCAAACGGCGACGAAGCCTTATCAGCTCTTCCTCCATCGCTTCTGCGAGCGCAGTCATTTCGTGCTTTTCCATAGTTCCACACCCCTTCTCAGTCATTCTACCGAAAAACCGGGAAAATGGGGATGGGATTTGGAAACCCACTTGACTTCCAGCCGCTTTAAATACTACAATAACAGTATGTTTTAGCAAGCCAAAATACACCTGGGAGGGATTAGAGATGAGTCTTTCAAGGATGTTTCTGTTTCTTACTGCAATAGTCGTCGTATTCTTCCTGCTTCCGTCCGTCTCGAACGCGGAAGAAGCGCCGAAAAAGCCCACGCTTGTGGAGCTTATGTCTCCGGGCTGACCTGCCTGCGCTGAGATGGCCAAAGTTTTGGCCCAATTCCAGGAGAAGCACGGTGATATGATCGATGTCCAGATAGTGAATGTGCGGGAGTACCCGGATGTGGCCAGGCTCTATCAGGTTCGGTACGTACCTACTCTTGTCTTCCTCGACGAACAAGGAACCATGCTTGAAAAAAGAGTTGGTTACATGCCGCTTGAAGCTCTCGAGAAAGAGTGGCGGGATCGCGGTTACGATATGGGCGGAGAGGAGTAGCGTCACCGATGGGCGACATCTATTCCTCTCTCTACTCGATATTTCACGGAACGAGTCTCTGGGCGTACGCGGCGGTGTTTGCATGGGGAATTCTTGGTATGATTCTCAGTCCGTGCAGCATCGCCACCATACCGCTCGTCGTCGGGTACGTAGGGAACACCGACGCCCCCGACTTTAAGACGGCGTTCAGGATATCGCTCGTCTTCTCGCTGGGCGTTTTCGTCAACCTTGCGTTCCTCGGAGGCCTGCTTGCCTCGGCAGGCCTCTTCCTCGGCGGTATTGATCAATACACGAACTACATTGTCGCCGGGGTTTTTGTTCTGTTCGGATTGCATTTGCTCGGCCTGATCTCTATTCCGTGGTTTCGCGGATCGTCCGGCCCGACGACGAAGCATACGGGGTTGAAGGGAGCGCTCGCGCTCGGCACGCTCTCGGGGCTTGCGCTGGGGCCGTGCAGCTTTGCATACTCCGCCCCCGTCATTCTGCTTGCGATGAAAACCGCATCCATGGATATCATACGCGCGCTGCTTCTGGTGGCGGCGTACGGCGCGGGGCACAGCGCGGTGATAGTCGCGGCCGGAAGCGCCACCGACCTTTTCTCCAGATTCGTCTCGAAGGGAGGAAAGGGAACCGTCTGGCTGGGCAGAATCAGCGGCCTCCTCCTCCTCGCCTCAGCGGTATACCTGGTGTACAATGCTCCTACGATATAACCATCTATTCCGAATCCAAAGGAGGGGGCGCCAGTGGACTTCGTCGATCTTGTCCGAAAACGCTACAGCCTGAGAAAGTACAGCCCGTTCCCCGTCGCCGTACCGGTGATCGAAAAGTGTCTCGAAGCGGCCCGCCTCGCTCCGTCGGCGTGCAACTCGCAGCCATGGACCTTCCTTGTCGCCGCAACGCCCGAAAAGGTGAAGCCGCTCGCGCGGGCGGCGTTCAGCGGCGTCTACTCCATGAACTCGTTCGCCGCGGCGGCGCCGGCGCTTATTGTCGTGGTCACCGAACGCTCGCGGTACAGCGCGGCTCTCGGCGGCATGTTCAGAGGCGTGCAGTTCAGCCTGATGGACGTGGCGATCGCCTGCGAACACATCTCTTTACAGGCGGCGGAACTCGGACTCGGGACATGCATGTTCGGCTGGTTGAACGAAAAGGCCGTGAAGAAAGCGCTCGGTCTTTCGTCTTCGGCAAAGATCGACCTGATGATGTCCATGGGATACCCCGAGGACGAGGAGTTCCTTCCCCCGAAACGACGAAAGAGTCTCGAAGAGATCAGGCGTTTTTTGTAGCGCGGCCGGTACGTATATTTTCCTGTGCTCTTCCTTCCGGGAATGGTAGAATGATGGCGAGAAATCCATTTATTACGCCAAGGAGGGAAAGAAAATGATAGCACTGTATGTGATACTCGGAATTGCGGCGCTCGTTCTGCTTTGGGGAATAGGCATCTACAACGGTCTCATCAAAAAGGTGAACCTGAAAAATGAAGCGTGGAGCGGCATCGACGTTCAGCTCAAAAGACGCTTCGACCTCGTCCCCAACCTTATAGAAACTGTCAAGGGGTATGCAGGGCACGAGAAAGAGGTTTTTCTGAAGGTTACGGAAGCCCGCTCCGCCATCGGGCAATCGAAGTCGGTCGCCGAACGGGCGGAATCCGAGAACATGCTTTCCGGCGCGCTGAAGTCCCTCTTCGCCGTAGCGGAGGGGTACCCCGAGCTGAAAGCCAATACGAACTTTCTTCAACTGCAGGAGCAGCTTTCCTCCCTGGAGAACGATATTCAGATGTCGCGCCGCTACTACAACGGCGCGGCCCGAGATTACAATATAGCGATCGCGACGTTTCCCTCAGTCATCGTAGCCAATATGTTCGGTTATCGGAAGGCGGACTACTTCGAGGCCGTTGAGGAAGAGCGTTCGGCGCCCAAAGTGTCGTTCCAATAGACGGAAGGCCTGCGATCATGAAACGCCTCGCGGGAGTACTCGCGCTCCTGACATTTCTTCTCCTGCCGCTCTCAGCCGGAGCGCAGGAGAAGATCCATCTTTTCTCCTCAAGGGCAACGCTCCTCGCGGACTCCTCGCTCGAAGTCCGCGAGGATATTACTGTGAACGTCGAGGGCCGGCAGATACGACGGGGCATCTACCGTGATTTCCCGACCACATATACAGCCCCTTCGGGGCGCACGGTGCGGGTAGGTTTCGATGTCCGGGAAACACTCCTCGACGGCCGGGAAGTGCCGTTCAAAACGGAATCGATATCCAACGGAGTCCGCGTATATATCGGTGATCCCGACGAATTCGCTCCTCTCGGCAAGCGGACCTATACGCTGACTTACGTGACAACACACCAGATCGGCTTTTTCGAGGGACATGACGAACTCTACTGGAACGTCACAGGCAACGGTTGGAATTTTGCCATCGACGAAGCGCGCTTCACCCTCTCCATCCCCGGCGATACGCCGTTCAACTCGGTGGAGTTCTACACGGGGTGGCAAGGGGCGCGAGGACAAGACGCTCGGGTTCTCCCCGATAACAGCGTTGAAACAACGGCTCCCCTTGGCCCGAAAGAGGGGCTCACTGTCGTCTATACCTGGCCCAAAGGTATCGTGACGCCCCCGAAGATTCCGTTCTACATCCGTTTTTTTGAAAAATACGCGTTCCATTTCATCGTCGCGTTGCCGATTCTCCTAGGCCTCGTCTACGCTCTCCTCTGGCTCCGCTGGGGGAAGGACCCGCCCATGCCGACGATCATTCCGCTCTTCTCTGCTTCGGCCGGTAGAACGCCCGGATTTCTCCGCTACGTTCGCCGGATGGGTATGGACAACACCTGCTTCACAGCCGATATTCTGAACCTCGCTGTCAAAGGACACATCGTCATCGAGGAGTTGAGCACCGAACAGCTCGCCAAGCGCAGCGGCGCGACGGGCTTCTTCGGCAGCCTTGCAGCACGACTGGCGGGAAAAACATACGCCCTGAAGCGCACAGAGAGCCCCGCCCCCGTTTCCCCAGCGGAAAAGGCGCTTTTTTCCACGCTTTTCGCCTACGGAAGGGCGGAGATTCTGCTCCGGCAGGAGAACCACAGCATTCTCGGCAGGGCGCGTGATCGCTTGAAGGATCAGTATAAAAAAAGCGGGAAGGATCTCTTCTCGAAAAACACGTTGCTCTGGCTCTCGGGACTCCTGATTCCGATTCTCGGCTGTCTACTGCTCGTTCTGGGCCAACAGGAAGAAATCGCCGCCATCCTCGGGGTAGTCACCGGCGCGTTCACTAGCTCCGCATTCCTCCTCAAACACTCCGTACTTACTTTTAAAGAAGACCGCGGGTTCTTCAAGAAGTTCTTCAAAAAATTCCTCCCCGCGATCTTCGCGCTGCTTATCGCTGTATCGCTCTTCGCCGTCTTCGGACGGGGAATGATCTTCATCCCCCTTGTTGCCTTGGCAAACGCGGCGCTTATCGTCGTCTTCCATGCGCTGATGACCATCCGGACACCGAAGGGCAATGAAGTGCTTGCGGAGGCTGAAGGACTGGCCATGTACATGGGAACCGCCGAGAAGCGCCGACTGGAGATGTTCAATCCTCCCGAGGAGACTCCCGAGGTCTTTGAAACCCTCCTCCCCTACGCGTTCGCGCTCGGCATCGCGGAGACATGGGCAAACCGCTTCGAGGACAAGCTCAAGGAGCAGAACTACCAACCGACGTGGTATACGGGCGCGAACCTGGCCTCGTTCTATACCGGGTCGGGCATCGCCTCGGTAACGTCGGCTGTTTCCAGCTCCATCGCCTCGGCGTCGGTCGCCCCTGGTTCGTCGTCGGGCTCCGGCGGGGGCGGGTCATCTGGAGGAGGAGGCGGAGGAGGAGGCGGCGGCGGATGGTAGGTCTGTTCCATCTAACAAAACAACTGTCCGAAAATGCAAAAATAGAGAGAGTATGCTATCATGTACACCAAGCCGAAGGTAGTTCAAATTCTCTTCAAAGGAGTGTGATGAACTATGAGAATCAGTATCCGCGTATTTCTCTTGGGTGCTCTTGTTTTAGTGATTTTTTGCAGCGCTGGCATGAGTAGTCAGACAGATCCAGCAACTATAGCGAAGGAGCAAATTCTCACTGAGGAAAAAACACTTCCGGAGGCCCCTTCAAAGGCGACGGCGATTCCGGGTGAGTATCTCGTTCTCTTCAAAGCTCGCGAGAGCATTCTGCACCTTCAAGGACAGACAAGAACGGGAGCAGTCGCAATGATGCTTGAGATGCAGGCCGAGCATTTATCGCTGAACTACGGTGTAAACGTAGAAAACACGTACAGCGCAATATCGGAATCGAGCGGTAAAGGGATGTTCTTCGTACGAAGCGAAAAGGCCGCCAAGGATCCTGAGTTCGGGAAAAAACTTCTTGAAGAGATGCGCGCAGATCCCTTGATCGAAGCCGTTTCGCCAAACGAGGTACAAAAGATGTTCTCGTCTCCCGCAGTAACGATTTCAAAACCCTGACTCAATACGAAGACCGCGAGACTCCGTGTTTTCGCTCAGCGACCATAGGAACCTGTTTTTCGTCATACACTATATACCATATAAGGAAGGTGAGAAAAAATGAAAAAAGTACTCATTACAGCGCTCGTTTTTACACTACTTCTCAGCGCGGGAGCGGCTATCGCGGACACGCCGCTTCGGAGCGTCTACTCATTCTCTGAAGCTCCTATTCTCGGCAAGTACGTCGACGGAGAGGTTCTTGTCCTTCTGGAAGTCCCTGCCACGGTTGTTACAGCAGACAGAACAGCTTTCGAAGAAGCTCTCTCCTCCTCTGCAAAAACAGTTGCTTCAACCATCGGAGCACAGGTAGTGCAAACATATAGCGAAATCGCTGCTGCGTCCGGGAAAAACATCGTCTATATGAGGGGAAATGGTAAGAGCACCAAGGAACTCCTTGCCGCGCTGAATGGGATACCAGGAGTTCTGGGAGCTTCAGCAAACTTTGCTTCGAAAGCTCTACGAACTCCAAACGACACTCGTTACGGTGAACTCTGGGGTATGAATACCATCAATGCCCCGGACGCATGGGATGTCTCGACCGGCAGCAGACAGGTCTTCGTCGGGATCATTGATACGGGAATCGACTACAATCACCCGGATTTAGCGGGCAACATCGGACGAGACATGGACAACAATATCGGACGGAATACGGTCGACGGCAACAATGACCCGATGGACACGGGCGAGCATGGATCCCACGTTGCCGGAACTATCGGCGCTGTAGGCAACAATGCAACTGGCGTCGCCGGCGTCAACTGGGAGGTCGGCCTTATTGGCGTGCAGGTTTTTAGTCCGGGAGGAGTAGCGTATGATAATCATGTTATAGCCGGATTAAACTATCTGCTAGGACAGAAGCAAAGAGGGCTGAATATCCAAGCGGTGAACATGTCCCTCGGAAGCTGGAGATCGCCGATCGCCAATCCTTCGGTCGACCCGTACGGGAGCGCCATAAAAGCCCTTTCCGATGCTGGAATCATCATCGTGATCGCGGCCGGCAACGAATACCAGAACATAGACAATCCGGGCGGCCCTGGATCCGACCCAACCGACATCCTCTACGACTATCGGGGGCAGCTCCCTTATCCCGCTTGCTTCCAGTTTGCCAATACGATCACCGTGGCGTCTATAGCATCGAATCTTGCTCGCTCCGATTTCTCCAACTACAGCCCCAACTACGTCCAACTGGCAGCACCGGGTTCAAGTATTCTAAGCACCACCCCCGGCAATAATTATCAACTTTTCGATGGCACTTCCATGGCGGCGCCTCACGTTGCAGGAGCAGTAGCGCTCATAGCGGCGGCACATCCCCTGGAGAACGCCGCACAGATCAAGGCGCGAATTTTGAACAACGTCTCTCCCAATGCGAATCTGAACGGTCTGGTGGCACGTAACGGACACCTGAACGTCAATGCGGCGATCGGAGGAGTTGCCCCTACGCCTACCCCTACGCCGGATCCCGATGTTCGGGTCACAGGCGTCACCGTCGCGCCAACCACGCTTAACCTCGCAGTCGGACAAAGTTTTACTCTGAACGCGACGATTATTCCTGCGAATGCCGCGGATAAGACTGTGACATGGACCACGAGCAACGCGGCTGTCGTCGACGGAACCGTCTCCGGGCTCACGGCAACGGTAACGGCATACTCGGCCGGTACGGCTGTTGTCACAGTGAGAACTAACGACGGCGGTTTCACCGCCACGTGCGCAATCACTGTCGGCAGCGGCGGCAGCGGCGGTAGCGGCGGCGGATGCTCGATCGGCGCCGGAGTCGCAATTCCTGCTGTTCTTCTGCTCATGGTTCCTTTGGCCATGCTTTTAAAAAGGAGGAACTAAGTAACTCCACCACAAGATAATTTGAACAAGAGATATGCCTAAACAGAGGGGAGAAGCGATGACTTCTTCCCTCTGTTTGTCCGACCGTTTGAACGCGAATAAAATTTTTCGCAAAAAAGCATGCAACCCAAACAGAAAGGACTCCGTTTATTTTTCACGCGCAGCAAGACGGCCATTCCCGATTTTCTTCTTTTCATCACATCGAAAATAGTGTATTATGTGCATAATTCAGGAAAGTGGCTTTGGAACAAAAGACGTTCTCTTGGGAGGCGCTGTCCGGAAGGGGGGAGCACTATCATATAAAACTATTGGTTGAGATTGCCTTCAGATTCTAATCACTTTAAAAAAAGTTTCGGGGCAACACATCTCGAAAAGGTGGTGAAGAGACATGCGAATACTTCTTTTAACGTTGCTTCTGTTCACACTCTTGTTTCCCGTTGCGGCGACTACTGTTGCGGAGGGATCCGACTCCCCGCTTCTCGAAGGAATGGTGACAAGCGAGGGAAAGGGTGTATTCGGAATTGAAATCAACATATGGGACGGTCAGACCAACAGAAAAGCGGTTTCCGACAGCGAAGGCAAATTTTCCATAGCTGGACTCGAGCCGGGAACAACGTTTGCGCTTCGCTTCACCCCGCGCGATCATCGGTCTGTTCGCGCGGATGGATTCCGCTTCCCCGAGAAGGGGAATCTCTATTTAAGCATGGAGTACGCCGCGACTCAGGCAGGACAGCGGCATTCGGTCCGCGTTCCTTCGAATCCTTCGACCGGGTATGAATGGTTCCTTTTGCAGCAGGGAGACACTGCTGTCGCTGCATTCCGAGGCAATACGATGGAGACTGAAGAGAAAACCGAAGAAACGCCGGGCAAAACTGAATGGCAGGCGGCAAACCAGGACAAGTGGAAATCTCCGCAATCATCCGTTCCGCCAAGAACCGGCAGAGGCGGATGGGAACGGTGGACGTTCCAAACTTTCGGAAAGGGACAGAGCGTGATCGTTTTGGGATATTTCCGACCTTGGGAAACAGGAGTGTCCCCTGCTCGCTACCACGTTTTCTCTCTTCTCGTCCAGTAACAAGCCGATCGTCAGGAAATTGGTCTTTCAAAAGCAGATGGAATCATAAGAAGGTCCGTGCTCCTATTTCCGGAAATTTACTTGAGAAAAGGAAAGTGATGAAACGATGAACGCACCGCGCAAGTATACAACAATGTTGCTCTTGGTATCGCTTTTTGTTTCAATCTCGTTCGCGGCGAATGCGGCGTCTTTTACATCGGCGCCCTTGAATCCCGAGTTTCTTTCGATGCAACAGCAGAGCAAGAGCATCAAAGCGACATCGTCCGTGGGGAAACCCTTGGGATATCGCCCATTTCCTCTCGACCTCTCACATGTCACAAAACCGACCCAAGGTGTCTTTGCCGCATCGAAGGCTGTCTTCCCAACCCAGTACGACCTGCGCGACTACAACTTGATGACCGCAGTGCGCGATCAGAATCCGTATGGAACGTGCTGGTCCTTCGGCGCCTTCGCTTCTCTTGAATCAACGCTCAAAAAAATGTGGGGAACCAGCCACGACTTCTCGGAGTGGCATCTCGCGTATTTTGTTTTCCAGGACTATAGCGCTTCTCTCCCTGCCTTCACAACGAACCCGGTAGATCCCGGCGAGGATCCGATTTTCGACCAAGGGGGCAACTCATGGCAGGCAGCGGCGCTCCTTGCCCGCTGGACAGGAGCAGTCAACGAAACCTCGCGCCCCTACCAGAATGTCTCCCCCTGGCCGGAATCAAGCAGGCCGCGGACCTCGGACCCTGTGTCGAACCATCTGGAAAACGTCTACTACCTTCCAGTTCCTTTTATTACCTTCTTCGAAAGGGACACTATCAAGAACGCGCTTATGTCGTACGGAGCGGTCGCTATCCGGATGGTCTGGGATGACGCTGCGTATAACGGAGCGACTGCCTCTTACTACAACCCTGCGATGACCGGAGGAGGCCACATCGTCGCAATCGCCGGGTGGGACGATAACTATTCCGCGGCGAACTTCGGAACAACTCCGGCAAGCAACGGCGCTTGGCTTGTCAAGAACAGCTGGGGAACCTCGTGGGGAAACGCCGGCTACTTCTGGGTTTCTTATATGGATCCCACGCTCAATCACCCCGCGGTTTTCATCGGGGCGTCGACGACGAATTTCGACAATATCTACCAGTACGATCCCCTGGGATGGACCAATGCTATCGGAAACGCCAGCAGCACCGGGTGGTTCGCCAACATTTTCACCGCAACCGGTTCCGGGACAACTGCATCGGCTGTAGGTCCCTCCGCAACCGCAGAGTTGTTGAAAGCAGTATCTTTCTATGCGGCGCAGTCCAATTCCACCTATCGCATCGAGATCCGAACAGGAGTTACTGCGGGGTCCCCTGCAACCGGAGCTCTCGCCAACGTTACCGAAGGCACTCTGGCCGCAACAGGGTATCACACCGTACGCCTCTCCTCCGACGTAACGCTTCCTCTCGGAGGATTGTTTTCTGTCATAGTACGCCTGACGACTCCCGGTTATAACTTCCCGATTCCTGTCGAAGACCCCCTTGCAGGGTACAGCGAAAAGGCGAGGGCAAACGCTGGAGAGAGCTTTATCAGCAGCGACGGCGGCGGCACATGGGAGGACATAACTATTGCATACAGAGCAAACACGAATGTCTGTCTGAAAGCCTTTACATCGTCGGGGACAACACCTACACCTACGCCTACTCCTACGCCCACCCACTCCACAGTTACGCCGACCCCTACGCCAGAGAGCGGCGGCGGCGGTTGCTCTGTGGGAGCAGGAGCAACGATTCCTGCGGTGCTCCTGCTCATGGTTCCTCTGACCATGCTGCTCAAGAGGAGTTCAAAGTAATCCAACAGAAATACTCGCATACTCAAGACCGTTAAGGAAAAAGTGCTGTTAAAGAAACGAGAGGGGGTATTTCACCCCTCTCGTTTCTTTAACGAACACGTCCTCTTTCCATCACACCAGGAATGAAGTATGATGAGCTTTATCAGCAATAAGTGCATCTGAACGGTACCCGTAGCATTTTCCTTGAGAGAATTGAAGATTGTGAAAGAGGTGAGGGTTGGTACAATGGGGAAAAAAGGAATCATTGTAGCTGTTTTCGCAGTATTTTTTCTGGCCGCGCCGTTCATTTCCGAAGGCGCGCTTTTGGATGGATATGCGGAAGGCGAGGCCCTGGCGCTAGTTAAAGCCCCCGTGTCGACGGCTTCTGACTCAAGAGCGTTCAGGGAGTCCGTTATCTCCTCCGCCAACAGCGTCGCCGCCTCCGTCGGGGCGCGGGCTGTACGGACATACGGCGCCATCGCCGCACATTCCGGGAAGAATATCGTGCATATCCGTTCGGAGCACAAAACCACTGAAGAACTGATCGCCGCATTACAAGCGCTTCCCGAAGTGATCGGCGCGTGGCCGAATTATGCATCACGCGCGACGCGCACACCCAACGACCCTAAATACGGCAAACTCTGGGGGATGAACTATATCGGCGCTCCGGAGGCTTGGGAAACAGCGACGGGAAACGCAGGTATTTATGTAGCGGTCATCGATTCCGGAATCGACTACAATCATGAGGATCTTGCGGCCAATATCGGCAGGGATCTCGACGGGAATATAGGTTTCGACGCGGTCAACGACGACGACGATCCTTTGGACGATAACGGGCACGGTACGCATGTAGCAGGGATCATCGGAGCAACCGGGAACAACGCTCTTGGAGTGTGCGGCGTCAACTGGCACGTCAGCCTGCTCGGAGTGAAGGTGCTCGACGCGGAAGGCCTGGGATACGATTCATGGATCATCGCGGGCTTGAACTATCTGCTTGAACAGAAAGAACGAGGGATGAACATCCGGGTGGCGAACATGTCGCTCACCGGGTGGCGCAAGCCGATTCTCGACCAGGAGAAGAACCCGTACGCCCTTGCCTGCAAGGCTCTTTCCGACGCCGGCATCATCTTGGTAGTCGCTGCCGGAAACGAAAAGCAGAACATCGACACACCGGAGGAGTACTACGACTGGTCGCAGCTTCGCTGGGTGGATCTTCGGGGACAGCGGCCGTACCCTGCATGTTTCACGTTCGACCACATGATCACCGTGGGCTCGATGGCCGGGGACCGCGCACCGTCCTCCTTCACGAACTACAGCCCGAACTTCGTGCATCTGGCCGCTCCCGGTACCGATGTTCTCAGCACATTTCCGGGAAATGAGTACAAAACGGACAGCGGCACTTCGATGGCCTCGCCGCACGTCGCCGGGACAGCGGCTCTTCTCGCGGCGAGATACCCTCGAAAGAGCGCGGCGGAGATCAAAGCGCGAATCGTCGGGAATACGATCCCGAACTATCACTGGGAAGGACGCGTCGTCTTCGGCGGATTTCTTCACGCTGCGACTGCACTCGAAGCGCCTGATCCACGGATACCCGTAACCGAAATCGCACTTTTCCCCGATTCTGCGACGCTCTCCGGACGAGCTTCGATTTCCGTAGCGGCGACAGCTCTTCCCATCCACGCCGAAAACAAAGATCTCGTCTGGTTTTCCGACAATCCAACCGTTGCCGTCGTCGAAAAGACAGATACAGGCGCAACAATCACCAGCCTTTCGGATGGAAAGGCGACAATCAAAGCGCACGCCCTCGGGGGAGTTGTCACGAATGCTGTTTCCGTAACAGTTACAGGAGCAGGACCGGCTGGCCTCGGCGGAGGAGGCGGGTGCGCTGTCACAGCATCTTTCATGTGGACCTCTGTTGTACTTTTCGTTCCGCTTATATTGTTAAGGAGATGATGACTATGACGAACGCCTCGCCCGTTTCACGCGCACTCTTTCTAGCGGTTTTTTCTCTCTCGATTGTTGTTTTCGCTCCTCCGCTCTTTGCTGCAACCGGGAAATTCGCTCCCCTGAATCCTGAGTTCCGCGACTTTCGGCACGGAAAAAGCGCTGAGATTCGTTCAACTTCTGTCGAGGGAAACCGCCTTCTTGGCGAACGCCCCTCGCCGCTCGACCTTTCTCATGTTCTCGCGCCGCAAGGCGCCGGAATCTACGCGCGCTCGACCGTACCGCTCCCCTCCCGGTACGACCTCAGAGAACACGGCGTTCTACTTCCCATTAGAGATCAATCCCCTTACGGAACCTGCTGGGCCTTCGGAGCGCTCGCATCGCTGGAATCTACGCTCAGAAAAGCCGGATGGGGCGATTTTGATTTCTCGGAATGGCACCTGGCATACTTTGCGTATGTCGACGAAAGCGAGAACATGCCGTCCTTCACGCGATATGCACCTGAATTCGGCTTCGATCCTGTATTCGATCAGGGGGGCAATAACTGGAAATCCACAGCCATCCTTGCCCGATGGACAGGCGCGGTGAACGAAAGCGACCGTCCGTACCAGAATGTCTCCCCCTGGCCCGAGTCGAGCAAGCCGCTCCCCTCCGATCCTCCCTCGATGCGACTGATGCACGTGCATCACCTCGGAGCCGAGTTCGACTCCGAGACGATCAAACAAACCGTTATGACGCACGGTTCGGTACGCATCCGCGTTGTGTGGAAAAACGCCGCCTACAATCCAGGGACGTTTGCCTTTTTCAACCCGGACGGGAACGGCGGAGGACATGCGGTGAACATCATCGGATGGGACGACGACTACCCTGCGGGCAACTTTTCCGCCGATCCGGGGCGCAACGGCGCATGGATCATGCAGAACAGCTGGGGAGAAAACTGGGGAGACAACGGATTCTTTTACCTCTCCTACGCCGACCCCACTATAGGCACTCCGTCGCTCTATCTCGGGGGCCCTACGTCGGAATTCGCGCATATCTATCAGTACGACCCTCTGGGGTGGGCAGGGAGCTACGGTTTTGAATCGGAAACCGCGTCGTTCGCCAATATCTTTACGGCAGTTGGTCCGGGCGCGTCGGAATCCACGGGAGGAGGAACAACGGAATTCCTTCGCGCCGTCTCTTTCTACGCGGCGCAGGCCAACGCTTCCTACCGAATCGAAGTCCGACGGGGAGTCGAAGAAGGAGCTCCCGGAAGCGGCGCGTTCATTAACGCAACCGTCGGCACGCTCGCGGCGGCAGGCTACCACACGCTCGCGCTTTCCTCGCTCGTACCGCTCGCTCCCGGAGAACGCTTCTCCGTGATTGTACGGCTAACCACTCCCGGATACCTTTTCCCTGTCCCTATCGAACAACCGATTCAGGGATACAGCGACAAGGCGACGGCCCTTGCCGGACAGAGCTTCGTCAGCCCCGACGGAAGCGTATGGACCGACATGACGGAGCTGGCCAAGGATACGAACGTCTGCCTCAAAACATTCTCCATAACGGGAATACGCTCCTCTTCCTCCGGTTGTTCCGTCGGTTCAACGGCGAACATCTGGATGCTCCTCATTTTTCTTCCTTTACTCCCTCTTCTCTACAGGAGGTGGAAGACACAATAGTGGAAAGCACGCGCACATTTCATCTCGCCGTTTTTCAAACGAACCAATGCGACGCTTTGTGAAAGAGTCTCTTCAAGAGAGATCGTCACGAAGGTTCGCGACACTAAAGGATATGGGAGTGATCTCTGTGAAAACGCTCGGAAGAAACACGCTCGTCTGCTTTATTGTACTTACCTGCCTTTTCGCCGCCGTCGGCTTCGCCGAAGCGGGAACCAGAATGGAATACATCGAAGGTGAGGCGCTCGTGGTCATCGAAAGTCCGGGAAACATCTCCGTTCTGGACGGAGCGTCCATCGAAGCGCGTCTTTCAGCCTCGGCGGAAGCTGTCGCCTCTTCCGTGGGGGCGAAAGCTCTGCGAACATACAGCGCTCTTACCGCAGCCTCCGGAAAGAACATCGTCCATATGAGGGCAACAGGAAGAAGCACGAAGGAACTGCTCGACGCGCTGAAAAAAACTCCCGGCGTGCTGGGAGCGGGGCCGAACTATATTTTTCACGCGTCGGCCACTCCGAACGACACCCGTTACAATGAACTTTGGGGAATGCCCGTAATTAACGCGCCGGCCGCATGGGATATCGAGACAGGAGATGCCGCAGTCTTCGTCGCCGTTATAGATACGGGAATCAAGTACGACCATCCGGATCTAGCCGCCAACATGGGAACCGACATAGACTTGAACAAAGGTAAAGACACCGTCAACAACGACAACGATCCGATGGACGACAACGGGCACGGAACACACGTCGCGGGGACCATCGGCGCAGTAGGAAACAATGCAACGGGCGTCGCAGGCGTCAACTGGACGGTCAGCCTCCTCGGAGTCAAGGTGTTGGCGGCAAATGGTTCCGGAAGCGGCGCACAGATCATCGCTGGACTGAACTACGTTGTGGATCAGAAAAACAGAGGATTGAATATCCGAGTCGCGAATATGTCGCTTGGCGGCTGGATGGAACCCATCGACGACACTGCTACGGATCCCTACGCTCTTGCGCACAAGGCCGTCTCCGACGCCGGAATCGTCCTTGCGGTCGCCGCAGGGAACGAGTATCAGGATATCGAAAATCCAGGAGGCCCCGGGTCCAATCCGAAAAACCCCGCACTCGATTATCGCGGCGAACTGAACTATCCTGCATGCTTCCAATTCGCGAACATGATTACCGTAGCGTCCATAACATCGGCCACCTCGCTCTCGGAGTTCTCCAACTACGGCCCCGCGTATGTCCATCTGGCTGCTCCTGGCTCCGCAGTTCTCAGCACGACAAGCGACGGCGGGTACGCTTCAGGAGACGGCACTTCGATGGCATGTCCCCACGTTGCAGGAGCAGCCGCGCTCATCGCCGCGGCGCACTCCGCAGAAACGGCCGGCCAGATTCGTGCTCGTATTCTCAACTACGCCACGGCAAACGCCAACCTCACAGGAAAAGTATCGACGGGCGGCCACCTCAATGTAGCCGCCGCTATTTCCGGAACTGCTCCTGCGGTTCCCGTGACCGGAGTCTCCGTTTCTCCGACGGAAAGCAGACTCTACATCGGAGAAACGGTCACTCTGACCGCGACTGTACTTCCGGCGAACGCGGACAACAAAAATGTTTCATGGTCCTCAAGCAACCCATCGATCGCTTCAGTCTCCGCCAATGGCATCGTCAGCGCGCTCGCAAACGGTTCTGCTCGTATCGCGGTGCAGACCAATGAAGGAGGCTTCACTGGTTTTTGCGACGTCACCGTAGCCGGAAGCCCGCCTCCGCAGCCTCCTGTACCGGAATCTCCTCTCGACGGCGAAACCGGCGTTCCTCTGACGCCGATGCTTAAAATCGGTTCGTACACGCATCCGCAGGGATTGGCCCATAGAGCGACACGCTGGCAAATTTCCACCGAAAACACATTCTCTTCCGCCGAAAGCGGAACGTCGTCGTCTCTGACCTTTGATCTTACAAGTACGGAAGACCTTCTGCAACTGTATGTACCCACAGGAGTCCTGGCCCAGGGAACGACCTACTACTGGCGCACACGCTTCCAGGATACGGAGCGAGGTTGGTCCGGGTGGTCCGCGATACGAAGCTTTGCAACTCTATCCGCGCCGCCGGCGCCCACCCCCACAACCGGAGGAAGCGGAGGATGCACGCTGCACGCAGGGAACGGACTGACGGCGATTATGCTGCTCTTTCCTCTGGCGCTGCTCGGGAGAAAAACACGGTAGATCGAAAAAGAATGAGGACGCAGACTGCGTCCTCATTCTTAACAGGCGTTCAGTTTTGAATGCATACGAAAAGGGAGGGGAACTACTTCCCCTCCCGGACTTTCAACGGGCTATCTCGGACGGTGGTGCTGACCTTCTGTCAAACAACCAGCTCCTAGTACTTCTGTAGATATCCCACACGTATCTTTGTTGAGATTCTGTACAACTTTCCTTCTTGCGTCGGTTCTTTGGTACGTGGTTCTTGTTTCAGTTGCTGTCTTTGGTGATCGGCTTTCCTGACTTGAAACTCTTTGATGCTTCTTCTCTCCGTCCGGATAACCCGTTAGGAGTATTCTACTCTTGCACGCTGCATCCGTCAAACAGACAGAGTATACAGCCTGTGGCACATAATCCTTATTTTAAACCAGAAATGCTGTTTTTCTTCATTTTTCATTCAATTTTACTCCCGTCCGCGACGCCTTCAAAATCCAACTCCCCCTGTACCCCTTCTCCGGGAGCGCAGGCGACGCCGAGCAGGCATTTCATTCGCTGCGCGTTCTGTACCGCGTAGTCTCTGAAGCAGTTGTTGAACATCAGGAAGAGACGTTCCGCTTTTGTTGCGGCATCACGGACCGCCTCCTCCCAGAAGAACATCTCCGCATCCGAATAACAATACCGGAATCGCTCCGCGACGGTGGCATCTTTGCGGCTCCATGCTTCCGTATTGCGTCCGTGGAAGCGAACGACCGAACCCCACGAAGCGGTAACGGGAGCGTCCCTTCCCACGGTCCAGGGCAAATCCGGTTCATCCACCGCGACGTACGCCATGTTCGCCCCTTTCAATAAATCCAGAAAAGACTCCCGGTTGCCGGGTTCCATCCAGGAACGGTTCCGAACCTCGACAGCGATACGGAAAGGAGGGGTCACCTCGGCGACGCGTTCGAGATAACGCATCATCACCGGAGAAAAAACAGCCTTGGGAGGAAGTTGAAAGAGCAGATACCCCATACGGTTCATCTGCCGCAGCGGTGCGAGCGACTCCGTAAAACGCCTCCAGAGCAGGGGGCGGGCTTCTTTCGGAAGTCCCTGGAAATCAAGCATCCCCGACTCGGGCCGGGGAACTTCGTTCCGAACCCATTCAGGAAGGGATTCGTACTTCACGGAGTGCCACGTGAACAGTCCCCATGCCTTCACATTGAAAAGAAACCCGGGGTATGTACGTGCAGCCCACTTGAAGACGGTCGTCCTCTCAGGGATCGCATAGAAAGTACTGTCGACCTCGACTGTATCGAAGCGCCGCGAATAGTGAAAAAGGCGGGCGGCGGGAGTTCGCGCACCGGGAGGATACCATCCGCTCTGTACGAGGCTGCGATCCGACCACGAACATGTCCCTACCCGAAGCTCCCCTCCCACCGTGCTACGCTCCCGGAGAGAGGAAAACGCTGGCGAAACGGTTGACTCGTTCTCGCCACATGTGGAAAAGTTTCGCGGAGAGAATGGAAGAGAGGGAAAAATAGTCGTCGCGGGATCCTCCGAAGGAATCGTTGTCCAAAAGCGTCTCGTACACATCGGCGGGAAGTGTAAAGATCATATCCCCTTTGTGCCGGTCGGTGAGTTGAACTGGCTGGCACCCGACGGCCATTTGCCCCTCTTCATTATAATAAAGCGTCACTGTATATTCCACAGGCCCTATATCGCCCACGTTCAGCGTCAATCGCTGCCTTCGCGAAAACCCTTTGGTCTTCAGCGTTCCGACGCTGTCGGGGTCGAGTTCATAATGAATTTTGTCGAGCAGATGCCAGTGACGAACATACCCCGCCATCTTTCTTGCAAAGACGTTACAGATGGGGTCCTCCGGTTTTGTCGACAGGGCTTCCTTTGAAGGAACTCCATTCTGCAAAGCGTTCCACAGAAAGGAGGAGAGCGCATTCCCTTCCTCAAAAAAGAGGGAAAAACCCAGCAGCGCCGCCGCCGCTGAAATACGCGGCGTATCGTACCAGCGCGAGGGAAGAATAGAAGCAAGCTTTCTGGTGATCCCGGTTTTCTTCAGGTCTGCGACAGTTTTTCCGCCGTGCGCATGAACACCCGGCTCTTCTCCGAAGAGCTCTTCCTGGGACGTTCGCGGGAAAAAGGGGCGGAAATACCCGCTTTCCTCTCCGTCCGTAAGATCGAGAATCCACAGACGGCATCGTTTGTCCTCATGCAACATAGCGAACTCGGCCCTGTCGAAGACTGCCCGGGGCGTATGCATAAGATCGGACATAAAGATCACCGAATGCCAGAGAAGCCCTTTGAACGCGGGGTCCTGAGCATACTGGTACAGCATCCTCCGTACAGGCTCCTCAAGATTTTCCACCGTATACGAGTTGGTTTTGCCTTTCGCCCCTTTGAGGGAGATCGTTCGATCCTCTCTTTCGAGCCAGCTGAAAGGCATAAGTTTCCGGGTATTCTTGGCCCTGTTCAGGACCACGAGACGAGGCGTAGCTCCTTTGGTCCAAATCTGGAGAGTCAGCCCCTCGTCAATATCCGCCGAGCATATTATCATGCCCTTTTCATCCATACTCCGCACTCCTTCATCAATACTAATGCCGTCTATTATGACGTCTTTTTTCTTAAATGCCAAGGGAAAAAAGAGCTTTCAGTAAAAATTCCGTTTTTTCGATATGAATTTTTCGTGTATTATGATCGTATTGACAGTATTCAAGGAGGTGAAGGTACCATGGCGAAGACGAAGATAAAGGTCATCATGGAAAAAAGCTCGGCAAGCGGCGCCGGCGGCTGCGGAGCCTATATTCCCGGAGGAGAGCCCCTGGAGGAACGCCAGGACGCAGTTTCTGCAATCCGCGAACTGCTCTTGAAAACCAAGGAGACCTTCGGCGAAAACGTGGACATTTCCGTAATGGATCCCAGAAGCATTTTCTCCTTCGTTGACAACTTCCGCTACAACATCAAAGGAACCGCCCCAGCATGGATCGTCGACGGGAAAAAAGTGTTCGAAGGCGTCCCCGAATGGGACGAGTGGGAAAGAATCCTGAAAGAGGCGCTTTAAGCGACAGAGCGAAGCGCCTCGCAAGCCGGAGAGTCTTGCCGCTCTCCGGCATCCAATCGGTAGCGTCGCAGTCGTTCCGCATGAATCTTGGCGCTCCTGTCGAGTTCCGCCGCCCCTTCTTTCAGGTCGAAAATAAAGTCCTTCAACCCTGAGAGTACCCTCGTCATCTCCGATGCGATTTCTTTTCCCCGGTATGCCATTTGTGCAACCTCATCGGCAGCCAGAAGATTCTCGTCGCCATACGCAGCGTTTCTCCCGCTTTTCTCTTCCATCTCTGAGATAACTCCCGTCATTTCATCTAAAACAGAGGTAAGAGACTGAACAAACGATCTCAGCTCGAGGATATCCTCTTTACTCTTTGACGCGGCGTCCTTTCCACTCAGTGCTTCGACGGCGACCTTCGCGCTTCCTTGCAGGACATCTCCGGCAAGTTTTCCGATCCGGGACGCAGCCTCTCCGCTTTGCCGCGAGAGCAGACGAATCTCCTCTGCCACTACGGCGAATCCTCTTCCGTGAGCGCCTGCTCTGGCGGCTTCAATTGAAGCGTTCAGAGAGAGCAAGTTAGTTTTACGGGCTATCTCTTCGATCATCGCAACAATCGACGTGATCGAGTCTGTTCTCTCTCCAAGCTCCTTTACAGCATCTCCCATTCCGGAGAAGGAAGAAGCGATACTATCCACGGATCGAACGGTCCGCTCCGACGTCCTCAGCGTTTTTTCTCCTACCGCAAGCAACCGACGGGCCTCTTTGCCGCATCTGTGCGCCAAGAGCGAGGCCTCGCGCCCCTCTTCCGCGGAAACGGAAGCGGTTGTGCGCATCTTCGCCAGTTTCAGAGCGCTCTCCTCCAAGGAGACTTGCACATGACTACATCCGACGAGGATCTCCCGGAAGGAGTTGTTCATCTTCTCCGAAATCCAATCGATTTTTTCAGCGTTGGATGAGATCAAGCCACTCTCCTTGCGGATTTCCCGAAGAATCTCCTTCAGGGAACGAACCATCGCCGCGAACGACGCGCCCAGAAGCGAAATTTCATCTTTTCCTCCCGAGGGAGGCGAAACAGTGAGATCACCTGCCATGATGGCCTCCGCCGAAAGCATGAGACCGTTCATCGGGAGAAAAAGGCTTCTTCCAGCGGAAAAGAGAAGCGCGCAGAGCAGCAGTATTGCGACACAGAGGAAAAAAACCTGTCGAAGAGCCAAACCTCTCAACGGGAGCAGGAGTTCTTTCTCCGAAGAGAGAACGCTCAGGCTCAATCCATAGGACATCGGAAACGAGGCGCCGCGGAGTAGGTCGCCGTTCGTGTTCTTAATGGAAAATCGCTCAACCTTACCAACGTAAGGCAAAATCGCCTCGGGAACAGTGTACGGGCAAAAAACACCGTCCTCTCCTTCGATACCGAGAAGAGGTTGTCCGGCCTCATCGAAAAGGAAGACGTTCCCCCCCTCCTCGGCGTCGGAAAAGAGAGCGCCGAATGCATCCGCAGGGATATCTCCGGTGAGAACACCGAGCAGCCTGTCTTCCTGGTAGAGTGAGAAAACAGGAACCGCCAAAGTGACGATCATCCTCTCCGACTTCGGATCATGGTAGAGCCCCGTGAGAACGGCCTCTTTTTCTTCCGCCGCGCTCCTGTACCACCATTCGTTCCGAGGGTCGTATTCTTCCGGAGGAAACCACCCCCGTCCTTCAAGAAGCGTACCGTTCGAAAGCGCGAGTGAGATCGACAATAGACCAAGTTCTTCGGAGAATTCCGTAAGTGTGCGGAGATACCCGCCCGTCGTACCGGGTAAAATACCCAAATCCTCGATCATGAACGCCATATTGCGCGACGCGGTCAGCAGGACATTCTCCCAGGCCTCTATCCTGCCCGAAACAGCCTGTGCGGTGGCTCGACTCGCTTCTGTTTCACTCCGTTCGGCCTGTTGCAAAAGAATAGCGGCTCCACCCACGTAGGACATTCCCGCGAGGATTGTTGTGGTGAGTATGATTCCCGCCGCAAGGGCAAAAAATGCACTTTTCAAAGTCATGATGCGTTCTCCACGGCCATTGTCTCGGGATCGGTGCGCCGGCGCTCGAACATCCATGCGCTCCGTCCCTCGCACGAGGTTTTCTGCTTCACCGCGTGCTTCAGCGAGGCGGCTATCTCGGCGATCTTGCCCGGATGCGTCTCCGGGGCTATCCTGTCGCTTTCGATCACCGCGAGGCTCAATGTAACCAGCGGAACGATGCACTTCTCCCCCCGCCGGTTCTCCGCTTCATAGCATCCCGCCGTCCGTTCCTCCGGGGCGAAGAAAACCAGTTTTCTTTCGTCGAATATTCTGCAGATGGATTCGAGCGCGAGAGAGGAGACCGTTCCCGGGCAGACGCAGACGAAATCGTCTCCCCCGATGTGCCCGAGGCGCGATCCTTGGGGGAAAGCATCCAATCCTTCCCGGAGAATCGACGCAGTGAGGTTGATCAACTCGTCTCCCTTCAGAAATCCGTGCCGGTCGTTGTATTCCTTGAAGCGGTCAAGATCTCCGTAAACCAGCGTAAAGGAGTCCCCCTGCCGCGCCTCTTCGATCCAGTTTTGAATATGCCGATTGCCGGGCAATCCGCTCAACGGGTTACAGCTCATCGCCCGCTCGACCTCCAGTTCCCCCGCCCGGGCGATTATCTGCTTCATAGTGACCGTCCCCAGAAAGAGCTCCTGATCGTCCACGACAACCACGGGATCGTACAGTTCGTCGGGCTCTCTCTCCATGGCCAGTTTTGCCAAAGTGCTCACAGAGCTGAAAACAGGCGCTTTCAAAAAACTCGCCGTCGCGATCTCCTCCAGGGGACGCTTCTGGTAGAGCTGGTACCCGAATGTTCCTCCCGTCTTCAGGAAGAAATTCTGTCTTGTGACAAGACCGACCGGGAGCTCGTTCTCCAAAACAACCAGATGATCGAGCGTTCTGTTCTTTCGGAAGATGCGCTCGAGTTCTTCGCAGGTCATCTCTCCCTTTTCCGCCGTTGTACGCCGAATCACGAGCGAACGCAGTCCTTCTCCCACGATGCAGTCCCCCTTGCAGACAGCTCTCCGCAACAACGCCAGACGCTCCAGCACGAACGGCGCGGGGCGACGGAACTCCGGAGCGGGCCGTTCGAACAGATATCCTTGGGCGAGAGGCGCTCCAAGTTCCAGAAGAGTCTTCATATCCTCCCATGTTTCCACCCCCTCGGCGATGATCTTGCCGCCAACCGCAGAAGCGAAGGAACACAGAAACTCAACTACATGTTTCTTGTACGGATCCATCGAAATTCCCTGTACAAGCGCCATGTCGAGTTTCAAAAAATCGGGAGCGCAGATGCTGAGCGTCCGCAACCCCGAATGGCCCGCGCCGAGGTCGTCGATGGCGATGGAAAAACCTCGCTCGCGGAAACAGGCGACAACCTTCTCAAGCTCGCTGTAATCCGCGACGGGGATGCTTTCGGTGATCTCCAGAACAACCCGCTCCGACGCGATACCGTAGGGCTTGAGCGCTTCCGGGGTGAATACATCTCTGAAACGAGGATCGGTAAAGACGCCGGGACTGACGTTGATGAAAAAACGCAGCGCCGACGCTCCTTCGGAATCACGAATGGTCGCCAAAGCTTTTTTTCTGCACGCGCGCTCCGTCTCCCAGAGCAGGTCGTTCGCCCGCGCCACCGAAAAAAAAGAGGGAGGCGATTCCAGAGGAGCTTTCCCGCGCGAAAGCACTTCGTAACCGTAGACGCTCCCCGTGGTCGTATCCACAATAGGCTGAAAGACCGGCGAGATCCCCCCCTCACGGAGAAGGGCTCGCAGCTGATCGAGCTCGGTTGCTCCTTCCGCGATGCACAATGAATTCATAAACGTCCGCCTCCACGCTTGAAAGTCAACTTTTTCCGACCAGACGATAGCATCGAAGCGTTACGATGGTGTGGCGTTCCGGCAAAATTATTGTAACAATGCGCGCTGAGAGGTTAAAATTCAGATTTCCGCCGAATACTCTTGCATTTGACGCTTCCAGGTTGTATCATGCTTTCCCTGCGGTTGAAATAATCAAGCCAGGACCGCATTCGGAGGAACGAAGTGTAATGAGAAGAGCCGAACACATACGCAATATTGCAATAATAGCCCACATCGACCACGGCAAGACCACCCTTATCGATTCCATCTTCAAAGCCGCCCAGGTATTTCGCGATAACGCACGCGTCGAGGAACGCTTTATGGACAACAACGAGCTGGAGCGCGAGAAGGGAATCACCATCCGCGCCAAGCACTGCACCGTCGAGTGGAAGGGGTACAGGATCAACATCATCGATACTCCGGGACACGCGGATTTTTCCGGCGAAGTGGAGCGTATCCTCTCGACGGTCGACTCAGTGCTGCTGCTCGTCGACGCGGGAGAGGGGCCGATGCCCCAAACCCGATACGTCCTCTCGCACGCGCTCCGGATGGGAATCAAGCCGATCGTCTATATCAACAAGGTGGACCGCAAGGAGGCTGATCCGGTGCTTGCGCTCAACGCCACGTTCGATCTCTTTTTCGAACTCGGCGCGACCGACGAGCAGGCGGACTTCCCCGTCCTCTACGGATCGGGACTTGCAGGTTGGGCGGTCAAGGAACTGAGCGAGATCGAGGGCGGCGAATCCAAAGGGATGGACGCCCTCTTCGAAACCGTCATTGAGTACGTGGAGCCCCCGCTCGCCGACGAGGAGTCTCCTTTCCTGTTGCAGGTGAGCACGCTCGCCTGGAACGAATACACCGGACGCATGGGGTGCGGGAAGATCCTCCAGGGGAAGATTCGCAAGGGAGAGGAGTTTCTCCGCACAACGACCGCTTGGGAAGACAGAGCCGACAAGGAGAACGAGAACTTCATCATCGCCGGAAAAGACCGGACAAAAGCCGTCCAGATCTTCGTCACGCGCGGTCTTGAGCGTCTTGAAGTGGAAGAGGCCGGCGCCGGAGATATCGTCTGGATCTCGGGCCCCAAGGAGATCGGCATCGGCGATACGTTCTGCTCGCCGGAGATGGAGAACTTTCCCCTGCCGCCGCTTGATATAGAGGAACCGACGGTTTCGATGTTCTTCCTTGTGAACAACGGCCCTTTCTCCGGGCAGGAGGGGCAGGCCATCACGCTCCGTCAGCTCAAGGCACGGCTTGAGCGCGAGATGCACGTGAACGTCGCGCTCCGCATGGAAGACCTGGGGCGTCCCGACGGGGTCAAGGTCTCCGGACGCGGCGAACTGCAACTCGCGATTCTCATCGAGGAGATGCGCCGCGAGGGAATGGAGTTCTGTGTCTCCAAGCCGGAGGTCATCACCGAGGAGCGCGACGGCAAAACCTTCGAGCCGATGGAGGATCTTGTCGTGGACATCCCCGAGGAGTACCAGGGCGTGGTCTTCGAGAAGCTGTCGCGACGCAAGGCGCGTGTACAGGAGATCCAGAACCTCCGTACCGGGCTGATGCGCATCTTCTTTGCCGTCCCAACCCGCGGGCTCATAGGCTACAGGGGAGAATTCCTGACCGACACGAGAGGGCTCGGGATCATGTCGTCCCGATTCTCCGGGTACGCTCCATGGGTAGGAGAAATCACGCCGCGCAACAGGGGCGCGCTGGTCAGCCTGGACACCGGCGAGGCAACGAGCTACCAGCTTGAAAACCTTCAGGAACGAGGCGTCCTCTTCATATCGCCGATGGACAAGATCTACGCGGGAATGATCGTGGGCGAAAATTCGCGCCCCGGCGACATGCCCTGTAATCCGACGAAGCGGAAGCAGGCGACCAACCACAGATCATCTACGAAGGATTTTACAATAAAACTCGACGTCCCGCGGAAGATTACCCTCGAAAAAGCACTTGAATGGATCTCCGAGGACGAACTCGTCGAGGTCACGCCCAAGTCGATTCGCCTTCGCAAGTCAATCCTGGACGACAACGAACGAAGAAAGGCAAAGCGCGTCAGCGCATAAAAAACAAGAGCCGCTCCTCCGACGGGGAGCGGCTCTTTCACTTTACACTTTCTTCAGCAGCGGCACTTCGAGAAGAACGGTCGTCCCCCTGCCCGGTTCGCTGGCGATAGAAACGCTTCCTCCGATCAGGCGCGCACGCTCCTCCATGTTCACAAGCCCCCACGTGCCTCGTTCTTCGGCAAGTTCGCGCTCCTTCGCCACATCGAAACCAACGCCGTCGTCAACCACCTTCACCCGAAGGACATCAACGCCGATACCGGCCATTATCTTCACGCTCTTCGCTTTTCCGGCCCTGACTGCGTTCATCACAGCCTGCTGGACGATCTTGAAGACCGCGGTCCGGACCTGGAGCGACAGGATATCCGCTCGCCCTTCGATCGAAAAGCGGACGTCGCACCCCGAGAAGGACCGTACTTGGGAGGCAAGCCGGTTCAGCGGCGTGTGCAGGCCGTCTTTCAGCCCCGATGGGTTGAGCTGGAAGAGAAAGGAACGCGCTTCGACAAGGGCGTCGGCCAAGTGCGCCCTTGTCCTTCCCAGCTCTTCTCCCGCACGGACGAAATCTCCCCTGTCGAGAAACTCTTTTGAGAGATCGATCATCAGTCCGATGCTGGAAAATTTCTGAATGGGGCCGTCGTGGAGATCCCGTGAAAGCGAAACGCTCTCCCGCTCCGCGAGCAGCATTCCCGCAAGAAGGCCGCTCTCGTCGGAAGCGCCGGCGTTTCCGCTCTCTCCTTCAAGATTCATGCTCAGCAGGTTCAGAGCAACCCGGAAGCGGTTCCCCATCTCCTCGCTCCGCGCGAGCAGCTTCTCAATGCGCCGCTCCTCCCGGGCGAAGTCGTCCCTCTGGCGGGCAAGCAGCTTCTCGCGCTCCTCGAAAGCTCCCCGTATCTTCATCAGGTGCATGGCGCGCTCGTAGGCGTCTTTCTCTCGCTTTTCGTTCCCGGAACGGCTGGCGACAAGAAGCTCCTCCCGCGACCGGCGATACTCGCTCTCCGCCTTGTCGGCAGCAACGATCACCTCGTTGAGCTCCCTGATAAGATCCTCCTTGCGCGTGCGGATTTCGAAGAGACGCTCCCGCTCCTCTTCGCGGAGAGACGAGATGCTGTCGATGCTGTAGTGCAGCGCCTCGCTCATCTTGTCCTGTATTTCTTTCAGTTTCCGTGACAATTCGTCCAAGTGCAAGCGCGGCGCCTCCTTTCTTCTCTTTGAACTCGGTACGCGCATCGTTTCTCAAATATCGCTTATTGTACCTTTGAAACGGAGGTCTGGCAATTTTCGGCGGAACGGATACAATGAAGTGACTTTCTCGTCGAAGGAGATGCATTTCATGATCCTCGTGCTCATTCTTGGCTGGGCGGTGCTCTACGCCGACCGTACGGCCCTCTACCCGCTGCTCTCGGTCATCTCGGAGACGCTGGGTATTTCGTCGGCGCAGGCCGGATCCATCACCAGCGCGTATTTCCTCATGTACGTCCTGCTGCAGATACCGAGCGGGCTGGCGGCCGACCGTTGGGGAACCAGACGTGTGCTGATCTCCATGTTCGCGCTCTCCGGGGTCGGCATCCTCGGCTTCGGTCTCTTCGGAAACACGTACTCCCTGCTCCTGCTCTTCTCGGCGCTCCACGGGCTCGGCGCGGGAGCCTACTATCCGTGCTGCTTCGGGACGATGCTCGCCACCGTTCCTCCGGAGAAACGCGGAATCAGTTCCGGCTTTATCGGAATGGGGATGGCGCTCGGAATTCTCGGAGGCATGGCGGTGAGCGGGCCGCTCTACGAATTCTTTGGTCACTATCGCCCGCCGTTCCTTGTGCTCGCAGTGCCGACGGTGCTGATGCTCTTCGCATTCGTTCGTTTTCTCCCCGACACCAGGAATACCGGGGGATCCCCGTCGCTCTCCGTCTATAAGCGTCTCTTTCGAGACAAGGACATCTGGAAGATCAACATGGCGACGTTCTGCTCGCTCTACGGCTTCTGGGCCGCCGCAACATGGGGACCGACATTTTTGCAAGCGGAGCGGGGATTTTCGCTCTCCGGCTCCGGGCTGTACACCGGGCTCATCGCGCTCTCCGCACTCCCGGGAGGCGTGCTCTGGGGAAAGCTCTCCGACCGCTTCGGCCGCAGAAAAATCGCCGCGCTCGTGCTTCCGGCGAGCGGCGTGGCGCTCTTCCTGCTCACCCGCGTCCAGGGGGCGCCGCTCATTGTTTCCACGCTGCTGCTCTTCGGAATCTTCAGCAACACGGCATTCTCGCCCGTTGCAGTCGCATGGATAGGCGACATCGTAAGCAAACGCCACCCTGGCTCGATGAGCGCCGCGGTCGGCTTCTTCAACGCGACGATCATGTCCTCGGCGGTGATTGCGCCTCTCGTCTCCGGCTTTCTGCGCGACATGACGGGCTCCCTGGTACCCGCAATACTCACGGGTTCTCTGCTGATGTTCTTTGGTACCGCAATGCTGCTGCTGACTCCCGACGCCGCCCGGGCGTGCGCGGAGTGATACACGAAAGGAGCTATTCCCCTCATGGCTGAAATCACTGTATTCGGAGGAGGAACCTGGGGTACGGCGCTCGCCGTCTCGGCCGCCAAGAGCGGGCACTCCGTCATGCTCTGGTGCCGCCGCGCCGAACAGGCGCGGGCTATCAACGCAACCTCGCATAACCCGGACTACCTCCAAGCGATTGATCTTCCCGAGGCGATCTCATCAACCTCGGATCCCGAGGAGGCGGCGCTCTTCTCTCAGTACTGGGTCCTCGCTTTGCCAACACAAACGGTGCGGGGTTTCCTTCCGACCCTCGCCCCTTTCAGCGGAAAAGAGACCGAAGTCTGCAACGTGGCAAAAGGAATCGAGATCGGAACGGGAGCGAGAATCAGCACTATCGTTTCGGAGACGCTTCCGGAAGTCCATTACTCCGTCCTTTCCGGGCCGAGTTTCGCCGGGGAGGTGGCACAAGGCCTTCCGACCGCATTGACTGCCGCCTCCAGGCATGAGACGTCCGCGCTCCTCTGGCAATCGTCACTGAATACCCAGAGACTGCGCATCTACACGTCGTCCGATGTCATCGGCACCGAAACGGGGGGCGCGGTGAAAAACATCATGGCGATCGCCTCCGGAATGGCTTCCGCCCTCGGATTGGGAGAAAACGCACGCGCGGCCCTGGTAACCCGCGGACTCGCGGAGATCATGCGGCTCGGTGAAGCGCTCGGAGCCCATCCGCTGACGCTCGCAGGACTCGCGGGAATGGGGGATCTTGTCCTCACCTGTTACAGCACACAGTCGCGCAACTTCCGACTTGGGCTCGCGCTCGGCCGGGGCCTCTCCCTCGACGAGGCAAAGTGCGAGGTTGGTCAGGTCGCCGAAGGGGCGTTCACGGTCCGTGCCGTTGCGGAAAGCGCGCTCGCGCTCTCCGTGGAACTCCCGGTATCGCAGGGAGTGCACCGCCTTCTCTACGAAGGCTCTTCTCCTCGGGATGAGCTGGAACGGCTGATCTCCCGCGACCCGAAGGCGGAGTATCCTCCGGCTATCCAGTGGGGAAGCGGACGGGGGTGACGTTCTCATCTCCGGGAATCCGCGGAGTTGCATCAGAAGTTGCCCGAGGTAAGAAAGTGATGTATAATCCAAGTCGTTCAATAGCGTCAGAATATCCCTTGCTGAGGAGGAATGTATTTATGGCAAAGGCAGTTGTTGATAAGGATGCATGCGTAGGTTGCGAGACCTGCGTGGGAACCTGCCCGGTCGAGGCTATCTCGATGGTCGACGGAAAGGCTCTTGTTGACGAGTCTTGCATCGAGTGCGGAAGCTGCGTATCCGTCTGTCCCGTGAGCGCGATCTCTCAGTAATCATCTGATCGCGTTACAAACACGTTTTTGAGACGCCCCTTCATTCCGCGAAGGGGCGTCTTCTTTGTAAATCCGGGAGATTGAACAAAAAGCAGTTACGGTATACACTAACCTCCGCGGGACGTCCTCCCGAACAGGCGGAAAATCCGCCGCGAAACAGCATCGTACATTCTCTTTTCCGGAGGCTTCCATGGATCGGCTTATCGTTTCCCTGATGATCATCAATTTCGCTATACATTCGTACTCCAACACGTTCTTCTTCCTAGCGCCGTATCTGAGCACACAGGGATACTCCGCCGCATCCGCGGGCGTGCTGGTGAGCGTGTTTTACGCGGCGACAACCGCGGTCCGCCCCGTGGGAAGCTGGATCACGGAACGATTCGGGATCAGGGGAAGCATGATCGCATCGTCTTTGCTCTGCCTCGCCTGCGCAGCGGTCCTCCATGTCTACCAGGGCTCGTTCACCTTCTTCGTAGCGCTTCGAATCGTCATGGGGATCGGCTTCAGCGTCTTCATGGTCGCGCTTACAACCTACCAGGCGCTCGCCGTGGAAGAAGCAAAAAGGGGACTTGCATTCGCCTTGGTTGCCATCGGCAGCATCGTCCCCATGTTCACTATCGTTCCTCTGACAGATTTCCTTATTCGAAACAACCTCGGCAGAATCTACCTGCTTCTTCCGGTTGCCGCCTCGGCGCTCGCGCTTATGCTCGCAATTCGCCTGAACACAGGGCAAACAACCAACTTCGGAGAGGTTACCTCGTCCATGAAGTGGGGAAGCTACCACGACCTCTTCCGGGAGACTCCTGCGTGGAAGATGCTCTGCTCCTGTTTCTTCTTCGGCCTCTGCGATTCGTCCATAGTTTTTCTCGGCAGTATGCTGTTGGAGAAAGGGCTTGTCCCGTCCTGGTTCGTCTTCGCAATGGCGGGAGGCGCACTCTTCGTCCGTACCGCAGGACGAAACCTGTTCAACCTCTATCCGCGGACTGCCTTCGCCGGCCCCTCGTTCCTGCTGATGGCCGCGTCCCTCATCTGGCTCTCCTTCGTCGGGTCTCCCGCCGGGATGCTGCTCTCCGGATTCCTCTACGGAATAGGCGTCGGGTACGGTTACCCCGCGCACTTGGCGCTTACCGCGGATCTCGCTCCGGCTCGTCTCAGGGCCAAGGCGTCGGCGCTGGTCCACTTTTCCATGGACCTGAGCTGGTTCCTTCTTCCCCTCTACATGGGGTTCGGCTCGACGCTCCTCGGTACGCTTTTGGCATTTCGTCTTTTCGCACTCTTTTGCCTTATCACGGCCGTTGCCGTCACCGTCATGTGGCTGCCCGGGAAAAGACGCGCCGCCAAGAACGTTTCCGTTTAGTTCAGGTCGGGGAAGCGCACCGCCGTTCCGTAGGCGATCAGCTCCGCAGCTCCGGTGGAGACGCTCGTCGTCGAGAGGCGGAAACCGATGACGGCGTTCGCCCCCATCTTCTGCGCCATCACTCCGAGGCGCTCCGTTACAAGGTTGACCGCGTCGTCGATCATATCCGTATACTTTGTCAGTTCCCCTCCGACGGTCCAGTTCTTCACGTTCGACGCCACGTCCGCTACCAATGATTTGGAAAGGCAGCACGAGGCCGACACGCATCCCAAGTACTCGCACTTCTTGCCCGGAATCACGTCGACCGTGAGCACCGGGATACCCTTTTTACTCATCCTCTTTTATCATCCTTTTCTTGCGTCTCCTCTGTCGTGTCGTTTTTCCCGCCGCGCCCGAAACCTCCGGGGCGGATTCTTCAGGCTTGAAAGTATCGTCCGGGGACGCATCGTCTCCCGACAGTTCTTCCTCTCTTTCTGTTGTTTCATCGCGTTCTGCGGAAGAGGCTTCCGTTTCTTCAATCACTTCAGGTTCAACTGTAAATGACACGCCCTCGTCGGTTTCGCCTCCCCCCGCTCTCTCTTCATCGGCAAAGACATCCTTCAGCGCCTTCCTTTCGAATTTTCCCGTCTCCTCTTCGATCGCATAGCGCGAAGGAGGAGTAAAAAAAGCGCCGCGGATTCGTTTAAAAAGCCCGAAGAAGACGCCGCCGAAGAGCAGCAACACGCCCCCGAGAAGGAGATAGCGCACAAGGCTGCCCACCCCCTTGAGTGTATCGTAGAAAAAACGCCCTGCGGGAAATTTCAGGGTGGCGGCGGCAAAACGAACAAGCTCCGGATCCTTCATATCATCGAAGGGATACCCCTCGGCCATACAGGCAATACTCTGACGGGCGAGCTTTCTGCCGATTTCTCCTGTAGGTTCCTTTGTATGGATATCCCACAGAATAACGCCCCTCTCGCCGGATTGCCGGAAGATTTCGAGCAGATCCGCGCGCTCCTCGGGACGGATGGAAGCCGCTCGTAGTCTTCCGCCGTTCTTTCCGCGAATCTCCGAAATCCTGAGAAGATCGAAGATATCCTCGCTTGACCAGGATGTCCAGAATTCCACCCCATAGTCGCGAAGGAAGAGCGAACAGGCTTCGGGAAAAGCTATAAGCGACGGTTCCAGAATAACGAGGGGACGCCCGCTCTCGAAGATGACCGCAAGTTTCCTGGCGTCGGGCGCGAGGGCCTGCCACACTTTCAGAAAGACATCCTTCTTTACGGCGATCTTCGCCATCAGGTCCGGAGAAAAACCGTCGAGAGGCACTCCCTCCTGGATCAGGAAGAGTAGGCCGCGCGCGGCATTCCGGTTGCCGCTAATTTCCGGAAGGAAATCAAGGCTTCTGTTCAGTACGCTCCAGTTGACGTCGCTGTTTTTCCACTCGGTGGATACGTAGTTCTCCACGCCGATCTTGTTGACCGCCTTCAGAAAGTCCGCTCCCCACTGTTTGTACAGCTCGATAAACCTGCTGCTCGGATCCCGCGAGAGCAGATGCAGATCGTTTCTGTCGGGTGAATCAATAAGAATCGATTCGAAAAACTCGACGGGTTCCAGGGCAAGCGACTGCCCGAACGCATCCCAAAGGGCATTGATCTTCTGGAGTATCAGTTGAAAGTCGGCGCCCTTCTCCAGTTCAGCACGCACGTAGTTCCGTACATGTTCCGAGGAAGCGAGCACCTGTGCGCTGTGGATCATCGAGACGGCCTCGGAACGGCAAATCCGCTCCCAGTCGCTCAACAGCGCGTTGATATTCCGTTCCATCTCCTGTTTCATGGAGGGAAGAGAACCGTCGGGACTCGCGTTCCATACGGACTCGACAGTGACGTCGGCGGTGTACTCCGTAAAGAAGCTCTTCCTGAGTTCCTCTTCGAACGCTTCTTTTGCCTGCCCCATCTGGATGCCCTCGTAAAGAAGCAGCCCGACCCCGATGATAGGGATCATCCGCGAGAGCACTTTTCCTCCGATCTTGACCACAGCCAGGTGCATCATCTTCTGGACCAGCTTCCGCCCAAGAACGGTGAGCACAACGCCGCCGATCATAGCCATACCGGATGAGAGGCGCCCTCTGTCGCTTTGTTCTCCTGAAAGGGATATAGAGAGGGCCGCGCGCTCCGTATTGGGTATCGGAATCGAATTGTAAAGAGGAAGTCTGTCTTTGACAGTTGCGACGAAGGGTTTGCGGATCTCTTCCATTGATTGGCGCAGAAGCGCCTGGCTGCGCTGCTCCAAACTTTCGAGCAGATCCCTCTGGAACTCCTCATGCACGGTGGAGAGCCTCGGACCTGCGCGTTTCACGAAGAGGGCGACGACCTCCTCGATATCCTCGTTCAGAAAAACTCCCGCTTTCACCTGCTTCCACCATATGCCCACAGAACTGTGGTCCTCGGGAAGCGTCGTCTCGGCGAGCGCCTTCTCCACCTCCAGGTAGTGCTGATCGATGATCCTGCGAAGATCCGTGTTTGCCCACTGGTTCAGTTCGTTCGCAATCTTCGTCCGTTCGGTCTGCACCAGGCTCGGGAGCTTTCCAAGCTCTTCCTCCGCAACGCGGCTGGCAACCTCTATCTCGAACAGCTTCCTGGCCAGCCGCTCCGAACCGGTAGACTCGGCTGCGTCCGCAGAGATTACTGCGGGGCCGCTTCCGCCCGGTTCCGCGGACAGAGTGTCCGAAACGCCCTTTTCAGGAGGCTTCTCAACTGTTTGATGCGCACTGGCCGCTTCTTCTTGTCTTCCGGTCTCCTCTTCCGCAGGCGGTGACTGTGAGAGGGCGGACTCGGCAGTCACGTCGCCCGAAGAGACCTGAACGACCGCTCCCCTCTCTTCCGTCGCCGCGGGCCCGGCGGGTTCCTCGGCTCCACCCGCGAACGGGAGGCGAAGGAGCAGCCCCGCGGCGAGCGCACAGCACACGAAAATTCTCTTTCCGATCAACAATGGAATTTCCTCCTTCGGCCTGCACACAATAAACCCCGCCTTTAAAAAAACAGGCGAGGGAGGCGCTGAGAATACGGGCGAATACCCGCGTACACATTCTTTGCGCAGGAGCGCGAAACGTCTCCGCAGGAAGTATGAAGAGTGCGCGTCGTTTTCCTGTACGAGGTCCTGTTTCGGACGATTGTACCATATTCTTCACCAACGACCGTGACGCTCGGCTTCTCCGCAAAATCACCGAAATTCAAGCCCGACCGGCAAAATTCGCGAAAGTTTTGCGTGTACTGGCAAGCGGGAACTTTGTCCCGCATATCAACGCACGGAAGGAACTTGTTTCAAAGAAAAATTATTCTCTCCCCCTCTTGACAAGAGAATCGTAAATGTTCATAATATATTTATTGAATCAATCAATTAGCCTTGACAAGACGAACCGCAAGCCGTATTCTGCTTCTATAAGGAGATGATGCCCTCTCGAGCACTTCCTGAACTGGTTCTTTCCCCCGCCCGTGGGGGTCCGCTTCACAGTTCGCCTCCGAGGCGCCGGAAGTCCTCCCGGAAGGAGGACGCGGAGGGGCGTGATGAAAGCCCCTCATCAACATCTTCAAAGGAGTGTGGTTTTTATGAAGAAAATGCTGCTCGCCCTTTTCGCACTTGTCCTTCTCTTCTCCGCCACAGCCGCTTTCGCAGCGGACGTTCTTGTGGGCGTCGCCATGCCCACGCAGTCGCTCCAGCGCTGGAATGAAGGACGGCGCGAACATGAAGAAAATCCTCGAGGGAAAAGGATACAAGGTCGATCTGCACGTACGCCGAGAATAACGTCAGCGTCCAGATCTCCCAGCTTGAGAACATGATCACGAAGGGCGTCAAGGTCATGATCATCGCCTCCATTCGACGGCTCGGCTCTTTCCGACGTCCTCGCCAAGGCCGCCGAAGCGAAAATCCCCGTCATCGCCTACGACCGTCTTATCCGTCAGTCCCCCAACGTCGACTATTACGCAACGTTCGACAACTTCAAGGTAGGCGTCATCCAGGGCAAGTTCATCGAAGAAAAACTCGGACTGAAAGACGGCAAGGGCCCCTTCAACATCGAGTTCTTCGGCGGCTCCCCCGACGACAACAACGCCTTCTTCTTCAACGGCGGCGCTATGAGCATCCTGCAGCCCTACCTCGACAGCGGCAAGCTTGTCTGCCACTCCGGCCAGACGAAGATGGAGCAAATCGGCATTCTCGCGTGGAAATCCGAGGACGCCCAGGCACGCATGGACAACCTCATCTCCAGATCGTACACCGACAAGAAGCTCGACGCCGTTCTCTCCCCCAATGACTCGCTCGCCTACGGCATCTCCGCATCTCTTGAGAACAACGGCTACATCCCCGGAAAAGACTGGCCCATCATCACTGGTCAGGACTGCGACCGCGCAAACGTGAAGAATATGATCGCCGGAAAGCAGTCGATGTCGGTCTTCAAGGACACCCGCGCGCTTGCTATGAAGGTTGCCGAGATGGTCGACGACATTCTTAAGGGCAAACAGCCCGAAGTGAACGACACGAAGACCTACGACAACGGTATGAAGGTCGTTCCCTCCTACCTGCTGGAACCTGTTTTCGCCGACGTCAACAACTACAAGGAACTGCTTCTCGATTCCGGCTACTACAAAGAAGAAGATCTGAAGTAATCCGGGGACACTCCCGCAGCATATCGTGACGGAGGGGACGGGGCCATTGCGCTCCGTCCCCCTTGAATCAGGAACAGGAGATGAGAGCATGGCGAAAACACTCCTGCGGATGAAGAGCATCACGAAGACCTTTCCCGGAGTCCGCGCTCTGAACGACGTCTGTTTCGACGTCGAGGAGGGGGAGATTCACGCGCTCGTCGGTGAGAACGGCGCGGGAAAATCCACCCTGATGAACATCCTCTCGGGCGTCTACCCCATCGGCTCCTACGAAGGGGAGATCGTCTTCGACGGGGAGACATGCGCATTCGATAGCATAAAAGACAGCGAGAAGATCGGCATCGTCATTATCCACCAGGAGCTCGCGCTCGTCCCCTACCTCTCGATTGCCGAGAACGTCTTTCTCGGCAACGAACGGGCCCGGAAAGGCATCATCGACTGGAGCGAAACCTACGCGCGAACCGCCGACCTTCTAAGGCAAATACGGCTGAAAGAGAATCCCACCACCATCACAAAAGATCTCGGCGTCGGGAAGCAGCAGCTCGTGGAGATCGCCAAGGCCATCTCCAAGGACGTGCATCTACTCATCCTCGACGAACCGACGGCGGCTCTCAACGACGAGGACAGCGATAACCTGCTCAATCTTCTCCTTGAGCTGAAGAAGAAAGGCATCACCTCCATCATCATCTCGCACAAACTCAACGAAGTGGAAAAGATCGCCGACCGAATTACGGTGATACGCGACGGAGCCGTCATCGAGACGCTGGACAACGCGGCGAAAAACATCAGGGAGGACCGCATCATCAAGGGAATGGTGGGGCGGGAGATCGTCGACCGCTTCCCGAAGCGCCCGCCTCATGCGGGGGGCGATGTCGCCCTCGAAGTACGCGACTGGACCGTCGGGGATCCGCTCTTCTTCGACCGCAAGAAGATCAAAGGGGTCAGCTTCTACGTCCAAAAAGGCGAGGTTGTGGGACTCGTCGGCTTGATGGGCGCCGGGCGGACCGAACTTGCCATGAGCCTCTTCGGCCGTTCTTACGGCAGCGATTACTCGGGGAGCATCATCCTGAACGGCGACCCCGCCGACCTTCGCTCCCCCAAGGACGCGATCGCCCGCGGCATGGCGTACGTCACCGAGGACCGCAAGTCCGCAGGCCTTATCCTTATCGACGATATCCGCCACAACATCTCCCTCGCAAGCCTCGGCAAACTGAGCGACAAGCGGGGCGTCCTCGACGAAAACAAAGAGATCACCGTGGCTGAAGACCTGCGGAAGAAGATATCCATCAAAACACCGAGCGTCTTCCAAAAAGTCGGCAATCTCTCCGGCGGCAATCAGCAGAAAACCATTCTGGCCCGCTGGCTCTTCGCGAACCCTGACGTGCTGCTGCTCGACGAACCGACGCGCGGCATCGACGTGGGCGCAAAATACGAGATTTACTGTATCATCAACGAACTTGCGGCCATGGGGAAAGCGATCGTCCTGATCTCGTCGGAGATGCCGGAGGTACTCGGCATGAGCGACCGGCTTTACGTAATGAACGAGGGGCGCTTTGTCGGCGAACTGGACCGGGAGAGCGCCTCGCAGGAAGCGATCATGAAGTGTATCATGCAGAGTAATCGGGAGGTGGCCTGATGCGGAAGCTGAAAGAGATGTTCATGATGAACATCCGACAATACGCGATGATGGTGGCGCTGCTCTTCATCGTACTTCTGTTCCAGTATCTCACGGACGGCGTACTCCTCCGTCCGCTGAACTTAACGAACATCATCCAGCAGAACGGCTACATCCTCATCCTCGCAATCGGTATGCTGCTCTGCATTCTTACCGGAAACATCGACCTCTCCGTCGGCTCGGTGGCCGCCTTCGTCGGCGCCGTCGGCGGAACCATGATGACTGTATGGAAGTGGCCCGTCATCCCCTCCATCCTTGCTTGCCTCGTTCTGGGCATCCTGATCGGCTGCTGGCAGGGCTTTTGGATCGCGTATTTCCGCATTCCGGCATTCATCGTCACACTGGCGGGGATGCTCTGCTTCAGGGGACTGACACTGGTCATGCTGAAGGGGCAGACGCTCGCCCCGATGCCCGACCTCTTCCGGAAGCTCTTCACCACGTTCATTCCCGACGTACTGGGGGGCGAGGGCCTGAACTACACGGCCCTGGCGATCGTCGCGGTTCTCTTGTGCGCTTTCGCTTTCTTCGAACTGCGAGATCGTCGGAACAAAAAAGCCTACGGCTTCGAAGTCGCTCCGCTCCCCTTCTGGATGTTGAAGGTTTTGCTCGTTGCCGCGGTCGTCACGGCCTTTACATACCAGCTCGCCCGGTACCGAGGGATACCGATGGTGCTGGTGCTCCTCGGAGCGCTTGTCCTTATCTACAGCTTCATCACCAGAAAGACCGTCTTCGGCCGCCACGTCTACGCATTCGGCGGGAATGAGAAGGCGGCGAAGCTCTCAGGTATCGATACAAACAAAGTCTTTTTCCTCGTCTATGCGAACATGGGCCTGATGGCGGCCGTCGCGGGACTCGCTTTCATGGGACGGCTCAACGCGGCATCTCCCGTCGCCGGAATCAATTTCGAGCTTGACGCCATCGGCGCGTGCTTCATCGGCGGCGCATCCGCGTCCGGAGGCATCGGCACCGTGACGGGCGCCATCATCGGCGGTCTGATCATGGGCGTTCTCAACAACGGAATGTCCATCGTGGGCGTCTCCATCGACTGGCAGCAGGTGGTCAAGGGGCTCGTCCTCCTCGCCGCGGTCGCCTTCGACGTCTATACCAAGAAGAAAACCGCGAAGTAACGGACGGAACAGCGGCCCGGTATCCCCTGTTTTCAGCAACCTCCGGGCCACTGTTCCCATCTGAAGGAGGACTCCCTATGAGCGAATACGCTTCCCCCGCCCCCTCCGCCGAAACGGCTACGGAACTCTTCGGCGAGACCCGGTCGGGGGAGAATGTCTTTCTCCATACAGTGAAGAACGGCTCTTTGACTTTGCGCTGCATCGACTACGGGGCCGCCGTCACGTCGCTGGAGGTCCCGGACCGCAACGGCGTCCGCATGAATATTTTCCTGGGGTACGACACCATTGCAGAATACCAGGCCGACTCTTGCTGGTGCGGGCTGCTCTGCGGCCCGATGGCAGGCCGCATCTCAGGAGCTTCCTTCGAACTGGATGGAAAACATCATGAACTTGAAACCAACGACGGAACATCGTGCCTGCACAGCGGTTCGACGGGGTTTTCTCATTCCGTCTGGCATGGAGAAACGTTCGTTTCCATGGCGGCGGCAGGCGTCCGATTCCGTATCTCAACGTTCCCCGGGCAGTGGGGTTTTCCGGGAGCCATTGAAGTGTCCGCAACCTACACGCTTGGCCACAATTCGCTGACGCTCGCCTGGGAGGCTGAAACAAGCGTTCCGACGGTGCTGGCGCCCGCTTTTCATGGCTACTTCAACCTTGGCGGAGACAGAGCAACTTCCATCGTGGACCACCGTCTGGCGCTCGATGCCGACCGTTTCATGCCCCTGGACGAACAGCATCTTCCGCAAATGCCCGAGTCCGTTGAAGGAACCCCCTTCGACTTCCGTGCACCGCGCTCTCCCGACCATGCCCCGTGGGCGTCGGATCGCCAGATCAAGCTCGGTAACGGCTACGACCACTCGTTCCTCCTCAATTCGCCGGGAGACGGACGGACGCCGGATATCGTCCTCGAACATCCCGAAAGCGGCCGTCTCATGGAGGTCTTCACCGACCAACCCGCCTGCGTCCTCTACACCGGAGGTGCTCTGAACTCCTCCCAACAATTCTCCGGGGGCAGGCGAGGCGCGCCGGGGCTCGCGCTCGCCCTGGAAACGCAGTGGTACCCGAACGCCCCGGCGCTTCCTGATCTGCCGCAACCTGTGCTCTTCCCGGGAGAGGTATACCGCGCCAGGACGGAGTGGCGATTCATTCCGGCCACATAAAAGACACAGCAAGGCGGAGAGGCGCCGCCCCTCCGCCTTGCCGACGGTCCGGATTCTTCTCCGCTACCGCCCCATCTTTCGGATCCTAAGGTCGATACCGCTCCCCTTGAGCAGTTTCGCCAGTTTCGCCGGACGCTCTTCGTCCATCTGCCCCATATGGTAGGGGTAGAGCACTTTCGGGTTGAAGGCAAGGGCTGCGTCGGCAACCATCTCCGGCGTCATGGTGAAGGGGAGGTTCATCGGGAGAAAGGCGACGTCGATGTTCCGCAACGCTTTCATTTCGGGCGTGTTTTCGGTGTCCCCGGCGATGTAGATCCGGGTATCTCCGAAAGTGAGGATATACCCGTTGTGCTCGCCCTTCGGATGGAACGGTTGCCCGCTCTCCCTCGTGTGGACGATGTTATAGGCATGAACAGCTTCGACCGGTATTCCCAAAAGCTGTGTCGTTTGGCCGTTCCGCAGCACCCTGCCGCGTCCGAGGATCTCCGCGCTCTTCGCGTTGAGTACAATATCCGTTCCGGGCGTCAGGATATGCTCCAGCGCAGCCTTGTCCAGGTGATCCTGGTGTTCATGCGTAATGAGCACACCGTCAGCTTTCGGAAACAGCAAGTAGTCGGCCACCTTGCTGTAGGGGTCGACGTGGAGCGCCTTGCCGTCAAAGGTGAATATCAGTGTGCCATGGCCGACAAAAGTAATTTTAACCTCGCCGATGGAGCTATCGACCACATCCGCCTCGAATGACTGCAACGCTTCCGCAGCGAAACAAAAAGACGCTCCGGAAGCGATAAGCGCAAGCAACGCGATGATGAAAAATTTCATAAGGGACCACTCCTCCTCTTTGCAAAGTTGGAAGTATTATACACGGCCATGAACGCCGCCGCCTCAGCAAGAAGAGCGATTCTTTCGTCTATACCATAAAATAGACAACGGCCCCTATCTGCAGCGCAAGGATCAGCGGCAAGCCTATCGTAAAACGCCAATGCTGCGTCTTGTGGCGAAAAAGATACATCCCCCCCAGACCTCCGACCGCCCCCCCGCAAAGAGCAACCAGAAAAAGGGTTCTTTCCGGAACCCGCCGCGAGCCCTTCCGCGCACATCGCTTGTCCCACCACATAATCAGGAAGCCGAAGAGATTGACGATCAGCAAAAGATAGAACAGGTATTTCATTCATAAACCCCTTTCTAATGAATATTACGAATAGTATTTAAAAAACGCCGCACTTAATCAGCATGGAATAACCGTCCACACTCTATTGTACGGCGAGATGACGAAAACGTCTCGCGTGATTCGACAAGGGGGGAAATTTACAACCTTCCGAGACAACGGGAAGGACCGTCCACAAAGACGCTCCTTCCCGTTGTTCAAAGTTCCGGCGGGGCGATATCCCTACCCTCCCATCAGCAAGTTCGGCAGGAATGTCACTATCGCCGGAAAGACGATAATCAACACAAGAGCCAGGATCATAGAACCGATAAAGGGCAGGAGATAGCGGAACGATGAGTCGTACGGAATATCCGCCACCTTGCACGCGGCCAACAAGTCGACACCTAGAGGAGGCGTGTTCGCACCTACTGCGAGGTTGACACAGACCATAACGCCCAGATGCACCGGGTCGACGCCCATCTGCGTCAGTATGGGAAAGAAGATCGGGACGACGATGAGCACGATCGCGATGGTCTCCATAAACATTCCCAGCAACAACAACAGCGCGTTGAACATCAGGAGGATCACCCAATAGTTCGTCGAAACGGAGAGCATCGCGTTCGCCACCATCTGCGGAATGTTCTCGGCGGCCAGAACCCAACCAAAGAGGCTTGCCGCGGCGATCAGGAAGAGGACCACGGCGCTCGTGCGCGCCGTCTCAAGACATATCTCGAAAAAGCGCCGCCATGTCAATTTTTTGTAGACAAACATGGAGAGGAGCAACGCATAAAAAGCGGCCACTCCACCCGCCTCCGTTGCGGTAAAGATTCCCTTCAGGATGCCGCCGATGATAATCGCCGGAGTGAGCAGCGGCAGAATGGCCGCCCGGAAAGAGGCAAATACTTCGCTCCATGGAGCTTTTTCAAGCCTCGGATAATTCTCCCGTAACGAAATGAAATAGGAAGTAATCATGAGCCCGAGACCTGTCAATATACCGGGGACAACTCCGCCGAGAAAGAGCTTGCCTATGGACGTCCCCATGCTGACGCCAAGGATGACCATCACAATGCTCGGAGGAATAATCGTCCCGAGCGCGCCTGAACAACCGAGAAGCGCAGCGCTGAACGGTTGTTTGTACCCTTGCTGTTTCATTGCCGGGAGCAAAATGGAGCCGATGGCAACCACGTCGGCCACACCGGACCCCGATATCGCGCCGAAGAGCATGCACGACACCACCATCACCATCGCCAGCCCTCCCGGGATGTGCCCCACCATGCTCGAAGCGAAGCGCATGATCCTCGGAGTGATATCTCCCTCCGCCATGAGCGCGCCGGCGAGTACAAAAAGGGGAATGGCAAGCAGTGTGAAGGAATCGACGCCGACGACCATTCGCTGCGCGACGACCAGCAACGGAACCGCCGATTCGAAGAGAAGGTAGGCCATCCCCGAAACGGCGATCGAAAAAGCGATGGGGATACCAATGAGAATACCGCCGAAAAGAACCCCGAGAAGCGTCAGCATACTATCGCCCTACCCACGGATCGTCCTGAAAATATCACGGACGACCACCGGCAGCATCAGAACACACCCGACAGGAAAAGCGAGGTAGAGAATCCCGGCAGGGATCTGCATGGCGGTCGTTCGCATCCGCCACGTCCGCTCGACGACCGTCCACCCCGCGTTGGCGCCCAGAACGATGAACGCCCCGAGTACAAGGAGCGTGAAGAGGCGCAGCGCACGTTTTACTTTGTCGGAAGAAAGGCGCTGCACAAGGAGGTCGATCGTCATGTGCTCCCCCCTGAACAGCGCCGTTGCGGCGCCAATAAAGGTAATCCAGACGAGAATTGTCTGGGACAGCTCCCCTCCCCACGAAAGCGGCTTGTGAAGGACGTACCTGAAAAAAACCTCCAACAGCACCTCCGAAAAGACCGCCACGATCATGACGATCAGAAGAAGGTCGAGCCAGCGGAAGACGTTCCTGAGGAGAGCGTTGTTATCGCCGTTCATCGATTTTTATTTCCCGTACTTTCGGACGAGATCCATCAGTTCCTTGCCGAAAACGCCCTCGTACTGAGTCCAAACCCCCTGAACGGCCTTCTGGAACGCCTCTTTATCGACTTCGGCGACCTGCATTCCCTTCTCTTTCAGTTTGGCGAGGAACTCCTCTTCCTGTTCGCGCGTCTGACGCCGCTGCTCGTCGCGCCATTTAGCGGCAAGCCGCGTCACCGTAGCCTGATCCTCCTTGGAGAGTTTGCCCCAAACCGAGCTGTTCACGCACAGAAGCGCGGAACCCCAAATGTGCCCTGTGGGCGAAAGGTATTTCTGCACTTCGAAAAAGGAGCTCGAATAGATGATGGCGTACGGATTCTCCTGACCGTCCACCACGCCCTGCTGCAACGCCGTGTAGAGTTCGCCGAAGTTGATGGGCATCGGGGAAGCGCCGAGCGCGTTGAACGTGTCGAGACGCATCTTGTCGGGCGTGACGCGGATCTTCAGCCCCTTCAGATCCTCCGGTTTCTGAATCGGTCGCTGGTTGTTCGTCATGTGGCGGAAACCGTTCTCCCACCAGGAAAGTCCCACGACCCCCTGCTTTTCCAGAATGGAGAGAAGGTATGCGCCGAGTTCTCCGTCGAGCGCGTTATAGGCCGCCTCGTGCGTCGGCCAAGCGTACGGAAGCGCCTCGATGCCGAACTTGGGTTCGATGGACTGGAACGAGCCTCCGCCGATCAGTCCCCCGTCGATCGTCTGCATCACGAGCCCCTCGATCACGTCCTTCTCGTTGCCGAGCTGCGCTCCGGGGAAAACCTCAATGAGCACCCGTCCTTCGGTCGCTGTTTTGACCTCTTCCGCGAAACCGAGCAGGCAGACATTCCACGAATGGTCCTGGTTGAGTACGTGACCGATCTTGATCGTCGTCTGCGCCGCCGCCGGCGAAACGATCCCCGAAACTGCGAAAAGCGCGACCAACAAAGCGATACCTATTCTCTTCACAATAAAACACCTCCGTAAGAAATTGTCAGGGTATATAATACCAGAAACGCCCTCCTGAAGGGACTCCCGCGAAAGCGAAAATCTACCACTGCCTCAGAAATTCCGTCATCCGTTCGAGCGCCTTTTCGACGATTCTCTCCCCCTTTTCTCTGCTCGCCTTCGTTGCATCGCCGACCATAGCGGTATCGCTCACATCGGAGATCGACCAGAAAACCTGCACGTCCGGGAACGCGTTCACCTTTTTCGGTTCCGTTCGCAGAAGTCTGTCCGTCTTCACCAGTTCAGGACGGAGGTAGAGAAAAAGCGACGTCCCCGCCTCGCTCGCATGCCCGTGCGCCATGATTCCCTCGCCGTCGAGAATATCCGCGCAGAGAGGCTGGATGAAACGCCACCAGTCGAAAACGCACGACTCCGCTCCGTGTTCCGCTTTCAGCGCGCAGGCAACCTGTCCTATCAACGGGACATTTCCGACGTGGGGGTTGATGAAGCAGAATCTCCTGATTCCATGCTTCACGAGGCTCAAGCAGACATCCTCCAGATAGTTCCTGAAGTTGTCCGGATAAACGGTCACAGCTCCCGGCCCCCAGGAGAGGAGTGAATCGCCGACCGACACCGTCGGACCGACGAGCCATCCCATTCGATCCGCCAGCCGATTGGCGATCTCCTCGGCGATGATCGTGTCCGCACCTACCGGCAGATGCGGCCCCCAAATCTCGAACGCGCCGCTCGGGATGATAACGGCGTCGTTCGATCGGACATACTCTTGGAAATCGATCGTGTTCATTTCAAGCAGTTTCATAGCATTTCCTCCGTTCCTGATGAATGGACTCGCAGTCCGCGGAATCATGCCATTGTACACCAGCGCGTCCGCGCCGCCGAGATGCGTCGGACACGCGGAGCGGACCTATTTTTTCCTCTTGATGAAATTCTCCAGCTTCCCGATGTGCTCCTCCACTGCCGCGTTGTGGAAGATGGCGAGTCCCTCCCGATATTTCACGAGCGCCTCCTCGTACTTCGCGGCCTTCTGGAGTTCGGCGGCTTGCCGCCAGATCGTCTCGGCGCGGCTGCGAGCGTCGCCTCCCTGCGCGCGGCTTCGGATGAGCGCTTCAAGGCGTTCGGCGTATTCTCGGATACGCTCCACAGGGTATATACTCAAGCTTTGCCTGTACAGAGCAAGCGCTTCTTCGAGCTTTCCCTCTTTTTGCACGGCGACCGCCCGTTCGACAATCTTTCGCGCCTCTCCTTCGAGCGTTTTTTCCAGAGCGTCGGCATGTTCCTTCATTTTCTCGTCATGCTGCAAAGCGAGCGCCTCCCGGTACTTCCGAAGCGCTTCGTACCGTTTTCCCGAGCTTTCGAGCGCTTCAGCCTCGCCATAGAGAGGTGAACGGACAACCTTCGGCGGACTCCTGCACGGGCGGTTCCTCCTTCACCGGAACGTCGGCCGGTACGGGGAGGGTCTCCACCATCGATGCAAGCGTCGCCCGCTCCTCCAGGTCCGCCGCGTAAGCCTCCACCTCCGGATCCGCATGGAGAGGAAGGCTTTCTCTGTACTTCACCGCCGCGCCCGCAAGATCGCCCTCGTCTTCAAGACGTTCCGCCTGCTCGCGGAGTGCGAGCGCTTTCTTCAGCCTGGCCAGTTCGACCTCGAGCGGAGTGCTCTCCTCAGCCGACTCCGACGCGACGGGAGATTCTTCGGTGGTTTCGGGCGCGGCCTCGGGCTCGGGAAGAGCGGGAGTCGACGCGGGAAACGCGTTTTCGAACAGATGAATCGACGGCTCGCCGGGGCCGTAGCCGCTCGGACGGTCGTGGAAGATCAGGTCGCCGCGCGGCGAAGCCGCCATCCCCCCGACGATACCCAGAGGAGGTCTGACGGGAAGAGCGTACATAAACTTTCCGTCGGCGTCGTACATCCAGACCGCGTCTTCCGAGTCGTCGTAGGCGTACACCCTGCCCTGCGTGTCGGCGGTCAAAAACTTCGGCCGGAAGTACACTTTCTCGTCCCCGGGAGTCGAAGGGAGGTCGCTTCCGAAGAACGGCCACTCCTTCAGCGTTTCTCCCTCAAGGTCGAGCACCGCGAAGATCGCGGCGCGGTCGTTCCCCGACTGCGGCTTCGTCACGAGGAGACGATCTCCAGGAAGCGCGACAAGACCGCCTATCTCTCCAGGTTCCCACTTCGAGAGTACGTCCCCCTCGGGCGAAAAAACCAGGACGCGCGGCACGCCGCCGCTGATCTCGGTCAGGCCTGCAACGACTATTTTTCCCGAATCCGTGACCGCCAAGAATGAGGGAGTATATATTCCGTCGTCGCCGATGGATTTTTTGTCGGCGCGAATCTTGCCCAGAAATTCCCCTGTGCGGGAAAACCGCTGCACATGGGGATCGACGGTGTAGCCGCCGTCGACAACGTAGAGCGATCCATCAGGTCCGAAAACCATGGCCTGCGGATAGTTGAAGGTACCGTCCTCCCCCTTCCCCCTGCTCCCCCATTCAGCAAGCTGCGCTCCCTTCGAGTCGAAAATACGCACTTTTCCCTCTCCAAGAGTTTCAGCGACGGCGATCGCGCCGTCCGCAGCAACTGCGGGCCCGTAGATATGCCGAAAGCTCTCCTGGGTCGAACCGTACGGGAAAGAGGCGACGGGACGAAGCGGCGCTCTCGCCTCTCTGGCGGACGCCAGGATATTCTTGATCTCGTCCCGTAATTGTTCCAGAGAGGATGAGGTCCCCATAAGCGCCACGAACGTGTGCTTCCCCTCGGCGTCGGGCTGGACGCTCAGGACCATGTTTCCTTCCATCTTCCGGGAGCCGCTCCCGACCTCCATCTCTCCGGAGAAAGAGTAGAAAACGGCGGGTTGCCCCCCGATCGTCGTTTCCTCCTCCCGCGAGACGAAGTTCTTCACCTTCCCCTTGGAGACCTCTTTTTCGATATCAGCAAAAAAGCTTTTATACCCTCCCCCTTTGGGGGGTGTTTGTTTCATCACCATCAGCGCCGCCATGGAGGCATCTTCGGAGGGTGCGTCGTCGAACGCCTCGGGGTGCGATCCTGTAAAGAATCCGACCCCCTCCCTGCGCTCCACCATCGGCTTCCACCCGGAAGGAATCGTCATGTAATAAGGGGGAACCCAGCGGAAGAGCATACCTTGGGGCGCGTCCGTCAGCGCCGGCGGATCCGCCTCCTGAGCCCCGACGCACGCAGGGAGCGCGAAGAACAACGTCAGCAGACAGACAACTCGAATCCACGCCCGCGGGGACAGACCGAAGAAGGCGTTCTTTCGCGCCCCGCTCTTCCCCTCGCCGAAGAAAACACTATCGCACTGCGGTTCGTCGGCTCTTTTCATGAATGCTCCCTCCTCTTTCATCATCATGCCCATCAGCGTACCGGGCAGAAGTAGACCCCTATCGGGAACGACACGGGACAGATTCTCGTAGCGCACGGGCACGCCGCCGTCGATCCAGGGTTCCATCGTTCCCCGCTTGAAGAACTCCAGCGTGTAGAACATCACAAGGTCGAGCGAGAACGACTCCGGCGTCTTTCCCTTCTCCGGCGTCCACGAGAGCGAAGCGCTCCCGCCGCTTCCCCGGACCTCGGAGCTGACGGCGGAGCCCGTCGCGAAGAACCACTTCTTCACGACAACACGCCCTTCAAGTCTTGGAGTGTCGGGCATGGAGACCGGAACCGGAGGTATGGGCGCGAGCGACACAGAGAGCGAGATCGTTACCGGCCTCCCCGCCTGTTGATAGCCGCTTCCGAGGATCGGTCGGCGCTCCATCGCGGAGCCGGAGAGATCGATTCCCCCCATCGCCAGCGCCTGTTTCATCGCCTCGGCGAGCTGCGAATCGCTCAAGGAAACGCCCATCTTCGCCATCTCCTTGATCATCTGTTCTTTAACGAAATCTCCCGCCTTCGACATTCCTTCAACCATGTTCGCGAGGCGCTTTCCCTCCGGGCTCTTCGGGTCTATCTCTCCGGATATCCCGGAGATGGACGGAACGATGGAGAGCGCGACCGTCGGGAAGACCACGGACTGGTCGTTGGCAAAAGGAGAGCCCGTCAACCAGAAGGTGCGATTCTCGAAGAAATGCCGCTTCTCCCCCTTAATGACCGAGACGGAAATCGTATCCTCCGCCGGCTCTTTTTTCTTCTCTCCGTCGTACAGAATCACCTTGGGAGAGAACACATCTCCCGGCTTCAGGCCCTTGTATGTATGTTTCGTTACGGATTTCTCACCGGGCCTCGGCCTGTCCTCGACCGGCTCGCTTCCGTCACCGAAATCCCACTCGAAGAGATAGTCCCCCTTGGGAGTAGCGACGGCCTCGAACTCATGCTCGGCGTCGCCCGTATCCTCAAGAAGCTCCAGCACAAGGATGCGCGGCGGCATGATGGAGACTTCGGCGGGGTTCTTGAGCTCCCATGGGGGCATTTTCAAACCGGCGGCTCCCCGCATCCACCCGGATGACCGCGGACTGCTCGTCCTTGATCTCGTAGAAAGCTTCTTCTTCGGTGAGCGGGAACCCCTCCGCAGCAATGAAAAGACGGAGCGGCAGCTTCTCGAGCGCGCCTTCGAGCGTTTCGATCTTCTCAAGCGTTCCCTTGTTGAAGTGCAGCTTTCTGCTGTAGATCTTCTTCGTCTTTTCCAGAACCAGCAGCTCGGCGGGTCCTGAATACTGAATGCTCAGATCGTACGCGGACCATGCGGGATCCTTTTTTTTCAGATGCTCCATCGTCGCCGTTCCTTCGATGAAGCGTTTGGGAACCTCTTCGGCTCCGGGCGCGTCGCGGGGCTCCTCCTGTTCCTCGAACTCCGCTTTCAGTTCCAGCGTGGGGAAGAAAAGCTCCATCAGGTCGGCGCAGGCGTGGATAGCCAGCGGAAGCAGCACCTCGGTCTGCGAAGAGGCGAAGGCGTGCGGCACGTGATAGGGGCCGAGACGGTTCGCGCCCACGGCGATTCCCCTGCCGGCCTTTTCCTTCAGGTTGTCGAAACCGCCGAACACCGTCTGTTCAGGATCGAACCAGTGAAAACTGAGACGCTCCTGCGCCATGGCGACGCGCTTTCCGTCGAACACGCCGTAGAGCTTCTTCACGGTGCGCGGCATCAGGAACCCCCGCACCGTCGTCTTCACCTCCACCAGATCCTTGAACTGCGGCGACGGATAGGGCGTCTGCCGGTTGTTGGGGAGTATGCCCAGGGGCTTGTCGTATATGGTGTCCATCGAGTAAAAGGTCGAATTCGTGAAGCGGGCTACTTGGTCGAAGAGCTCGGCGGGCGCCTGGAGCGTCCCTCCCGCGCTCGCAATGAACGGGCGGATACGCGAGTCGATGAACGGGTTCGCCGCCGCGCGGCGGACGTGCTCGGGAAAAGTGGCGACCTCGATCGGCTCGTCCGCGGGGTGGGAGTCGTTCCGCACGTGCGCGGGCTGCGTCATGTCGCCGAGCATGTGCATCGACTCGCCGAGGGCGCGGTACGCCCTTGAGAGATAGAGTTTTCTCTGGTCGTCGTGGTCTCGCGGGACGAGGTTAAGCGTGGTTTTGAAGTGCGGCGCGGAGATCGCCGAAGGAAGAGGGACGTCGTCGCGGACCTCCAAAGCCGCTTTGTACGAAGCGAGGGCGGTGAAAAAGGTGAACGGATTATCGGGGTGATCCAGCCCCCACGTTCTGGCGTCGATCTGCGGGCTGTCGTAGTGACCGTGCGCCCAGCTCTGATCGGTCAGGTACGCCACGCCCGTAATCCGCAACGGATCGTAGAAGTGTCGCACCGACGAGTAGAGATGAGGTTCGTCAGCCCAGTCGCCGCCCATGACGATCCAGCGGCGCATTGAATAGTTCGCCTCCGCGGAGACAAAACCGGAGGCGGTCAGCGAAGAGCTGGTCACCGCAACGCCGCGCAGCGGCTGTTGCAGCGCGTTGTCGATGAAGGGGCCGAGGCGGAACTTTTCCTTTCCCGCCATACGGCGGACGAAAAGAGTGATCGCCTCCGAGTTGATCTGGCTATGCGGTTGCTGGCTCCACGCTTCGACGAAGGACGGCGCGGCGCACGTCCAGAGGATGGACGCAATTATGAGTACGACATGCGGTAGTCTGTATTTACGCACGGTGCTTCCCCTCCTTTCCCGGCCGGAGACGTTAAAAGTCGAAGAGAACCCACTTGCCGTCGACCTTGATCCACCGGACATAAAACGTGAAACCGTCAAGGACAACGGCGTACTCCGATGTGCGAAGCGCCGTGGAGGTCGCCGGGTCGGCGCGCTCCGCGGCGCTGAAGAAGCTCATCTCCGCGTTGTCGAGGAGTTCCGCGAACGAGGACATGGCCTCGGGCTTGTTGGAGAAAAGCGCGGCGTACTCCTCCCGGCGGTCCTCGTCGATCACGGAGACGGCTCTCTCTATATCGCCGGCTTTCAGCGCACCGCGGAATTCCTCGAAGGATTCCTCGATCGCCGCCTTCTCTTCAGGCAAATCCGGGTAGTTTTTCCAGTCCGGATCCTCGCTTCCGGTAAACTCTTCTCCCGGGGGAACGGCGACAACCGGGCCGGAAGAAACCGGCGTCTCCTCCGGGCCGAACAGCGTATCGAGCGTTCCAAGACCGGCAAGCAACCCCTCCAACAGGGCTATCCTGTCCCGCAGGGGTTGCAGGTCGGGACGCGGAGAGGAAGGCTCTCCCGCCGTCAGCTCCCGAATTTTGCGCTCCAGCACAGGGTCGGGGTAGAGAGTATGGCTTCGTTTGAATGAAAGCAGCGCGCCGAGAAAATCGCCTCCCTGTTCCATCCGTTCGCCCTCGTCGCGGCAGGAGAGCGCCTTTTCAAGCAACGCGATACGCTCGCGGAGCAGCTCGTTCGACGGCGGATGCGATTCGCGTCCCCCTTCCGTCTGTGCGCACGCCTCGTTACGGGGAACTGGAAGAAGCGCCGCGAGAAGAAGCAACAGCAACCACAGAAGGATGCTCCCTCCCCGGCGCACGCCCGATCCGCGGGACAAGCGGACAGACACTTCGCCTTTTCCGGAAGACATGATCTCCGCACCTCCTTCAAAACACTCGGTAAGCAGGCAGGCATTCTCGTGAAAAAAGAACGCCGCGCCCGCAGTTTCCCACTGCGCTTTGTTGACGCACAGCTTATTCTACCGAGCTTGAAATGTCAAACACGCTGTCTGCAACGGACGATGCGCGAGCACACGGAAGAAAACGCTCTTTCAAAAGAAAGAGAGGAGCCTCTGCTGCGCTGTGCGCGACCGTTCGACGAGCTGCTGCTCTTCGGGCGACAGGGTCCCGGTCGACAGAGGGGAGACGGGGTCATGGCCCGAGGCATTCGCACGGACGGCCGCCGCGCTTTGTGTGGCATAGCAGTATACGCACCCGCCCGGGCAAGTGTCGTAGGCGCCGATGTCCACGCTCGGGGCGCACCGGCAGAGGGGGCGCTGTCCGGCGTCCTTTTTTTCCGGAACGGGTTTCCCCGAAAGCTCCTCGACGAGCGCGGCGTCGATACACCCTCCGGGGGAACACCCCTCCGCCCGGAAGTCCGCCGCCTCGCAACAGGACTGCACCGTCATGCCGTGCGCGCCGGCAATATCACAGAAAGCGCGCGCGATGGTCCGCATGTCTTCCTCGTCGACCTCGGTTATCCCCTTTCCGCGCAGTTTCCGGTACGTGTCGACGAAGCTGACGATACACCGCTTCGTCGCCCCATCGAGCGACGCGCACATACGGGCGAAGGCTTCCAAGTGCTCCCGGACGGGGTAAGACTCGTTGACGACGACGGGGTCGTATCTCCAGATCGTGCGGCGCGGGCCGATGTGTCCGCTCAGCCGCCGAAAGGCGGAGACGATCTCCTCTTTCCGGGGAAAGCCCGGCTCAATCTCCGGACCGTACGGCGTGACGGTCCACAGGAAGTAGAACGCACTCCCGTGCGCCTCCAGCTCGTCAAGGCGCGCGAACAGCGGTCGGGCATCCTTGGTCCAGAAGACGAAGCACTGCACATCCTCCGGTTTCAGCGAGACAAAGCGCGTCTGTTTCTCGTTCCGCGGGTTCCGGACGAGGGCGTACCCCTCCTTCAAACGGTGGAACAGCCACGGGGAATAGAAGGCAGGGATGTCGGTCCGCCTGCTGACGCTGACTATGCGCACTCGAACGACCTCCTATGCTCTGTTGCGGGCTTCCAGCTCCAGAAGGGTTTTCTTCAGGTCGAGCCCCCCGCCGTATCCGCCGAGCTTGCCGTCGGTGTTGATGACGCGGTGGCAGGGGATGAAGATGGCGATGGGGTTCTTCGCGTTCGCCGTTCCCACAGCGCGGACCGCCTTCGGATTGCCGGAGGCCTCGGCGAGTTCTTTATAGCTCACGGTCGTCCCGTAGGGCACCTTCACCAGCTCATCCCAGACTCTCTTCATGAAGGGAGTTCCCTCGGCCAGAAGCGGCAGCGAGAACTCCTTGAGCTTCCCTTCGAGGTACAGCTCCAACTGGCGGAAGGCCTCCCGGATAACGGGCGTCTCCTTTGCGTCGAAGCGTTCGATCAGCTCCGTGTTCCTCGGCAGATAGAGGTGCGTCACGTGTTCCTCGTCCCCGCCGATAGCGATTCGTCCTATCGATGTTTTCCGAACGCACAGCATTGTGGTCCTCCTCTCCTGCGGATGTCGTTCCGCCCGGATATTTTCTCCCAAAAACGAAAAAAAAGCGATTTGAAAAATGCGCATTGACAAATCGGGGGCCGCCGTGCTATTGTCCCTGCATGAAAAAGACAGCGCACACACTCGAACGGAAGTATACGACGATGAACATGTGGTGGTGGTGGCCCTAGGGTCCCGCCGCCTTTGACCTGTTTTCAGGGGGCCGCGGGAGCAAAATTTTCCCGCGGCCCTTTTTGTATCCGTAGCTTCAGAGGGCCGTCGCTTGAGACGGCCCTTTTTGTATTCAGCGAAGAGCATATTCATAACTTCCAAGGAGGAGATCGACATGACACAGACACACAACGGACAGACACAACGGGGGTATTACGGGGAGTACGGCGGACGGTTCGTGCCGGAGGGTATCGCGGAGCTGCTGGCCGTGCTGGAGAGGGCCTTCGACGACGCAGTGGCGGACGGCGCGTTTCAAAAAGAGCTGGACACGCTGCTCATCGAGTACGTGGGCAGGCCGTCCGCGATCACGGAGTGCGCCAACATCTCGGCGCAGTGCGGTGGAGGACGTCTTTTCCTGAAGCGTGAGGACCTGAACCACACCGGCGCGCACAAGATCAACAACGCGCTCGGGCAGGCGCTGTTGGCGAAGCGTATGGGAAAAAAGCGTCTCATCGCCGAAACGGGCGCGGGGGATGCACGGCACGGCGAGCGCGACGGCGGCAGCCCTGATGGGTATGGAGTGCACGGTGTACATGGGGGCCGTCGACGTCGAGCGGCAGGCGCCGAACGTCTCCAGGATGAAAGCGCTGGGCGCGAAAGTCGTCCCCGTGCACGACGGTCAGGAGACGCTCAAAGAGGCGGTTGACAGCGCGCTCATGGCGTGGATGAACGACCTTGAGGCATTCTATCTTCTGGGTTCCGTCGTCGGGCCGTCGCCGTACCCGGAAGTCGTGCGCTACTTCCAGAGCGTCATCGGCCGGGAGGCCAGGGCGCAGATGCTCGAACGTGAGGGGCGGCTTCCCGACGAGGTGGTCGCATGCGTCGGCGGCGGAAGCAACGCCATCGGCCTCTTCTCCGGATTTCTAAACGATCCGGAGGTCGCCGTCACTGGTGTGGAACCCGCGGGGAAGGGGTTGCAGTTCGGACTGGGAGCGCACGCGGCCACGCTCTCCGCAGGCGTTCCGGGCAAGGTCCACGGCTTCAACACGTACGTCCTCTTCGACGAGAAGGGAGAGCCTGCTCCTGTACACTCCGTGGCGGCCGGCCTCGACTATCCGGGCGTCGGCCCGGAGCACTCATACCTGAAAGACACCGGCAGGGCAAAGTACGTCTCCGTCACGGACGTCGAGGCACTGGACGCATTCAGCCGCCTCTGCCGGAAGGAAGGAATCATTCCCGCCGTGGAAAGCTCGCACGCTCTGGCGTACGCGCTGAAACGGCTCCCCGCGATGCGGAAGGATCAGATACTGCTGGTCAATCTCTCCGGACGAGGAGACAAAGATCTGGAAACCGTGCTGCCGATGCTCGGCTTCTAACGCGCTTTCGCGGCCGGAGGAAATTTCCGGCCGCACTCTCTTTTATCAAAAAACCACGCTCTTCCCGTTAAAAACAACCTGATGAAAAAATGCGCATCGTGGTACAATAACCTACGATGCGGGCCCGGCATGCGCAGCGCCGCACTTTGAGCTTTCGGAATCCTCCCTCCGGTGAAACGTGCGCGGAGGGAGCGTGGTTCCACTCTCACCAGTACTGCTTCAGGCGCAGAGGACCGGCAATACGGGAAGGGGGAATACCGGTGATTCGTAAAGGGTGTTTCGTATTCTTCGCGTTGCTATTAGGTTTGTTGTGCGCCTTGACGGTCCTGCCGCTTCCGGCGCACGCAGGGGTGCATACCGTGGACGACGTTGAATATTCCACGCCGTACGGCTGGGTGCAGCAGGAATCTCCGGGAGCGAAGGCGTACCATGTTCTGTTGTACCAGGGGCATCCTGTCGGAGAGCTCTTCTTGATGAAAGAGTCCCTCCTCGAACAGAAAAGCCCGACGACAGTTCTCCAGGAAGGCATCCGGAAGAACGCCGCAGGATTTGCCGGATACCAGGCGGTCGGCATGAAAAACATCTCGCTCTCCGGGACCGAGGCGGTGATGCACGACTTCCTCTACTACCCCCCGGGGAGCTCCGTGCAGTTCGCTGGAAGAGCCGTCGTACTCGTTGTGAACAAAACCGCCTATACCTTTTTCTTCAATACGACAATCAATACCGCCGCCATGCTTGAAGGGCCGTTCAGCGAAGTCGTCTCCTCCGTCCGGGTTATCCGGAAACCTATCGCGCCTCCGCGCAACGTTCAGGAAGGTGTTTTTACCGTCGAACTCACCCGGGGATGGCGCGACGCAAACGATTTAACGGAAGAGGGAGTTCACTGCTACGATTTTTTCGGCGATACCGGCGAGGATACAGTACTGATATCGCTACTGGCCTTCGGGCGGAGCACCGAGGATGAGTCTACCGCTCTCTCTGCCATCTTGGAGAAGAAGAATCCCCTGGAAGCCGTTTTGAACGCCATGATCGACATGCACAAAAGAAGGGGGAAATACACTCCTCTGCAGACGAAGACCCGTTCAGTCGCAGGCTGCGACGCTATCGTCCACGATTTTTCCATCCAGAAGCCGGATTCGAATTTTGTCTATCGTCTGTGCATCGTCGCAGTAAAACAGCAAGCGGATACGCCTTCGCGAGTATTCGCTCCCGCCGTGTACGATTTTACTTTTTCCTCGTTCGAAATGGACCGTTTCGACAAAGGGAAGGCGGCGGCCGACGCGCTGCTCGACTCGATGACGCTGATTCAGCCTCTCCCCGCCCTCTCTCCTCCTCCGCCTTTCGCCGACCTGCAGGACGAACGCATCTTCCGCTCCCCGACCGAAGGTTTCACAGTGACGCTTCCTCAAGGTGCTAAAAAGGACGCCGTAGAACAGCTCGACCCCGTCGACGTCCTCGGCGAGTCGTTCACCTACACGATCGAAGGGAAGAAGGACACGATTATACTGCTGTCCATCTTCTACGATGCGCTGGACGGAGAGTATGCGCACGAGGAACTCCTCGATGAGCTGGAAGCGAAGGAAAGCGGACAGGCAACCTGGAGAATCCAGGGAAGAGACGTCCCCGTCGGACTGTATTACGCGCGCGGCGGGAAGGCCCTGGTCACGGCGCTCTTCGCGGACGACGATCTCCTCCTCGCCGTCCTGTTGCCGAAGAAAGAGTACGGGGCCGCACAGGGGTGGATCACGGAACTGATCAACGGAGTTTCTTTTGAAAAGTAGCCTCTGCGGGAGCACTCTCTTTGAAAAAGAACGGCATTACGGGAAAACCGATAAGGTCTTCCCTAAAACCCCCGACAGAAAGAAGGAGTGAGACATGAAACACAGCGAACACCGGCGGAAAGGGTTTTCTGAAATCGGAATAATCACGACCATTCTTTTGTTTCTTGTCCCGGGAGGTAAATTCTTTGTCACTGTTCCCACGGCAATGGAGGAATTTATCGAAGGAGACAAAATGGAAGAGATGGAGGAGGTCTTCCGAGAGCAGTCCCTTGAACTGGACGAATATGTCCGCAATGCCGCATTGAACCCTCCGGCGGATATTGCTGCGGAATCAACGGGCATTCTATTGAAGGGACTTCCTTTGGGGCTTTTTGACTCTCTGGTGTTGACCACGGAGGAGAAGGCGCTTATGGGGGACATTGATGCGCAGAACGAACTCGGCTGGATGTACGACACCGGCGAAGGCATGCCGCAGAACGACAAAGAAGCTGTCAAATGGTATCGAATGGCGGCCGAGGAGGGACTCGCGGTCGCCCAGGCAAACCTCGCATGGATGTACGAAAAGGGGAGGGGCGTTCCCCAGGACGAAAAAGCAGCCCTCGAGTGGTACACAAAAGCCTCTGAGCAAGGGCTTGCGCGTGCCCAGAACAACCTTGGCGTAATGTATGAATACGGAACAGGAGTTCCCAAGGATGAGAAGAAGGCCGTAGAACTCTACACAAAGGCGGCGGAACAGGGGTACATAATCGCGCAGACAAACCTCGGGTGGATGTACGAGAACGGCAGAGGCGTTCGTCAGAACGACCGCAAGGCGGTCGAATGGTACCGCAGAGCCGCAGAACAGGGCGATTCGCGCGCGCAGACGAATCTCGGCTGGATGTATGAAAACGGCAGAGGTCTCCGCCGTAATGAGAAAAAAGCGGTCGAATGGTATCGCAAAGCCGCAGAGCAGGGAAACCCGTATGCGCAGACAAACCTCGGGTGGATGTACGAGAGCGGCTCCGGCATCGACAAGGACGAAAAAGAGGCGGCAGATTGGTATCTTCTGGCTGCTGAACAGGGGCATGCACGCGCGCAAACCAATCTCGCATGGCTCTACCAGAACGGTCTTGGAGTACCCCAGAGCGACGACAAAGCGGTGGAGTGGTACACCGTGGCGGCCGAACAGGGCGATTCGCGCGCGCAGACGAACCTCGGATGGATGTACGAAAAAGGAAGAGGCGTTCCCCAGGACGACAAGGAAGCTACCGAGTGGTACCGCTTGGCAGCAGAACAGGGGTACGCTACCGCACAGAGCAACCTTGGATGGATGTACCTCAACGGCAGAGGAATCGATCAAAACAACCAGGAAGCGTTCAAATGGTTCAGTCTCGCGGCGGAACAGGGGAACGCCAGCGCCCAGAGCAATCTCGGCTGGATATACGAGAACGGCAAGGGCGTCCGAAAAGATATGAAAAAAGCCCTCGAATGGTACAGGAAAGCCGCTGATCAGGGAGACGATTTCGCACAAAAGGCCCTTGAGCGCCTTGAGCCGAAGAAATAAAAAGGAAACAAAACGATACAAGAAGCCCGCTCCATGCCGGAGCGGGCTTCTTGTATCGTGCAGAAAAAGTGCCGGCGATACCGCTTCCTCTTTCTAAAGGTACGGACTCACCGATTCCATACATATGAATTGTGTGTGTTTTCCGTGAAGATATTGAAGTGCAACATTGTACAATCTTTTCCGGCTTCGGATCGATTTTGAAAAAACGCACCACAACCTCTCCACACATCTTCGGACAGGAGGTCTTCTCACCTTCCAACAGAGAAAAGAACGGAAGATTCCTCTTGTGAAAAACCGGACAACAGTCGATTCCCCATCTCCCGCATCATATCAAATAAGCCTTTCAGCTTATCCTACATAAAAAGCATACTCCGGTCTTGACAAAGAAGGATACCAAAGTTAGACTCCTAAAACATCAAGTGCTTTTCGCTACTTGCAATACAAAAACCTTCAAAGGAGGCAACACAGCATGTTTCGTTCAATAACAAAAAGCAAGTTGTTCCATATCGCGGCGGCATCTCTCGTGTTTTCGTTTCTTACTGCGACGCCCAGCGCTTTTGCTCACGATTTCTGGGTCAACGCCTCTCGGCCGGAGAACGGCGTTCTCAAGGCGGAAATCGGATACGGCCACGGTTTCCCCAAACCGGAAACAATCGCCGAAGACCGCGTCCATCTTTTCGACTCGCTTTATCTGGCGACGCCAGAAGAGAAGATAAAGCTCGTCCAGACCGGAGAGAACTATGCGTATGAGGGAAAGAAAGATTTAGCGAAAGGGAGCTACATGGTATTGGGATACTATCACCCCACCTTCTGGTCAAACGGCGATGACGGATGGGCGCAGAAAGACCGCCATCAAAGACCCGACGCGAAGTATTGCGAGGAAGTAAGCATGTTCGCGAAAACTATTCTCAACGTCGACGGCGGCAATGACGACTCTTTCATCATGAAACCGACGGGTCAGCGGCTGGAGATCGTGCCTTTGGTGAATCCCGCCAAGGTCAAAGCGGGGGAGAAGTTTACCGTGCAGATACTCGTCGACGGCAAGCCTTTGAAAACGGCCAAACTTGAAGCCACTTTCGGCGGCTTTTCCGATAAAGACTTTAAGGCGTTCTCCGGCAGAGCCGACCTGCAAGGGATAATCGACATCATCCCTCTGAAGGCGGGCTACTGGTTCGCGAAAGTCTCGCATGCATTCGAACATGAAGACAAGACGCGGGCAGACGAAGTCGTTCTCGTATCCACGCTGACATTCCGTATCGGTGAATAATAACCCGGTCTTCCTGAAAACACCTCCGGGAAGACCGTTTCTTTTCCCCTCGAAGAGGGGAAATTTCTTTCCCGCATTACGCGGATTTCCCGAGATTTTCCGAACACATCAAGGAATAACGACACGAGTCGAAAAGCCCGTTCAGAATCGGAACGGGCTTTTCGACTCGTGTCGCCTGGAATCGGATTCTTACTGCCTGATAATACGCACTTTCTGTATTCTCTGTCCATTGATTTTGGCGATTTGAAACGTCAGATCCTCCCACTGGACGGTAGCCCCCACCTCCGGGAGAATCGTGAAACGCTCAAGAAGCCATCCGCCGAAGGTGCTTGATTCGCTTTCAGGACTCTGACGATGAAGGAATTTAGCGAACAGATCGCTCAAATATACGTCGGCGTTGACCAGAAAGACGTTCTCCTCGACCTGTGTGAAGTTCTCTTTGATGTCGTCGTGCTCGTCGTAGATATCCCCGACAAGCTCCTCCAGAAGGTCCTCCATGGTGACGATGCCGGAGGTTCCTCCGTACTCGTCCAGAATGACGGCCATGTGGCTTCGCGACGCCTGAAGGATGCGGAAAGCGTCCATCAGGCTGGCGCTGCCGGCGATGAGAAGAGGACGGGTGAGCACACTCTTCAGTTCGAAAGGTTCGCCCTGCACGCACTTGGCGAGAAAATCTTTTTCGCTGAGGAAACCGACGATGTTGTCCACCGTTCCCTCGTAGACCGGAACTCTGGAATAGTGATTCTTGACGACCAGATTGCGGACGTTTTCGAAAGGCTCCCTGATGTTGATGGCGAAAAGATCCACTCGCGGCGTCTGCACCTCCCACACCTCCAACTCGTTGAAGTTGATGGCGTTCCCGATGAGTTCCTGCTCCGCCCCCGGCAGCACTCCCTCTTCGTGCATCGCATCCACGATCGAGAGCAGCTCGTCGTGGGTCACGCCGGGAAGATTGTCGGCAGGCCCGGGCGCCCAGCGTCGTAACACTGCCGCAAGCTTCCGGGTGAAGTTCGTAAAGGGGCGGAAAAGACGCACCAGAAGATGCAGCATCCCCGCGGCAGAGAGCGCGAACTCTTCGGAGCGGTCTTTTACGAACGCTTTCGGCAGTATTTCGCCGAAGAGGATGATGAGAGCACGTCATCAAAAGAGTTGAATACACCGCGCCGATGGGACCGAAAAGCGTTGTCAGCACAGCAGTTGCCAGCGCCGTCATAAAGATGTCGACGATATTCCCGCCGATGAGAATCGCCGAAAGCGTCCCGTTGAAATCGCGCAGCAGATCCTGCGCCTTCACTGCGCCCGGACGCCCCTCCTCGACGAAGCGCTTCACCCTGATTTTGTTGATGCCGGAATATGCCATCTCCGCAGCGGAAAAAAAAGCCGAGAGCACAAAACAGAAGAGAAAGAGGGCGAGAAAACCCAAGAATGACATCTGATTCATGACACAACCCCTCCTGCGCGCATGCATTCCGCACACTGCCCAGAACATCTCGCCCCGTACGCTCGAATCGCAGGAAGAGAGAAGAACGGCCCCAAAACATGCACAAGCATTTCATTTCTTATTTTTACCGCATGCATCGTACGCACCTCCGGAGCACATCATAGCACGAGCAAACTTCCTTTCGAAATACGGTCTTCCTATAGCAAATTCTTTTCGCCCTCTTCGCGCATAAAACGCTGAAAAGGCATTATAATGGAACATAGAAAATATACGCGGGATAGTGTTTCGCCTGACAAAACACCACCTGCCTCCGGGCGCCTTTTTTCGGAGGTGAAGCAATATACCAAGACGACATCCCCGCAAAAATCGAGAAGGAGGTGCGCCATGGCTCGAATCGCCTTTCCCTATGACGGTTTCGGCGATATGGTGATTCCCGACGAGAACCTTCTGGCGGTGCTCGCTCCCCGAACTGCGACGCCCCCGACGGGAACTGATCTTGACGAAGTACGACGGGCTCTTGCCGAGCCGATCGCCTCCCCCGGGCTGAAGGACATGGTGAAGCGGGGGGATTCCGCTTTGCTGCTCATCGACGACAACACCCGCAACACCCCCGCCGCCCGTATCCTCCCGCTTGTCCTGGAGGAGTTGGCCGCAGGCGGCGTGCAGATTCAGGACACGGCGATACTGATCGCCCTCGGAACACACCGCCCCATGACGGGCGCCGAGGTAGAGGCAAAGGTTGGCGCGGAACTCGCCGGACGTATACGAATATTCCAGCACGACGCCCACGACGAGAGCGGGCTGGCCCATATCGGGGTCACCGAACACGGCACCGACGTCTGGGTGAACAAGCTGCTTCTTGAGTTCGACCACGTAATCGCGGTGGGACACATCACCCCGCACAGGGTCGCCGGCTTCTCCGGAGGGGCGAAGATGGTCCAGCCGGGCGTCTCCGGAGTGGTCACCACCGGCCAGACGCACTGGATCAGCGCGCTCTACGACGGCTCTGAGATCATGGGGACCATAGACAACCCTGTGCGCCGCGAGATGAACGCCGTGGCGAAAAAGGCCGGACTCTCCTTCATCGTGAATGTGGTCCTCGACAGGGAAGAGCGCATCTACCGCTGCGTCTGCGGCGACCCGGAGAAAGCGCACGCCGCAGGCTGCGAGGCATCGCGGGAGATCTTCGGCGTTCCATTTCCCGAGTACGCCGACATTGTAGTCACCGACACCTTTCCCGCCGACAGCGAGCTCTGGCAGGCCGCGAAGGGAATCTACGCGGGAGACCTGCCGTTGAAGCGCGGCGGAGTTTTAATCACGGTCACCCCCTGCCCCGAGGGCGTCGCGCAGGGGCACCCGGAACTCACTGAAATCGGATACCTCCCCTTCTCCGACGTAAAGGAGATGGTGGACAGCAACGAGATCGAGGACCTGACGATGGCCGCTCATATCGTCCATGTCGGACGGATCATCCGTGACAAGGGGCGGGGGATTATGGTCTGCCCCTGCATCGACGACGCAACCTCGAAGAAGCTCGGTTTTATCCCCGCCGCGACGCCGCAGAAAGCGCTTGATCTCGCCTTCTCGATGACCGATCCGGACGCCACGGTGATCGTCCTGCAGAACGGCGGCGATCTGCTCCCGATTCATGCCCCCCGGAGGAACACCCGGTGAGGCGGCTGCTGGAGTTGGGGGCGGCATTCTACAAACTTCTGCTCACCATCATGACCGTGGCGCTCTTCATCATCGTCGGCGTGAGCGTCTTCACGCGCTACTGCCTCAACAGCTCGCTCGGCTGGTCGGACGAGTTGTCGCGATTCATATTCATCTGGGTGACCTTCCTCGGAGCGGCCTACGCCTACGGGCTCGACGAGCACATCGGACTGGACTTCGTGGTGGACCGCATCAGGAGTGACCGCGTCCGCACCGTTGTCCGCCTCCTGAGCGAGATCGCGATCGGCTGCGTCATCCTCGTCATCACCTGGCACGGCTGGGAGGTCGCCTTCTCCGCGACAAACCTCTCTCCCAGCGCTCGATATCCCTATGACCTGGGTCTACATCGTCGTCCCGCTTACGGGGTGCCTGATGGTGGTCCTGAACATCCTGAAGATCGGGAAGTGGATCGGCATGCTGCTCACAACGCCTTCCGCCCCGGCGGGGAGGTAACGCCATGCTCTGGCTCTTCCTCGGCATTCTCTTCTTCTTCACCATATTCGGCGTTCCCATCGTCTTTTGTCTCGGCATCGCGAATATCGTGATGCTGCTCGTGATGGACATCCCCCTGATGGCGCTGCCCGCAAAGGTCATCCAGGGAGCCGACAGCTTCCCGCTCCTCGCCATCCCCTTCTTCATGTTCGTGGGCGAGGTGATGAACCGGGGCGGCATCGCCCGCAGGCTTGTGGACTTTGCCGACGCCCTTGTGGGGCACATCACGGGCGGTCTGGGGCACGTCTCCGTCCTGAGCAGCATGTTCTTCGGCGGCATCTGCGGTTCGGCGGTGGCCGAGACGGCGGCGATCGGCGGCCTGCTCATCCCGCCGATGAAGAAACAGGGCTTCCCCGCCCCGCTCGCGGCGGCGATCTGCGCATCGGCGGCGGTCATCGGCATCATCATTCCGCCAAGCATCCCGTTCATCCTCTTCGGCATCATCACAAGCACCTCGATCGCCCGCATCTTCCTCGGCGGCATCATCCCCGGCATCGTCGTCGGACTCGCCCTGATGGTGACCACCTACTTCATCACGAAGAAAAAGGGAATCGCCAGACCCGCTCCAGACCGGAAGTTTTCGCTCAAGCGCGTCGGCCGGACTCTCCTGAGCGCGGGGTGGGCGCTCTCCATACCGGTCATCATCGTGGGCGGTATCCTCGGGGGCATCTTCACCGCGACGGAGGCGGGCGCAATCTCGGCGTTCGTCGCCATGATCCTCGGACTCTTCGTCTACAAGGAGATCACGTTCAAAGACCTGCCCGGCATCTTTTTGTCGACAGGCAAGACAACCGCCACGGTGCTCTACCTCTGCGGTATGGCGATGTGCACTGCGTGGCTCCTCACCCGCGCGAGGGTTCCCTTCGAGCTGGCGGCAATGGTTCAGTCGATCACCGACTCGCAGCTCGGAGTCCTCCTGATGACGAACGTGCTCCTCTTCCTCGTCGGCTTCGTCATGGATCTCACCCCGGCGATGCTCATCCTCGCGCCGATCCTGCTTCCGGTGATGCAGCAGGCGGGGGTCGATCCGGTCTATTTCGGCGTGATCATGTCGGTGAACCTCGGCATCGGGCTTATCACTCCGCCTGTGGGCACGGTCCTCTACGTAGCGAGCGGAGTGGCGAACGTGAAGTTCGAGGAGTTGGTGAAGTCCATCGCTCCCTTCGTCGTCGCAGAGCTGGCGGTGCTCATCCTGCTCATCTTCTTCCCGCAGATCATCATGTTCATCCCGAATCTTGTGCTTCCTTAGAAAGCTTCATCGTCTTCAGACATCCGGAAGGGGGTGCTGGACAGGGTCGATCACGTATAAGCATGTTCAGGAAACATTAAACTCTTAAACAAACGAAGGGAGAGAAACAGATGAAAATAAGAACCGGTTGCGTTGCTATGCTTCTTGTCGCACTCTTCGCCTCGGCGGCCCTTCGGGGCGCAATTCACGATCAACGCGGGCATCGGGCTGAACGACAAGTCCGCCCAGTTCCAGTCGCTCCAGTATTTCAAAGAGCTTGTCGAGAAAAACTCAGAGGGAAAGATCGAGGTTGTCCTCTTCCACTCCAGTCAGCTCGGCGACGACCGCAACATGATGGAAGCGCTCAAGATGGGAACGCAAGAGATGACCTGCCCCTCCACCGCTCCCATGACAGCCTTCGTCAACGCCTTCAAAATCTACGACCTCCCCTTCATCTTCGCGAACGAAGAGGTCGCCGATTTCATCCTCGACGGTCCTGTGGGAAAGAAGCTGCTCGACATGCTTCCCGAGCAGGGACTTGTCGGCCTGGCTTACTGGGAGAACGGCTTCCGCATGCTCACGAACAGCTCCCGCCCGGTCGTGACGCCGGAAGATCTCAAGGGGATGAAGGTCCGCACCATGGAAAACCCCATCCACCTTGCCGCCTTCCGCACGATGGGCGCCAACCCGACGCCGATGGCCTTCGGAGAACTCTTCTCCGCCATGCAGCAGAAAGTCGTCGACGGACAGGAGAACCCCTGGGGAACCATCTTCCTCCAGAACTTCTTTGAAGTACAGAAGTACGCCACGGACACGGGGCACGTCTATTCCCCGTTCGTGCTGCTGATCTCGAAGAAATTCTGGGACAAGCTCCCCGACGACATGAAAGCCGTCGTCCAGGACGCCGCCGATCAGGCGAAGGTACATAACAGGGCCCTTAACCGGAAGATGAACGCCGAGTACCTCGAAAAGCTGAAGGAGAAGATGGAAGTCACCATCCTCACCCCGGAGCAGAAGGCCGCGTTCCAGAAAGCCTGCCAACCGATCTACGAACAGTTCGGGAAGGACATCGGGGAAGACCTGATCAAGGAAGTCCAGGAACTCTCAGCCGGATTCAAGAAGTAATCCTGATTCGTTCGAAAAACTACAAACGCGCCGCTCTCCGAAAACGGGGACGGCGCGTTCTTCTCGCTCGCAGTCGCGTTCATAGATGTTAAAGAGTCTTCGCTTCTTACGGACGCAGCACCTTGCCGGACGTTCCTCGTCGACAAGCGCCAGCAGGACGTTCACCGCGTCCCAGGTCCAAGCCTCCCCTTTGTTCCCGGAGAGCAGAGAAAGCGCCCTCTCGTGCAGCACCGGCCGTATTTCACTCGCGAACGCCTTGTCGAAGCGAAGCGCAAGACGGTAGACCCCCGCCAGGTGTCCTGTGGAAATCTCAGGCCGTCTCTCCGCTTTTGCAAGTTCGAGAGAAAGAAAGCTGTAAACGGTATCGGGAATAGCGGGCCAGAAGACCTTCAGCAGACGCAAGCGTTCTGAGGGGGATGCTCGGATCGCTCTCCGCCATCTCCAATGCGATGAACGCGGAATCTCCCGGTTTGATGCGGGAAGTCGGGAGAAAAGTGATACGAAAACTCCGACTTCGGGGAAGAGCGTCCGCAGTTCAGGGTCGAAAGAGCTGGAAAAAAGGCCATTCGGCAAAGCGGCGTTCCGGAGGAAGCGAAGGGAACGGTCCGCAGCCTCCGACGCTTCCAAAAGTAAACCGCTCCTCGCCACTTCGAACAAAAAGTCGGGGAAATATCCGAGAGCGTAGCTGTTGGTGGCGAAGGCACGGGTGCCGTAGTTGTAATAGTTTCGGATCTGCCAGCTTTTCTCCTTGCCGGATTCGTGAGCAAGATACCCCCGTATAAGCGAAAGACTCTCTTCGAGATACGATTCATTTTCCAAAGAACGCCGGCACGCCAGAGCGCCTTTGCCGCGAGTATCGTCTCGGTCGTTCCCGAAGCGTCGGGAGGTTCCTGTGCTCTTCTCTTCCATCCGACCATGCCGCTCGTATGCGCTCCCCCCTCGAACGAAACGATGAACGCCTGACGAAAGGGTGGAAGCAGCTCGTCGAAGAGCGCACGATTTCCTGATTCGACCGCATAAAGAAGAAAAAGAGCGGCGTCCACCGCATAAGCCTCGCCGCTTTGCCGCACCGGAATCCCGGAGCGGCTTCGAAGCAGCACTGCCGATTCCAGGTCGCGCAAGAGAACAGCATGAGCCGTTCCGGAGGAAAAAGTGAAAAGAAACAGGAGGACAACGGCACAGAGACACGCGCTTTTCATCATTGAAAACACAGTCATCCTCCGATACGATTGCCCAAGACGGGAAACGCGCCGGCTGGGAAAACCGACTTCCACCGCCGACATCAACGCGACCTTTTTAGAAGAATCCATCGTTCGCTGCGTGACAGCACGGTTTCACCGCTGGATGGAGGCGAAAAAGACGGGCGCAGAATCACTTCCGGAAAGGGCTGCTCGTACGGCGGGACAAAGCGCACGCTCCCCCGGGCGAAAAATTCCACGAGCGGAGCGCGTCCTTCCAGACCGACTGCGACGCCGGAGAGACGTTCACGCAAAAATCGGCCGACGCTCTCCTCCGAAGGGTAAAGGGCACGGAGCGGCTTTTCTCCCCGAAGCGCGTCGCTCCATCGCGCCAGATTCTGCGAATGCGCAGGAAGCTCCCGCCACGTCACAACGCAGAGAAGCAGGAGAATAACGAACGGCGCCCCGCGGCGGCGGAACGGCAGCAGGGAAGCGGCAAGAAAGATCAGCAGGATGCCGACGGAGAGCACAGCCAGCCTGAGCCGCGTCTCCGCGGCGGGAAGAAGAAGCCAGACGACCCCGAGGTAGGTAAAGCAGAGCAGGAAGAAGCGAAAACTGATCGCGCAATCCTCACGGTCCTTTCCGCAGCGTATCGCGCACAGCGTCACAACGGCCCCGACAAGGAGCGCAAGGGAGGTCAAAGAGAAGAGCGACGCTTCGGGGAAAGGCAGGAAGAGCGGCATGAAGAGACCGCCCCCCGTCCGGTAGACCCAATGCAGGAACCACCACCCTCCGCCGATAAGCAGGAAGGGCGTGAACAGAACGATGTATTCGGCAAAAAAACCGTGTTCCTCCGCTTCGATCAGGAGCCTGTTCACGATGACGGCTCCAAGGACGGCATACAATCCCCACGAGGCCGCGAAAGGAACGAGCCCGAGAGCCAGTCCCGCGCTGAAGAGCGGAAACGTATGCCCCGTCCGCAGGTGCGAGAGCATATCGGCGACGGTGATCGAGAGACAGGCGACCGCGAGCGCCGATGCAGGATCGGCCGTCAGCATGAAGAGAAACGGCGCCGACAGTACCGTCGGAATAAAAAAGAAAAGAGAAAACAGAGGGCGCGAAGAAGCGCGCAGCGGATAGAGGAGAGCGATCGCGAGCAGCACTCCCGCCGCCGCGCATACGGACGGCCAGAGCGTGTCGAATGCACGGAACGGAGAGAGCCACGCAAGCATCGCAACGAGGGTCGGCTGCGTCAGCAAACGCTCGGCAGGCTCGAAACGCGACGCCTCCAGCACGGAAACCGAGAGCGAGGCGGCTTCCGGAAGAAAGAAATGCGCAAAGACTTCCCGGGCAATCAGAAAGAGCAGCGCGAAAGAGAGCAGCGCTGCGCACACAGTCAGAAGTCGTTTACTTTTTAGCCAACCCATGGACTGTCTTCTCCCAATAGAAAGGTTTTGTAAAAAGCTGCCAGAGCGCCTTGTACGCGGCGATCGAGTGCAGAATCCAGTAGAACGGATTCATGAGCGAATAGAAAGTCAGATGAAAGAGTCGCCGGCGGAAGACCGCGAGCATGTTCAGGTAGATCCCCATGGCGTTGCCCACAACGAGGTTCAGCGTCGAGAGGGTCAGTATCCAGAGCGGGAAGGCCGATTCCATCCAAAGCGGACGGAAAACGATCCAGAAAACGAAGAGCAGCCAGAGGATCGGGTTGATGAGGAACGTCATGACGGTTCCTCCGATCAGGAGCTGGACGCCGAGAAACGGCAGAAAACCGATCGTTCGGAAGAGCCGGAGCGGATTCCGCATATGCACCAGATAGGTTTGCATGTACCCCTTGATCCATCGTGAACGCTGCCGGATCCAGTTGCCGGTATGACTGTTCGCTTCCTCGAAAGTGGTCGAATTGATGGTGGAGACCCACATTCTGTGGGCGCTCGCCCGTATTCCGAGGTCGGCGTCCTCCGTCACGTTGAAAGGATCCCACCCTCCGAGCAGGCGAAGCATCTCCGTCCGGAAATGATTCGATGTACCGCCGAGAGGAATCGGCATGCCCAGCGCCTCGATTCCGGGGAGCATATAGTCGAACCAGTAGGAGTACTCCAGCGTGAACATGCGCGTCAGCAGGTTCTGATCGGAGTTGAAGTAGTTCAGCGCCGCCTGGACGCAGATCATGTTCTCCGGCCCCTTGCGGAAGGCCGCGACGACCTTCCGGAGCTGGTTCTTCTCGGGGATGTCCTCTGCGTCGTAGATGGTGAGGTACTCTCCTCGGGCGAAGAGCAATCCGTAGTTGCAGGCCTTCGGCTTCGTCTTGGGCACGGAGTACGGCACGCGGACGATTTCGAAGTTCGCGGGAGGGCGCAGAGAGCGGACCGCGTCGTAGGTGACCGCGTCCTCCTCTTCGAGAAGAATCTTCACGTCGAGCTTCTCCAGAGGGTAGTCCATCTCCATGATTCCCGCGATCAGATGCTTGACCACTTCGGGTTCTTTATACATCGGAAGCAGAATCGTATAAACCGGCAGCGTCTTCGGATCGAGCGAGGCGGCCTCTTCGTCGCTCACCTGCTCCAGTATCTCCGTTCGCGCGCCCAAAACGGAGGCGAGCAGCTTGAATCCCAGAGAAAAGACGTAGAAGACGTTAATGAGAGAAAAGAGGACAAGCAACGTCTCGCGCCCTCGGAAGAGCATGCCGAAAAGGAAGAGCGTCACCAGCGCGTACAGCAGGACAAGCTGACGTGGAGTGAAGGTCTCCATGGCGGACTCCTCCGGATTTCGGAAGAAGAGCCCCATTGTGCTCTTTTCGTTGTAGGACTCGCGGAAATGCGTCCTCAGCGCAGTCTGCATCTCCCGCTCGCTGCACACAAAGAGAAAGAGCTCGGCGTTCATCGCTTTCGCAAGAATCTCAAGAGGTTCTTTCTCATTCGGACGCGAGGTAATAACCCCGAGCAGACTTCCTCTCAGCCCCAGAGGAAGCAGCGCATTATTCCGCAGAAACTCCTCCCCGACCGCCGAGACGACATCGTTGAGTGTTTCGGGGTTCGGCGGGTACTCCACGGCGTTCCGGTAGGGAAGGTTGAACTGCAACGAGAGCGCCTTCGCCAGCTGAAGAGGGTTGATCTTCCCAAGAGCGAGCAGCACGTCTCCTATCTGCGCGCCGCTCTTTTGCTGTATCGAGAGAGCGCGCTCCAACGTTTCCACATCGACGATCCCCTCCTGGAGGAGGATTTCTCCCAAGCGCACGACGTGCTATCTCCCGATACGCGTACTGAAGACAAGCTCCAGGTTCGAACCGTCTCCGGTATTCTTTCCCGCGAAATCCCAGATATTCCGCACCATTATATCGGTGTGGTCGGTAGGGGAAAAAACGACGCCCGCCCCCGCCTTCCAAAGAGAGAATCCGTTCCGGCCGGGGGCGCTGCTGATGGAAAAGCCCTCAATGATGCTGAACGTCGTGTGTACGCCCCATTTTTTCGAGAAGGGGTGGAACCATGTGCCGTCCATACGGAACTGGTCCGCTTCGACTCCTTCGAGAAAGTGTCGTATTCCGCCTTCGAGACTTATATACCCGTAGCGGCCGCTCATCTCGTAGGATCTGCCCCAAAGATAGCGAAGATCCAGATATGTGTTCCCCTCGCCGAGACGGAACTGTTTCTCCGTATCATACCCTGCCGGAATACCGACAAGCGCCTGCCATGAAGCGGTCTCGAATCCCCGCGCCCAGAGTCTCCGGCGCATGCCGATCTCCAGATCGTGGAAACCTCTCTCCGAAAGGTTGGAGGGCGCGAGCTTCTCAGCCCTCTGCCACGGAAGGGAGAAGAGAAGCGTCGTCTCTTCTGTCAGGCCATGTTCGATGTAGAGCTTCCATTCGCGTTTTCTATACGTACCGTCCCCGCTTTTCCGCCGCGTTCCCTCCTCGTCACGATACCAACCGCTCTCATACTCGGACAGAGAAAAGGAAAAAAACGTCTCCCCGTACGGCTGAACCCAGGCTGCGGCGGAGAGAGGGGATGCGCCGGGGAAGCACGCGGCGCAAAAAACGCACACGGATAAAATCGCGCGCCGAACAGCCGTTTTCATGATCACACCCTCCTCTTCTTCAAAAAGAGCGTCGCAAACAGCACCGTCGCCAGAATCCAAGCGCCGATGATGAAAAAGCCCCTGTATCGCAGCCAGATTCGTTCCGCGAACGAGAGAACAGCGCCTTGCTTCACGCCGACGTAAGGGGCGCGCGTGTCGAAGACGCGTACATCCTCAGGAGAACGGAACGCCATAAGATTCCCCGAGAGACGCGCGGCGCTCTTCGGAGAGGCGAAAAATGCAGCAGCTCCGCTCATCGTCTGCTGCGACGAGGACGCGAGCAGAAGAACAGGTTTCGACGAACTCCCTATCACTGCAACCGCAACGTCGTCCTCTCCGTGGTAGGAGTATGTCGTCTTCCCTTCCCGCTGAATCTCCAGTAAAAAACCTTCATGGATATTCAACGGGAGAAGCTGTTGAATATCTCTCGGAACGGCTCCGGGAGATATCGCCGCCAGGATCCATTCGGCGTCATTCAGATACGATGAGGACTCCGAAGTCGTACGAAGCTCAGGAAAAATGAAGACGTCGCGGGGGTATCGTCCGCCGAGCCAGTGAAGCATATCCGCAGCGCTGCGAATGCCCTCGATCGAAAACGGCTCTTCCAGAAGCAGAACCCCTTTGCGGAGCGCAAAAAGACCGAAGGAGTTCCACGACAGAGCGTGCAGAGGATATTTGCCGTAGCCGTGGAAGGAAGAGGAAGGAAACAACGTCGCCCGGTTTTCCGCGCTCCGGTAGCGGCACATTCCTTCGTCGACGTGATACGATACGTTGAGGCGGAGGCGGTTCTCCGTCAACAGCGGTGTTTCGACCGGAAGAAGAAGTCGTTTGTCGAGCCTTCCGTTTGCAGACAAGTACTCGCTCTCGATGAACACGCCGTTCCAGAAAACGTCAAGACGCGCCGGGCGTGCAGGATCCCGCGGCAACGAAAACGCCCCTTCGAGCTGGAAGGAGAGATCCTGCGGAGGGGAAGAAAGCAGTCCGGGAAAAATAGGAATCTCGAGATCGACCGTGTTGGCGCCCGTTCCCTCCGTCAAGCTCAGCAGATTTGAAACGGCTTTTTTTTCAGAAGCCGCGATCGTCTCGGGCAAAATACTTCCTGAAGGTATCGCCGCAAAGAGGGGGAATGAAGCGATCGCCTTGACGAAACCTCCAAGCGAGCCAGGCGTACCGTCGCCCAGGACCAGAAGTCCCCTCTCTCCCAACAGCGATATGCCCGGCAGGGGAGCGACTCCTGCGGGTAGAGCGCTCGAATCGCCGGCGATCTTGATAAACGAAGCGGACACGGAGGGTACCTTGTCGTCCATCTCCAAAATAACTGAAAGACCGGGGACGGCCTTCCTGAGCATCGCGGCAAGCCAGACGGCCGCCTCGGCTTCATCCTTTGAAGGACTTCGGGGCAGCAGAATGCGGAGCGAACCGAAGAGCGTCTGGAAAAAGTCGGAGACGGAGCGGTGCGGTATCCTCAAGTCGTCGAGAGAGAAACCCGAATCCTCCCGCACAGTCCAGAAGAGCTGCCCCGAAAAGAGATCCCGGCAGAGATCGTCGGTGATACCTATCCTGGACTCGATACGCGCGTGCAGAAAACGGTCGCGGCGAAGATCGGCGGGTACCGGAATGCGAACCAACGACTCCTTGCGAAGAGCGTCGACGCTTCTGGTCAATACAAGTCTGTCGTTGAGGAAGAAGGAGAACGAGCCGTTTCCGAGCAAGGCGGGGGAAGGGATTATCTTCCAGAGCATCTCCCCGGACATCCTGCTCATCGCCGGCACCGGAAAGAACGCGGAGAACGCGGCGTCCGCTCCGTCCAGGCGAACCTCCCCGTCATATCCCAGATCAAGAAGCGTGCCCGAAAGACGCTCCTCTCCGTGCACAATTCCTCCCAAAAGAAGGAGCAGCGCTGTCAAAAGATACAAGAACCGTTTCGCACTCAATCGGACCGCCTCCCTAAAATGCGGCTCGCGCCGCCTCATTGTGAAGGTGCTCTTCCGTAATCGTCCTCGATGCGGACGATGTCGTCCTCTTCGAGGTATTCTCCCCCGCGGATCTCCACCAGTTCCAGCGTCACCTTGCCCGGATTTTCAAGTCTGTGGACGCAGTGCTTCGGAATGAAGACGCTCTCGCCTTCGTGGATGAATCGTTCCTCTCCGCCAAGCGTCACCTTCGCCGTACCGCGGACGACTACCCAGTGTTCGTTGCGGTGGTGATGGTACTGGAGGCTCAGACGTTTGCCGGGAAGGACGGTGACTCTCTTGATCGCGAAGCGCTCCCCCTGGTGCAGCAGCTCGTACCCTCCCCACGGACGGGCGCCCTCCGTTGAACGGATGACCTCGACGGCATTCTCTGCTTTCAGCCGGTCCACTATAGCGCGGACCTTCTGCGATGAGCCGCGGGGCGCAATCAGCAGCGCGTCCGGCGAGTCCACGATGAGGAAGTCGCGGACATCAACCGCCGCGACCAGACGCTTCGTCGAGAGAAAGAGCGAGTCCGCACACCCCTCTGCGACGACGCGCCCTCTTTTGACGTTTCCTTCGGAATCTTTGTCCGAGAACTCATAGAGCGCATCCCACGATCCGATGTCGGTCCAGGGAGCCTCCAAGGGCACCAGAGCGACGTTCGGTAGCCGCTCCAGCACCGCGTAGTCGATGGAGATGGACGGCAACGAGGGAAACGCCTCCAGAAAGGCGCCATACCCTTTTTCGATCAGAGGCGCCGTCTCCGGCAGAAATTCGCCAAGCGCATCGAGCATCGTCCCGACGGTGAAGACGAACATGCCACCGTTCCAGAAGTAGTCTCCCTCGTCGAGATACGCCTGCGCCTTCTCCAGCGAAGGCTTCTCGACGAAGCGCTCCACCTTCCGCCATTCGCCGCACGGTTTGCCCGCCCGGACGTAGCCGAAGCCCGTGTCGGGCCTGGTCGGAGGAATGCCGAAGACGCATACGTTCCCGGCTCGCGCGGCAGCGGCGGCCCTACGGACTGCGTCCTGAAACAGCTCCGGTCCATAGATGATATGATCGCTGGGACAGACGAAAACGACGCTCTCTCGGGTCGCTCCGCACTCCTCCATCAGGGCGAGCAGCCCGAGCGCAATAGCCGGAGCGGTGTTCTTCGGGCAGGGCTCTTCCACAACAAAATTCTGCGGAACGTCCAGAAGTTCCCGCACCTGCAAAAGGGCCATCGCGCCGAATCTGACGCTTGAGAGCACTTTCGTCCGGGCTGGGTCGCCGACCGCGAACGCGCGTCGCAGGGTGCACTGGTAGAGGCTACACCCCTCTTCGATCCGGAGGAACTGCTTTGGGAACTCCTCACGGGAGAGAGGCCAGAGCCTGGTTCCCGATCCGCCGGCAAGCACAAGGGTGAATACGGGGTCCATACAATCACGTCCATTCGTCGGTATGAAGTTCTCTTTAAAGTATAACATTCCGGAGATTGGAAAGTATAGAGCCGGTGGCGTTTCGCAAGAATACACTCAACGAAAAAAGCCCCCCCTGAGGAGGGGGGACTTTTCAGCGCGAAAAAAGGGAGAAGCGGTTTATTTCATCTTGACACCGATACCGCGTTCTTCGTCCGTTCCCGGAACAAGAGAGTCGCAGAAGGCCGCACAGATTCCGGCGACCGCCATGGGGGTCTTCAGAATGGCCCAGATCATACCGCCCACCGTCTGGATCGCCTGATGGTACGCGGGATTCATGAAGAGCTCCTGGTTCTTCTCAACCCAGCCGGGGAGTCCCATCGCCATCAGGAAGGCGAAACCGACGATGAGGACGTTGCGCTGGCTGCCCATGTCGGCGCGCATGAGCACTTGGATGCCGAGGGCGCCGATGGTGCCGAACAGAGCTATGTACGCGCCGCCGATGATCGGGGAAGGCATGGTCGCGACAAGCGCGCCGAGCTTGGTCACGAAGCTCATGAGGATCAACAGGATGGCGCCGACGCGGACGACCCAGCGGGAAGCCACTCCGGTAAGGCCGATGAGACCGATGTTCTCCGTGTAGGAGGTGGTACCCACGGAGCCGAAGAGGCCTGAGAGGGCGCAGTTCAAGCCCTCCGCACCGATGCCGCGGCTGATCGTCTTCTCGTCGGGATCGTCAAGGCCCGCCGCATAGGAGACGGAGTGATAGTCGCCGACAGACTCGATCATGACGGCGAAAAACCCGGCGAGCAGCGCGCCGAATGCCAAAAGACTGAACTTCGGGGCTCCCCACGGCATGATGATGTCGAGGCGGTACCACGGCGCAGCCACGACGTTCGCAAGACTGATATGCGCAGGGTGTCCCTCGGGGAAGATTCCCGCCTTGGAGAGTCCCAGGCAGAGAAGATAGGTAAGTACGATCGACGAGAGGATCGCGAAGATGTTGGCGTACTTGTTCTTGCTCACGAGGCTGAAGAAGAAAATGAGCGCCACGACGAGCAGCGAGACAGGCCAGTAGTTGGCGGCGTTGAACTGGATGGCCGTAGGCGCCAGCGAGAAGCCGATGGCCATGATGACGGGACCGATGACCACAGGCGTGATGATCTTCCGGATGTACCCGATAATTCCTGTGTAGCCGATAATTGAAAGCAGAATACCGCCAGCGATGAGACCGCCGCCGATGTACTGCATGATGACCTCGGGCCCCGACGCACTGTACGCGCCGATGATCGTCATGACCGAGGGAATAAAGCTAAAGCTCGAGCCCTGGACGATGGGAAGCCCCGAACCGAAAGCGGGGTGCGTCTGGATCAGTGTCGCGACACCCATACCAAAGTACACGCACGAAATGAAGAGCGCTATCTGCGCCTGGCTCATTCCCATTGCGGGGCCGAAAATCAGGGGAACGAGGGTCGTGGCGCCGAACAGAGTGAGCACGTGCTGCGCTCCGGCAAGAATCAGTATGGGAAACGGAGGAACATCGTGCAACCCGTACACTATCTTTTTCGCCATGAGAGAATCCACCTCCTGAAAAGAATGATGTCACAGAAACAGTTTTGTACGGTTCAGCACCTCGCCTGCTCCATATTCCACCCCCCTTTTCGGACAGGTTGTATTTCGGAAAGGCCCCCGAATAATCGGGGGCCGGTATCCGCTTCGTTACTTCCACTCCTTTATAGCGTTCTTGTAGGACTGCTCCAAGGCATACGGGTACTCCCAGAGGTCCGTCTCGCCGTTCTTCTTGGCCTGTATCGCCTTATACACTCGTTCGCGCCCAAGCGGGTAGGTGTGAATCCTGATACCCAGCGCGTCGTAGAGGGCGTTGTCGATCGCCGGAGCCGGGGAGATCATCGAGTGTTCGCCGACGCCTCTGTTCCCGTACGGGGAGAGTTCCTCGGGCGTCTCCTCCCAGAAGGAGTCCATCTCGCGCGGCACGTCCATACTCGTCGCGATCTTGTAGTCGGTGAAGTCGGGGGTGAGCAGCTTTCCGTGCTCGTCGTAGTACATCCCCTCCATCAGGCCGGCGGAGATTCCCTGGATGGTGCCGCCCTCGATCTGCCCCTTCACGTTGATCGGCGAAACGGCCTTGCCGACGTCGTACCCGGCGGAGACCTTGTTCACCTCTACCGCGCCGGTCCCCGGGTCGACTTCGATGTCGATGCCGACCGCGCCAACCGTGAAGTGTACCACGCTCTTCGGCGACTGGCCAGTCTCGGGGTCTGGGTAAATCACGTCGGGGGGCACGAAGCTCCCCGAACCGATCACGGGGCCGCCGACATAATTGCCTGAAGGCATCAGGAATCCGCTCTGGATCTGTTCGCCGATCGGCTCCGCCTTCCCTTTCCTCTTACATTTTACTATACCGTGCTCGATGGTGATACTCTCCGGCTCCGTCTCCCAGTATTCGGCGTAAAGAGCAAGCAGTTTCTCGCGCGCGTCGGTCGCGGCGCGCTTCACCGCCATCCCCATCGACCAGCACGAGCGGCTGGCGACGGTCTGCCAGTCGTACGGGTGGCTCTGCGTGTCCGGGTAGTAGCATTTTATCTTTTCGATAGGTATGCCGAGCTCCTCGGAGGCCATCTGCGCGTACGCAGTATAGGCGCCTTGCCCCATGTCCATCGTCGCCGCAAGGACGTCCACAGTGCCGTCGCCGAGTATCTTGACGATGGCGGAGGACGCGGCGTCGGAAGGCATCGCGGGCGCTTTCAGCGCGAGGGCAAACCCCTTGCCGCGAATCCAGCCCTTCCGGGAGGCGGGCTCCTTCTCCTTGAGCTTGATCCGGTCTACGATCTTGCCTACTATCGTTTCAAGAGCATGGTCGCTCATCGGCATACCTGTGCAGGTGGGAAGGCCGGGCTTTAAAATATTCTTGAGCCGGAACTCGATCGGATCCATTCCGATCTTCCGGGCGGCGATGTCGATGACGACTTCCATCGCGCCCATCAGCTCGGGAAGGCCGAAGCCGCGGTAAGCCCCGCCGAAGGGCTTGTTCGTGTATACGGCGTAGCTGTCCGTCCAGACGTTGGGCACGTAGTAGCACCCGGTCGAGGAGTAGCCCGCGCTGCGCACGGGATTCGCGCCGTACTCGGCGGAGATGCCGGTATCGAAGTAGAAGGTGTTCTTGATCGCGGTGATTTTTCCCTCTTTGTCGATGGCAAGCTTGATCTTGGAGACGTAGGCCTGGCGTACCCAGGAGGTGAGCATAACCTCTTCCCTGGGGATATAGAGTTTCACAGGGCGTCCCTTGATTTCAGGATTCATCGCGCCCGCGAGGCAGAGCGCCTCGACGGTCATTCCGGCTTTGCCGCCGAAACCGCCGCCGATGGGAGGGGCTATCACGTGAATCTTGTTGAGCGGGTAGTCGAGTCCCTTCGCCACAATCTCGCGGAGCGCGAAGGCCGACTGGGCGGAAGACCAGATCGTCAGGTTGCCTGTCGACGGGTCTTCCTTGCAGATGCAGCAGTGCGGCTCCAAGAAACCGTGGGCGATCTGCGGACAGTTGACGGCTTCTTCGACGACATATTCCGCCTCCGCGAATGCCTTGTCCACGTCGCCGCGGCGGATCCGGAACCAGTTGGCGATGTTCGTCCCCGGGAACGGCGTGATGAACGGCACGTGGTCGTATGTCTCCAACTCGGGGTGTACGAGTACGGAGTTGTCGGTGGCGGCCTTGACGGGATCGAAGATAGGAGGAAGGTCCTTGTACTTCGCGGAAACCTTGAGCATTCCCTCCTCGGCCGCCTCCTCGGTCTCGGCGATCACGAGCGCGACAGGTTCGCCGACATAGCGGACCTTGCCGATCGCCAGCGGCGTACGGTCCATGAGGTAGAGGCCGAAACGGTGGATGAAGTCCTTGCCGGTGATCACCTTTACTACTCCCTTGACCTTCATGGCCTCGGAGATGTCGACGGAGAGGATCTCCGCATGCGCTTTGGTCGAGCGGAAAGCCCTGGCGTGGAGCAGCTCGGGGCCAAAGCGGAGGTCGTCGGTGAAAGCAAGGGCGCCCGAAGCCTTCTCCAAATCGTACTTCCGGGTGGTCCACGCGCCGACGCCGTTGCGCGTCACAGTCTGTTTCATCGCGGTTCCCTCCCTGTCAGCGCGCGCCGCCGGGCACATGCCCCAGCTCGCGCATCGTCTTCGCGGCCTTCTGAACGGCGCGGAAAATCGGAATGTAGCCGGTGCAGCGGCAGAGATTGCCCGCCAGCGCTAACCGTATCTCCTCCTCGGAGGGGTCGGGATTCTTCCGGAGGAAGGCGTAGGTCGTCATGATCATCCCGGGCGTGCAGAAGCCGCACTGAATCGCGCCCTCCTCGATGAACGCCTGTTGAATGGGGTGAAGCTCCCCCTTGGGACCGACAAGTCCCTCGACGGTGAGGACGGATTTCCCCTCCGCCTCAAGGGCGAGCATCATGCACGACTTCTGGGCGAGATCGTCGACCACCACGGTGCAGGTGCCGCATTCGCCCTCTTCGCACCCCCTCTTCACACTGGTAACTCCATACTCGCGAAGCGCCCGCAGCAGCGTCGTACGTGGCTCGACCGCAAGTGTCGTCTGTCTGCCGTTCAAAATGAAATGTACGTCGCGCTTCATCATGCGTTCCCTCCCTGGAATCTCTCCACGCAGAGAGAGACGGCCCGTTTCGTCAGTTCCTCGACCATGGAGAAGCGGTACTCCCGGCTCGCCCGGACGTCGGTGATAGGGTTCACCGCGGCGGCCGCAGCCTTCGCGGCCTTTTCCAGAAGCACCGCATCGGGAGTCGTCCGGTCGGCGAGGATATCCTCGGCCTCTGCGGCGCGCACAGGACGCGGAGCCACCGCGCCGTACGCCAGCCGATACTCTCTGCCATTCTCGCCGTCGATCGCGACGCAGGCCACGCCGACCTGCGCAAGATCGAGCGCGTTCCTGCGCCCGAGCTTGATGTAGCAGCCCGTTGAGCGGCCTTCAGGCAGAGGCAGCGTCGCGGAAACGACAATCTCTCCCGGGGCCAGGACGTTCTTCCTGGGTCCGGTGATAAAGTCGGCGAAAAGAATATCGCGCTCGCCTTCGGGGCCGTAGACGTGCAGGACAGCTTCGTAGGCGGCGAACGCTGGAATCATGTCCCCGGAAGGAACGGAGGCGCAGACATTCCCCAGCACCGTCGCCTTGTTCCGGATCAAAGGGTCCGAGTGGGAGAGGCATGCTTCCGTAAGCGCGCCGTAGTATCTGCGGGCATCCTCGTGCTCGGCAACCTGATTGACCGTGCACATCGCGCCGATCTTGATCCCCTTGTGAGGATAAAAAGAAATGCCGACGAGCTCGGGAATCTCCGAGAGGTCGACAAGCATCTCGGGTTGAACGGCGTGCTTGCGCATCCACACGATCACGTCCGTCCCGCCCGCCTTGATCATCGCCTTGGAACCGTATTTCCCCAGTATCTCGACAGCCGCGGCCAGCGACCTGGGGCGTTCCATTTCAAAAGCCAGCATTGACATATCACCCCTTCGGTGAGGAATCAGTATGTGAAGAGGGCGTCCCCGCACCCTCTTGAAACAATGAGGAGGAGGACGCCCGGTCGTAACGGAGTTATTCTTCGGCGAACGCGACGATACGGGAGATGCAGGACTCGCCGCCCACGAATCTCCACGGGAAGCAGCCGATGGTGACCCGTTTGCCGCTGAGCTGGTCGATGTCGCCCGCGACGCACTCGGCGTGGATGAGGTTGCTGGGGAAAAGGGCGATGTGCATCACCTGGTAGTCCTCTTCGGGGAAGAAATCGTCAAGGCCCTTGCCGTACTTCTTCTTCAGGTGCGCGTCGGCCTGCCTGGCCTGAACCGGCATCCACTCGCGGATCTTCGTGTTCATCGGATGGTCGGCGGAACCACAGTCGACGCCGATCCACTTGATCTTCTTCTTGAGCGCCCAGGTGGCGAACTCTCTGGTGGGTCCGGGGTGTTTCACCATATAGCGGACTTCGTCGGCCTCGGGCTCGTTCCAGCCATACCGGTGGTAGCCGGTGTTGATGATGAGGATATCGCCCTCGTGGATGTCGGCGCGTGCTTCAAGATCTTCGGGGGTGTAGATGCCGTAGTCCTCGGCAATGTCCTGGATGTCGACCACAACGCCGGGGCCGACAAGGAAGTCCTTCAGCGGAAGGCTGGCGATATCCCCGCCGTGGCCGCAGAAGTGGATCGGGCCGTCAAGGTGCGTTCCCACGTGGTTGGAGTGGGTGAGCAGCTGACCGTTTGCTCCGTTGGGCGCGAGGCGCTTGAAATACTTCACCTGAAGCGGCTCGTATGTGGGCCATGGCGGCGTCTGGATGCCGATGGGAATGGTAAGATCGTACACCTTGATATTGCTCCAGTTCTTGAGTTCGAGACTGTTGGACATAGTAAGTACCTCCTTGTATTTTATTAAACTTGGATAAGAATTACTCGCTCAAATACTTGTCCGCGAAGGCTTCGGCGGCCTTCACGAAGGCGTCCATCGGCATGCGGACGATACCCGCGCCGACCTGCCCCTTGCCGGGCTCCTTGTGCGCCGCCCCTGTGTCGAGCACCGGGGTAATTCCCGTCTCCACAACCTTGAGGACATCGATCCCTGTCGGGGTGCCGCGGAAATTCAACGCGGGGATGGTGAACATGCTGTTCTCTCCCGCGGTAATCTCGTACATTTCAAGTGTGTAGTTCGCCGCGTCCTTCGGCGTGCCGCCGATGAACTGGACGATGGCGGGGGCTGCGGCAAGCGCGAAGCCGCCCACGCCGTAGGTCTCCATAATGGCGCTGTCACCGATATCGCGGTTGGTGTCCTCGCGGGTGAATCCGGGGAAGAGAAGCACATCCGGCAGGGCCGCCTCGCAGGTGAACCAGCGGTCGCCGAGCCCGGAGACCTGAAGACCGAACTCCGTGCCGTTGCGCGCCATAACAGTGAGCATGCTCGACCCTTCGATCCCCGCGGCGGCTTCGAGCGAAGCCTTCCCCGCCGCCATCGCGATGTTCAGGAAAAAGTGGTCGGTCTTGTCGATGAAACGGAAGACCTCGGCGAGCTGCGCGCTGTCTTTGCACGTCTCCACCATGTGCGGCGCGAGCGTGCGGAGGAACAACGAGGTCCCCGCCTTGTTGCGGTTGTGCAGCTCGTCGCCCATGTGAAGGGCCTGTGCGATCATGTTCTTAACGTCCGGTTCCTCGCCCTTCTCGACGGCGTGTTCGATGGCCGCCTTGAGCACGGGGTAGAGCGTCTTCTCCATCCACTTCAGGTGTTCGATGACCTCCGGACCGAAGGCGCCCATACGGAGCACCTTTCCGAGTCCTTCGTTCATCGTGACATATGCCTTGTTGCCGTGCGTCCTGTTCTCCAGGACGAAAACGGGCATGCTCGGCGACATGATCCCCGCCATCGGCCCCACCGCGTGGTGGTGATGACACGGTTCGAAAGCGATGGCGCCGCTTGCGGCGAGCTTTTCCGCTTCTTCGGGCGTTTTCGCCCACCCTTCGTACATGCAGGCCGCCATGACACCCCCGCGGATAGGACCGGACGCGGTCTCCCACGTCAGGGGAGGCCCCGCATGCAGGAGCATCTTGTCCTTCATCCCCGGAACGGTCTCTTTCGCTATTCCCATGCCCACGATCAGCGGCTGGGCGGCGAGCAGGCGCGAGAGCGCCTCCTTATTCGCTTTTTCCAGATCGATCACGTTCAGTTCCCCCCTTTGGCGACTAAAAGCATGTCGCCATATGCGATCGACACGGCTTCTTATTCGCTTCGCGAATGTTCGCCGGTCGCCTGCTTAATTTTTTTCAGACGAGCGAGCAGATCGCTGCTCGCTGAGGGAGGCTTCCAGTCCCAGACGACCGCCTCCGCTTTTTGCGTTTTTACGTCGAGGTAGAACTGCTCCACCCCGATATTGACCACTTTCGGGCCTTCTTTCAGAAGTTTTTTCATTTCGAAACCTCCACGAGCATCGCCGCAAGGCGCGCCGCCCTGGCGTTGCTTTCGCAGACATGCACGCCGAGTTCCTCCAGGATCTTCCGCTGCCGGGATGCATTCTGGGGGTCGGTCTCCACGCCGCAAATCGAGGCGACGAAGGCTATTCTGCCGCCGGCAACCTTCTGCGCCTTGCGTATTCCCTCGGCAAGCCCCGTCGCCGGGTCGTCGTTACAGCCATACCCAAGGACCACGTCGAGCAGAATGACGCCCACCTCGGGATCCTTCGCCTCTTCAAGAATACGGTCGGCGCGGAGCGACACGTCGATCATCGGGTGCAGCCGCCCTTGAGTGAACTCGTCCTCCCCGTAGTCGACCATGGTATTCTCTGCGCTCTTGAGGCTGTCGGCGAGCTGCATCGACTTGTCGAGCGGCGTGTTGCTCCATATCGGGCCGAGAATATCGCGTGCGACGAGCTGCCCTTCGTAACAGAGGGTGCCCCCGGAGTAGAGACCACGAAGGTAGCCCTTCCGTCTTCCGATCTTCTCCGCCTGCTGTTTCAGCGCGTCGTACTCGGTATAGAGCGCGTCGCGGGCCGCTGCGCCATCCTGTCCGGTCGCCAGCGCCGCAGCGACGGCAGCGGTCTCCTCAAGTTCGCGACAGACAAAGACGCCGTCCGAATCGCCCTTCGCCTCGCCGCCGATGAACCAAGAACTGCCGGCTTGCCTCCTGCTTTCACCGCGTCAAGAATTTTCCTCTCGACTTCGGGCGCAGGCGGCTTGCCGAGCACGGCGAGCACCTTCACCTCGTCGTCGGCGAGAAGCGCGTCCACCGCCTGAAGACACATGATGCCGCCGACCTCTTTTTTCACATCGCGCCCGCCGGTGCCGATGCCGTGGAGGATGCCGA
>CAXXRY010000014.1:0-124699 GCA_963668335.2 Aminobacteriaceae bacterium | reverse complement strand
CGGCGACCCGGCATGTCCCGTTGGGGTGGTCGGGCGAGGTGAGCGCCGCCTCCCCGCCGAACGAGCGGACCTCTTCGAGAATCCGCTCGTCGTCGGTGGCCACGACAAGGCGGTCGAGCAGCCGCGAAAGCGCGGCGCGTTCGTAGACTCTCCGGATGAGCGTCTTACCGCAGATATCGGCCAACGGTTTGCCGGGGAGACGCGTCGAGGCGTACCGGGCAGGGATCACGCCGAGAATGTTCATAGCTTCGCGACGGTCTCCCCGTTCCCGAACGACGCAGAGGAAATGCCGCACTTCCGCGCACGGGCAAGGATCTTCTCCCGGTCGACGGGCTGCACTTCCTTGACGATCCATTCGCGCATCGCCTTCCCCTCGGGGGTGTGCTGCGCGTAGCTCATGAAGTCGAGCGAAATGCCGAGAGCGCCCGCAACCTTCCATGCAAGGACCGGCCAGACCTGCCCTATGTCGCCGATGACGGGGATGCTGCCCTCGTGGCGCGCGAACGCGGACATCTCCATCCTGAACGGAATCTTGGAGATCTTCGTCTTCGGAAGCCCCTGGTTGATGGCCTCCTGTATCAGCGAGCTCCCCGTTTCCAGGTCGCGCGCCTTGCGGAGGTTCTCGTCGAGGTCGATACGGATGAGCGTCTTTTCGCGCAGAGAGTAGACGGGGAGCCCTTTCCACCATGACCAGATACCGTGGCCGGTGTAGCACTCGAAGGGGCCGTCGTGGATCTCCTGCGTGAGGGCAACCGCCGATTCGATGACGACGTCCGCCGACTCGAGCATCGCCGCGATTCGCCGGGATCGTTCGAAGACGGAGATGCTGTCGCCGATGGCCATGCCGATGTGGCCGCTTCCGACCATCTGCGGGATACTCACCAGCACGGGAAGGCCCAGGGCTGCTCCCGCGCCGAGCATGGTCCGCCGGTCGGCGCCCCACCCGGCGACGGTCTCGAAGGGAAGCCCCAGCGCTTTGCAGAGGACAAGAATCTCGCCGGCGAGGTTCTCGTTCCGCAGCCCCATGGGATACGCCATGTTCCCCGCCGCCTTGACGACGAGACGCCCCTCGGCGCGCTCCCCTTTCGCGAGGAGCTCCTCGTCGAGGACCATCTCGGCGCGAAGCGCGTTCATCCGTCCCTCGTCGAGCTGGGTGAACTCGAAGACGTCGCCGCGGGGCATGAAGCGCTCGTCGAATCCGAGGGCCGAGGCGCTGCACATCTTCACCAGGTCGAGCGCGCCCCCCATCTCGTGGCCGACGACAGCCGAACTCGTGGTGACCCCGTCGACGAGCCCCTTCTCCATAAGTTCGGCGATGAGCGTGGTCACTCCTTCGTGGATATTGGGGCCGCTGCCCGTGGCGACAACGATCTTTCCGCCGCGCCGCTTGGTAGAAACAATCCTCTCCGCCGCCGCGTCGAGACTCTCCTTGGAGCGGTCGTCAAGTCCGCTGTAAAACTCGTTCAGAAGCTGTTCGTTCATTGTCATCGTAGTATCACTCCGTTTATTTCATCTGCCGAAAACCGCGCCGCGCCTCCGGAAGCGCGGAAATAACGCTCCGCGCTCTCACGGACTGCAGCGCGGCGCTCCGGTTTCATACTTACCGTCCAGTGCGCCGCAATCTCCGAAGCATCCCCTACCGGGGTTGCTATGCCCAGAGATCCTAGATTTTTCGCCGCCTCGACGAAATCCCTCATGTAGGGACCGTGAGAGAACGGCGTCCCGAAGGCCGCAGGTTCAAGGATGTTCTGTCCGCCTTTGTCCACGAGGCTTCCGCCGATGAACGCGGCATCCACAACACCGTACAGGTCGAAGAGCACGCCTATGCGGTCCACCACCACGATATCCGGCATTGAAGAAAGCGTCCGCCGCTCCACAGCCGAGAGCAAGGCACTCGGCGCGACAGTCGAAGCCAGCGCGAATACTTCGCCCGCCCGTTCCGGATGCCTCGGCGCAATGACCAGACGCGCGGAGGCGAAGCTGCGGCGGACGCGGATGAAGGCGTCGAGAACAATCGCCTCCTCGCCTTCATGGGTGCTTCCGGCGAGAAAGAGCGGATCCCGCTCCGAGGACGTCTTCGCGTCGCCGTGCGGAGAATCTCCCGGCCGAGCGCCGAAAAGGGCTTCGAGAGGTCCGAGACACGCATTTATCCTCCGAAGCAAGAGAGCGTCCACCTTGCAGTCCCCGGTGACACGAATCCTCTCCGCGGGTACGCCGATGGAAGCGAGCATTTCCCTGTCCGTCTCCGAACGGACGAGAAGCAACGTGAAACAATCATACACCATTCTCCAGAAAGATGGATGCTTCCGCATGGTGCGGGCTGTGCGCTCCGAAAAGCGGCCGTTCACGAGAAAGGCGGGAACGCCCCTTCGAGCGAGCGAAAAGAGCATATTCGGCCAGATCTCGGTCTCCATAACCGCGTACCCCCTCGGCCTGATCGCATCGAGGGCGCGATTCACGATGCGCGGGATATCCCAAGGATAGTAAATGTGCCGGTCGAAGAGACCGTCCGCAAGTCGGAAGGCCATCTCCCTCCCGGTCGTTGTCGTCGTGGAGAGAATAACGGGAAAGAGATTCTTCTCCCCTGATGGACGCAGCGCGTCCATCAGGGGCCATGCGGACTGCGCCTCCCCTACGGAGACCGCGTGAATCCAGAACGGGCCTCCGGAGAACGCCTGCCGTTTCCCCCCCGGATACAAACCTCTGCGTTCGTCCAGTCCCTCCGTGTACTTCCTGAGAAGCCACGGGTACAGCAGAGGGTAGGCTGCGGAAGAAAAAGCCCTGTAGAGCTCCTTTCCCGCTCTCCTGTAGAGCGAATCCGTAACCAGCTCAGGCCACCCCCGCCTGAAGCAGTTCGTGAAGGTGCAGAATGCCGACGGGGCGCTTCCCCTCCACCACGATGATCGCGGAGATCTCCCGCCGCTCCATCACACGCACCGCTTCGACGGCGAGCTTGTCGGGCTGGATGATCAGGGGGTTTCTCGTCATAACGCTCCCCACCTCCAGAGAAAGGCACTCCACGCCTCTCGAACCGATGAGCCGCCGCAGGTCGCCGTCGGTAAAGACGCCCGCGATCTCCCCCTGTTCGTCGACGATGATAGTCGCGCCGTACCCCTTGCTCGTCATCTCGAAGAGCGCGTCGCTCACCGAGACGTTCATGCCGACGAGCGGCAGCTTCTCGCCCGTACCCATAACGTCGCCCACCCTCGTGAGCAGCCTGCGTCCAAGCGCGCCCCCGGGATGAAAGAGGGCGAAATCCTCAGGACGGAGGCCCCGAAGCTCCGTCACCATCCCGGCGAGTGCGTCGCCCAGCGCGAGCTGCAACGTCGTGCTGCACAGGGGAGCGAGATTGAGCGCGTCCTGATCGCGTTCTCCGGGTTCAAGGGGCGTCGCGCACGCGGTGATGCCCGCCTCGGAACGCACCGAAGAGTCGAGTACGGCGTCGGCGTTCTTTGCAAGCGGAGAGTTCAAACCTCCGGTGATGGCGATGATCGGCGCACCGAGGCGTTTGAAGTGCGGAAGCAGCGAGACGACCTCCGCAGTGGTTCCGCTGTTGCTGATGAAGAGCGCCGCGTCGTCGCGGCAGACCATGCCGAGGTCGCCGTGCGACCCTTCAGCGGCATGGAGGAAAAAGGAGGGAGTTCCCAGAGAGGCGAGCGTCGCCGCGATCTTCCGTCCGATGATCCCGGATTTCCCCATGCCCACCACCACGAGCCTGCCGGTGCAGGAGTGCACGATACGCGCAGCCTTCACCAGCTCCATGTCTGTTCGCTGCGCGGCCCTCTCGATCTCGGCCGCCTCGGCGTGCAGAATCCCTTTCCCCGTTTCCAGAAGTTCGACGTCGGAGAGACATCGTCCCTCGCGTTCCCATGGAAGGCAGAACATCTCAGCGCCCCCCTTCGCTTTCGACTGCGCGTTCGTCGGCCCACTCCAGGGAAAGGCGTCCGAAGCGTTCCCGGATGAAGGCGTGCAGTTCTGCGAGCTGTTCGAGGAGGAAGCGCATCTTCTTCAGAGGGACAAGGTTCGGCCCGTCGCTCTTCGCCTTCTCGGGGCGGGGGTGCGTCTCCAGGAAGAGCGCGTCGATTCCTGCCGCGACGGCGCTGCGGGCAAGAGGAAGGACGAAACGTCTATCGCCGCCGCTCGCTCCGTCCGCAGCGCCGGGCATCTGGACACTGTGCGTCGCGTCGAAGACGACCGGGCATCCAAGGGCGCGCATGAGCGGCAAGGAGCGCATATCCACCACAAGCCGGCCGTACCCCATGAAGGTGCCGCGTTCGCAAAGCATCAGGCCCGAGCACCCTCCGCTGCGGCACTTCTCCACCACATGTTTCATGTCGCCCGGCGCCAGGAACTGCGCCTTCTTCACGTTCAGGGGCTTTCCGGTTCCTGCCGCGGCGAGAAGGAGGTCTGTCTGCCGGCAGAGAAACGCCGGAATCTGCAGGACGTCGACGGCGCGCGCCGCGGGTTCGGCCTGCCACGATTCGTGAATATCCGTGAGCACCGGAACCGACGCCTTGCGGCGTATCTCCGAGAGCTGTTCCAGTCCGTCATCGAGTCCCGGACCACGGAAACCGGACAGGGAGGTTCGATTCGCCTTGTCGAAGGATGCCTTGAAGATATAGCGCACCCCGAGGGACGCGCAGATGTCCCGTACCGTCTCGGCGATCTCGAGCCCCAATTCCGGCGTCTCCAGGGAGCACGGACCTGCGATGAGCGTCAGTTCCTCTCTCCCTATCGAAAAATCCCACCGTTTCTCGGGAGAGGTATCCGCTATGCGGACGACCGGCTCCGAGCAAACACCCGTTCCCTCCGGAACGGAGATGCGCTCCGAGGCGCATGAGGAAGCATTCACTGCTGCATCATCTCCTGATTCTCAATAATCATCTCGCAAAACGGTTACAGACGCCTTCCGTCGGACGCGCCCCAGAACCCCGCGAGCGTTTCATACAGGCGGACGCGAAGGTCCCACCCCATATTGGAGGCCGCGTACTCCACAACCTTGTCCAGAGCTCCCGGCCCCCCCAGCCTCGCCATGCCTTCGGCGGCCATACGCAGTCGGAGCGGTTCGTCGGAGAGAATTCGCACCGCAGCTTCCGCAAGCGCCTGCGACTGCGGGGGAACAAGTACTTCCGACTCGCCGAGGAGCTTCTTCTGGACAAACTTCCCCTTCTCCTCAATGGAGACTACGGGAACCCCCATCCCGGCGCAAACCTGATTTGCTGTCCCGCCGAGCCCGACGAGAAGGTGCGCGCTGCCGGCTACCGCCGGAAGGGGACCGAAGAAAAAACGAATTTCACAGGTTCCTTTGCGCACTCCCGGCGCGTGTTCTCCGCCGCATGAAGTCCACCGCCCTTCCTCCGTCGCGGGAATACGCTCGCAGACGTTCAACAGCTTTTCCATGTCGAGGGTGGGCGCCACAACCAAAAGATACGACGCTCCGCCGGGCAGCATCGCGTGTATTCGCTCCACAGCCTGGAGGAGAAGGCATAGATCGTCGTAGGCTCTTCGCCTGCTCCCGGGAAGAAGGAGAATACGCGGTACGTTTCCACTTCCCCATGAGACCGGCTCGATAGTATTATCACACGTAATGTCCATTATAGGATTGCCGTCGAAGCGCGCCTGAACGCCTGAACGGCGCAGCTCCTCGGCCGTTTCTCGGTCGCGGGTCCACGCCATCCGGCTCCGGCGTTTGATGAGAAATCGTTCGAGCCTCCAGTGACCACTGAGGTAAACAGTCTTCGCCGTGGCGATGAGGACGGGGAGCTGTCCCTGTCCGAAGAGCGCGTGGAGCAGCAAATAGACGTCCCCGACGCACAACGGGGTCCTGATTCGTCCGCGGAGCAGCTTCCACGCCCCCATCTGGCGGGCTATGGAACGAAGAAGACCGGAGCGCAGATCCCGCCAAAGGTCCGCGAACCGGTACTTGATCACCCCGCCGCTCGGGGAATCGGAGGGAACGGAGTCGATCGGGATCCCCTCCTTCAGGTAGTGCTCCCCCCTGCCGACTATAGGGAACGCGGAGACCGACGCGGACGGGAAACGCTCCTTGAGCTTCCTGGCGAGCAACACGCCCATGGAGTCCTCGCCGTACCCGTTGGATGCGACCACCAACCGGGGGCGCAGGGCTTTCAACAGACACTCCCTGAATCGTTTCTCCTCGTCGAGGACGGTGGAGATGAACGGAACCAGAATATCTCGCGTTGGGCTCCACTCCTGCGGGAGGTTGTAGACGTCCTTCTCGGTGCAGACCATACACGACGCGCCGCACTCCTCCAAAGAAGCCTCCAGCGCGGCCATGTCCTCCATCCGGTAGCGGTAGTGATCTTTAAAGCGATGTTCCTTCAGAATGTCGACGCCTCCGGCTTCCAGAGAACGGCGAAAGCTCTCGGGACTACCGATGGCCGAGAATGCGAGCACAGAGTCCGGCCGTTCTCCGGCCGCGTCTTTCCACCCGCCGTTCCAACGCCTCCAAGTGAGCAGCGAGATGCGCGAGAAGAATAGCCGATCCTTCGGGACGAAGCGCGAAAGTTCCGCGACAAGACGTTCCAGACGCTCGGGCTCTACCTGACCCGACTTGGTGACGACGACGGCGGAAGCCCTCGAAAGCACCGACGGCGATTCTCTGAGAATACCGGCCGGGGCTATCCAGCCGTTGCCGAAAGGGCAACACGCGTCGACAAGCACGATGTCCGCGTCGCGCCCCATCCTTCGGTGCTGAAAAGCGTCGTCGGCCACGATAAGCTGGACGTTCCGCTCGGAGAGAACGTCGACGTCGCGCAGACGGTCTTTCGAGACCGCCACCGGCACCCCAGGGAGGCGCGAGGCCAGAAGGAGCGGCTCGTCGCCGACAAGATCCCTGTATTGGGAGAGCGTCTTTTCAGAAGGCGCCCCTGCTGATATCTCCTCCGCAGTAATCACCACGGGATCGACCGTTCGCCCCCCGTATCCCCTGCTGATGATACCGGGCGTCACGCCCGCCTCCTGGAACATACGGCAGAGCATCTCGACGAACGGCGTTTTGTTCGTCCCTCCCAGCGTGATGTTCCCGACGCTCACCACCGGAAGCGGAGGCTCCTCCGAGCGGATCAGGCCGTGATCGAAAGCAAAATTCCGGCCGGCGACAATCATCCTGGCAATCAGGCCGAACGGAGAGACAAGAATCCACGGGGAAAAGTGCGTTTCTCCGCGGGCGAAGGAGAGGTAGCTTCCCAGGGTGAAGCCGACCGAAGAGCGGATGCTTTGGATCAGCTTCGCCGGAGAGAAACAGCTTCGCACGCCTCCCGCGCCGTTCATGGAGAAGCTGTCTCCCCGAGGGCACACAAGCGGTGATAGAGACCGTTGCGTGCGAGCAGTTCTTCATGCGATCCCTGCTCGGCGATGCGCCCTTCTTCGAGCACGACGATCCTGTCCGCGTTCCGGACCGTGGAGAGGCGGTGCGCGATGACAAAGGAGGTGCGCCCTTCCATAGCCTTGTTCATCGCCTTCTGGACCAGGCGTTCAACCTCCATGTCGAGAGAAGACGTCGCCTCGTCGAGGATGAGGATCCTCGGATTCCGTACCACGGCCCGAGCTATGGCGATGCGCTGCCTCTGTCCGCCGCTGAGCGTAACCCCCCGTTCGCCGACTTCGGTGTCGTACCCTTTGGGGAGCGATTCTATGAAGGAGTGAATCCCCGCTATCTCCGCGGCCTTGACGATTTCCTCCAGGGAGAGTCCGGGGAGGCCGTACGATATGTTGAATGCAATAGAGCCGCGCAGGAGCAGCGAATCCTGGTGCACCACGCCGATCTGCTTTCGAAGTTCCCGAAGATTGACGGTGCGCACATCCGTGCCGTCAACCAAGACCGTCCCGCTGTCGGGATCGTAGAAGCGGGGAATGAGATCGGCCAGCGTGGACTTGCCCGAGCCGGTCGGGCCGACGATGGCGATCTTCTCCCCGGGGCGGACATCGAGGTTGATCCCCTTGAGCACTTCCTGTCCCTTGACGTACGAAAAACAGACGTGCCGGAAGGTGACGCTTCCCTCGATCGCCCCGAGCGGCGTCGGATTGTCCGGCGAGACGATGTCCTCCGGCGCGTCGAGCAGGGCGAATATCCTGTCAGTGGCGGCAAGCCCTATCTGCATGGAACTGACCACCGAGGTGAACACACGTATGGGCTGCACAAGGAACCCAAGGTAGCCGAGGAAAGCGATCAGTTCACCGGGAGTGAGCTCTCCACCAACGACGTCCTTGCCTCCGAGCCAGAGGATGAGCGCGAGCGCCGCGATGAGGACGACCTCGATGATCCCGGCGAGGGCAGATTGCACCTGAACGCCGTGCATCACCGCGCGGAAGTTGTCGCGGTTGCTGTTCCTGAACCGGGCGAGCTCCAGATCCTCGGTTGCGAAAGAACGGACGATCCTGATCGCACCAAATGCCTCCTGCACGACCGAGGAGAGCGTCGCCAGCTCGCTCTGTATGGCGTGCCCCACCCCGCGGAGCTTCTTCGCGGCACGGTCCAGGATAATTACGGTAAGCGGGAGAATAGCGAAGGTGATGAGCGTAAGCTTCCAGTTGATGTACAGGAGGAACCCTATCATTCCCAAAAAGGTCGCCGCTTGCACGACAAGATTGACTAATACGGACGTGACCAGATTCTGGAGGATGGTAACGTCGTTCGTGATACGCGACATCAGCTCCCCGAGACGTTTCCCGTAGAGGTACTTCAGCGACATCCGCTGGAGATGGTCGTAGAGTCGAAGGCGCAGATCCATCACGACGTTTTGCCCTACCCAGTTCATCAGGTACTGGTGCCCGTAGGAGGCGATCCCTTTTCCGGCGAAGAGAGCCACTAGGATAAAAGGAAGCGCGTTGAGCATGGCAAGGTTCTTGGCGATCAGGACGTCGTCCACGACGTTCTTGAGCAGCCACGGCGGCACTACGTTGCACGCCGAAGCCGCCACCATGCACCCCAGCGCAAGGAAAAACCTGCGGGAGTAGGGGCGGGCGTAAGCGAGCAGCCGAAGATACGGAGACGGCGACGAGATTTTCTCTTCGGGGGTCATCGTTCAGCAAGCATCCTTTCAACTTGATCGGCCATGAATACGGCGGGGTTCCGGGGCGCGGAGGAGGAAAGCGCGGCGAGCGACTTCCTCGTCCGCGCGAGATACTCGTCGTCCAAGAGACGTTTTTCAACTCTCTTGGCGACATCCCGCGCGGAGACCTCGCCGATCATTTCATCGACGACTTCGCGCCCTGCGAGGCGATTCGGCCAGGCCAGAAACCCCACATGACGCCCCTTCGCCTTGAGCGCTGCTTCGCGCAGCGAAGGGCCTATCAGCGGAATGTTCGCCAGCGCTCCGGCGATGCCGGGCAGCGGAATATGGCGAAGAGAAGAAAACGGAACAGCGACGAGAAAGGGAACGGAACAGTGCATCAGTTCGAGCGTGTTCGTTCCCGGCTGCGTCACCGCGAAGTCAATACCGCGAAGCGACTCTTTGCTTCCTCCACGCACTGGGGTCAGGTCCCCGGAGCGACGGAACGCTTCCTCCTCCCTGGCCGAAGCGAAGGGAGAAAGGATAATGCGGGCGTCAAGCGAAGGGAAAGACTCTCGCAGCGCATCGGCAGTCTTGCGTATCAGCGGCACGGCAAACGTCCTGATATTCTCCCTGCTTCCGGGGAAGAAGGCAACTCCGGGACGCCCCCCCGCCGCACCCTCTTCGCCGTCGGGAGCGTTCACAAAGGCATCCGGCAGATCGGCGGCAAGATCGCCCGCTACGAGAATACGCCCTGTCCGTTGCAGGGCTTTTCCCTCGCCGGAGGAGACGATCGATTCCGCCATCTCTCTGTACGCGGTAAAGAGGGCGGCGCAGCGTTCTATCCCGTTTTTTCGCCCGTATGAGTAACAGAAGAGCGGCGCCCGGGCGCTCGCGGCAAGCATCCGTCCCCAGAGCAGATCGCCGCCGAGCTGCACCACCGCGTCGGGAGGGGTTCCGTTCGCCCCTATCCCGATTTTTCGCAGGGAAAGCGCCGTCCGGAGAGGCGATTCCGGTCCTGATACATCCGGAATACCGAGAGCGAGCGCAATGCGACGCTCTTCCCCGAAGCGAACTGGCAGGGAAGAATTCTGAGCGACACGTCCCAGCAGCGGCGAAGCAGTTCCGCAGCAAAGGGGCGAACCCACCCCCAAAGCTCTCCGGGGCCGTTGGTCAGCAAAACGATCTTTCTGCTCACCGGGATATCTCCTCGGTGAGCTGCCGTTCCGGACGCTGCGTTTCGACCTCTCCGGAGAGAATTTTCTCCGCCCAGAATGCAAGGGCTCCGGGCTTACCCATCCCCTCCCTGGCAATACGAAGGCCGCTGTGAACGGTGTCGCGGTATTCAGGGTCTCGGAGGTAGCGGAACAGCGCTTCCGTCGTATTTTTCGGCGTCGCATGCCGCTGCAGCAGCTCGGGGTAGACATTCCTCCCGGCGAGGATATTGGGCAGAGAAATCATCTTCGTCTTCGCCAACATCCTCCAGATGCATTCGGAGAGAAAACCCGTTTTATACAGGACGACCATGAACCGGTCGAGCAGCATCGCTTCTACGGCGACAGTGCCGCTTGCGCCTGCGGCCGCTGCGCTCTCCGAAAGGAGATCGCGTCCCTCCCCCTCGAAAATCTCCATACCTCGAAGTTCTCTCTTCATCCATTCCTTCAGATCGTCGGAGAGTCCGGGGGCAACGGAGAAAACCGGGGAGAACCCCTCGGCCCGCAACCGAAAGGCGCTCTCACGCAGCGTCGGAAGCAGGCGGCGAATCTCCGACCTCCGGCTTCCGGGAAGAAGAGCGACACACCGCGAATTTAGGGAAGGACGCGAAGAGACGATAGCGGCGAATTCGTCCGCCAACGGGTGCCCTCGCCATGCGGAGACTACGCCGTGCGATTCCAAAAATTCGTGTTCAAAGCGGAAGAGAGGAAGGCAGAGATCAACGTCGCGGACAAGCGCCTTCACGCGGCTGCTCCTCCACGCCCACACTGTGGGGGGAACCGCGTACACGACGCGTCCGCGCCACCCCCGTGCACGAAGAGAGGCCACGAACGGAAGATGAAAATCGGGGCTGTCGATCACGAGAACGGTCGACACTCCGCTGTTCAACACGGTTTCGACCATCTTGGACTTCAAACGGAGCAGCCGAGGAATCGAGGGGAGCACCTCGCCGATACCCATGAGGTGGAGCATACGGGAGTCCCAGAGGATTTCCAGGCCTGCAGCGGCGCTTCGTGTCCCGCCCATTCCGAAGATCCTTCCGGTGGCTCCCTTGGAGCGCAGCATCCGCACGACAGCCGCAGCATATCCGTCGCCGGAAAGCTCGCCGCAACTGATATACAACCCTCCGGAGGCCATCTCCGCGGTCAAGAATGAGGACCTCCGGAAAGCGACTTCGAACCACCCGAGATCCCGACGACCGCAATGCCCCACTTCGCCGCACGCTCCCTGAATGTCTCGGGATGAAGCAGCAACGTCCTCCCCGCCTCCACGGCAAGGCACGACACACCGGCGGCTCGCATCGTCTCCAGCGTGGAGACGCCGACGACGGGCACATCGTAGCGTTCGTCCTGATCGCGCCGCATCATCTTCACCACGACGCCTTCCCCGGAGGACGGAGCAGAGACGTCGACTCCCGTCTTCGCACTCCGGTCGCATAAAAGCTCCCCGGCTCTGCGGATCATGGCGTCCGTCCCCTCCATCGCCTCCACAGCAACCACGGATCCGCCGGCCACCACGACCGACTGACCGAAAGAGAGCGGCAGGGTTACGGAGAGCACGTCGCGACCGTACTCGATATCGGCGACTTCGGTCTCCGAGAGCGCCCTCCCCGCAACATGCCCCTCCGGGGCAAGGCTGTCGGCCAGATACGATGTATAGGGAAGTACGTGCAGCCCCGCGCTTTCAAAGGCCGCGACTATTCTTCCGAGCAAACTGTGGTCGTCGTTGTTCCCGCCTGCGAGAAGCGCGCGGATCGAGGGGGCAAGCTGCGCCTCGTACATCATCCGTTTCGGCACCGTTCCGGCGAGCGTCACGGTGCGTATTCCGCGACGGAGCATATCCTCTATGGTCGCCCTCAGGTCGAGCCCTCCGCGGGGACCCGAATCGTTTCCCCCGTACGAAGACAGCGGGACGGCTTCCACTCCGCGCAGGCCAACATACGCGGACCGGTCTCCCAAGCAGTAGACAGTGAGCCGTATACCGGAGCGCGACGCGTATTCAGCGACGAGAAGCGGCAAAGCGCCTTCTCCCGCGATGAGCGCGCCGGCGTTGTTTCCGGAAGGGCAGCTCTGCGAAACGGCGGAGGAAAGCGAAACGTCCTGTTTCATATATTCCAATCCTTTCACGATATCATCCTTTCCTGCCGGAGCGCTCCATATCCATGGGCAGTCTGCGGCAGGAAGGGCTGCGAATCAGCCATTCGCTCTCCTGGCGAAGTATCCGCCGACAAGAAGGAACGAACCGTTAGGAAACCACGAGGCGATGAACGCGGGAAGGTACCCGGCCTCGCCGAGAGCCCGGCTGAAAGACATCACAACGTAGTATACAAAAACAACGAGTACGCTCAGCCCGAAACCGATTCCCGGACCTGCTCGCGTGGAGCGGACACCGAGCGACGCTCCCAGCACCGCAAGCACTACGCTCGCCCAGGGCAACGCCAGCCGAAGATGGAACATCACCTTCAGCGGCGCAAGGTTCTGCCCCTGCTGCTCCATGAGCGCGATCTGCTCCAACAGCTCCAGAGAGCTCATTTCCGAAGGGCGTCTCGACGCCTGTTCTATCTGCACGGGACTTAAATTAAGGATGAGGCGCTGCCGTTCAAAATGGAAGAGCGATTGTACTTTACCCGCAGGCGTCACCTCGAACACCTGGCCGTTCTCTATCCACCATTCGCCTCCTGCCCACAATCCTTCGTCGGCCAGGGAGATCCTTCGCAAACGCCCCTCCTCGAACTCCTGGATAATGATGTCTTTCATGAGACCGTCTTTCGGCTTGAGCTCTCCGAGATAGAGCACACGCTGAAGCACACCGTCCTTCTCCTCGCGAAGAAAGACTTTTTCCTTCAGCAGAGACGGTTTCTCCTGCAGGATCTCGAATTTCATCAGGTTCTCCGCCGCCCTGTTGGCAAACGGAACGACAGTCTCCGCCCCTATCGTCGAGGCAAGACTCACGAGGATGGATGCCAGAAAGACGGGACGGAGAATTCTGTGAAAGGGTATCCCCGCCGACTTCAAGGCGACCAGTTCGCTGTTGGTTGAAAGCCTGCTGAAAGTCAGCAGCGACGAGAGCAGAGAGGCCATAGGGAGCGTGAGCATCACCACCTCGGGAAGCCGGTAGATGAAGAGGCGCGCGACAACGCCGAGCGAGACGCCCTGCTCGATGATCAGGTTCGCCGCTTGGAAGAGCAGATCTCCGGCGACAAAGACCATTGTAAAAGAGGTCACGCCGAAAAGGAAGGAGCCGGAAAGCTCCTTCAAGATAAAACGATCAAGAATACCGACCCCGGCCCTTTTTCTCATCACGATTTCTCTTCGGCTCCGGAAGGACGCCCCTTGCAGCGCTTATTCAGCGAAATGATATGCTCTGCGGCCTCGCGAACAGCCCCGCTCCCGCCTTTGGCGGACGTCACGAAATCCGCCGTAGCCTTCGCCTCCGGGACTGCGTCCGCAGGAGCAAAGGCAAGACCGGCAGCCCGGAGACAGTCGACGTCGTTCACGTCGTCCCCCATGTAGGCCGCCTCCTCTGCGGAAAGTGAAAGATCCGACAGTAGCGAACGCAGCACGGGGAGCTTCTCCCTCACGCCATTAAAAAGGAGTTCCACGCCGAGATCGGCGGCGCGTTGGGACGTCGCTTCCGAGCGGCGTCCGCTGAGGAACGCCGTTCGGACTCCCGCCGCTCGCAGACGGACAATCCCCATACCGTCGCGGACGTCGAAACGCTTGAATTCCCCGCCGCGGCCGTCCATATACACTCCGCCGTCGGTAAGCGTACCGTCGACATCGAGGACAAGCAGCTTAATCTCCTTCATGATCCTTCCCCTTGGAGACGCGTCCCTTAGTCCAGAGGGCAACGCCCCGCTTGGATTCCCCGCAGAATAAGAGAATCTCCCTGGCAACCGGATCGTTTCCCTTTTCGGAAGCGGCGAGACGTTCGACGGCTTGGCGGAAGGGAAGACCTCCTCTGAAGAGTTCATCGTAGAGAGCCCGGACTGCGGAACGGGCGGACGCGTCGAATCCCGCACGCCGCATCCCCACCTTGTTCAGACCGTAGATATCGGCAGGGTGTCCGTCCGCCATGAGGTAGGGAGGTATATCCTTGACGATTTTCGAGAGCCCCCCGATCATGCAGAGCGCACCTACCCGGACGAACTGATGAATACCGGACATACCGCCCATGACGGCGCCCTCTCCCACGGAGGAGAATCCGGAGAGGCCGACCTTGTTTGCCAGGGTGGCGCGCTTCCCGACAACGGCATTGTGTCCGACGTGGACGCCTTCCATCAGCAGCGATTCGTCGCCGACGACGGTGCAGGCTCCCTCGCCCGTAGCGCGGTGGACCGTGACGTTTTCCCTGAGCGTCACCGAGTCGCCTATGCGAACCCATGACTCCTCGCCTTTGAACGCATGGTCCTGCGGCTCGCCGCCGAGGACGACATGCTGTTCGAATCGGCAGTTCCTACCTGTTTCGACGAAGTCGAGCACGGTGACGAAGGAGGAGAGCACAGTCCCCGACCCGATCCGGACGCGGTCGTGCACTATGCAGTACGGCCCGACGACGACGTCGTCTTCCAGCTCCGCCTTCGACGAAACAAGAGCCGTCGGATGTATGAGCGGCATCTAGCGAGCCGCCTCCTCTCCGGTTTGCGAGGTCGGAGCTTTCTCTTCCGAGGCGGCGAGGGTCTCGGCGGCGACAAAACTGAATTCCGCCTCCGCCACAACCGCGCCGTCAACACGCCCCACGGTGCGGACCTTCCCCATCTTCCCCCTGAGCTTGAGCATCTCCGCAGTCGTTACAAGCTGGTCTCCCGGCTTTACGGGCCTGCGGAATTTCGCCTTTTCGACTCCTGTAAGAAACGTTATCAGATTCTCGCTTCCCGGACGTGCGGAGAGCATCATCGCGGCCACCTGTCCCATCGCTTCGAGGACAAGAACTCCGGGCATGACAGGTTCGGAAGGGAAATGCCCCTGAAAAAACGGTTCGTTGATCGTGACGTTTTTTATGCCCACTGCATGGGCTTCGTCGATTTCAAGGATGCGGTCGACGAGAAGAAAGGGGTAACGGTGCGGCAAGAATTTCATTATCTTCTGGATGTCAAGCATGGTTCGTCTCCTTTATTAAAATATCATTATATTTTCTGCATCCGGTCCCGCATAGTCGACGTACTCTGTCCACAAGAACACAGTGCATTGCGTGCCCCGCCCGGATAGCCGTGATACGGGCGTTCAAGGGCCGCCCGAGCAGATAGAGATCGCCCAAAAGGTCGAGAATCTTATGTCGGACAAACTCGTCGTGAAAACGCAAGCCTCCCGAAGCCTGAACAGTTTCTTCTCCCACGACGACCGCGTTGTCAAGACTCCCGCCGCGGGCAAGTCCGGAGGCGCGCAAGCGCTCTATCTCCGAATCAAGCGCAAAGGTCCTCGCTCCTCCGATGCACGTACGAAAGTCGTCTTTTTCGGCGTCGAAGGTCGCCATCTGGGTTCCGATCGGCCGCTCCGGGTACTGTATGACATACGTGATCGAAAGCGCTCCCCAAGGGAAGAGAGAGAGAGAACTCTCCTTCTCGCCGTCAACTATTGTCACAGGAAACGCCGGAGAAAAGGCATTCATTCGAACGGAAGAATCCTCTTCCGGTTTTGACGCGGCCGACGCTCCGTAGAGTAACTCGGCGAAGTGGACGGAACATCCGTCGGCTGCCGGGATCTCCGGCCCCTCCAGGGATATCCGCACCGACCAGAGCCCCAACGCGGCGAGCGCTGCAAAGAGATGCTCGGTCGTGCGCGCCCGGAGCTCACTGCGCGGAAGAGAAACGGTCGTTCCGCGTCCGACGCCGGAAACGAGGCAGAGCTCCAAAGGAGCCCTTTCTCCTCCGATCTCCAGTTCCGGTCCGCTATCGGAGGGTAAAGGAGAGATGAGGACCCCCGACGGTTCTCCTGTATGGAGTCCATGTCCGGAGAAGTGGACCGGATGAAGCAGACGACGGATCGCGGTCATTTCCCTGCTCCGCTCCCGCCGCTTCCATAGGAGAGCAGGGCGTCGAGGCGTTGCTCAAGTTTCTTTACACGGGAGAGCGTTTCCGGAAGGCGCTGCAGTGCCGCCTGGACTCTAAAGTTCTCTCTGTGAGGGCGAGCAGGAAAGCCCGAGACGACCTCCCCGGGAGGAACATCTTTGATCGCTCCGCCTTTCGCCGCGACCGTAGCGCCCTTCCCTATCCGCGTATGCTCTTTCACCCCGCTGCCGGCCGCCATAATCACGTTGTCCTCAAGGACAGCGCTGCCGGCGATTCCCGTCATGGCGACGAGAATACAGTTCCTGCCTATGCGGACATTATGCGCGATGTGCACATGATTATCCACCTTCGTTCCATTCCCGATTACAGTATCGTCAAGCGTTCCCCTGTCCACCGTAGAGCAAACTCCAAGCTCCACATCGTCTCCGAGCACGACGCCACCGATCTGAGGGATTTTCTCCGGCGGCGCCTCGCCTTCGGAGGGAGAAAAACCAAATCCATCGCACCCGAGAACCGCATTGGAGTGTATCAGGCATCGGCATCCTGTTCGCACGTTTTCAAAGAGGACCGCCCCCGGTTCGACTGTGGTCTCCGCCCCCACACAGCAGTCTCTGCCGATAAAAACCCGGCCATGCAAAAAAGCGCGTTCCTCGATGACCGCATCGTCTTCGACTATACACAGAGGACCTATCCAGGCGGATGGAGCAACACTCGCCTTTGGAGATACAACCGCCGTCGGATGGATTCCGCACTGAGCGCCCGAACGAAGAGGGCGTGAAAAAAGAGCAATCACAAGAGGGAATATTTTCTTCGGATGCTCGACGGCCACTCCCGACGTGCCGGGGTGGCGAGCAAAAAACTCCGGAGCTGCCAAAAAAAGAACGTCCTCGGAGAGATTTTCCGTTTCGGGCGAAGACTCCGGAGAGTCCGTTTTTTGTCCGGAAGCTCTATCGAAAGCATTCCACAGACATACGATCTCTCCCCTGCGAGCCTTCGAAGGAGAGGCCACGCCTTCCACAAGAAGCGCCGCATCTCCGATCACTCTGCCTTCGACCCTCTCCGCTAGAGATCGGAGAGTCCATACTCCTTCCATTCCACGTCCTCCGTTCAAGGAATTTTCTCGGCTTACAGATCGCTGATCGCCTTTAGCGTCAGCGTATCTTTCGATCGTTCATCATAGTGAAGCTCCAGGGAAATCCTCTCGTCGAGACGGTATCCGAAACCTACCATAGAATCGCCGTCCTCGCTCAGACGCCACCAGAAGTAAGGAGAACGGGAACCGCCCGCGACCGAGAATCGATACCAGAGAACATTGCCGGGAAAGGCCACTTCCGCTCCGAGGAGAATATGCTTCCACGGACTCCAGCGCGCTCCCCATCTGCTTTCCATGGAAAAATCGTTGGCTGCGAGTATCCACTCGCCGTAGAGCTCCACATCCCACCCGGAGAGAGGCAGCGCCTTTCTTCCCAGGTGAAGACCAATCTCAGGGTACTTCCCGTCCGCTCCGACATACGCGGCTATCCACGCCCGGATAGAGTATCTCGGGCTCTCCACTTCAGCTCGCACTGGGGAGAGTTGCTCGGGGGAGAAAGAGACGTCGACAGTAGCCCGGGCGTTCGACACCGTATTGGTATCGAGCAGCGCCTCTGCGGCAAGAGCTTCGATACGGAGCTTGTTTTTTGCCGCCCACTCTATAGGCAGACCAACAACCGGAGCAAGCGTCCGCAGAATCTTCTCCCTCAAATCGGAGCGAAAGGCTACGGGCAGCGTGGCGGAGGAGATAGACGGAACGATAGCCAGCACCAAGGGCGGTTTGGGTGAAAAAGAGATCTGGAGAATCCGTTTTTCGTCCGCAGTAAGCGACCTGCTTGCAATACGCCCTCCCTCAAGGCGTACGAGCAGGGACGGGTTCCACCCGGGAAGGAGAGGAGCGCATACGCCTTCAATCGCTTCCTTCAATGCAATATCGGCCCAAGAAAGCGCCTCGAGCGGGAGCAATGCAAGCATCCGTTCCAGCGTCCCACCGAGCTCTGCGGCGTTTTCGGCAAACCACTCCTCAACCGGAGGGGAAAGCGCCGGCGGCTTGATTTCCACCGTCCACACAACGGGTGAAACCGGGGAAAGCGTAACGAGCACACCGGATTCGGAGAGCAAGACCGAGGAGGAATACCCAACGAAAATCCTCTCCGCAACCACGGAGAGGAGTGCACGGCGCTCTTCTCCTGAGAATCCGGAGCGATGAGCAATCTCGTTCCATACGGAACGAAGACTCCTCTCGACGCTAGGACGAAGCCAGAATGGGGCGCCTTCGACCCGGATATCCCCGGAATATGCGCACACTCCGACGGAGAGGACGAAGCCAAGGGCCGCGGCAAGGAAGAACAGCACACAGCCCTTGAAGAATCCGTTCAAAACGCTCTTGTACCCCGAAGGATGCACATCGGCGCCTCCTTCGGGCGCTCTAGAACATTTCTCCAAAACCGAAGTGCGTTCGCGTTTCATTCTCTCCCGTGGCATGGTCGAGCCGGAAATTCCCCAGAGGAGTCTTTACCCTGACGCCGATTCCCCACGCATCATGAAGATCGGAAAAGTTCATGCTCTCTTCAAGCCATGCATTGCCGGTATCGTAGAAGAGAACCAGTCCAAAGGCTTTCTCGATCGGGACGCGCAGTTCGAGATTCGCGAGAAACATCTTCGTTCCCTCGTATTCCCCGCCGTCATATCCTCTGAGCGTGCTCGAACCACCGAGCGAATAAAGACTGGCGGTCGGCAAGGTCCCGGAAGAGAAGCCGATACGCATCCTCGCGGCGAAAATAGCAGGATTATCCGGGTCTCCGCCGATTTGGCGGTTCAAGAGATCTTCGAGCCCCTTTATCGGCGTATAGTACCTGGCCTGGAGCCAGTACTTCGTAAAATTATGCTCGCCACCCAAAACTTCCATCGCCTGTTCCACGTTCAGGTCGATTACGTCTCCCTTAAGATAGCTGAGATAGGGATCCGTATTATTGCGCGTCAAAGTACCCTGAAGGGAGAAAATCTTTCCGCGCGTCAGATCGTCGACGCCTACCTGTTCTCTGATGTTGTAGGCGTCGATATCCCGCCAGTCCAAGGTCAGGAACCAACTGAACTTCTCGTCTTTTCCGAACTTCTTTCCAGCGCCTATATAAATATTCTTCAACTCTTCATCGTACCTGAGCTGCTTCACACCGCGTCTGTAGTAGTACCGGTCCTCCCACTTGCGTCTCGCGAGGCCGACCTTCCATGCATAATGCTTTGAGTCCATGTACGGCTCCGAATATGTTATCCAGTACTGCTCGTTGTCTCCGGTCTCGAAACCGACTTCGCCGACGTGGCCGAGCCCCTTCCAGTTGGTGTCGGTGTAGGTCAGTCCACCGGACCAACCACTCTCTGTTCCGTGACTTACCGAGAGCCCGATTTTGCCGGTCTTCTGTTCGATTACGGTAAGAATAATGTCTGTTTCTTCCGGAGTTTCCCCGGGCTCGAATCCCACGTTGACATCCTCGAAAAACCCCTTGTTCTGCAGTTTATTGATCGAGTGTCTGAGAATGGTGGCGTTAAATGGGTCGCCCCGCTTCATCTTGATCTCGCGGGCTATGACGTTCGTCTTCGTTTTGCGGTTCCCCTGGATAATGATGTTCCCCACCTTGGGCTCCACTACCTGTACAGTGACATTCCCGTCGAGCACCTGAACGTCCGCTATTTTTACCATCACGTAGCCGTCCTTGTGATACTTCTCCTGAATACGGTCGAGATCGTGTCGGAAGAATACCCTGTTGAAGACGTTGCCCGGAGTCGTGAAGACGAGTTTCAAGAGCTCCTCGTCGCTGTAGATCTCGTTGCCCGAGAAGGTAACAGTCTCCACTACGGGATTCTCCCGCACAATAAAAGTAACCCCCACTCCTCCTGCGATACTGTAGAGATTGATATCGACGAAAGAGAAGAAACCCAAGGCATAGATGGCCTCAACGTCGCTCTGGAGCTGCTCGCGGTTGAGCGGCTCCCCTACTGCCGTCCGGACCACTCCAAGAATGTGCTCGGAAACGACATGGTCGTTTCCCTCAACAGCAAGAGCCGCAACAAGAGGATCCGCAGCCGCGGCAGGATGCGTTCCGAATAGAATCGCCGTTATTAAAAATAGGATGCACAAAGCCGGCCGGGACCTTCCAATTTTTACTTTCACGCACGCTCTCTCCTTCCAAAAAACAAAAATTGATTCGTCCTGAACGGAACGAAAAAATACACATTCGGTAAAACGTACGCCATCTAAAAACAAAAGCCAATGTCGGCTTTAAAAAAAACGGCCGTTGCATCACGGACGCTGAAACTGTATCGGAGACTCCTTCTCACGCAAGGCTTTCTGCCCTATCTGCACGAGGGAGATGATTGCATCGAGCTCATTGTCCGCCCCTGAGGGACGGACAGCATCTTCCGCGAGAATGACGTCGTTCTTCCTTCGCGCCGAGACTGCCGCAGGATCTTCCTGTTCTTTCGTACGCCCCCGGCGGGAAAGAGTTGCGGCTCCCGCTTCCCGGGGAACTCCGCTTCCTTCAACTGGAGACGGAGCACGGGCGACAAAGGATTTTTCCTCCGGAAGCGCCTCTTGTAACGGATCTTTGTTCATGCCAGGGACGCTCGCCGCTTCACCCGCGAGCACATCGTTTTCACCCCGAAGCGCAGCCGCGCTCCACGCACGATTCGCGTCGCTGAGGCTTTTTCGAAGAGCAGCAAGAACGGCCTGTTCATCGCCAGTCACCCATTCGAGGACATGCTCTCCCGAGTGGACATCTCCGCTCGCCCGATAAACAGAAGACGCCGGTCTCGAACTCTGCATCGCGAGCGGAGCGGCAAGAGAAAAAAGAAGGATTACGCTCAAAAAAGACGCCTTCAGGACAAGAGCGCCTCTCCTGGTCGACCGTGCTTCGAAAGCCCCCTCGGTCTTCGACCAGATCTCCGTCCGGACATCTTCCAGTTCGGCCTTTGCGCACTCCATATCAAGCAATGCGCTGTTCCAAGAACCTGCGGAACATGCTTTCGCGCATCGTTCAAGCCATCTATAAATTCGAGCAATCTTCTTCTCCATGGAAAGTCCTCCCGGGAATGTACTCCACGCTTTCAAGCAAAAAAAGTGCGTGGGCGTTCACTGTATTCTCTTATCCCGTTTTAGACCTCGTTTGTGGCTTCGGCTCCAAGCCATTTTCGAAGTTTCGCCAGGGCGTTCCTCTTCAGACGATAGACGTGACTGATATCGATTCCCCGCTCCTGCGCTACCTCTCTTGCCTCCCGTCCATCCATCAGAATGGCCTGCAGTACCTCCCCCTCCTTTGCCGGGAGCCGCCGCAACTCTTCCGAAAGAGCAAGCATCGTCTCGAACGTTTCGGGAAGGAAAGGGTCCTCCGGCATAAGGAATTCATCGTCCACAGGAACGGGGGCCCTTTTTTCGGAGCGCTGCAGGAAGTTGATCATCTGTCCTTTAATCCGGTAAAACGCATAGGTGGTAAACTTGAGGTGACGTTCCGGCTCGAATTTGTCCACCGCACGAATGAGCGCCAACATTCCTTCCTGAATCAGGTCCTGGTACGAGGAGGGGTGAACATGAAATTTCTTTGCTAACCAGAATACCAGAGGACGATAGGAAACGATCAGGGAATCCCTCGCATCTTCATCATGCTCTTCCACACATCGCCTCCACAACGCCGCTTCATCGATTTCTTCAGGGGAATCTCCTGCTGTATCGGGAAGAGCCATCGTGTTTTTTTGTGGAAAACTTGCGTCTCGTTTTTCAGCGGATGTTGCTTTCCCGGTCACGGCATACACACTCCCTCGTATCGAATTCCAGTAAATTCTACCAGCAAGAGCCCCTCTTGTCTAAGAGGGGAAGGGAAGATTCGGTAAAACTGCGGCGGGCAAACCAGTATGAATGTCGTCATTGAGAAAGACAAGGGACGTGCCGCGCTTCCCCGATTCAACAGCCGTCACCGAACAGTTGGACAGCTTCATCCTCCACACGGACTCCTGGCTCAGATCGAGAAGGAGGGAAAGAGCGGCGCGAATGATCCCTCCGTGGCTTACAACAAGGATTCTCTCCTGATCAGAGGAGAGAGCTTCCTGGAGCACCGGAAGAAGGCGGTTTTGAATCTCCGGGAAACACTCGCCGCCGGGGGGAACAAAGTGGAAGGGGTTGCGTTTCCACTCTCTGAAAGCGTGCGGATCGGAAGACTCCGTTTCAAAGATGGACAGCCCCTCCCAAGCGCCGAACCCCATCTCCGAGAGCCCTTCCTTCCGTTCCGAGACGGCTCCGCAGGCAGAAGCAATAATATCGGATGTTTCAAGAGCCCTGGTGAGCGGACTCGTCAGCATTCTCACCCCGCTCCAGCCTCCGAGCCGCGAAGCAAGGCTTTGCGCTTGCAGACGCCCCTCTTCGTTCAGAGGGATGTCGCTTTTTCCTTGAAAACGATATTGTCCGTTCCATTCAGTTTTTCCATGACGAACAAAATAAAGGTGTTTTTTTGTCACGTACGGAACCTCCGTTATTTTTCTTACGCAGAGTAGATCATATCACATTGGAAAGCGAAGGAGAAAGGGGACGCTTCTTCTGAAGACAATTTCTCTGTGGATGCCGGGCATGAAAAAAGGGTTCCCGCGGATCGCGGGAACCCTTGCTATTACTGGAGCCGGTGTCCAGACTTGAACTGGAGACCTGCGCATTACGAGTGCGCTGCTCTACCAACTGAGCTACACCGGCGGTAAAATGGCGGTCCCAACGGGATTCGAACCCGTGTCACAGCCTTGAAAGGGCTGTGTCCTAGGCCACTGGACGATGGGACCGCAAAAGTGAAAAACTGGTGAGCCGTGTGGGAGTCGAACCCACGACACCCGGATTAAAAGTCCGGTGCTCTGCCATCTGAGCTAACGGCTCGACTCTTCCTGCGTGCGCAAGTGATTATTTTACACAAAAAAACGAGCACGTCAAGCGGTCGGGCGTATTTTTCACCCCTGTATTTTAATGTTTATTCTCAGGTTTCATCCTATTGCGTACCATTCTCTCCTCTGAAAGGACTCTCTTGGCCTGTAATCACCTTATCCGTGAGGTTCCACGGTGCGGACGAACTCCATTTTCCTTGCGTGCAGAGTTGAAAGAACAGCTTCACCATGCTCGATTTGCTGCGCAACACATACCGGGGAGGTGCCTCCGTACGTTTTCCTTCTCTCGACCGCTTTTCCCAAGGAGAGCATAGGGAAAAGATCGTCTCCAGCCTCGGGGAGCAACTCCTTCCATTCTTCTCTTGAAAGATCGAAAAGACCCTTTCGTCGGGCGATACATTCTTTCACCAGACGACCCGTCATAGCATGGGCATCGCGGAAGGGAACGCCCTTCAAAACGAGATACTCGGCCACGTCGGTTGCCAATGCAAAACCGTCCTCCAGCCCGTCGACGGCGCGTTTGCCGTCGACATCCACAGCGGCCAGGAGCGGCGGGAGCACTTCGAGGATCGTGCCCACTGTATTCAGGGAAGCGCGCAGTCCTCGCTTGTCTTCCTGCAAATCCCGGTCGTAGGTCATCGGAAGCGCCTTCAGGGTAATCAGGAGGTCGAGCAAATGCCCGATGGTCTGCCCCGTCTTCCCGCGGATCAGCTCCATCACATCGGGATTCTTCTTTTGAGGCATCATGCTCGATCCTGTGCAGAAGGCATCTGGAAGCAGAAGCCATCCGAACTCCCTGGAGGAGTAGATAACGAAATCTTCCGCGAGCCGGCTGCAGTGGACGGCAAAGAGCGAGGCGAATGAGTGATAGTCGACCATGTAATCTCTTTGAGAAACCGTGTCGAGGCTGTTGCGCGTCGGCCCTGTGAACCCGAGCAGCGAGGCGGTGTAGGACCGGTCGAGGGGAAGAGTTGACCCGGCGAGCGCGCCGGCCCCGAGCGGGCACTCGTTGAGAGAATCGAGCGCGAAGAAGAGACGGGAGAAATCCCTGGAGAACGCAGCGAAATGCGCCATCCAGTAATGCCCCATCGACACGGGCTGCGCTTGTTGCAAGTGGGTGTACCCAGCAACGATAGTTTCCTTGTGTTTTTCTGCGTTGCGCAGCAATTCCGCGAGCAGCCGCTCCATACCCTCGGCGATATTCAGAAGCCTGTCCCGCAGAAAGAGACGCATGGTAGTCGCAACCTGGTCGTTGCGACTCCTCCCCGTGTGCAGCTTCGCCCCGACCGGCCCGAGAAGCTCGATCAGGCGGCTTTCTATGTTCATGTGCACATCTTCGAGCTCTCTTGTGGGAACCAGAGTTCCCTCGGCGATTTCGCTCAGGATACGGTCCAGTCCTTCCTCAATTTTCTCCGCCTCGGCGGAAGTGAGAATGCCGACGCTCCCCAACATTCTGGCATGGGCGACGCTGCCTGCGATATCCCACGGCGCCAGTTCCCAGTCGAGGTCGAGAGACTGGGTAAAGTCGCTTACAACAGCGGCGGTCGATTCAGTAAAACGCCCTTTCCACATGGGCACAGCTCCTTTCGGATTGAATCATAAGAACAGATGCATTCCCATTTTGAGGACGCATCACACACACGCGGCTCCATCATGCGTCCCAAGAGCGCTTCCGCAGGATGCCAACCGATGGCAAGCCAAGAAGCGACTTGGAGATGCAAACACTTCACGCCGCCGCCCCTCCGGTAGTCAATTCCTCCGACTCCGCCCCGGGAAAGAACACGCCATGTTTTTGGCCGAAAACGCTGAAGAAACTGCCGTTCCGCAGGAGAGAGGGAGAGGATCCGAATGCGTGCCGCATGACAGTGATACCCCGTCCATTGCGCGCGGTCCTTTTTCAGGGCCTCTTCCAGAACGGTAACGGCTCCTTCCGACTCTCTCACTCCGCAAAGCCTGACGAGCCAGGGGCAGGTCAGCCAAAACGATGTGGGAAACGGCTTGCCTTTTTTGAGGGAAGCGCACTGTATCACCGCAGGGAACCCCTTCGGACAGCGCCGTACAACGGCTGAAACCAACGAAGGGTCGAACGCACGCCCTTTCATCTGGCGCAGCAGAACAGATCTATCCTTTTCATTCAGCGGCCCCCTAAAAAGAAGGGGGCGAATCCGCCCCCGGGAGAAATAAGAAAGAGTCCGCTTCACTTCGCAGGTTTGCCTCTTTTCTTTGAAGCCTTGCTGCTGTTGAGTTTGCTGTTGATATCGGCGATCTTCGCCTCGCTGGCCTTGAGATAGTTCGAAAGCTTCTTCTCGAAGGAGTCCCGGGGATCTTCAGGAACGTTCGCCGCAGCGTTTCGCGGACCAAAGGAAGCAGCAGGTCTTGCGGCCTCCATTTTTTTTAAGGAGAGATCGATCCTGCCCTTCTCGTCGATCTTTATTACCCTGGCCTGGACTTCCTGGCCAAGAGCGAGGATATCCTCAACTTTCTTGACGAATCCGTGGGACAGCTCGGAGATATGGATCATCGCCCGCTGTCCGTTTTTAATCCGAACAAAAGCGCCGTAGGGCATAATCTGCTCTACAACGCACACAACCACTTCACCCGGTGCCAGGGGAGTGACGTCTCCCTTTTTTTCATCTGCCATGCGGTTGTCTACCCTCCACGATTAGTTGTTGATCCTTTGAGACCTTTTTTCACATTGACAAACTATACCGCAATTTCGTTTCCGGTGAAAACCACCTCCGCAGGCTACGATTATGCGCTAGTGAATATCGATCCATTTCCATTCGAGACTCCCTCCGGAGGAGAAGTTCCGAACAAGAAACAAACTCCGGGCTTTCCACGCCCTTCGAGAATTATACCAAACAAGAAGCGTTCCTCTCTCCTTGTTCAGAACACTTTTTAACATACCATCTTCCAGTATAGGGTAGTATAGCGCAAGCAGAACTTCACCCTTTTTAAGAGAACTTGATCTCCCACGAAACCAGGGAAGCCGATTCCGCACTTCGACCGGCAGAGGGGTTATCCTGCCTAAAGCCCCTATACAACGTACTGAGAAACCGCCGACGGAATGTAAAAAAACCCGAGTGTCGCGCACGACTTTTTCGCCTTTCACCGCGAGCCGTCCGTCGAAAGAGAACGTTCCGCCTCTGATATTTTCCCGAATACCTCCGACCGCTGCCTCTGAAATGCAAAAACCCTTTGTCAGCACATCCATCGCAGAACCGAACAGGGAAGAACCCAGTACACGTTCGGGGGAGCGAAGAGGATACGTCTCTATGAATCTCTCAACAGTCCGCAACACGACCTCTTTCCCTTGAGGACGGAGAGAGCGTACTTTTGCTTTTCCGAGAAACAGCCTGGCCAGATAGGTGCGAATATCTTCACTGCTCACCGTGTTCCTCGCCCAGGGCTGCAAGAGCCTTTCCCATTCTGGAGAAAGGTTCGAGCAAATCCATTGTCGCCGCAGCATCGACGAGCATCGCCGCAACTGCCTTGGCCTCTTCCTCTTTTGACTTGGGAAGGGGGAGCGATATACGGAGAGGCGCGCTGACCGAATCGGCCTGAATCAGGTAGGAGCCGGGATCGTTCTGTTTCTCCATATCTCCGGTTGCATCAAGAGGAGTCCTGTTTGTGGGCGCAAGCAGCACCGCCTTGGCTTTGGCTGTCCTTGAAAGCGGTTCGAGCAGATCGGTATCTCTGCACACCCACAAAAGAGGCTGTACCTCGACGGCTCCGACGATACTTTCAAGTATAAGTTCCTCTTTGAGATAGACATCGAGGGCGCTTCCGTACAGTATTTTTTCTATACGGGAAGGGCGAATAGGGTCGGTGTATCGAAAATCCGCAGGAATTCCCCGAAAATCCGTCACCAGTACGGCCCCTCGAAAAACCCCCTCCGCCCCGTCCACAAGAACATACCCCAGATTCTTTGCTCCCGGATGTGCTGCCACTGTCATGCCCCTCTCCAATCAGGCGTACAGATCGAATTTGCCGGTATCGGCGGGAGAAGAAGAAGACTCATCTTCAACTGCCGCCTCGGTGTGTTTTCCCTTTTGTCCTTTTCCTTGCCGTCCGCCCCTTTGTTCCGCTTCTTCACGTCGTTTTTTCCTTCCGAGCCGTTCTTCCTCGGCGGAGGAGTCGGCCGCCTGCACGGAAGTATCCCTATGCTCGGCCGCCGCGATCGTCTCCCCCTGTCTTCCTGCCTGCGCAGCCATCGCGGAAGGGTCCCGCGTCTGCTGCGCCGTGTGCTCCAGATTCCAATGCGCCAGCTGCAGATTTACCGGCGTGACCATAGGCGTCTTCCCCCTTCCTGCAAGACGGCGGTATCTGATCAGTAGTCGTAGGGCTTTACCCTGATCTCTCCCTCATCGTAGACAAAAGCGCAGAACTGCTGCTTTTCCCGGACGATATACGTCATCCCTCTGATGGAGACCGTAGCCCCCGGGTAGCAGTGTCCTTTGACCCGCACACACCCTCTCGTCTTGCTGCTCTCCATCTGTTCCTCTATTATCTTCAGCTCATCGCGTGCCGTATTGATCTGGTTCTGCATCTGGAACTTCGCCTTTGTGAGGCTGATCATGAGCGCACGTTTATTCTCGTCGAGCTGTTCGATCGCTTCAGCCTTCTTTAAAAATCCCAGATTCGCCTCTACTTTGGCCGCCTTTTCTTCTGTTTCAGCCAAGAGCGCAAGGATTTCCTTCTTTCGTTCGGTGATCTCCGGCAGTACGCCCACAATCACCTCGGTCTTGGTCCCCATTTCGCTCCCGAGCGTAAGACAGACGACCTCAAGTCCCGCCTGTATCTTCCCTCCGGCGATCTGCGCCTTGTTTCCGCCGAGAACGCTGATTCTTCCATGAGCTGCCAGATCGCTGTGCAGCACAGCGTTCGTCACCAATATATCCTTCCCGCTCCGCACCTTTGCCTGGTCGATGAACCCGGCGGTCACATCCCCCGTGGCATCCAGAAAAGCCTTGTTCATTCCTCTGACTCCGCCGCTGATCAGGATATTCCCCTTGCTCAGAAGACGCGCTCCCTCGACCACGCCGCGAATCTCGATGTTTCCCGAGGTCTTGATCTCGAAACCCTCCCGGACCGCGCCGTTCACGAGCACCGCGCCGATGAAGTCGATGTTGCCCACGCTGTAGTCCACGTCGCCGTCGACCTGGAATACGGGAACGACATTCAGTTTATTCCCCTTGAGCACAAGATTTCCGTCGATCATGGAATGGAGTGAAAGACCGTCCTCCGAGGCGTACGTCCCGGCGCCGGCGGGAAGCGGGCGATCTTTGCCGTTCTTCGCCTTGAGCGGGGCGCCTTTGACTGTGACTCCAGGAATACCTTCCGTAGGGGGGATTTTCGTCGCAAGTAACTGGTCCTTCAGAATAACCGTCACGGAACTGAGGTTCTTCAGGTCCACCCTGCCCTGTTCGTCAACTTCCTTCGGCTTTGCACTGCCGAACTCTACCATGTATTCTATCTCGGCATCCTCTCCGTCGATGGGAGAGACGCCGTTCGCAACAGGAATCCATGTCCGGGCGTTTTTCTCGGAGAGTATCGAAGCGACGACATCCTGGTCGATCCCTTCAACAACCCCTTGTTCATGCAAAGAGGAAAGCGCCTGCTCCAGCGTCGGCCAGGGTTTGTCCGCAAAAGGCGGCTCTATCCACAGCTCGGCAATCAGGCCGTCGGAGCTCACCCGTACATCCAATTCGGCATCCTTCTCCAGGGCGGGATCTCTTTCGGCAACCTTCACGGGGCCCGTCAGTCTCTCATGAGCAAGAGAGCCGACGGCGGCCGTGTTATAGTTCTCGACTCCTTTGGATTTCAGAAAGCCGACAATGGAAGGTACTGAAAACTCGGCATCCTCCTGCGCCGCGATATAAATGCCATCCTCGCGAACCTCCATTCGGAACTTGTCGATTGCCATGAACTCCCCTCCCCGACGCGTTGCTTTTTAAAAGTATGCCTCAGAAACGGTAAAAGTGCTACGGGAAACTTCAGGAAAGCCCTCTCTTTCTTCGCCGGAAGCCTACGTTCTGACAGCAAGAAAAGTGCGAAGAGAAGCAAGCGCCTTACCGTGAATCTGAGATACTCTGGATTCGGTCACCCCGAGTATCTTGCCGATCTCTTTCAAAGTAAGACCTTCGTAATAGTAGAGAGAAATAACCTGCATCTCCCTCTCCGGAAGAGACTTCAGCGCCGCGGCGACGCGGGCGACCTCGTCCTCGTCCTCAAGTAGTTCTCCGGCGCCCGCGCCCTCGTCCGGGATGATTCCCTCTCGGCTCACATCCCCGTCCTCCAGCGCAAGTACTTCATCAAGAGAAACGATGTAGCTCCGGCTTGACAGCTCCAAAGCTTCACGGTACTCCTTCTCTTCCATTCCCATGGCCTCCATAAGCGCACTGTCGGAAAGAGCACCCTTCTCCTGCAACACCGTCTCCATGGCCCTTCCCAACTTCTGCAGTTTCTCTCTCCCCGTTCTGGAAATCCAGTCATATTTCCTGAGTTCGTCCAGTATCGCCCCTCGAATTCGTGGAACGGCGAATGTCTGGAAGGAAAAACCCTTGGAGATATCAAACCGTTCGATCGCGTCCAGAAGGCCAAAGACACCGAAACTGAGAAGATCGTCATAATCCAAACCGGAAGGGGGAGAAACAGCCATACGCGCCACAACATACTTTACCAGAGGTAAGTATCTTTTGACGATTTTTTCCTTGTTTCGCTCGTCCCTGGCGGCCAGGTATTCTGTCCAAAGCTCGGCATCGGAGGATTTCAGAACCAACGGAACGCCTCCTTAGTTTCGGAATATCCAATACAATAGCACGACGCCCCCGAAAAAGAAAAGCAAGACCATGAAAAACTTCTTCACGATCCCCGGTATCTCTCCTTGCACACCGCTGAACGAAAAGGCCGGCGCCGTCTTCAGGCGTAGATCCGCGCCTATCTTGGCAACTCCCTCTATTCCTTTGCTTACTGAAAGCTTGATGAGCGACTGACCGCTGGGCAGCTTTTCCACCGAAATCACGGGAAAAATCGGCCGTTCTCCGGCGCGGTCAAGGATCTTGGTAATAATCCCCGAGAGGCCACCGGACTTTTCAATTTCGACCACAAGAAGATCTCCCGGCACAAGATCAGAAACGGCCTTCCCCTTTACAGGGTCGAGAAGGGGTTTGCAGAGTATCTGGACCGTCCCGACAGCCCCGGTAAATATTGGGGCAGGTTCCGGCGCCTTCTCCGCTGCAACGAGCTCCCTGGCCTCTCCTAAACCCGCCATTTCCAGGCGAGCCCGATTGAACGTCTCGATCTTCATTTCGATGACGGCTTCACTGTGGTAGAGTTCGACAAACGCCTTCTCAAGCAAGGTAATAATTTTTTCCTTCGTCGACGGCGAGGAGAAAAGCGCATTCACGGCGGTCGGGCTGAAAACGTCCCGCAGCACCTTGAGAATCTTGGGGAAGAGACCTCTGTCCGGATTATTTCCCATCTTTTGGATGCCGTTCCTCACAGCTTCCCAATCGGCGTCGATACTGAAGGAGGAGGGCAACTCCCTGGAACTGACCCATAACGTCTGGTCCAGAAACTCGCCGGAACTCCCCTTGGCGATGATACAGGCCGCGCCACCCAGTTCACCTCTTTTTCGGGTCTCGAAACGAAGCTTGATGGCGATAAAGGCAGGGGAGAGAGACTGCACCAGAGAGATGATATGGGCAGGATCGCCCGAAGAAGTGGAGAGAATGGCCTCAAGGGCCTCGCGGGTACAGCCGAAAAGGACGCACAGTTCCTGCACCGATTCGGAAGGAAGCGAATCGATAAGCGTACGTTTCGGCTCTATCGCTTCCTGCTCGGGCAAAGAAGGAAAATAGCCTTCGGAATCCTGAGCAACAGGCTCCGCGGAGGCCCGGGCATCCTCAAAATTCTGTTCCATGCGCTCCTCTCCCTTCGAGAACTCCGTCAAATCTCGTTTTTCCCCTTTCCGAGAACCTTGACGGTAAGCATCCACGTCACCGTGGAAAATTCAACGGTACGCCCCTTATTCCCTCCTACATCGGAGTTCACGAGAGGAATACCCGTCTTTTTCAGCAGATCGATCGTCTCCTTTGCATTCCGGCTTCCGACGGCGAGAAAATCCGTCTCGGCGCCCGGAAGGGCAAACATCTGCGAACCGCCGGCGAGTTTTGCCTTCAGACGCGTGCGAAGCGCCCCCTTTGCACACACCGCGTTGATCAACGCCGGCACGGCCGTATCGGCGAATTTTCCCGGTTTTTCCGCCGCCTTCGCTCCGGCGCCCCGGCTGTCGGGCAGCATGATATGTACCATGCCGGCGACCTTTGCCGTCTGGTCGTAAAGGACAAGACCGATGCACGAACCCAGTCCAAGCGTCATCAGCATCTCGGGGGAGGAAACAACGATGAGATCCGCCATTCCCACATGATGGGCCTTTTCCATGGTTCAAAGCACCTGCAGCTTTCTGAAGAGGATTTCAAGCGACCCTGGATCAGGAAGCATGACAACCTTTCCCGAGACATGTTTTTCTATATCGCCGACCTTGAGCGTCGTATCGACGATAAGAGCATACTCGCCCGTCTGTCCGAAGATGGAGGCGATCACCTGGAGTATGGAGCCCATCATATCGTGCGCCACACCGGGAACCGAGATACTGTGCGTTCCTCCCATGAGGACGTTGATGGCGTTCAGAAAAGAGCTCAGAATGATATTCCCGACCTCGGTGAGCGCGCTGTCCCGCATCTCCGGCGGAATATCATCAAGCGCCATACCGCTCATCTGATGGCTTATGAGAAGATCCACGAGACTTTGCGCGTCTTCCTCGTCCTGAAAGAAAATAAGACTGCACGTGAACTCCCCTTCGGAGCGAACGAACACGGCGGAAACGGGCTTGAGCGGATCCCCGTAATACTCCGCAAGTTCATAGATGGAGACCAGTTCGGCTTTCGGAACATCCATGTCCACAGTGCGGGAGAGCATGACGGAAAGTGCGGTCGCGGCGTTTCCCGCACCGATGTTTCCAACTTCGCGCATGGCATCCAGCTGCATGTTGCTGAAACTTTCCATATCCATGAGGTATGCCGCGTCCTTCCTTCTGTATTTATCTGCCGTGCAGGCCGGCAACGTCCAGAATAAGCGCCACGTTGCCGTCGCCCAGGATGGTGGCGCCCGCAATTCCCTTTATCTTGGAAAGGAACCGCCCGAGCGATTTGATGACGATGTCCTGCTGACCGATCAGTTCATCGACAATAAAGCCCACTCGCGTCTTTCCCGTTTTGACGACCACCACAGGGTACTCGTCGCTCTCCTCCTCGGAGGCGCGGGGCGTATGGAGCATTTTTGAAAGATTGCAGAGCGTAAGCACCTCTCCGCGAAGCAGGGTGGCGGGAGTGCCGTGCACCGTCTTGACGTTCTCTTTTTTGACAAGAATGGTCTCCTCGACGTTCTCCAGGGGCAGCGCGTACGTTTCATCCCCGACCTTGATCAGAAGCGCGAGGACGATAGCGAGCGTCAGCGGCAGCCTGACGAAGACCCGTGTGCCGACGCCCAGCTCGGTCGAGATGTCGAACTGCCCGCCAAGAGATTCAACCTTCGTCTTGACGGCGTCCATTCCAACGCCCCTGCCGGAAACATCCGTGACCTTCTCCGCCATACTGAAGCCGGGAAGGAAGATGAGATTGACGACCTCTTCGTCGCTCATCGCGGCGGACTCTTCCTCGGTGATGACTCCGTTCGCAAGCGCCTTCGCACGGACCTTGGCGGCGTCGATCCCCTTGCCGTCGTCGGTAACCTCGATGATAACGCCGCTTCCCTCCTGGTATGCGGATATCTTGATGGTACCCTTGGAGGGTTTGCCCGCTTTCTTGCGGTCCTCTGTCTTCTCGATACCGTGGTCGATGGAGTTTCTGATGATATGCACCATCGGCTCGCCGATCTCGTCGATCACCGTCCGGTCGAGCTCGGTTTCCTGTCCCTCCATCACCAGTTCAATCTCCTTGCCGAGCGTCTTTGAAAGATCGCGGACAAGGCGGGGAAAACGCTCGAAAATAAAGGAGACGGGGACCATGCGCAGCTTTGTCACGAGTTCCTGGATATCGCCGGAGATTCGGCCGAGCTGGGAGAGCGGATCGTCGAACTCGCGCAGATGCGCCTCCTGCACGAGGCGCTCGATACGGGCGCGGCCGATGACAAGCTCGCCGACGAGATTCATAAGTTTGTCGAGACGACCGATATCGACGCGAACCGTCTGGCTCTGTTTTTTCGCCGCCTCCGTTTTTCGCTGAGGCGGCGTTGCAGCAGGCGTTTTCGTGGGGGCTGTTTTTTCCTCGTGAACAGTTGTCGAAGCTGAAGCCTCCCTTGCCGCCGGTTCCTGCGCCGCTACCTGGCCGGATTCTTCAGGAGCCGCTTCCGCCTGCAAACCAGACAATTCGCGTATCTCGACAGAAGCTACCTCGCTCACCCTGTTTACAGCATCTTTCAGCGCCTCCGCCTTGTGATGGGTAGAGACGTATACGAGGAAATCATGTGCGAACTCCTCATTTTCGAGAGCTTCCACCGGGGGGACGGTCTTGATGATGTCGCCCATCTCGTCGAGTCTGCTCACAACCATGTACGCCCGGGCAGCCTTCAAAAGACAGTCGGAGGAGAGCGTCACGGAGGCCTCGAATACTCCGAACCCCATAGCTGCGGCCTCGGCAACCCATTTCTGTTCCTGGCCGGAGAGTTCGTCGTTCAGTGTATTCTCTTCCGCAACGGGCGGTTCGGCCCCCCTGTTGACTCCCGCTGCTCGTATGGATTGAACGAGCTCGTCGGTATCCACCGATGCGTCGCTTCCAACCGACCGTATTGCGTCAACCATCGACTGCAGGGTATCAAGTGAACGGAAGAGCAGGTCGATATCCCCCGCGCTCAACAAGTACTCTCCTTTTCGGACGGCGTCGAGCATGTCCTCCATGGCGTGGGTGAGGGAAGCCATCCTGTCGAACCCCATCGTCGCGGACATCCCCTTGAGGGTGTGCGCCGACCGGAAGATCTCGGCGATAGCCTCCGAATTTCCAGGGTCTTTTTCGATCACGAGCGTAAGATCGTCGAGATGCTTCAGATTATCCCCCGCTTCATCGAGGAAAGCTCCCAGATATTGGCTCATATCCATATTCGTCATGGCAGATCATCTCCAGCCTTGTAAAGTCGTTTCATATCTTTATTCTCTCACGCTTCGGATCATTGCCTCGGGTATGGAGTACAGGGGAAGAAGTTCATCCACAACGCCCTGTTCCACCGCCGCCTTCGGCATACCATACACAACGCATGTCTCCTGGGACTCCGCGATGATACGCGCCCCTTTCATCTTGAGCGCGGCTGCGCCGTCGGCGCCGTCCCGTCCCATTCCAGTGAGAATCACCCCTACAGTACTCCCTCCGATCTCGTCGGCAACGCTCAAAAAAAGGATGTTCGCCGACGGTTTGACGGAAAGAAGAGGAGGCGCATCGGAAAGAGCGCACACAAACTTTCCCGATGATTTCTTCCTCACTACCATATGATACCCTCCAGGAGCCACTACGGCTAGTCCCGGACGCAATTCCGTTCCTTCCGCTCCCTCGACGACGTCAAGTTCGGAAAGAGAATCCAGTCGTTTCGCGAAAGAGAGCGTAAAATCCTTCGGCATATGTTGGACAATCACGATAGGGACGGGGAAATCTCCCGGTATCTGAGATAGCACCTGCTGCAAGGCCCTGGGGCCGCCGGTAGAGGACGCGATGGCTACCATCTCGGGACGCCCCTTCCTCCAGCGCGAGGAAAACGATTCCACGGGGCGCGCCGGCGACGGCGCCACAGGCTGAACGCGCGGCTCCCGTCGTTCACGCGGGGCAGCGATCCTCGCCGTGCTCGCCGCCAGTACCTTCGAGATAAGATCTGCGGAGACGTCGCGCATGTTCAGCGAGACATGCCCGGAAGGCTTGGCGACAAAATCCACCGCCCCGGCTGAAAGCGCCCTCAACGTAATCTGGGCGCCCTCCTGCGTCAGGCTGCTTACCATGATCACAGGAAGAGGACGGCGTTTCATAATCTCTTCAAGAGTAGCCAGGCCGTCTTTTTTGGGCATTTCGACGTCGAGCGTGACAACCGCAGGAGAAAGCTCCTCGATCTTGCGAAGCGCGTCTTCTCCGTCCCGAGCGGTCCCGACGACTTCCATTCTCGAATCCGCTCCCAGCATGTCGCTGATTACTTTTCTCATAAAAGAGGAATCATCAACTACAAGCACTCGAATCTTCGACTCTGTCATAGCATTCCCTTCGCTCTCTATGATTGACGTCCCGCCAGCTCCTGCTGGCGAATATAGCCCCCGAGCGGTTTCTCCACAAAAACGGGTACCCCTTCAAAGGCTATTCCCAGCTCCAACAACTCATTTTTAGGCATTTTTTTAACTAATTTGCCAACCAGAAGATATTTTTTTTCCTGAAGTATGATCTCCACCAGAAAGCGTGTCTTTTCGGGGAAAAGACGTTCTTTCTCATGCGGCACAGTAAAACCTACCCCCCCCAGGCTGATATCCTTCGCGTTGACATACATCCACTCTTCTTTTTCGGGTTTGTAGTTCTCGCCCTCAAGAGGGAAAAAGCCTACTTTTAAAAGACACGGGACGCGGACAAAAAGCCGCCGTTGAATCTTACGGGCTTCGCCGACAGGCGCTACCCAGAGAAGCGGCAAAGCGTCCCGAACCAGCCCCTTCGTGATGGAGACCACGGAAAAATAAAGGGCTCCTCCCGCCTCCACGCTCATTTTCAGCTGCACGTTGCGGTGTACGGGCAACAGGGCGCCCCGCATCATCGGATGCGCAAGACCTATTGCCTCCGCGTCGACATCTTCGACTCTTGAGGAATACGTCCCCTTGTAGAGTCCCGCATCGATAATAAGCGACACCTTGCTCCCGATGTAGTCCTTGAGCATTGCGAGAAATGCGCCGGAGTCCATTCCTACACCCCCAAACCGAGATTTCTGGCAAGACGGAAGAAGAAGGACTTCACACCTCTTCCGGTCGGGGGCTCCGCCTCGTCGTCTATGCTCGAGAGATTCGCCGCGATCGCTGCGATATCCTTGCTGGCCTGGCACGACGGATTCGCGAGAAAAAAAGGCGTACGCATCCGTACCGACTTTCCGACGTTCTCATCCATTATCACCGCCCCGCCGTAAGGAACCGAGAGGCTGAGAAACTGGTTCGCCGCCATCTGTATGCGCTCGGCGACCTCTCTTCCTTCGGAATGGGAGGCTGTCATATTCACGATAAGCGTTACGTCGATCTTGCTGCCGGTATTGATGGCCAGCGTCTTCAGAACACCGTACGCATCGCGTATGGATGTCGGCTCAGGGGTTGTGATCAAGATCGTCATATCAGCAGCAACGCCGAAGGAGAGCGTATTCTTATGGATTCCGGCCCCTGTATCGATAAGCAAGTAATCTGCTATTCCCTCCAGAACCGAGAGTTTGTCGATTAGAATCGATTGGGCGACATCATCGAGTTCCGCAAGCTCCTGTACTCCCGGTCCCCCCGGGAGAAGCATGACCCCGTTTTCCAGATAGACAAGCACCTCGTCCACGCTTCGCAGCCCCTTCACCAAGTGCGCAAGAGTGTACTTCGGCGATATTCCGCAGAGAAGATCGACATTCGCCATCCCGAGATCCGCGTCGAGAAGGACGACTCGCTTCCCTGAAGCAGCGAGCGCCATGGCGAGATTCACCGCGACGTTGCTCTTTCCTACCCCGCCTTTTCCGCTGAGAATGGCGATGGAACGGAGGCCCGACAGCCCCTTGATGTTCTTACGGCGCGTTTGTACAATTCTGCGAAGTTCTCCCGCCTGATCATAAACCGCCGCTTCCTCATGCACGAAGAGCATCTCCCTTCCCGCGAAGGAGCAGTTCGGCAAGGCGGGAGCCTTTGGCCACTTCGATATCGTTCGGGACGTTCTGACCTGTGGTGAAGAAAGAGACCGGCTTGTCGAAGTCGAGCAAAATATTCAGAAGGGCGCCATACGTCGTTGTTTCATCAAGCTTCGTGAAAAGAACGTAAGAAAGCGGAACAACACCCATTCGTTGAATGACGTCGAGCATGTCTCGGTACTTCATGTTCGCGGGAAGCACAAGGTGGACCGCATCGGGACGAAACGCCTCGTAGAGCACGCGGATTTCCTCGACGCGGCGACTGTCCTTCTGAGAACGGCCGGCGGTATCCAGCAGCAGAAGGTCAGCCTTCCGGTAGCGATCCACGATGTCCGGAATTTCGTTCGCGTCGTACACCACATCGATCGGTACGCAGAGAATCTTCGCGTACGTGCGCAGCTGCTCCGGCGCGGCGATCCGGTATGTATCCGCGGTGAGAAACACGACGTTTTTCTTCTCCCAGAGCGACTGAATCGCCGCAAGTTTCGCGATCGTCGTGGTCTTCCCGACTCCTGTGGGCCCGATGAGCATAACCCGGCCTCCGCCAAGAGCCCCCCAGTTCGTGTCCGCCGCAACGGGAATTTTCCCGGCCAGCCATTCGGAGAAATCCTTTGAAGAGGCTTCGGATTCGTAGTCCCGAACGAGCTTCCGGGCGTGTTCTTCGCTCACATCCTCAGCGGTCAGACGCAATAGGAGGTCTGTATCCTGTTTCCTCTCCAGCCCGCAGACGGGCAGCCCCTCGCTGAAAGAGTGCCGTTCAGGCGAAGGAGCGGGAGGCGCCTCCTTCTCGATCTCAAGACGTTTGAGCACCTTGTCAAGACGATTCGAAAGTTCGCTGACTTCAAGTTCAAGTTTTGTCCGGTACTCCTGATCCGGAACTTTTTTCTCCGACGCAAGCGCCCGTCCCCGTGCAGAGATCTCCGCCCGGTCGGGCTCTTCCGAAGAGCGCTGCGCAACGCTCGCCGGAGGCTTCGACAAAGGAGAATACACCCCCGCGCCGGAGAGGTCTTTCCGCCCGACGAGCAATCCTGCCTCGGAAGTGGTCACTCCCTCTTCCGCAGCAGCCATCGCTTGCTTGAACTCAAGCAATTTCTGAAAAGCCGCCAGCCGCTCTTTCTTCTCGCTGTCGCTCTCGCTGCGGTTTTCCTCTGTCTCTAAAATTCCGGCGGTCACCTGAAGAACGGTCCTTCGAAAAAAACCCAAAAACCCCCCGGTTTTTACAATGCGCTGCGAGAGTATTGCGGCATCCGGCCCGAGGCGATCACGGGCAGTTCGGAAGGCCTCCGCCTCGTCGTTCGCTTCGAAGGAAATCTGAGATCGCACACGCATCGCCATTTATTCCACCATCCCGACCGATTTGAGCTGTACGCCCTGAGCTATTTCATTATAGGATATCACAAATAATGTTGGCAACGATGCTTCGAGAATCCGGCGGACAATCAGCCGGACATCCGGGTGGACAAGCAGTACAGGAAGAAGCCCCTTCATGGACATCTCCTCCACCGCCCTCGCCACAGCAGCCATCATCTTCTGTACCTCGCGGGGATCCATGTTGAACTGCCACCCGCGCATGAGATCACCGTCGACAGCCTCCTTCACCTTCTGTTCCCAGTTCGGGGAGAGTGTGGCCACGGTGACCACGCTGGACTCGTCCTGTATTTTGAGCGTAATAAGCCGTGCAAGCGACTCACGAACGCGCTCAGTGAGAAAATCAACGCTCCGGGATACTTTGCCGTAGTCCGCCAACGATTCGAAGATACTCACCAAGTCGCGCACAGGGACCTGCTCCCGGACAAGATTCTGCAGCACCTTCTGGATCTCGCCGAGCGAGAGCGCGGCGGTCATCTCCTCTACGACCGCCGGAGCAGCCTCCTTCACCATATCCGAAAGCTTCTGCACCTCCTGGCGCGTCAGCAGATCGGCGCCGTAGCGTTTTATCGTCTCCGAAAGGTGCGTCGCCAATACGGACGGAGCGTCGACAACGGTGTACCCCAGCGACTCGGCCTTATCGCGCATCTCGGGAGGAATCCAGACCGCAGGAAGCCCAAAAGCGGGTTCCGTAGTGGGAACGCCGACAAGCTCCTCTTCGGCGCCTCCGGTGTTCATGGCGAGATAGTGATCGGGCAGCAGCTCTCCGCGCCCCGTTTCAGCGCCCTTGACGCGGAGAATGTACTCCGTCGGCTTGATCTGGATATTATCGCGAATCCGTATAGGCGGTACGACAATCCCCAGCTCCATCGCCATCTGCTTTCGGATCGTCCCGATCCGGTCAAGCATATCGCCGCCCTGCGAAGGATCCACAAGCGGGATAAGGGCGTATCCTATCTCCGCCTCCATGGGATCGACCGTCAGCAGGCGCATCACGTCTTCGGGAGAGGCCGGAGCAGGTTTCGGCGCCTCTCCGGCGGGCGCGCCCGGAGCGGCTTCCTTGCGTCCTTCTCTCTTCTTGCCGCCAATTTCCTCCTGAATCTTCCCCTCCCGGTACACCCAGTACCCCATCAGGCAGAGAAAGGCCGCCAGAAGCAGAAAAGGAATTTTCGGAAGACCGGGAACCGCAGCAAGCGCGAAAAGAAGCACGGAACCGATGAATAGAGGTCTGGGATAGGCTGTAAGCGACGTAAAGATATCCTTTCCAAGGTCCGTCTGCCCTGCCGCGCGGGTGACGATGACGCCGGTAGCCGTAGAAAAAAGCAGGGCCGGAATCTGCGAAACGAGACCATCCCCCACGGTCAGAAGGCTGTAGGTCGAAAGCGCCTTCTCCAGAGGGAAACCCCGCTGCAACACGCCGATGGCAAGACCTCCTACGATGTTGATGATCGTGATGATGAGGCCGGCGATAGCGTCGCCCTTGACGAATTTGGATGCGCCGTCCATCGCGCCGTAGAAGTCCGCCTCGCGTTGAATGGTGAGACGCCGGTCCTTTGCTCCCGCGTCGTCGATCAGACCGGCGTTCAAGTCGGCGTCGATAGCCATCTGCTTTCCGGGCATGGCGTCGAGCGTAAAACGCGCGGCAACCTCCGCCACGCGTTCGGCGCCCTTGGTAATGACGATAAACTGGATAATGACGAGTATCAGGAAGACCACCGCGCCCACGACGTAGTTCCCTCCGACGACGAATGTACCGAATGCCCTGACGACATCGCCCGCATCCGCCTGCAGGAGGATGAGACGCGTCGTAGAGACGTTCAGTGCAAGACGGAAGAGCGTGACGATCAGCAGCATCGTTGGAAAGGCCGCGAGGTCGAGCGCACGCTGCGCGTAGAACGTCGACAGAAGCACGACGACGCCGACAGTGATGTTCGCCGAAAGCAGCACGTCCAAAAGCCACGTCGGCAATGGAATGACCATCATCACGACGATAAGAATCACCAGGAAGGCCATTCCTATATCCGAATAGTGGAGCATTTTTTTGAACGGAGACATACCCGCAGTTGATTCCTGCACCTTTCCCATCCTTCCGTAGCGTTTCCTTGTCTGTTTCCTATTTTACATGAAAATGGGCGCTTGAAGCGGATCCTCGGTTGAAGAAACAGAAGTCCGTTCCGAAGAAGCGCCTCGTTTTTTCCCCTTCAGCTTATAGATAAAGGCCAGCACCTCGGCCATCGCCTTGTACAGGTGCTCCGGAATTTCCTCCCCGAGTTCCATGGACTCGTAGATAGCTCTGGCGAGCGGTTTGTTCTCCACCACGGGAATGCCGTGTTCCTCGGCGAGTTCCCGAATCTTTCTCGCCAGAAAACCACTTCCCTTGGCCACAAGAACAGGAGCCTCCATAATCTCACGGTCGTACTCGAGCGCGACGGCCAGGTGCGTCGGGTTGGTAATGACGACGTCCGCCTTGGGAACGGAGGACATCATTCTGCTGCGAGCCAGCTCTCGCTGCTTTTGGCGGATCTTGTTCTTGATCTGAGGATCGCCTTCCATCTGCTTATACTCCTCTTTCATCTCCTGTTTACTCATCTTGATCGAACGCTCGAACTCCCACTTCTGGTAGCCGTAGTCGAAGACCGCGATGACGAGAAGCAAAAAGGCAAGGCGAAAACTGAGGCTGAGCAGCTTGGAAAAAAGCTGCGAAACGCCTATTTCAAGCGGAAAACGAATAGCGGCGACAAGCTCCGGCGTATCTTTCTGCAGCGCGAAGTAAATCACCATCGCGAAGAGGGCCGCCTTCATCAGGCCCTTGGCAAGCTCCACGAGGGAACGGAGGGAGATTACTTTTTTTAACCCGGAGACCGGGTTGAAGCGGTCCATTTTCGGGATTAGCGGCTTCGGCGTGAGCTCTATTCCTACCTGCGCCACAGTAACAATAAGCCCACCTATCGCCACCATAAGACCAAGAGGAATCCAGGGCAGAATCGCGGCTGGAATCGATTCGCGGGAGACCACGTCGAACCAGCCGGTCTCCCGCAATGTGTTCCCGCCCATGAACGCAATCATTTCGACAAGGTATTCCCGCATATACGAATACATGAAGCGGCCGAAGACAAGCAGCGCAAAAAGCCCCGTCAGGATCACAACGGCCGCCCCCAAATCCTGACTCTTTGCAACGCGCCCCTCCTCCCGCTCCTTCCGGCGTTTACGCGGCGTAGCCGGCTCGGTACGCTCCTGGGAGAAGAATTGAAGATTAAACTCTAGCGCCACGCCGTGACCCCCATGAGCGCGAACTCGATGAAGCGCTCAATGTTTTCCGCCATCAGTTCCACCGCCACAGGAAGCACTATCATCAGAACAAAGAAACCAAGCGCAACCTTCAGGGGAAGACCAAGAACAAAAATGTTCATCTGCGGCACCGTCCTGGCAAGAAAACCAAGTCCCACATCCGCAAGCAGAATCGCTCCGTAGAAAGGAAGAACAAACCGCAGACTGAGCACAAATGCCTGATTCAGCCAACTGCCGAGACCAAGGTCCCATGAGATCGAAAGAGCGAGTTTGCCGGGAGGGACGAGCTTCAGACTCTCGACAACAGCCTGCGTCATCAGCAGATGCCCGTTCCATCGGAAGTAGAACCACATGCCGACAAGAAACTGAAGCTGGCCGATGATCGAGACCTGCACCTGGCTGAGCGGATCCATGACGCTCAACATGGAGAGTCCCATGCTTATGCCGACGAGTTCTCCCGAAATCTGCAGCACATAAAGGGGAAGCGCCGCAAGAAAACCGATAAGAGAACCTATCAGCAGCTCCCTCGTTCCGAGCAGAATGATCGAAATCCAGTCGTCGAAGAGTATCAACGGAACATCGGTCTGGAGAGAACCAGCAGCGGCAAGGGTGAAAAGAAGCGCCAACCAAAAACGGAGCGGGAGCGGAAGCGAAGTGGCGAAGAATACGGGAGCCGTGAACATCATACCGATGAAACGGATACCCGTCAGCAGGTAGAACAGAAGCACCGGAACAAACGCTGTCTGCTCGGCTGTCATTTGATGAAGCGGTCGAGCTGACCGAAGATAAGACGGGCCAAATCGCCGATACGGCTGAACATCCACGGGCCGAAACCAACGAGCGCGAGCATCACGGCCATGATCTTGGGAATAAAGATGAGCGTCTGCTCCTGAATCGAGGTAGCCGTCTGCAGTATGCCTATTACCAGTCCGACGAGCATGGCCACGAGGAGGACCGGCATGACTGTCGTCAAAGCGGTCCAGACAGCGGAGCTCAGCACATCGTTCATGTTGACCGGAAACATACCATCGCCTCCTTATGAAAAGCTACGGAGCAAACTCGTCACTACGAGATTCCATCCGTCAGCCATGACGAAGAGCATAATCTTGAAAGGGAGCGAGATCATCATGGGAGGGAGCATCATCATTCCCATCGCGAGCAGAACGCTGGCGACGATCATATCCACGATAATGAACGGGATAAAAATCACCACCCCCATCTGGAAAGCCGTCTTCAGCTCGCTCAGGACGAACGCGGGAAGCAGTAGTCTTGTCGGAACTTCATCCGTATTCCGAGGCTGCTCCATCTTCGACATAGTGACCATCAGTGAAAGTTCTTCCTGGCGAGTAAACTTGAAGAGAAATTCGCGTATGGGGTTGATGGTCCCCTCCCATGCTTGCGCTGAGTTGAGCGTTCCCGCCAAATACGGAGAGAGTGCGTTGTCGTAGATTTTGTTCCACGTCGGCGCCATGATGAACAGCGTCAGAAAAAGTGCGAGACTGACGATCACCTGGCTCGGCGGCGTCTGCTGCAAACCGATGGCTCGCTGGACGAAGCCGAGGACAATCAAAATACGCGTAAAACAGGTCATCATCAGGATAATCCCGGGCGCAACGCTCAGCACGGTCAAAAGCGCAAGGATCTGCAGGGTCGTCGCCACATCGCGGGGAGATTCCGCAACCCCAAGACCGAACTGAAGCACCGGTATTGGAATAAAATGCGCTCCCTCCTGGGCGAATGCGGCAAACGAGCCGAGCAGGATCATCAACGGCGCGAAAAAAAGCGCCACGGACTTAGGAATCCGAAGTTTCATTCCGGTCGACCTGCCACTCTTCATAACGCCACCTGCCTATCACGCACGCCCCGTTTTTCCCGGAAAGAATGGCCATCACATCGGGGCCGCAGCGAACAACAAAAAGAACATCCCTGCCGAGCGGCAAGGATGCTAAAACCGACAAGACTCCTTTCGTCCGAAGAGGCGCTCTCCTACCCGAAAAGAGAACCACCAAATATCCGGCGATCGCAAGAAGCGCCAGGCTTAATCCTACCTTCACCAAGTAGCTCGTCAGAGAGGGGGCTTCCATTGACGAAGCAAAGGCTGCGGCGGGAAAGCAAAGGAGCAGCCCCGCAGCGCCCCGGCACACCATGAAGGCGCCCGCGGTCCTAACCGAGCGCCTTGTTCAGCGCTTCGACCACCCTGTCCGGCTGGAAGGGTTTGACGATGAAGTCGACCGCCCCTGCCTGAATAGCCTCGATGACCATCGGCTGCTGGCCCATGGCGCTCACCATCACAACCCTTGCGGAAGCATCAAGAGTTTTGATGGCTTTCACGGCATCAATTCCGTTCATCTCCGGCATGGTGATGTCCATCGTGACTATGTCGGGCTGGAGCTTTTGATAGGACGCAACGGCAACCTTGCCGTTCTCCGCCTCGCCAACGACTTCAAAATCGTTTTTGGTCAGAATGTCCTTCAGCATCATCCTCATGAAGGCGGCATCATCAACGATCAGTACTTTTCTGCCCATACTTCCACATCCCTCTCTCGGTAATAACTGAAAAGTTCATCGGCCATTTCGCTACAACGAATGGACTCGACCGGCGGAAGACACTATCTCTGTGATACGTACGCCGAAATTCTCGTCGATAACCACAACCTCGCCCTTGGCGATCAGCTTGCTGTTCACGAGAACATCAACCGGTTCACCGGCCATCTTATCCAATTCTATCACGGAACCCGGCGTCATGTTCAATATGTCGGCGATATTTTTTCGAGTTCTTCCCAATTCAACAGTAACACGAACAGGGATATCCGCGACAAGGTCAATTTTGCTGCCGAATCCGGAGAGCGATTTCTGAGTCAAGGGAACGAACTCGGCCGGCCGCACATCCACCGAGGACTGATCGTAAACGTTTCCGAAAGAAGGCGCAGGCTCGCCCGCGCCGCCGAAAGACTGCTGCTGAGGAGCCGCCTGCTGCGGCGGCTGTTGAGGCGCTTGTTTCGCCTGCTGCTGCGGTTGTGCAGAAGAAGCCGGCTGTTCCTTTTCCTTTTTTCCGGCCACAACGGCATGAACATCATCGGCGATTTTTTTCGCTACCTCAAGGGGTAAGAGAATTTCCAGCGGGAAACTCCCCAATCCCTCCATTTCAAGAGCCGCGGAAACCCTCCAGAGAGAATCTGCGGCGTCGAGCGAAGGAAACGGCAGCCACTCCTCGGCCTCCAGGGCGGAGGAGACGTTCTCCGGCATGAGCCGTTTTCCCCCTAAAAGACCGCTCATGCTGGTGAAAGCTGCGCCCACCACTTGACTTAACCCCTCCTGGGCGGCGTTCAGATAGAGCTCGCTAGCCTCGTCGGGCAGATCTTTTCCCTCGCCGCCCATCATGAGGTCGGCGAGCGTCAGGGCGCCTTTTTTCGTTACGAGCATCGTAATGGGCGCATTGTTCAGGCCGCCTGCAAGAACGCGGAATGCGAACGGTTCCGCCTCGGTCGCCGCAACCAACTCTTCTTGGGATACGGTCTCCGTCTTCTGAATATCGGCAGAGACTTCCTTTCCTGCCAACATACCAAAGACGCTGGCGGCAGACGACGAAAAGATGTTCGCGATATCGTTCAGGACATGTTGCTGTTCCGCGGTCATATCCCCCGAACTTCCATCGTTCCCGGCACCCCCTCCGAAACCGCCTCCGGATAAAAGGGCGTTTATCTCGTCCTGGCTGAGAAGTTCATCAATCATCGCCGGCCCCTCCTTCTTTTCCCGGAAGACCGCTCTCTTCATCCTCCTGAGGGATGATCTCGCTGATCTCCGCCGCATAATTGCCGTTCGAAGTTCCCGGAACGGCCCTGAATTTCACCATATTGCCGATACGAACATCCAAAGGATCGCCAAGGACTTCGTCGAGCTTCACCACATCGCCCACCGACAACTGCAGGACATCCGCAACGCTGAGGACGGTGTGTCCAAGTTCCAAAGCCACAGGAATCCTGACCTTGTTCAGGTGTTTCTGTATATACTCCCCGGACCTCTCGTCGGTTTTTCTTCCCGTCGAGGCAAACCACTGCTGCGAGCTGAGCTTGTCCATGATCGGCTCCATCAGGAAATAGGGAATGCAGATACTCACCATTCCCTCGACTTCGCTCACTTTCAGCTTCAGAATTACCAGCAGCACCATGTCCGTACCGGGACAGATCTGGACGAAAAACGGATTGCTCTCAAGATTCTCGTAGCGGAAACGAACATCCACTACGGTGCTCCACGCTTCCTCAAGCAGTTCGAGCATCCTCATAAGAAGACGCTCCACCACCGTCCGTTCGATATCTGTAAGCTCCCTGATCTTGCCGGTAAACTCGCCGCGGCCGCCAAGCATTCTGTCGATGATCGCGAACACAAGATTGGGATTGATTTCGATGAGCGCGTTCCCGCTGAAAGGGTACATCTCAAGAATACCGATCACCGTCGGCTGCACAAGGGAGCGGATAAACTCGTCGTAGGCGAGCTGATCCACCGAAGCGATTTCGGCCGAGACCATCGACCGCACCATCGTCGACATCGTAGTGGTCAGCTGCCGGGTGAACGACTCGTGGATCATTTGGATCGCCCGCAACTGGTCCTTGCTGAATTTGTCGGGACGGCGGAAGTCGTAACTCTTGATCTTTTTTTCATCGGAATCGCGCGTTATGGAATCAACATCAACGCTTCCCGTGGAGAGGGCCTCTAATAAAGAGTCAATCTCGCTTTGCGACATTACGTCTGGCGTCACGATTCCCGCCTCCTTCCCGCATTCCCGAACATTTCGCTACTGAAGGATAAATCCTTCAAAAAGAACCCGGACAACAGGCGCTTTATCGCGAACAGAGGGCATCATCGCGTTGATTGTGCGCTTGATGTCCTCCGCGAGCTGCATTATCCCCTCTGCTGTCGTCAATTCGTCGAACACCCTGTCCTTGACGAGGAGAATTACCTCGTTGCGAATCCGTGCAACCCAGCTTGCCGATGAAACCATCTCCATCACGCGGTCGCTGCTTATCTCAAGGGAAAGTTTGAAGTTCGCCACATGATTCCCGGCGCCCGAGAGATTCGCGATGAAGTCGCCGACGAAGTAGACCGGCCCGGGTTCTTCAATCGTCACGGACGTTGAACCTTCCGGGTTCAACCACGTCCTCCCGACCATTATACCGCCTCCGAAACCGACGGAGAACAGAAGGATCGCCATAATTATAAAGAGAATAATACGTTTCATCGTCGTCTCCTCCTACTGTTTCGGATATTGCGAAAGAAAGACCAAATCAACTCTACGATTCAGCGCCATGTGTTCCGGCGTGTCGTTCGGCACAAGCGGACGGTTGGGGCCGTACCCCACCGCCTGGAGTTTCAGCGGATCGAATCCCGCCCTGTCCTGAAGATAGGAGGCGACGGCTGCCGCCCGTGCGGCGGAAAGCCCCCAGTTATCCCTGTAAATTCCCCCGCGCAGCGGAACGCCGTCCGTATGTCCTTCGACGGCCACCGCAGGAACGGAGTCCTTGATAAACTCAGCAATCTTGAAGAGGACGCGCATTCCTTCCGGCTTGATCTCGGCGCGTCCGGACTCGAAGAGGAACTGGTCGGAAAGCGATACGGTCACCCCTCGTTGGTCGATACGGACGACAATCTCTTTATCGAGCCCTTCTGTACGAAGGTAGTTCCGAAGGTTGCGCGCTATCTGCTGAAGCTCGGGCGTCACCCTGGCGGACTCGCCCGCATGCTGCGCCGGCTGTCCTCCGAAGACGGCCGTATCTTCCTGTATCGCCTTGCCTCCCGGCATGAAGCCTATGGCGCCCTTGAAGGAGAGCAGCATCAGCTCGAATTTCTGCACGTCGATCGACGACATCGAGAAGAGCAGCACGAAAAAGGTGAGCACCAGCGTGACCATGTCGCCGTAGGTGACAAGCCAAAGCGGCGCTCCGGGAGAAGAATCTTCCTTTTTCTTCCTGCTGCGGGCCATCTACGCTCCCCCTTCTTTCTCCGCCTTTGTCTTCTCCTCCAACGCCAGACGAAGGGCCGGAGGAAGGAATACCTTGAGTTTTTCCTCGACGATACGCGGATTTTCCCCTGCCTGAATCGAAAGAACCCCCTCCACCATCAGCTCCATCGAGAGCACTTCCTGGGATGAGCGGGAGGCGAGCTTCTTTGCGACCGGTATGGCAAAACCGTTTGCGATCAGCGAACCGTAGAAAGTGGTGACCAGCGCGACGGCCATGCCCGGGCCGAGGGCGTTGGGATCCTGCAGGTTACCGAGCATCGTAATGAGACCGATGAGCGTCCCAAGCATCCCGAACGCGGGCGCGAGCTCCGCCATCGAGTCGAAAAAGGCCTTGTTGGAGGAGTGCCGGGACTCAAGGATACCTATCTCCGTATCGAGAATACCTTTGACAAGCTCCGGGTCGGTCCCGTCGACAACAAGCTGGATGGATTTTCGCAAAAACTCGTTGTCCAGCTCCGCCGCGTCCGCCTCCAAGGCAAGAAGCCCTTCCCTCCGGGCCTTTTCCGCAAAACTGACGATGGTCTGTACTAGCGACACCGTATCCGGCGAACCGCCGGTGAAGGCCATTTTAAGAACCTTCATAAATCCTTTCAGCTTCTCTGGCGGATTCGATGTAACAAGGGCGCCGATGGTACCGCCGCCCACAATAAGAATGGATTGGAAATCGATGAACGCAATTCCCTGGCCTCCCGCCATGACTCCCCCGATGACCAGGATGTAACACACGAGAAGACCGATGATAGTAGTAAGATCCAAAAGTATCCCGCCCCTCACAAGTACGGCGTCGGTCGTCGAAACACGACGCTTTTCTTATTCTTCCCCTTCCTCCGGAACGAGGGTATTTCCTTTGATGAAGGAGAAGAAAACCTGCCGCCTGTACTGTACCACCAAATCCACGATTTCGTCCATAGGTTCGGCGACGACATATCGGTGACCGTTCATAAGGCGGATCACCGTATCGGGCGTCGACTCCACCGTCTCGATGAGATCGGCATTGATGGTAAAACGCTCGCCGTTGATCCGCCTCAGTGTAATCATCGTTCAGTCGGCCCCGCGCTTACCGCTTGATGTTGATCAGCTCTTCGAGCACCTGATCGCTGGTAGTGATCATCCGCGCGTTCGCCTGGAAACCTCTCTGCGAGACGATCAGCCGGGTGAACTCTTCGGTGAGGTCGACGTTCGATCTCTCAAGAGTGGAGCCGATGATCGATCCGGCCCCGCCCTCCTGCGGAGAGCCGATCTGCGCGATGCCGGAGTTGTTGCTTTCCGTGAACGCGGTGTTGCCGTTCTTCACAAGGCCCGCGGGGTTGGCGAAAAGCGCGAGCGCTACACGGTAGAGCGGAATGTTCTGGCCGTTGCTGTAGATTCCGTTGACCGTCCCGTCCTGAGACACAGCGAAGTCGGTGAGCACGCCCATCGAATAGCCGTCCTGATAGTACCCCTTCGTCGTGAACTCGGAGCCGTACTGCGTCACGCCGTCGAGCAGTTCTTTCTGGAAGCTCTGTCCGGAGAAGTCGAGTTTTACTGTCGACTCGCGGGCGCCCTTCTCGTCGAACTGAAGCGTGATCTCCGGCGTCGGATTATACATACCGGTGTCGCTGGTATCCAGTTTTCCGTCGGCTCCGAAGCGAATCAGGCCGGTGTTCTCCGTAACGGTAGCCTCTCCGTTGGGAAGCCATGCCCTCCAGCGCCAGACACCGTTGTCCAATTTTTCCCACGAAACTTCGAGAGTATATGGGTTCCCGAGGGAGTCGTAGATGTCGATCTTCGTGTTGTGGACATTCGCGATCCGCTGATTCACCGTGGCGAGCGACTGTTCGTTCCCCTTGGTGACGGGGACGGAGAAGGTGTTGGTCGTAGTGACGGTTGCGGTCGGATCCCAGATTTTCATAGTAAACGCGCCGCTTCCAGATTCGTCGTAATCCACAACATAATTATTTCCGTTACTATCTGTTACCGTTTGGAAGTTGACATATTTACCAATCTCGTAGGTGAAGTCCTGACCGGGAGTCGTCGTATTTGTAAAAGTCAAGATACCCGTTGCCGGATCATAGGGGACTGTATTAATATTATAAGTATCTCCATCAAGAACTATTGTTCCGGGAGCAGAAGCCTCAAAGTCAAGTCGGCCGTTTACAATACCCGTCATAGTAAAGTCGACGCTAACCGGCCCGCTTCCATCGTCGAACGAGAGCGTCATAAAGTTGTCAGCCGCCGTTCCCTCAGTAGGAGTCACCGCATATTCCGTACTTCCCACTATCACATCCGTTGTAGCCGGGACCACTCCCATGTACTTACGGAAATTAAAGGTCTGAACCTCAAGTACATCGGTCGGAGTAGTTCCCAAGACGGTCATTCTGTAGTCCCCCGCGCCCAGAGAGTCAAACTCGGTTCTTACCGGAGAGCCAAAACCTATCAAAGGAGTGCCTGCTGCTAGGGGCTCCGTTCCCATCTTAATTCTGGCTCCTAGAGCATATGTCCAGGCATTGGGGGCAGGAGTGGTTAAATCATTGAGCACAAGACTACCATCCGCATCGGTCGCCCCCGCAGTATACACTCCCTGATAGGTTCTTCCGTCCAAGACGAACGTTGAAGCAGGGGTCAACTGTACCGACCCTGTACCATTTAATCCATCGTAGTTCAACTGCAATGTCCCGGTGTTGTTCGGGTCGTTGCGATCGACGAACTTGAGCGTGGCGTACCCGCTGTCAGGGTCTCCCTCGGTGATGGTAACGTCGTACGCCTTTCCGCCGATCCCGACGTTCTGGACAATCGTGGGCTGGATACCCACTTTGTCGGTTACCTGCGAAGCGTCGACAATCTCCACGGTGCTCGTGAGCTCGACGCCCTGATTGCCCGTGGCGTTGCCGATGGTGACAAACGCGCCGCCGGCAAAGCCGCCCAGGCGAGTGATTCCGTCCACAGCTGTATCCGGAATGGCGAACGTCCCGTCGTCGTTCATCTGCACCGTGTACTCGAACATGGCCATGTCGCCCTTATAGTCCTCGCCCCAGAGACGAAGGGTCTTGTCCCCCTCCTGTCCGGCGGTGGTGATATCGGTGAACTCGGCCAGATACGAATAGCGATTCGCTCCGTCGGTGATCGTCATTGTCTGGTAGTCCATCTGCTCTTCGAGGTTGAGCGTCCACTCGTCCGGATTGGTCGGGTCGATGTTGGTCAGCGTCAGGATGCCTGTCGCGGAGTCGAAAGCGACGGTGTACACGCTTCCGTCGATCTCGAAGGGAGTTTCCGAGGCAAGCATGGGGCGTCCGCTCGCTTCGTCCACTCCGGTCAACTTCAGAGTCAACGCCTGTCCTCCAATATCCATTGTCATGAACGCGTCGGCGCTCGTCCCCTCCTGCATCGTCACCTCATACTTCTGATTGTTCAACGACGCGGTTGTGGAAAAGTTGTTCGAAGTGAGCCCCATCGGAAGATAGGTATCGGCCCGGCTGTCGAGGTTGCATCGATAGCCAACTACAGTAGTCTGACGCGCTTCCATCTTCTGACCGGTAGGAATGTTGACGTCGGTCAGCGAGGAACCCTGGTTGAACTGGAGCGGATCGATAGGATCGCGGACCATCTGGTACCCTTGGAGCCTGTATCCTGTTCCTGCCTGGACAAGATTGCTTTCCGCGTCGAGGGTGAAGTTACCCGCCCTCGTGAAGAGACGGCTGTTTCCGTCCATGACCACATAGTAGCCGTCGCCCTGGATTGCGAAATCGGTACGGCTTCCCGTGTACTCGGTCGTTCCCTGCGTGTGCAGCGTCTCGATTGCGGAGACCTGCATACCAAGGCCGACCTGCTTGGCGTTGACGCCTCCGCGCTGATCGTTGGGCGCAGCAGTGCCGCTGGTGTTCTGATAGAGAAGATCCTGGAAGGTGATGCTGGACCGTTTATACCCCGCTGTATTGACGTTGGCGATATTGTTGCCGACAACGTCGAGAGAAACCTGGTGTCCTCTCACGCCCGACACGCCCGACATAAGGGATCGTAGCATAGCGTATTCCTCCTTAAACTTTCGTCGAAATGGCGCAATCCCTTGCGTGAATCTTTCTGCCCGTCCGTCCGTGGGGGCGATTTTTCTCTCTTTATTCTTCGGCAATCCCGGCGGTTTTCTGTAGTTTTTTTCAAACAATCCGATGAAAAAACGGCGGGAAATGGTGTTGGCGGCTGTATGTGATCGTTGAAAAAACTTCGCCGCCCGCGACGCAAAGGCACGGGCGGCGACGATGTTCTTCCGTTTTTACCGCTTGATGTTGATCTGTTCTTCAAGCACCTGGTCGCTGGTATTGATGACGCGAGCGTTCGCCTGGAAGCCTCTCTGCGCTAGAATGAGCTGGGTGAACTCCTCGGTGAGGTCGATATTCGACATCTCAAGGGCGCCGCCGATCAACGCCCCGGCGCCGTCCTCCAGCGGGACGCCGAGCCTGGCGAGCCCCGAGTTGGCGCTCTCCTTAAAGACGGTATCCCCGACCTTGGTCAGGCCGGACGGGTTGACGAAGGTCGCGAGGGACATACGGTACATGGGAACGTTCTGCCCGTTGTCGTAGGAGCCCATGACCGTGCCGTCGTTGGTGACCATGAAGCTCTCCATGACGCCCATGGCGCAGCCGTCCTGATAGTACCCCTTCGTGGTGAAGGGGGAGGCATACTGGGTCACGCCCTCGATCGGGGGTTTATCGAATGATTCGCCTGCGAAGTCGAGCGTGATATCGGACGATTCCGCCCCAACCGACGTAAAATCGATTGTGATCTGAGGCTGCGTATCAGCGCCTACCGCGGGTTTCCCGTCCGGTCCGAACGTGAGCACGCCGCGCTGCACAAACTGCGGAGAGTCGGCGTCGGGCAAGTAGGCCACCCAACTCCACTCGTTGGCCTCCTGTTGGCCGGTACGCACCCAGAGCACCTCAAGAGAGTGGCCGTTGCCCAGGGAATCGAAGATTTCGATCTGCGACGTATGGGAGCTCTCCGTAGGCGCAGGATCCATCGCGGGGTCGGCATAGGGATCCCACGTATTCGGATCCCATTCCGCCGGGTCGACGACAGGAGCCCTGCTGTCGAGGTTGCACCGGAAACCTACCGTGGTCGTGGTCCGGGCCTCCATTTTCGACCCTATGGGTATGCTGATATCGCTCAGGCTGGAGCTCTTGTTGAACTGGGTGGGATCGTTGGGATCGGCGACCATCTGGTACCCCTGAACCCTGTATCCGGTTCCCGACTGTACAATCTTGTTCTCCGAGTCGAGGGTGAAATTCCCGCCCCTGGTGAAGAGGCGGTTGTCCCCGTCCATGACGACATAATACCCTTCGCCCTGGATGGCGACATTTGTGTCCCCTCCGACATAATTTATATTCCCCTGAGTGTGGATCGTCTCTATCGCGGCCACGCGGACCCCAAGCCCGACCTGAAGAGAGTTCACTCCGCCTCGCCCTTCGATCGGCGGCATCGCGCCGCGATGCGTCTGGTAGAGCAGATCCTGAAAGGTAACGTTCGATTTCTTGAATCCCACTGTATTGATGTTGGCTATGTTATTGCCGACGACGTCGAGAAAGGTCTGGTGTCCTCTCGCGCCCGACACGCCCGACATAAGGGATCGAAGCATGTTCATTCCTCCTTGCTGTTTTCTCGAAGACGACGCAGTCCATTGCTCCGATCGCTTCAGGGCCGTCCATCCGTGGGGCCGCTTTTCTCATATTTCTCCGCGAGCGCCAAGCCGCCCTTTAGGCGACGGAGATGACTTTTTCCAAGGGTACGTCGCCGTCCGTGGTATTCAGGATGATCTGTCCATCCTCGAAGCGGACGTAGCCCACCGTCGAGTAGGCGGAAAGCCCTTCGTCGTCGGTATATTCGATCACCCTGCCGATGTAGCTGACGGCGGAGGCCTTGTTCATGGCAACCATCTGCTCGATGCTCTTGTTCATGTTGGTCATTTGCTCGAGCGTGCTGAACTGCGCCATCTGGGCGATGAAATCCTTGTCCTTCAAAGGATCAAGCGGGTCCTGGTTGCTCAGCTGCGTAATAAGAATCTTCAAGAATGCGTCCTTCCCCAGGTCGCTGCTCGAGTTCTGGACGGCGTCCGTGACCGCCGTATCCGTAGTATTCGCTGAGTAGCTGTTTGCTACGTTCTGTATGGCCATTCTTTCCACCTCCTAGGCTACCCAGGAGAGCAGCCCGTGTTCAAGGTCCACCCGGAACGATGGAACCGTTTCATCGATACTCTCCGTTTCCGAAACGGACGCTCCGCTTCGCCGGGAATTTTTACCGCCGGCGAAGGTGTTGTGCCCGGAATTTCCTTTGCTGTTATCGCGGAGGTCCACGATGAATTCGCCGAGATGAACCCCCTGCTGCTCCAGATGATTCCGCAAAACTACAATATTGTCCTGAACAAGTTGTCGGACCTGTTCGCTGGCAACTTTAATGGAGGCCTCGACGCCCTTCGCAATTGTGACCAGTTCGATCTCTATACGTCCGAGAGCGGGGGGGTCCACGATGATGCTGGCAGCCTGACGCCCCTCGGTTTTTAAGAAACGAACAACATGCTGCATCCCGTCCTCAAGGGCCACCCCTCCGCGCCCCTGCAACTGTGTTTCTCCCGAGAGGAGATTGGCGAAGGAAACCTGCTGCTGAGAAGCCGACTGCATGGGTTTGGGCGAAACCGAGTACACGGCGGATTCAGCGGCTTCTTTTCCAGCCTGTTGACCGAAATCGTCGCCCTTCAGGCTCTCCTTGAGGATGGCAAACGGCTTGCTTACCTGCTGCTGTGCGGCTTCCGCCTGCGGAACAGTCTTTCCTGGTTCAGCCTCGCCGAAAAGGTTCCGCGCCGCCGGGAAGATTCCCTGCTCCTGTTCGCGCCCTTCGGTAAGGCGGTTTGTTGAGAGTTTCTCCTCGACCGCAGCTTTGAGAGCTCGTTCGGAAGCCGTTGCCGCGGAGAGATCGGTGACGGGTTTCTCCGCGCTCCCTGTCTCCGCCGACTGTGAGGAAGCGGCCGTGAGAATCTGCGTCCGGGACGATGCCCGGGGCTCGGAGGTTGCGACCGTCTGCGTCTCCTCATCGGATTCTGCAGTAGCCGCACCTTGCTCCGTCAGCACGAAGCTTCTCCTGGGCCTGACGTTGTCGGTCATCGACAAGGAGAAAGGAGCAGGCCCACCGGAAGTTTCAACTTTGGAACCTGCGGTTTCCGGGTTCGCTTCCGTTCCCGTTGTCGCGGCCGGAGCAGGGGGGAATGAGACGGTCCGCCGAGCATACGCTGAAGAAACATCCGGTATTTCCGGCGTTTTTCCGCCTTCCTGAGAGGCCCCGTTGGCAAACGATGGACGTAAGGAGGTTTCAGGCTGCCCGTTTTGACTGCCCGTTTGCCCGGTTGCACGATGAACGAAGGTTTCCGTATCAACCGGGAGCGAGGCAGCGCGGATATCGGAGCCGGCCTGGTCTCTTTCCGACTGAAAAGCTTCTTGAGCAGGCGCAGGCGTTTGTTTCGCCGTTGCCTGAAGACGTCCAAGCGCTTCCTGTATCTCCGGATCAACTGCGTTTTTCGGATCAACCGCCGTCACAGCCTTAAAAGAGTCCGGCAGGGCAAAGGCGCCCTTTCCCTCACCATGGGAAGGAGTCGACTCCAGGGATGCATCCTGCTTGGGCGATCCTTTTGAAACATCAGCTGGAGGAGTCTCATCGGGAAGCGTCTCCGTGACAAGAAGCGCCTCGTCAAGAAGCTGAGCGTTCCGGGAGGAAAACTCAAGGTCTCCGGCAACAGCTTGCTTCGGAAGCATTTCGACCTCTTCTGTTTCGGGAAAGACTTCATTCGTCGGAGTTTCGGAAGCCGCCGGGATCTGCGCCGTAACTCCTTTTGCATCGGCAAAGAGGGAAGCAAACAGGCTTGTGAGGGAATCGTCGGGGGTAGTCAGTGCAGAAGGATATTCATCGACCGCATCCGCAATAACGGCTGCGTCCTGATCTGCATCCTCTCCTAAAAAAGAGGCGGCAAGCGAGGCCACCGGACGGGTTCCGTTTGTCCACAAAGGAGTTTCCCCGGGGGTTTCCGCGGTCGTTTTTTTCCCGTCGTCCGCAGTCTCCAACGAAACAAAGAGCAGCTTGGCGAACTGCTCCTTTTTTTCGCTGTCGCCTCCTTTTTTTACGCTTCCCGGCGTCTCGGCGCCGGGAAGGACGTCTTTTATTGTATCTTTATGAACTGGAAACAAGGCTGAAAACATGAAGCCGCACCTCCCGAATCTTTATCGCGACCCTCCGGCCGCCAGCCGCTCCGTCAGCCTTGCCGCCCTGGCCGCCTCCATGCGGCCCAAAATGGACGCTCTCGCGTCCTGTGGCATCGCGGCGAGCATCTTTACCGCCAGATCCTCGCGCAACTGCTCGATGATCAGCGCCGCCCGCCTCGGTGATATTTCCTGGTACGTTCGCATCAGCATGTCGACGTACGCTTTTTCCTCTTCAGGGCTCTCCGGAGGCTTGTTCTCCTTCAACGTGAGCTCGGCCTCCTTCTTCTCGACCGAAACACTTCTTGCTTCGAGATCGGCGGAAAGCGCTTCAAGGGCCGTCTCCCGTTCTTTGAGGCTGCGCTCCAGTTCTTCAAGCCGGTCGTTCCATCGCTGAAGTTCAAGCCTTCGCCGCTGTTCAACGGTAAGCGTGTACTCCTCCGGAATGCCCGTCAGCTTGGCAAGATCGTTTCCTATCCACGGGATCTTTGGAACGACTGCGTACACAAGCGGGCGCGCATCCCATGCTCCGGCGATATGCATCCCCGCGCCGACTCCCGCAGCCATCAAGAGCAGCAGGAGAAGAAACGGCAGTTTGCTCCTCTTTTTTTTCTTCTTACGCGGAGGAGGGACGCCTTCGCCCGGCGCCCTCTCGAGCTCCATCTCTTCTTCAGGCATCAGCTATCTCCTTCAGAATTGCGTTCGTAGAGAGCAAGAATGCTCTCTACATATTTCTGCGTCTCGGGGAATGGGGGGATTCCCCCGTAGGCATCCACCCTTCCGGGTCCCGCGTTGTACGCGGCAAGTGTTTTCGTAAGATCCCCATTATACTTATCGGCCAGTTGCGAGAGGTATTTTATACCCCCTTCAAGATTCTGCACCGGATCGAACGGATCATCCACCCCGAGCATCTTCGCCGTTCCCGGCATAAGCTGCATCAACCCCATGGCGCCCTTGTACGAGACGGCGTCCGTCTTTCCGCCCGATTCCATCTTGATGACGGCGCGTACCAGCGCTTCGTCGACTCCGTACTGGGCCGCCAAACGGGGAATGTGCGCTTCCCAACCTTCGTCGGAGACTTCCGGAATACGCACTCCACCTGACGCGCCCGGGAGAGGAAGCTTCGCTTCCTCTCGTTCGAGCACATCAACAAAACGCTCCTGCTTCGGAGGCTCCGGAAGCTCCTTTTTGGGGCGTATCCGGCGTTCGATCTCCTCGATTCTCCCTTGAACGCGCACAATACCCGAGAGATTCGGTCTCATAGGACTTTCCTCCCGTGAGCGCCGTGACGAATGCCGGCGATATCATCCATTTCGGTCTGCTCGTTCTTCTGGAGCGTTGTCCGCCACTCATTCACAATCGAGGAAATATACTTCTCCATAATCTGCACCTCGCGGTGCTTCTCGACGAGACGCACCTCCGTCGCTTCTATTTCCTGCCGGACATCGCAGAGTGAGGAGTCGCCGTCGCAGATATGCTTTTCGATGACGTCGATCGACTTCCGTTGGAACCACATCTCCTGGGGGGAAAGCAAGGTTCCCTGCTGCATACTGAAGGAGACAAGCGCCCGTTCCTTTTGGGAGCGGAGCGTATCGAGACGCGTTACAATCCGCTCCTCTTCGCTCTTTTGGCCTGAGAGAAGCAGCTGTTCCTCTTCCCGCCCCTTTACTCTGGTCTTCAGTATTCTTTCAAATCTATCCACTTTTTCCTTCATGGCGTCCTCCGGAATACATCATTATCATTACTTGTTTCGGCATTCGGTGAATTTTTCTTGATTATCCGCGGTCTCACGGCACGAGGTTCTTCAGCTCCTGCGCCATGACGTCGAAAGGAACATGTTCCCCTACCGATTGGCGAAGAAAGGCGCGCACCTTCTGCAGGTGCGTAATCGCCCAGTCGACCCTGGGGTTGCTGCCGCTCTTGTACGCGCCGATGCTGATCAAATCTTCCGCCTCGGCGTAGACTGCGAGGAGCTCGCGAACCCGCCCGGCGGCCATGAGGTGTTCTTCGTCGACTATGGACGGCATCACGCGGCTGACGCTCTCAAGCAGATCCACCGACGGATAGAAGTTCCTCGCGGCGATTTTCCGCGAGAGCACTACGTGTCCGTCAAGAACGCCGCGGACTGTGTCGGCAACGGGCTCGTTCATGTCGTCTCCTTCGACGAGGACCGTGTAGACGCCCGTGATACTCCCCTTCTCGCCGGCGCCTGCCCTTTCGAGGAGACGAGGGAGAAGCTCGAAGACGGACGGCGTGTAGCCGCGCGTCGTGGGGGGCTCGCCGACGGCCAGGCCGACCTCGCGCTGTGCCCTTGCCACGCGGGTGACGGAGTCCATCATCAAGAGGACGTTCTTACCGCAGTCGCGGAAGTATTCGGCAATCGCCGTAGCGGTGAGGGCGGCTTTCAGACGAATGAGCGGCGGTTGGTCGGACGTCGCGATGACGACGACGGAGCGTTTTTTTCCTTCTTCTCCAAGATCGCGGTCGAGAAACTCCCGAACCTCCCGCCCTCGTTCGCCGACGAGGGCAATGACGTTGATATCGGCCTCGGTGTATCGCGCCATCATGGCGAGAAGCGTGCTCTTGCCCACTCCGGAACCGGCGAAAATGCCGATTCGCTGCCCTGTCCCCAGGGTGAGCATACCGTCAATGACCTTGACGCCTACCGGAAGCGGAGATGTTATCATTTTACGGCGCAGCGGGTGGGGAGGTTCGGCGTAGAGAGGGTAGAAATCGGAAGCGGCGATTGGCCCCTTGTCGTCGAGCGGGTTTCCAAGTCCGTCGAGCACCCTCCCGAGAAGGGCCTGCCCGACGCGGACTCCGAGCGGGCGTTCCATGGAGAGGACGTCGCACCCAGGGCCGACGTCCTTGAGGTTGCCGAGAGGCATCAGGAGCACCCTGTCGCCGCGGAAACCAACGACTTCAGCGGAGAGCGACGATTCGCTGTTTCTGTACCGTATGGAGCAGAGGTCTCCCACGCGAACATCGGGGCCTTGCGATTCGGCGACAAGGCCGACAACCTGGACGATGCGCCCGTTGATGCGGGTAAGCTGCACGCTCCCCAACCGGTGTTCCAGTATTTGAAGCAGTTCGTCGTCAGCCGTTTTCGTCGTCATTTTTCCGTCCCTCAAGGAACAGATGCTCTATCTCTCTGTGAATCTGCTCAAGTTGCGTCTGCCACCTGGCATCATAGATTCCCAGGTTCGTCTCGACGATGCAGCTCCCCTTTTCCACATTGGCGTCGGGGATGAATTCAAGATGCTTGACTCCCCGAAGCAGTTCGCCGAAGACATCTTTTCTTCCGGACGTCTGTTCGGCGTCCTCCGGATTCAGGTAGACGAGAATTCGGTCTCGGTCGCTCACTCGCTCAAGAAGACTGCGCAGAACAGGAAGAACAGTTCCTTCGGAGACCCGCGCCTCGCGATGGAGCATTTTAGAGAGCATCAGCTCCCAAAGGCGAATAAGGCGAGGCATGCCAAGAGCGGCAAGCTCTTCCGTCCGTTCGGTAAGGGTCGAGTGTACCTTTTCGAGGAGAGCGACGAGCGAGGAAACTTTTTGTTCGTATTCATGGGCAATCTCTTCCCGCGCTGTCCGAATCCCTTCCTCGTGCCCTGACTTTCGGCCCTGCTCGGCGCCTTCGGCCGCGGCTTTGGCGCGCAGAGACTCATATTCGGACTTTTGCGCCGCCTCCATCTCCCGCCGTTCAGCGGCAAGACGCTCCTTCTCCTTGGCAAGTTCTTTCTCGGAGAGGGTCACGCGAGCGGCAAGGTCGCGATTCTCACGTTCCGCATCCCGGAGAGCGGACGTAAGACGCTCTACCTCTTCCTGAAGTTCCTTCAGTTCGTCCGGTTCTTTCCTTTGAGGCGAGGGCGACGAGGAAACGTGCTCCTCCTGTTCTTCCCCTACAGACTGGGCCGCGGCGCCCACTCTGACCGCTTCGGGAAGGAGACGAACCGCGCGTATGATGTTGGCGCGCGGGAATTTAGACAACCAGATCTTCCTCTCCGCCGCGGGAGATGACGATCTCGCCGACATCTTCCAGGGCCCGGATGACGTTGACGACCTTCTGCTGCGACTCTTCGACGTCCTTGACGCGCACCGGTCCCATGTAGTCCATGTCCTCCTTGAGCATTTCGGAGGCGCGTTTGGACATGTTCTTGAAGAACTTGGCGCGCAGCTCCTCCGTGGCCCCCTTGAGGGCAAGGGAAAGCTCCTTCATCTCCACCTCGCGGAGTACGCGCTGGAGCGAACGGTCGTCGAGCTTGATAATGTCTTCGAAGACGAAGAGCCGGCGCTTGATTTCCTCTGCGAGTTCCGGATCGTTCTCTTCGAGGTGCTCCATAATATTGCGTTCCGTTCCGCGGTCGGCATTGTTGATGATGTTGACGATGGCGTCGATACCTCCGGCGAGCGTAAAGTCCTGCCCCATGACCGTGCTGAGCTTTCTTTCGAGCACTCTTTCCACCTCCCGAAGCACCTCCGGAGTGATCCTGTCCATCCGGGCGATGCGCTTGGCAACCTCGGCCTGCATTGTGGCGGGGAGTCCGCCGATGATTCCTGCCGCCTGGGCGGGTTCGAGATAGGACATGATGAGCGCGATGGTCTGAGGATGTTCCCCTTGAATGAACCCAAGCACCTGCTGCGCGTCCGTGTGGCGCATGAAGTCGAACGGACGGACCTGAAGGCTTGCGGTGATCCGCGTGAGGAGGTTGTGCGCACGCTCCGCGCCAAGGGCGCGCTCCAGGATGTCCCTGGCGTAGTCCACGCCGCCGCGGGCCATGTACTCCCGGGCGAGAAGCACCTCCTGCGCGTCTTTCAGCACGGAGAGACGCTGCTCCGGCGTTACTTTCCGCAGGTTCGCAATCTCGAGAGTAACGATCTCGATCGCTGTGTCGTCCAGTCTCTTATAGACTTCCGCGGCGATCTCGTTTCCCAAGGCGACCATGAGAATGGCGATCTTTTCTTTTCCCGGCATTCCCTTGCCTCCGGATTTGGCCATGGTCTCCCCTCCGTCCTAATCTTCGGAGAGCCAATCCTGAACCAGGTTGGCTATCTCTTCAGGCTTGCTTCTCGCGTAGGCGCGAAGCTGTTCCTCCAGAACCGCAAGTTCTCCCTGCGCCTCAAGAAGTTCGGGCGAGGAAAGGAGCTCCTGGATGGACGGGATATGCTTCGGTTCCTGAGAAGGCGCCATCGCCTGCCGGATCCTTCTGCGACGCATCCAGATCAAACCGGCGAAAACAGCGGCGGTAAGAAGAATCGCTCCAATCACGAGCGCTATGATGATTTGCATCCGCCGTTCCGCCGCGAGCTGATCGGCCAATGCGTCGGCAAATGTTGTAGAAAATCTCATTGAATTGATCACAAGCTGGTCGCCCCGGGTCTCGTTCAATCCGATCGCCGGAGCCACCAGCGCCCGCAGTTCGCCGAGACGTTCGGGCGGAAGCTCGTCGTCCACAAGGACCGAGGCGGAAAGACGGAGTATCGCGCCCGGAGTGACCACCTGCTGCGTTTCCCGGGTGGTGATTTCGTAGTTGTTCGTGGTCTCGGTCTTTGCGTACTCGGTATCGCCCGCCTGCTGCTGTGCGAGCGCGTATCCGGGAATATTCGTCGTCGTACCGGGAGCGCCGCCGATAGGGCCGCCTGTTCCGGTGTACGTCTCTTCCATCTGTTGCTGGCTTCGGATGACCCCTCTGCCCGTCTCCCCGGGGATGTACTCCTTCGTCGCGCTGGTTCGGCGGTCGAAGTCGAGATCGACCTTCACGCGGACAACAACCTTACCGGGGCCGAAAACCCGTTCAAGCATCACGCGGACCTTGCTCTCCAGTTCCCGCTCCTGCTGGCGCTCCAATTCGCGCTGAACGGACGAGACTGTTCTGCCGTCCCCCGCGCCGGAGTAGATGAAGAACTCCTGGTCGAGAAGGTCCGAGAGCACCTTTCCGGCTGTGTCCACTACCGTGATATTTTCGGGAGACAACCCCTGCACAGCATGGGAGACGAGGTGTACGATCGACTTCACGTGATCCGGACCGATCTGCATTCCTGAACGGAGACGGACGAGGACGGAAGCCGTCGAGGGCTGCTGCTCTTCAAGAAAGAGACGCTGTTCAGGGATGACGATGTTCACCTTCGCATAATCGACCGCGTCGATCTGACGGATGGTACGCTCAAGCTCTCCTTCTAGAGCGCGGATATAGGTTATCTTCTGCTGGAACTCGCTCAACCCCATCTTCGTCGTGTCGAAGATCTCGTACCCGACGCTTCCTCCCTTGGGGAGACCGCCTTGAGCAAGACTCAAGCGCGTTTCGTAAACCAGGTCGCGAGGAACGAGGATGGCGTTTGCTGCCGGGTCGAGCGTGTAGTCTACCTTGTTTTCCCGGAGCCAGGCGACGATGGCGGATTGGTCTTCAACCTCAAGCGCGGAATAGAGCGGTTCATACGCGGGACGTCCTGCCCAGTAGACTCCGAGAATCAAGGCAAGCAGAACAAGGGCCGACGCTCCGACAATGGAGAATCTCTGCCACGGTCTAAGGGACGACCAAAAGAGGCCGCCCCGCGAGAGCGCTTGCCGCAACCAGTTCATCGGCTACTTCCTAAACCGACATGCGTCCGAGCTGCTGGTAGGCGTCGACGAGTTTGTTCCGGACCTCGGTGATCAGGCGCAGGGCAAACTCCGCCCGCTGTGCCGAAAGCACTACTTCAGAGATATCATCGACATCGCCCGTGGCCAGTCTGTTGACCATCTTGTCGGAATCCTGCTGAAGATCGTTTACTTGCTTCATTGAACTCTCCAGGAGGTCTTCGAAAGAGAGTCCGGTTCCCCGAGGCGCGTCCTTCTTTTCAGAAACGGCAGCTACAGCCGGCAGAGATTGGATCCCCGCCATTTTCATTAAATCGAGCTTCAAGCCGTCCACTTGAATCTCCTCCTCTTCGCGGTAAGAGTAACTGGAATGTATTTTAACACAACGGGCAAGGTTATAACAAAAAAGGGAGGCAGTTGTGTGCGCCCCCCGTTCCACAGATCATGAGTCCTGAGACCCTTTCGTGAAGAGGAAATGGATTCCCCTTTTCGGAAATTCGAAAAAAAATATCAACCGCGCATAATCTCAAGCGCCCCGGCCCACATGTTCCGGGCAGCGTCCGCTACGGCAAGATTCGCTTCGTACGCCCTGCTGGCAACAAGCATATCGGTCATTTCTCTGACGACGTTCACATTCGGAAAGGCGACATACCCATCCGCGTTGGCGTCGGGATGCTCCGGCTGATACGCGAGCCGGGGAGGCGTGTCGTCGTGAGCAATCTCAGTCACGCGGACACCGCCGATATCCTCGTAGCCGCCGATGGTCTTGTCGAGCATCTCAGCGAATACAGGAACACGCCGTTTATACGGCCCGCCCTCGGGAGTACGCGTAGTATTCACATTGGCTAAATTCGACGAGATAGCGTCCATCCACAGACGGTGCGCCGTAAGCGCGCTTCCGGAAACATCGATGGAGCGAAACATTCTCATGATCATCGTCCTCCTATGACAAGACGGTAAAGCGATCCTTTTTTAGCGACAAAACGCGACATCGCGTTATACGCCATGCGCGTCTGCGAAAGCACCGCCATTTCCCGTTCAGGATCGACGTTATTGCCGTCGAGACGAAATTTCTCGTCGTATATCTTGATCTCCTCCGGAAGGACGGCACTGACTGTCATCGGCCCGGAGGGAATGTGCCCTTCGTCGGTAACTTTCATCGGAAGACGCCGCGGACCGTCGACAACTTCACGAAGCTGATCTTCGAAGGAGACGTTTCGCCGGGCGTACTCGGGAGTGTTGGCGTTGGCGAGGTTGCGCGAAGTGGCCTCGAAGCGCCTCGACAACCCTTCCATCGTCTTTTCCATCACTTTCCAGTTGAAATCGCCGATCATCGCCCTGTACCTCCCTAAAAGAACTTTCTTTTATTTTCGGCTCCTCACGCTTCACACTTGAGAAAAAAACCGGCGGTTTTCTCCGCCGGTTCATATCATACCACACGCTTTCGTCTTCGCTGCTATTCTCCCTGAAGCACACCCAGCTCCTCGACGAAGAGGGGGCTGAGCACTTTGATGAAGGTTCCCTTCATGCCAAGGCTCCGGCTTTCGATGATCCCGGCGCTTTCAAGCTTGCGGAGCGCGTTGACGATGACGCTGCGCGTGACGCCCACGCGGTCCGCCACTTTGCTCGCAATCACGACGCCTTCGAAGGAACCGAGCTCGGTGATGATGTGTTTGACGGACTCGACTTCCGAGTAGGAAAGGGCGCGCATGGCCATCTGCACGATCAGGCGCTCGCGGGCACGCTCCTCGATGTTCTTCGTCCGCTCGTGGAGAATTTCGATACCTACGAGTGTGGCAAGGTATTCGGCAAGCACGAGGTCGCGCATGGAGAACGGATCGAAGAAACGGACAAGAAGCAGCGTACCCAAGCGCTCCGCGGCCCCGTAAATAGGAATGTAGAGCATGTGCTTCTCGGGCGCGTCGCCGTTGTCGTCGTCGAAAAGATAGCCGTCGGTCTCGCTGAGTATGGTCTCGCGGTGCTGGTTCATCTTCTCGACGAAAATCTCCGGCATGAAACCCTTCTCGAGGAAGTTTGAAACCTCTTCTGAATGATACTCGGAGACCCAGGAGTGCCCGAGGATCTTGCCTTCTCTGTTGATGAGGTAGACGTTGGCGGTCGAAAACTCGCAAAGGAGCTTGGCGAGTTTGTTGTAATCGGGGCGGGTCCCCTCCCGGCGGCTCTGGAGCGCTCGGCCGACCTGACGCGTCTTTTCGAGAAGATCCTTCAACCCGGGTTCGTTGTCGATAACCTGGGGGAGAAGTTCCTCCGCGTTCTGTTCACTTGTGATCTTGGTGCTTCTCTTTGCTGTAGCCACTGTAAATCCCTCCTGATAGTTCATCCGGCGCTGCGGATGGTCGTTCTTTTTTTATGTATGGAAAGACACAATCACAGAAGATATCTTCTGATATCGCTGTCGGAAATAAGAGGCGCCAAACGCTCCCTGACGAACTCCGCCCCTATGGGGCAGCTCCGTGCGCCGCTCTCGGGCGCTTCAAAGCTGATCTCCTCAAGGAGCTGTTCAATCATCGTGTGCAGTCTACGCGCGCCTATGTTCTCCATCTCGCCGTTCATCCGCTCCGCAAGGAGCGCGATCTCCTGGACGGCGCCGTCGTCGAAAGCAAGCTCGACGCCCTCGGTCCCGAGGAGCGCGGTGTACTGTCTGAGCAGGCTGTTTTCAGGTTCGACGAGTATTCTGGCCAGATCCTCGCGCTTCAGCGGCTGCAGCTCGACCCGTATCGGGAAGCGCCCCTGGAGCTCCGGAACAAGGTCGGACGGCTTCACGCTCGAGAACGCGCCGGCCGTGATGAAGAGAATATGGTCGGTGTTCAGCGTGCCGTATTTCGTCGGGACGGGGGAGCCCTCAACTATGGGAAGAAGATCTCTCTGTACCCCCTCCCGGCTGACGTCCGGTCCGCCTCCGCTTCCTCCGCGGGCGGCCACCTTGTCTATCTCGTCGATGAAGACGATCCCCTCTTCAGCAGCTTTTTCGAGGGCTTCGCGTACAACCGCATCCATGTCGACGAGTTTTTCCGCTTCCTCCGCCCTCAATAGACGCCGGGCCTCGGCGATCTTCATCCTGCGCCTTTTGGTCTTCTTCGGAAGCAGCCCGCCGAGCATATCGCCGATGTTTATCCCCATCGAATCCATGCCTGCTCCGCCAAGAAGCGGAATGCCGACCGACTGATTCTCCGTGATGTCGATCTCGACCTCGCGGTCGTCGAGCTTCCCCTCTTCAAGCAGCGTCAGCAGCTTTCTGCGGGTGGACTCCCTCATGCGCTCCTCTTCGGGAGCGGGCTGGGGAGCATCTTCGCTCTCTTTGCTTCCGCCGAAAATCTTCATAAAGTCGGGCATTGAGGGTTTCTTCTCGGATCCCGGAAGCAGCGCGTCGGCAAGACGCTGCTCCGCGCGCTCCGCAGCCGGAGTCTGCACCTCTTCTATCTTGCGCTTCTTGACCATCGCCACGGCGCCTTCGGCGAGATCCCTGATGATGGACTCGACGTCGCGGCCCACATAGCCGACTTCAGTGAACTTTGTCGCCTCCACCTTGACGAACGGCGCCTTCACCAGCTCTGCTAGCCTGCGGGCTATCTCGGTCTTGCCCACCCCGGTAGGCCCCACCATCAGGATATTCTTCGGCGCGACTTCCTTCGCCATCTCAGGAGAAAGATTTCTCCTCCGGATACGGTTTCGCAGGGCGATGGCAACCGACTTTTTCGCCTTCTCCTGACCCACGATGTACCGGTCGAGATACTCCACGATCCGGCGAGGCGTGAGCTCCATTTCTAAAATGCTGCTGCTCATTCTCCTATTGCCTCCACAGTCACTATGCTGTCCGTATAGATGCAGATCTCCGATGCGATCTCGATCGAGCGCTTTGCTATTTTCGAGGGCGACCAGTTCGACGTTTCAAGCAGCGCCATCCCGGCAGCCTGCGCGAACCCCGATCCGGAGCCGATCGCAGCGATGTTGTTCTCCGGCTCGAGGATATCGCCCGCTCCGGAGAGAAGCAGCGAAAGCTTCGCATCCGCAACGATCATCATTGCCTCCAGCCTCCGGAGCGCCCTGTCCGTACGCCACTCCTTGACCATCGCCACAGCGGAGCGCATAAGGTCGCCCGAGTTCTCCTCCAGGCGGCTTTCAAAACGCTCCAGGAGCGTCATGGCATCGGCGGTGCTCCCGGCGAATCCTGCGAGCACGCTCCCTTTGTAGAGTCTGCGGACCTTCCTCGCGCCCGCCTTTATTATCTGGTTCCCTAATGTGACCTGGCCGTCCCCGGCCATTGCCACCTGCTCTCCTCGTCGAACACAAATCACAGTTGTTCCTTTAAACAAGCCCGTCCTCTCCTTTCGCGCGGGGGTGGGCGCCACGATAGCTCTCCCGAAGATGTTCCGCATTGATGGCAAGGTAGCGCTGCGTTGTCAGCAGACTCTCGTGCCCCAGAAGTTCTTTCACAACCGATAGTGTCGCGCCTCCCTCAAGGAGATGCGTGGCGAAGCTGTGTCGCAGCGTATGGGGCGTCACACCGCTCAAGCCCACCCGCGCCGCTGCGCGGAGTACAACCCTGTGCACCGTCCGGACAGTAACGGCCCCGCCCTTCAAGCCGGGAAAGAGAAACGGCGCATCGAGCGGAACGAACGGACGCCACTCGCGAAGCGCGGCAAGAGCACACTGGCCGAACGGAACAAGACGCTCCTTTTCTCCCTTTCCGGCAACGCGGAGCATCCGTTCATCGACCGGCTCCAAGTCTTCCCACCGAAGCGAGACGAGCTCCGCGATCCGAAGACCGCAACCATAAAGCAGCTCCAAAATCGCCCTGTCGCGAATCCGGTCGCCGCCTTCCGGTCCATCCTCTACCAGAAGCTGCGCGTCCTCGCGGGAAAGCGCCCTGGGCAAGAGCTTCGGGAGCTTCGGCCCGCGCACGCTTTTTGCCGGATCGGAAGCCAGCACGCCGCGCATTTTCAAGAACGCCGACCAGCTCCGAACTGCAGAGAGCTTTCTGGATACGGAGGTTTTTGAGTAGCCGAACCCCATGATCTCTCGAAGAAAAAAACGAACGATCCGGGAATCCACGCTCTCCGGTCGAGTAACTCCTTGGTGATCCAGAAACTCCGCAAACTGAGCCAAGTCCGCAGCATAGTTCGTCACCGTATGCGCCGAAGCTTCCTTTTCAAATCGGAGATGATCGAGAAAAAGGTCTATGGAAGACCATACGTTTTCCAACATAGAGACATTTTATCACGTTTTCTAGATTCTCGCTATTTTTCAAAAGAATCAATTAAGGCATGGTTTCTTTTGTGCAAAACCGCATGAACAGTGCATTGAGCACAGAAAATAATCTGAAGAGCCTTTTTTTACACAAAGAGAATTATGAGAAAAAACAACTCGTTTACCGCTCACCGGAAATTTCAGACCGGCCATCCGCCCGAGCCGCCTTCTTCAATGATTCGAGAAAGGAATCGAAAGCCTTGGATGCGACCGCGGCAACATATTCGCACCGCAGCGCCTTGTTCCGAATTTTCCCCTCCGGTTTCGGCATTATGCCGAGGTTCATGTTCATCGGCTGAAAGTGCTTCGGCTCCGCGTCTCCCAGATAGTGCAGCAGCGAACCGATTGCGGTCGCCCTCGGCCACTCCGGAAACGAAACGTCGTCGACAAGGGACGCCGCGTTGAGCGCCGCAACGCACCCCATCGCGGTGCTCTCCATATACCCCTCGACGCCGGTAATCTGTCCGGCGAGGAAGAGATCCTCGCGGCCTTCGCGGAAGCGCAGGAAGCTGTCGAGCGTCGCCGGGGCATTGACGTAGATGTTCCTGTGCATGACGCCCAGCCGTGCGAATTCCGCGTTTTCAAGACCCGGTATCATCCGGAAGACACGCTCCTGCTCCCCCCATCTGAGGCTCGTCTGAAAACCGACGAGATTGAAGAGCGTTCCTTCCCGGTTGTCCTGGCGAAGCTGGACGACGGCCCACGCCTCTTCTCCCGTACCGGGCAGAGGAAGGCCCACCGGCCGCAGCGGACCGAAACGGAGGGTGTCGATACCGCGCGACGCCATCACCTCGACGGGGAGACACCCCTCGAACCAGGATGGAGAATCCTCGAAGTCGTGCGGAAGCGCCCGTTCCGCGGAGACGAGCGCATTCCAGAACATCTCGTACCGCTCGCGCGTGAAGGGACAGTTGATGTAGTCCTCCTCCTGCCCCCAGCGTCCCCGCCGGAAGGCGACGGACATGTCGATAGAGTCCGCGACGACGACGGGCGCGACGGCGTCGAAGAAGGAGAGGTACTCCGTTCCAGCCTGTCGCTGCAACATCGCGGCAAGCGCCGGGGAGGTCAGCGGCCCCGTGGCGACGATCACCGGTCCTTCGGGCAAGGAAACGCACTCCTCCCTGCGAATGGTGACCTGCGGAAGCGATTCGAGCCGCTCCGTGACCTTTCGCGAGAAAATTTCCCTGTCGACGGCGAGCGCCTTGCCCGCCGGAACGCGTGATTCATCGGCGCAGGAGAGGATAAGACTGTCCAGGCGCCGCAGTTCGTTTTTGAGGATTCCGGCAGGACTCGCGGCGCCGTCTGCGCCGAAGGAGTTGCTGCAGACGACTTCGGCAAGCATCTCCGTGGAGTGCGCCGGAGTCGTCCGAACGGGGCGCATTTCGAGAAGCAGCACCTCGATCCCCCGCCGTGCGAGCTGCCACGCTGCCTCGGAACCGGCAAGCCCACCTCCGACAACGGTCACGCGCCTATTCATCCGCAGCCGTCTCCCGGACCCGAGTAAATCCGCACTTAACGCACTCCTCCGCACCCTTCGTCCCCTTGGCGAAAAGAGCCGCGCCGCACTGCGGACACTTCTCCCCGGAGGGAGGATTCCACGAGACGAAGTCGCACTCGGGATAGCGCGAACAGCCGTAAAAGGGCTTCCCCTTGCGGCTCTTTCGCTTGACGACATCCCCCTCGCCGCACTTCGGACAGAGCGCTCCCGTCTTCACAAGAACCGGCTTGGTAAATTTACAGTCGGGGTAGCCGCTGCATGCGATGAAATCGCCGAAACGGCCGTTCTTGAGCACGAGAGGTTTGCCGCATTCAGGGCAGTCCTCTCCTGTGGGCTCGGGCGGCGGGAGCTTTTCGGCCGGGGCCTTCTCCGCGTCCTGCATCGTGCGGGTGAAGGAGCCCCAGAACTCTTTGAGGACGGAGAGCCAGGAGGTATTGCTCTCCTCGACGTCGTCGAGGCTCTCCTCCATGCGGGCGGTAAAGCCTGTGTCTACGATCGCGGAGAGGCTCTCCGCGTCGAAGTATTTCCGGAGGAAGGAGTCCACCGTCTTTCCAAGCTCGGAGGGCTGAAGGCGGCGCTCTTCGTTGCGCGCGACGTACCCTCGGTCGTAGAGAGTCTCCACGATGGAGGCATACGTCGAGGGGCGGCCGACGCCTTCATCTTCGAGAACCTTGATCAGGCTGGCCTCGGAGTAGCGGGCGGGCGGGCGCGTGAACTTCTGTTCGCGCTCCGTCTTCTCGACGTGAAGCGTCTCTCCGGCGCGGGCCGGAGAAAGGCTCTCCCCCTTGAGGTCGAGCGGCCACACGGCGCTCCACCCCGGGAAGACGAGCGTCTCGCCGAGCTGGCGCAACCCGACCTTGCCGGCGGTCGCGGCGAGCGTCGCATTGGCGACCTTTGCCTTCGACATCTGCGAGGCCACGTAGCGGTTCCAAATGAGAGAGTAGAGCTTCATCTGGTCGTTGGTAAGGATACCTTCGAGACTCTTCGGCACGATGTTCACATCGGTCGGCCGTATCGCCTCGTGCGCGTCCTGCGAACGTCCCTTGGACGCGTATTCGTTCGCCTTCTCCGGAAGGTACTCCGGATCGAAGGCCGAGGTTATGTACTGCCTGCACGTCTCGAGCGCCTCCGGAGCAATTCTGAGGCTATCGGTGCGCATATAGGTAATGAGACCGGTCGGCCCCCTGCCCGGCAGGGAGACACCCTCGAAAAGCTCTTGGGCGATGCTCATTGTCCGCCGGGGAGACATACTGTTCCTGCGGGCGGACTCCTGCTGGAGGGTGCTTGTTTTAAAAGGGGCCGGGGCGGCGCGGTAGCTTTCGCGCACTTTGAAATCGGAAACTGTGAGGGGAGATTTCCGAATCTCGCCGACGAGCACGTCCACGAACTCCTCCGAGTCGATGAGCAGGGACTTCCCTTCCTTCCAGAGGCTCTTTCCGTCGAAACTGTCAACCTTGAGCGAATAAATCCTTCCGTCGTCGGCAACGGCGAGCACCGTGACGATCCAGTACTCTTTGGGGACAAACCCGTCGATCTCCCGTTCCCGTTCACAGATAAGGGCGAGCGCCACCGACTGCACCCTCCCGGCGGAGAGTCCTCTGCGTATTTTCTTCCAGAGAAGCGGGCTCAACGTATACCCCACCAGCCGGTCGAGGATACGCCGCGCCTGCTGCGCCTCCACCTTGTGCATATTGACACGGTCAGGGTGCGCAAGCGCCTCTTTCACCGCCGTCGGGGTGATTTCATAGAAACGGACGCGGCATTCCGTGTCGAGCGGGATGTCGAGCAGTTCCGCGAGATGCCACGCGATCGCCTCGCCTTCGCGGTCGGGGTCGGAGGCGAGCAGGACGCGAGGAGACTGCTTCGCCGCAGCGAGCAGCTCGTTCTTCAGCTTCGCCTTCCCCTTGACGAGGATGTACTCCGGGGCAAAGTCGTTCTCGATATCGATGGCCAGTCTGCTCTTCGGCAGATCGCGAATGTGGCCGACGCTCGACTTCACCATATACTTCGAGCCGAGGATCTTCGTAAGCGTCTTCGCCTTTGTGGGGGACTCCACGATGACGAGCGTCCTGTCCGAAGAGCCGGCCGCGGAAGGAAGCGCTGTCTTCGCCTTCGAGCGGGAAGTCGGACTCTTTTTCGCCGCTTGTTTTTTCACGGGCTTCTTCGGGAGCGCGTCTGCGGCAAGTTTTTTCTCCGAAGACGCTTTCGTAGCGGAGCTCTTCAACGACGCGCGCTTCTTCGGCTTCGCCCCTGCCGTTGAAGACGAGGAACGCTTTGATGAAGCGCTTTTCGAAGAGACTTTCTTCACGGGCGCCGCAGCAGCTTGTTCAGCCTTCGCGGCCGTTTTAGCGCCCTTCTTCGGCGAAACGGAGGAACGGTCTACTACCTCCGCTTCAGTTTCAGTCTTTTTGCGAGCCATACGAAAAAACCGCCCTCAGCAAAGGGTGCAGCTCGAAGGATAGAGCCTCTCCGAGGCCGTCTCGGGGATCTCGAAGGAACAGTCGTCGAGCAGCGCGTCGACGAGGTAATCAAAAAGAGACGCGTCCGCGGCGGCGTTCTTGAGACGGCCAAGCGAGACCGCTTCGAGAATAGCCCGCTCCGTCACTTCCAGCGGCACCTCTTCAGTAGCAAGATAGCGATAGATCTTCGCCTGCGCGTCAGGGGAGAGATACCGCCGTTCAAGATCATGGAGCACTCTTTTGAACTCGAGAGATTCTGTAATGCGCCCCCGGGTTCCGCAAAATTTTTTTATTATCGGCACCAGGTTTCTTCCTTTCCCGAATGGTTTGGAGTTACTTCGGGACGGCGCTCCAACGGCCCGGTCCCGCTACAAAAACACATCCCGCAGCCATAAGCGCGGCGAGACAGGAAAATACATCAGCGGGAGCCATTGTACCCTCAACAGCAAGGTTGTCAACAGTTCTCTCCCCAGATTTTTCCAAAAGGCAAAGAATTCTTTGCTCTTTTTCAGTGAACGCAACGGAATTTTGCTCTCCTCGAATCGGCGTTTCTTCGAAGAGGGAGAGCTGGCGTCCAAGCGCGAGGGAAATGAAGTCGGGTATCGACACCAGCGGCACGGCGCCGTCGTATAGAAGACGGTTGGAACCTTCGCACCCCGATTCGTTGATCCTACCCGGAACCGCCCATACCTCCCGTCCCGCTTCGAGAGCGCAGCGGGCCGTAATCATCGCGCCGCTCTTCGAAGGCGCCTCGACGACGACCAGACGATCGGCGAGCGACGCAATGATGCGGTTGCGTTCCGGAAAGCGCCACTGCTTGGGCTGCGAAGCGAGGGGGTATTCCGAAAGCAATGCGCCTCCCTCTTCGGCGAGACGAGCAAAGAGCGGTTCGTGACCGCGAGGATAGGCAACGTCGACGCCTGTCCCGAGGACGGCGGCGCTTGCTCCGCCTGCGGAAAGGCATCCTTCGTGGGCAGCCTTGTCGATGCCCGCAGCTCCGCCGCTGATGACAACGCCCCCTGCGCCGCCGACGGCCCGGCCTGTCTCGAAGGCAACCCGCATACCGTACGCCGAGCATCGCCTGGTTCCCACGACGGCAACTGAAGGACCTCGGAGCGGCCACTTGCCTTTGATGTAAAGCAGCCGGGGAGAGTCGGGCAGTCCGCTGAGCGCGTCGGGCCACTCCTTGTCACGGAAAGTAAGAAGACGCACGCCGAGCTGCTTCGCACGCTGTTCCTCCTCTTCGGGCCAGGATGAGTCCACGAGGCGGCGCAGCATCCGGCACACTGTGTCGGTGCACCCAAGGCGGCTCCAGAGCGTTTCTCCCTCCTCCCAGAAGGCCTCCGGAGGAAACGCCTCACGTTCAAAGGCGTTCCAGATACGTACGGCGGGGCCGCCCGAGCCTGACAGTAACAGGAGTGTGCGCAGCACCGGGTTCATCTCCAGACCCCTCCATCCCTGTACGCGAGGGCTTCCGCGACGTGCGGGACGTCGACGCTTTCGCTTTGGGCTAGATCCGCAATCGTCCGGGCAACCTTGAGCACCCGCCCTATTCCTCTTCCTGAGAGACGCAGGCTTCCCGCCATCGAGGAGAGGAAGGGGCGCACACCGGCCGAAAGAGCGAGCGAGCGTTTGACCAGACGTTCGGGAAGCTCGGCGTTGCAGGAAAAACCGTGAGGCGCCCACCGTTGCCTCTGAATTTCCCGTGCGGCACGCACCCGCTTCGCTATGTCCGCGCTGCATTCGCCGCCCTCGCTCTCCACCGCGACGAGCTCTTCAGGCAAGAGGCGCGGCACGGAGACGTGCAGGTCGATCCTGTCGAGGATAGGTCCCGAAATCTTGCGGCGGTAGCGCTCCCGCTCCAGGTGAGAGCAGACGCATCGTTCCGCGGGATCGCCGTCCCAGCCGCATGCGCACGGGTTCGCGGCAACGACGAGCAGCACGCGGCAGGGGTAAAGCGCGGATCCCGCGGCTCTGCTGACCGTGATCGCCCCGTCCTCCAGCGGCTGACGCAGCCCTTCGAGCAGATCGCGCCGGAACTCCGGAAACTCGTCGAGGAAGAGCACTCCTCTATGGGCGAGACTGATCTCGCCGGGACGGAGGGTCGCGCCGCCACCACAGATAGAGACGGTACTCGCCGTGTGATGGACCGACCGGAACGGCGGCTGGAGGCCCCGTTCGAAGGGGAGACCAAGCGTGCTCCGTACCAGCGTCGTTTCCAGTAGTTCCTCGTGGGAGAGCGGCGGGAGGATGCCGCGAAGCGCCCGCGCAAGGAGCGTCTTGCCGCTTCCCGGCGAGCCGATGAGCAGAATGTTATGGTGCCCCGCAGCCGCGATCTCCAGTGCGCGACGCGCCCCCGCCTGACCCCTGATATCGGCGAAATCGGGATCGGCGCGGACCTCTTCTTCCTCGGGAGCGTACTCGGGTACCGAGGGAAGCTCCATTTCGCCGCGGAAGAAGGCGAAAAGGTCCGCCAGGTCCTCCACCGCATACGCCTCGCACCCCTTGACAAGCGATATCTCCAAGGCGTTCTCGGCGGGTGCGAAGAGAGGAACTCCCGAATCGCGGGCGAGGATCGCCGCGCCGACGGCGCCCCGGACTCCCCGCAGACGGCCGTCGAGTGCGAGCTCTCCGAGGAATATACCCCTGGGAACGGAGGGGAGAGCGCCCATGGCCGAAGCAATGCCGATCGCTATCGGAAGGTCGAGGACAGCCCCCTCCTTCGGAAGATCCGCCGGGGCCAGATTGACCGCGACACGCCCTCTAACAGCCATTCCCAAAGAGCGAAGCGCCGCGCGGACCCGTTCCTTCGACTCGCGCACCGCCGCGTCCGGGAGGCCGACGATGGCGATGGAAAAAAGCCCTCCCGTGATCTCCGCTTCGACCTCGACGGCGACCGCTTCGATACCGCGGAGCGTGATCCCCTGCACGCCGTTCATGCGTAATTTCCTCCCGCCGTGACGTCCTCGAACCGCTCGATATGGGGATCTCCGTTCTCCGGCAGCGTCACGGCCACCACGTCGATCCGCCATGGACCGTCCCACCGGCGGGAATCCATGTATTTTCTCCCGGTGCGGACGAGGCGGCGGATCTTTCTCGGTCCCACCGACTCCTCGCCGCTCTGCATCCACCCCGGCGCACGAGTGCGCACCTCCACGACGACGAGTTCGTTTCCGTCGCGGGCGACGATATCCAACTCTCCCTCCCTTGAAAGAGACGTTCCGTTCAAGAATCGTCCATCCGAGGGAGCGCAAATGAGCCGAAGCGAGTTCTTCCCCCCGTTGTCCCGTCAGAAGGTGCTCCGCCGTCATAGTTTTTCTCCCTTGTCGAGTTTGTAGACGAAGGTGAGTATCCTGGCAACGGCCTCGTACAGCTCTCCGGGAATCTCTTCGCCGAGTTCGAGGACAAGCAGCGCGCTCACAAGCGCCGCGTCCTCGACGACGGGAACGTCTGCCTGGCGCGCAAGCTCCACGATCTTCTCCGCGACGTACCCTTCTCCGGAGGCGACGACGCGCGGCGCATCGTCGTTCTTCCGATCGTACTGTACCGCAGCGGCCTGGGCGCGCTTTTTTTTCGGGGGGGTCATACCGTGATGTCCAGTCCGCGCCCCGGTACGCGGGGCGTTCTTCTTCCGTGAGCTACGGCGACGTTCTGCAGGGCAAGGGGGAGTTCTTCAAGTTCGCGGCGAAGAATATGGCGCCGCCGCCGGAGTTCCTCGAAGCTCGCCTCTTGTTCCGCCTTCAGCACCACACTCAGGGAACGTCCGTCCGTCTCGGCATCTCCCGCCACAAGGCCAAGGCGATCCCCCTCCATTTCAAAGGAGACGGACCAGAACGATTTTTCTCCTCTTTTAAAGACGCTTGTAGCGATCCGGGCATTCAGCGGCTGTGCGTCGTCCCCGGCAGGAAGAAATGCGCCCGCGAGCAGCGAAGGGTCCACCCCTTCGCGCGACGGACTGGAAAGGAGGCCGTGTCCACGCAGGAAGGCGGCGAGATCGTCGTCCTTACCGAGCAGCGATCGCAGCGCTTTTCGCGGATCGTCTCCCCGAGCGAGGCGTTCGCGCAGTTCGTCCCTTGTCCTCTTCCAGAGAGAGGAGATTCGCTGTTCATCGAGAGAGAGGTACCATGAAAGCACCTGGACGTTGGCGCTGGTCATCGGGAGACCGCGGGCCCAGAGCTCCGCCAGCGGAGCGAGCTGCCCCGGCTGCTGTCCCATGCCGTTCCACGCGGCGCGGATCGAGGCGAGCGCTTTCGGGTCCAGCGAAAGCCCCCGTGCGATGAGCGCCGAGGCAACCTCTTTGTCTCCCGAGGAGAGCTTGCCCAGGAGCGCCTGCTCCGCGTCGGAGAGACGCAGCACCGGGATGTCGCCGGAAGAGTCCCAGACAGCCCGGAAGTGCTGCCCGACCAGAAGCGGCAGGTTGGCCTGTGCCGTGAGCGTCTGCCCCGCCACCCGGACGAGGTAGGCGCCCGCTTCGCGCGCTTCAAGGACGGTTCCGTTCACCACGGTTCCGTTCGGAATCGTAGAAAGAGGTTTGCCTTGCTGCTGCGGAGCGCCGTCGACACGCGGCTGCTGAGCGTCGGGGAGTCCGGGGCGTATTTGCGGGCCGGTGATACCGCCGATGTTCGGGGGGGTCATGAGGGAGTCCTCCACGAAAAGCTTTTTCTATGCACAGGAGAGGGACCCAGGGTAAGCAGCGCAGTCCTGTGCGCCGCAGTAGGGTACCCCTTGTGTTTCTTCAAACCGTACCCGGGGTAGAGTGCATCAAGAGAATCCATCACGCGGTCTCGAAGCACTTTTGCCACGATGGAGGCCGCGGAGACGGCCGGAACGAGCGAATCGGCCTTCGGAAGCGCCAGCTGTCGGAACGGAAGATCGGGGACAGTGAACGTGCCGTCGACGAAGACGGTATCGAAGAGAGGGGGAAGCTTCAACAGGCTCCGCCGCATCGCCCACAGGGAGGCGTGCAAAATATTCATACGGTCGATCCGCTCCGGAGACGCGGCCTGCGCGCGCCAGAATACATCGAGAGCACACATCCTGTCGAAGAGCGTCTCACGTTTCCGTGGGGTCAGTTTCTTCGAGTCGGCGAGGCCAAGCGCGAGCAGTTCGTCGCGCTGCGTTTCCGTCAGAATAACCGCGGCGGCGACGACCGGTCCGCAGAGAGGCCCTCTCCCCGCCTCGTCTGCGCCGGCGATACGTCCGAACTCCTTCAGTTCCATCAGTTCTCCTCCGGAAGCTCCAGTGTCACGCGGCCGAGACGCCCGGTCGAGAAGGCCTCCACAAAACGTCGTGAGGCATTCGACAGATCCACCGCCCCGCCGGAAACAAGACAGCCAAGACGTCTCCCGAGCGCCTCAAGAACATCTTCGTCAGGCGTTTCATCAAGAGCGGCGACGCTCCATTTTGCCTCGACCATCCCCCACAGGTTCTTCCGGCGAAGGACGGCGATAAGGTCGAGAGCGACGTTCTCATATCCTCCGATGACTTCCGCCTTGCTGCTTCCGAGCCAAGCAAGGCAACGCTGCACAGCGTCGTCCGCTTTCGGGTCGAGGATTCCGGGCGAATCCACCGCGAGGAAACCCTTCCCCTTGTACCATGAAACGCCGCGTGTAATTCCGGGAATGCCCCCCACCTGTGCGGAGGACTTTCCTACAAGCGCGTTGAGAAACATCGATTTACCGACGTTGGGTATACCCACAACCGCCAGCCGCACCTCGCGGTGCGCCGGTCCGAAAATGGCGAGATCGCGCCTTACCTGGTCCATTCTCGGCTTGAGCAGGTCAAGCGCCCATGCTTTCTGCCCCGATGCGGCAAAGTAAGAGAGCCACTTTGAAGTTGCCTTTTCATCGGCGAGGTCGCGCTTCGAAAGGGCGACGGCTATGGGGCACACGGAAGAAAGCTCTCCGACGAGCGGAGAGGATGTCTGCGCAGGAGCCCGCGCGTCGCGCACCTCGATGATGATATCCAGTTTCCCGGCAAGTTCGGAAAGCTTTCGCTTTCCCTTGGCCATATGGCCGGGATACCAGACGGTACGCCCCATCTAATCCACCATCCCGATCCTGTTCAGAGGCCAGTAGCGGAAAAAGACGGGACCGCGGATGTTCTGCTTCGGGACGAACCCCCAGAAACGACTGTCCTGTGAATTCGGCCTGTTGTCGCCCATTGCGAAGTAGGAGTTCGCCGGAATCTTGACCGGAACCTCCGGAAATACCGGCCCCGCAGTCAACGAAAAGCTGTCGTGATTCTTGACATACTCTTCCTGAAGAGGCTGTCCGTTGATGAAAACGACACCGTTGCGCACCTCAAGCATATCGCCCGGAAGCCCGATGATTCGTTTGACGAAATCACGCTTGGGGTCGACGGGATACTTGAAGACGAAGAGCTGTCCTCTCTTCGGCTCCTGGAAGTGATACCAGAATTTGGCCACCAGCACCCTGTCTCCCACCTCAAGAGTTGGAATCATGGAACCGCTGGGAATCCAGAACGCCTGCACAACAAACGTCCTGAGAATGAGGGCCAGAACAAGAGCCCAGAGAATTGTTTCGATGGTCTCGCGCCACCAGGGTTTCGCCGCTGCCATACAATAACCTCCGTTTCAAAGTGAAGAACCGATGGGGAAAAGAGGGTTCATGTTTCCAGTATCGGCCTCTTTTATACCCCGAAAAAGCAAGAGTTTCAATCCCACAGTAAAATTATCACACAAAAACGCCGCTTTCCGCATCACGGCGGCGTATCGCGCAGCGAAACCCGACCGTACGGCGAGACGACGATATACCAGAGCGGCTTCGCCGTTCTGCGCGGCCCTTCGGAATCGGACACCCGTATCGTCAGGGCGGGCGTTAGGATGTTCCATTTCGGTACGTAAAAACTGCGGGGGGATTCAAGAGCATTGTTGATGAAAAAGGCGCTTCCATCTCCGCGAAAGACCTCGTCCTCGACGGGCGCAGTCCACTGCACGACAATATTCGGCCGCGAGCGCAGCGAGGACGGGGAGAGGGTGAAACATCTTCCCGACAGCAGCGCCTTGTGAAAGACCCTCTGCAGCCATGAGGCCGCGCGATCGGCCTCTCTCCGGACGCGCTCCGGCGAGGAGGCGTCAATATAGGAAGAGGAGAGCGCTGGGGCAATACAGACCGATAGGATTGTCAGCAGGAGAAGGACGACGATCAGCTCGGCAAGGGAAAACGCACTGCGAGGGGACCCCCTGAAAAGGGTTCCCCTCGCGGCACAGCGAACGGATTCAGGAGTTGACGATCGCCTCATACCCCAGCTTGAGGACTTTCATATTGGCGTCCTCGAACTTGGCCGGCGAAAGCGTCTTGACAGCCGACGCCGTCTCGTCGAAGGAAGGGGCCCCGACGCCCGCGCCGCACATTCCGCCCATGAGGAGCACGTTCAGAAAGAGGAAATTCCCGCCCATGTGCTCTTTCAGAAGCCGGTACCCTTCAACAGCGAAGAGTGAAATGCGTCGTTCCTTCAGGAAGGATTCGAGTTTTTGATTGGCAAAAGCAGACACATCGTGAACATTCACCACGAAAGCGCCCCCTTCGCGGAGAAAATGCAGGTTGCGCACGCCCTCGTTCTGGTCGAACGCGAGGAGCAGATCCGCCTCCCCCGCTCTGACAAGCGGACTGACATATTCGCCGGTTTTGAAGTGACTGACCACCGATCCGCCTCTCTGGGCCATGCCGTGCACTTCGCTCCCCATAACGTGAAGTCCGTTGTTCAGGGCGATGGCGCCCAGCACCTTGCTGGCGAAGAGAATTCCCTGACCGCCGATACCGACTATGACGTACTGCATCTTACTCAGCCTCCTCCGAAGACGCGACAATCGCTCCGTGCGGACACACCGACACGCAGACGCCGCACGATACGCAGAACCGTTCGTCGATGTACGCCTTCCCCGTCTCTTCGGAGAAGACAAGCCCCGGGCAGTTGAAGAAGTTGATGCAGAACTTGCAGCCGATGCACTTCTCCTGGTCAACCTTCACCGGAATCGACGGCTGCTCCGGTCGGAGGAGCATGCACGGGTGACGGAAGATCAGCACGGCGGGTTCCTCTTTTGATTTCGCATACTCCCACGCCTCCTTGACCGCAACCTTGCCAAGAGCGATATCGTACGCCTCGACCGTCTTCACGTACTCAACGCCGCAGCCTCGGCAGGCGCCCTCGATATCGACCTTCCGCCCCTCGTCGCCCTTTCGGAGCTTCGTTCCGACGGCGGGGTTCGCCTGCCCTCCCGTCATGGCGGTGATGCTGTTGTCAAGGATGGCCAGCACGAAGGCGTGCCGGTTGTAGACGGCGCTCGCCAATCCCGGCAGCCCCATGTGGAAGAAGGTGGAGTCTCCTATGGTAGTGACGACTGGACGGTCGATCCCGACGGCCTTATGCGCAAGGTAGAAGCCCGAGGCCATTGTGACGGAAGCACCCATGTCGATGACCGCGTCCACCGCCTTCTGGTTGACTCCGAGCGTATAACAGCCGATGTCGGAAGGGTTGATCGCGTTCGGAAGCGCCTGACGGATGGAGAAGAAGCTCGCCCTGTGCGGGCAGCCGGGACAGAGCATCGGCTTGCGCGGCACGATATTCAGATCCCCCATAGCCTCCTTTAGGAGGCTATGCTCCTTTCCGGCCAGGGAATCATCCTGAAGAAGTCGCCCGAGAATGTCCGCGATCACTTCGGGAAGCAGCTCGCCCGCGCTGGGAACGACGCCGTTCCAGCGACCCAGAATAGGTGTGCGGTCGGGAAGCTGCATCTCCATGACAGGGTACGTCTCTTCAAGGAAGAGCACCCTGTCGTGACGGGCGATGAAGTCCTGCACCATCTTCACCGGCAGAGGGTGCGGCGTGCCGATTTTCAGTACCGAGACGTCCTCTCTCCCGGCCTCCCTGAGTAGATCCGTTGCTACCGAAAACGGAACGCCGGAGGCGACGATGCCAAGCACCGGTTTCTTCTTCGCCGGAACCTCGAAATTGTACTTCGAGAACTCGGTCTCGAAGGCCTTCCGGATATCTTCGACCTTGCGGTTGAGCCTCGGATGGTTGATCTTCACGCCTGCGGGAAGACAGACCCAGCGGATTCCCTCTTTCTCGAACTTCACCGTACCGCCGGCAGGGCGAATCTCGCCCAGTTCGATGTCCTGGCGGCAGTGGTCCACACGCACGCCGGGCCGAAGCATCGTAACGATACCGAAACGCTCCGAGAGATCGAAGGCATCGAAGACCATCTCCTTGGCCTCCGCGGCGGTCGCCGGGTCGAAGCAGGGGATCTTGGCGAACATGGCGAAATAGCGACTGTCCTGCTCCGTCTGCGAGCTGTGCGGGCCCGGATCGTCCGCGACGACCAGCAGAAAACCGCCCTTCAGGTCGAAGTGCGCTACGCTCATGAACGGGTCGGCCGCCACGTTGAGCCCGACCTGCTTCATCACCACGCACGCTCTTGCCCCCGAGAAGGATGCAGCCGCCGCGACCTCGAAGGCCACTTTCTCGTTGACGCTCCATTCCACCGACATCGGCGACTTCATCTCGTCGGCGAACTTCGCCACCGCCGGCAGAATCTCCGACGACGGCGTCCCCGGATAGGCGGACGCAACCAGACATCCGGCCTCCACAATTCCTCTCGCTATCGCTTCGTTTCCAAGCAGTATAGCTTTTGTGCTCACTCTACGCGACACCTCCATCATCCCTCATCGCCTCTATCCACCGGCGCATGGGGTTGTCTCCCCGTATCAGCCTGCCGTCCGCGTCGACAAACGCATGACGGGTCCATCCGGCGGCAAGCGGTTTCCCGTCGGACGTCCTCTCGATGCGGCATTCGAAGACGATGCTGCTCGCCCGAATTTCACCGATTTTCGTGTATATGGTGATCTCATCCTCGTACCGTGCAGGATGCTTGTACCGGCAGTGCGACTCAACCACAGGCAGGAATACTCCCCTCTGCCTCCCAGTCGGCGTACGATCTGCCAAGAGTACGGCAGAACTCGGTGCGCCCGACCTCGAACCAGTAGAGATAGTTGGCGTAGTACGCGACGCCCATCTGGTCGGTATCGCCGTAACGAACGCGCAGTGTGAAAGGAATTTCGGAGGACACGGGAACACCTCCCGGAAAAGGTGGAGTGAAACGAATACCTTGAAAAACGCATGCGGTGCACACGTTTTTAAACAAGAACTCACCCCTTGTGGCGAATTATATACCAAATACTATTTTTTACGCAACAAAAAAATCATACACCGCACTTATTCATATGCGCCGCCATAAGACAGTCTTCTTCCACCACAGGATACCCCGCCTCGGCGAGCGAGGATGCCAGAGGCTCATTCCGCGCTCCCGGCTGGAACCATACCACAGGTTTGTAGGAGAGCCGTTTCAGGTCGTTCGCAATCGTACCCTGCATCTTCTCGGAGAGAAAGAGCGCGACGACATCGACCCCCTCTTTCAGGGAAGCGAGGTCGGCGACGCACGGAAGCCCCAGTATCTCGGCGCCCGCATACCCCGGATTCACCGGAAAGAGCGTAAAACCGGCGCCGGAAAGATAGTTCATTACACGAAACACCGGCCGATCGGCCTTTGGCGACGCCCCGACAATCGCCACTCTGCAGGGCGAGCAGACATATTGTTTCAAAATCTCCTCTTTCTTCACTCCAATCACCTCTCCCGAAGAATCGTTGCCGCACGCACTCTCTTTGAGCGCAATACCATTATACCCTACACGGAAAAACCGCAAAAAACGGCGTTTCTGCCTCCGTACGTTGGCAAGAGCGGAAAAGATGTGTATAATGCTCTTCATGCTGGAGGGCTGTCCGAGCGGTCGATGGTGGTTGACTTGAAATCAACTGGGCGAAAGCCCCAGGGGTTCGAATCCTCTGCCCTCCGCCATTTATATGCATGATCGGACGTCTCTACGTCCGCAGACGAAAAGGGGGGAACGCGAGCGGAACGCGGTCCCCCTTTTTGCGTATGTTGCCGAAGCGAGCTACTCGACCCTGTTTTCCAGCGCACCCAGACGTTCAATCTCGACGCGCATCAGATCCCCCTTCTTCACCGGCCCGATTCCCGCCGGAGTACCTGTAATGATCACATCGCCGGGTTCCAGCGTCATCACGTGCGAGATATGACTCACGAGCACCGGCACGGGGAAGATGAAGTTGCTGGTGCGGGAGTGCTGGACAACCTTCCCGTTCACCAGCATTGAAATTTCCAGGTCCGACGGATCAACCCCGGACACAACGAACGGCCCGAGCGGACAAAAAGTATCGAAGGACTTCGACCGCGTCCACTGTCCGTCCTTCGATTGAAGGTCGCGCGCAGTCACGTCGTTCGCGCACGTGTACCCCAACACATAGCCGAGCGCATCCTCCGGCGACACGCTCCTGCACCTCTTGCCGATGACGATACCGAGTTCGGCCTCGTAATCCACCCGTTTTGTCATAACTCCGGGATAGATCACCGGATCGCCGTGCCCCACAACGCTCGTCGAGGGTTTGATGAAGAGCAGCGGCTCCTCGGGTATCGGAAGCCCCACTTCTTCGGCATGATCCCTGTAGTTCAACCCTACCGCGACGACCTTCGTGGGCGAAGTCGGAGGGAGAAAACGCTCGACTTCGTCAAGGGTTCCGAGACGCTCTCCCGGCTCCGCTTCGTTTTCCATGGGAGCATGCAGAGCATACACCGCGCCGTCGGCAATCAACGCGTGCCGTTCCTCTCCGCGGATGATGCAGCGAACAAATCTCTTTTCCATAGTTCCTCTCTCCTCCGGAAAAAAATCTATACATCTTGAAATGTATAATAGCAGATTCGCAGCAAAGAAAACGATGTATCGCGAAAAAAGTGTTGAGCGGAGCACACGAACGCTTCATCTATAATTGACTTTCGGGATGGCATATCGTATCCTGTAACATTATCGTTACAAAGACATTGCCCCGGTTGACGCTTCCTGAACATGTCCTCCGCCGACAAGGGAAAATGCAACGGGGTTGTCACTGTTTTTAGAGGAGGGGTGGAGTGTGTTCGGAAAGAAGAACGGGAAGGTCGAATCCCTTCTCTATTCAGGAGACAGAGAGAAGATTCTCGCCATGGTCCGCGAGATGGGCAGCATGGCGAGCGAGGCGTTCAGACTCGCTGTCCAGTCGCTCGAAGAGCGCGACGACGCGCTTGCGGAGAGAGTCATCGAGGAAGACGACGCAATAGACGACCTGGAGGCGACGATTGATCACGAATGCCTCTGCTCGATCGCAATGCGTCAGCCTGTCCGCGAGGATCTCCGCTTTGTCTTCGCGGTTTTGAAGATCATCACCGACTTGGAACGGATCGGCGACCAAGGCGTCAACATTGCGAAGAAGGCGAAGGTGCTCAACCGGTACCCGCTGTTGAAACCGCTCGTGGACATACCAAAGATGAAAATCATTGCAACGGACATGGTGTCCGACTCGCTCAAGGCATTCGAAGAAAACGATACGCTTCTCGCCGAAGAAATCTGCATGAGGGACGAGGAACTGGACAAGCTGTATGACTGCATATTCGACGAGCTTATCGGCATCCTGGGGAAAAAACCCGAGGGCGACCAGGCCACTGCACAGTGCGCCGCAGGTCTGCTTTGGGTCGCGCGTCACCTCGCCCGTATCGGCGACCACGCGACCAATGTTGCGGAGAGAGTCTTTTTCATGGTGAAGGGAGAGCGCCTGAAACCCCTCATTGAAGCAAAGAAAAAGGCCCTTCAGGAGAAGATCGAGGAGAACGGCTTCCCTCACTGAGGCCTTCCCGTCTTTGCCTTTGATTGAAAGGAGGTGGAGCGGTTTCCTCTCTGTTTCAAGCACTCTAGTTTCAACAACTGCACCACACATTTGAAAGGAGACGAGAACATGAAAAGAGCTCTTCTGCTTGTCCTTGCGTTCTGTATCGTCCTTGGAGCGTCTGTGGCCGGCGCCGCGGAGTATCCGACCAAACCGGTGACAATCATTGTTGCGTCCAATGCCGGAGGCGGCACGGACACAATGGCCCGCCTCTTCGCCAAGTTCGCGGAGAAGTATTTCCCGCAGCCGTTCGTCATCAACAATATCGACGGCGCCGGCGGACAGAGAGGCTTTGAAGCCCTTGCCCGCGCGAAAAAGGACGGCTACACAATCGGCACCCTGTATACCCCGCACCTTACGGCGCACATGTCCGCCAAGCGTGCACGGTATACCCTCGATGATTTCGCCATGCTCTACAACCTCGTTACCGATCCGGGCGTCCTTGTTGTTCCTTCATCCAGCCCCTTCAACAACATTCAGGACATCATCGACGCCGAGAAGGCCGCGCCGGGAACCCTTACCGGTTCGACATCCGGCCCCGGAGGCGACGACGCGTTCGCCCTCGCCCAGTTCAATGAAGCCACAGGCTGCACTGTAAAGAGCGTGCCCACGACAGGCTCTTCCAACGCGAAAGCCACCGTTATGGGTGGTCATGTTTCCATGGGCTTCATGAACCTTTCCCAGATCGAATCCAACATGAGGGCGGGAGAGATCCGTATTCTGGCCATGATGACGGCGAAGCGTCATCCGAATGTCCCTGAAATTCCCACCTTTACAGAGCTGGGGTACAAGGTGATCTCCGACTCGTCCAGAGGTTTCGCTGCACCTGCGGGCATCCCCGACGAAGTGTACGCCAAGCTGCTGGAGACGTTCGAAAAGGTGCTCGCCGATCCTGAGTTCCTGGAGGCGGCCAAGGAGCAGCTCCAGATGAACGCCATGAATCCTGAGGAGTACAAGGCGTACCTGCAGGATCTGCTGAAAGTAACCGACAGGGCTTACGAAAAAGACCCCTGGTAGAGAGAGGACCAAGATGACCCGATCTTTCATGAACCGGCTCTTCGCGGTTGGAGGATTGGGACTCGCCGCCGCCCTCTTCTACGGGGCGAATAGTTTTCCGGACCGGGCCGCGGATGCGGCCCGTTACGTCTTTTTCCTGGCCGGAATTTTTGCGGTGCTGTCCCTCGTCCTTCTGGTGCAGAAGACACCTTCTCCCGATTCGCACGTCCGGTGGATTCGTTCCCCGCGCAATTTCATTCTTTCCATAACCGCTATCATCGCCTACGGAGCCGCCATTCCGAGGCTCGGTTTTTTCTTGGCGAGCGCAGTCTTCATGCCACTGCTCGCACTGTTTTTGGGATACCGCCGCCCGCTTTTCATTCTGCTCGGTACGGGGATCATTCTTTCTTTCGTCTATCTTGTTTTCATTTACTTTCTCGGTGTTCCTGTACCGATGGGAATCTGGGGGGAATAGCTCATGTCGGAATTCATTTTTCCAGCGCTCGCATCCCTGCTTGACCCGATAGTGCTTCTCGTTATCTCTTCGGGCTCCATCGTCGGCATCATTGTCGGCGCGATGCCCGGTCTCACTGCGACAATGGCGGTCGCTTTGCTTATCCCTGTAACCTTCGGCATGTCCCCTCTTCTCGGACTCGCATTGATGGGAGGCGTCTACTGCGGCGGCATGTACGGAGGCGCGATCTCCTCTATTCTTCTTTCGACTCCCGGAACTCCGGCTGCGGCGGCAACAGCGTTCGACGGATACCCCATGTCCCGGCAGGGCAAGGGCGGCGAGGCGCTTGCCGTCGCTACGTGGGCCAGCTTCTGGGGAGGAATCATCTCCACCTTCGCCCTTCTGCTCATGGCTCCGGCCCTTGCGAAGTTTTCCCTTCGCTTCGGCCCTCCCGAATACTTCGTCCTCGCAATTATGGGACTCTCCAGCATCGTCACGCTCACGAAGGGGAGCATGGTCAAGGGGCTGCTCTCAGGTTTCCTTGGGCTGACCATCGCCACGGTGGGGATGGATCCGCTCTCAGGTTTCATGCGTTTCACATTCGGACAGATGGACCTTTTCGACGGGGTACCGTTCATGCCCGCGCTCATCGGGCTCTTCTCCGTCAGCCAGCTTCTTGATCTGACCGCCGAAACCCGCATCACGGAGAACATCGACGATGCGACGCTCTCGACTATCAAGCGAAGCAAGCTGCCGAAAGGATTGACGGGGACGATCTGCAGAGGCGGCGTCATCGGCACTATTGTTGGCATGCTACCCGGCGCCGGGGCGACCATTTCCTCGTTCATCTCCTACAACTTCGCGAAACAGAGCGCGAAGGATCCGGATTCGTTCGGAAAGGGAAACCCGAAAGGCGTTGCCGCCGCGGAAAGCGCCAACAACGGCTGCGTCGGAGGCTCGCTCATTCCGCTGCTCACTCTTGGCATCCCCGGAAACAGCGTCGCCGCCGCCCTGATGGGAGGGCTGATGATCCAGGGGCTCATCCCCGGCCCCGAGCTTTTTTCTCGCTACGGGACGCTGACCTACGGATTCATTCTCTCCCTTTTCATCGCGAATATCGTCTTCCTGGTCCTTGGCCTCTACCTGGCGCCCTACTTCGCGCGCGTCACTTCGACGCCGAACGCGCTGCTCATCCCCGGAATCGCCATCCTCTCGGTCATCGGCAGCTACGCCATCAACAACAATATGTTCGACGTCTGGCTGATGATCGCCTTCGGCATCGCCGGATACTTCCTGGAAAAGGGCGGTTTTTCCACAGGCGCGCTTGTTCTCGGACTCATCCTCGGCCCTATCGCGGAGCTCGGATTCGGCCAGTCGCTCATTATGTCGCAAGGATCTCCGATGATTTTCTTCGATCGGCCGCTCTGCATCCTTCTCTGGGTGATCACGTTCCTTCTCATGATCCCGGCGTTCTCAAGCCATTTGAAAAAGAGCAAAAACAAAACAGAGTAAAGAACCGACCCTTCGGGGTCGGTTTTTCATATTCGCTGTGTTTTGTTTCGGCACACACATCACCACGCGATCTTTTGGAGGGCGGCAATCTCCGCGAACATCGAAAGAAACGCGTCCCGCGCCGTTATTGTGCGTTTCATGCGCTTTGACGGGGAAAGCATAAAAGAAACCCCGTCAGGCTCGACATTTTTAAGATTTTGTGGTACTTTTTTAGCGTTATTATTTTCCGCTGCCTGAAAAAGGAGATGGTTCGGTGGATAGCGGAGCGCAACCTTTAAGTAGCACTCTTTTCGCGTAGTACGGCGCCGCAGCGGCCTTCCATTCCGGTAAGCCGAAGCCCGGCGCCCGCCGGGATTTTCATTACCGGGGATCCCTAACGATATTTATTCGAAACGAATACCGCATACTCCGCTTTTCGGACGATTTCATCCGGAAGGAGATTATGTTGGCGTCGTGACGTACAGGGGACAAGGAGGCGTCGTGTATGGATCTGCAGAATAAATTCCTCGCCAGTGTGGACAAACTTTTCCAAAGAAAACAGTTTAAAAGCCTCAAGGAGCTCCTGAGCACAATGGAGCCCGCCGATATCGCCGAAATTCTAGCGGAAAAGCCCGCCACGGAACGGGCCTTCCTCTTCCGGCTTTTACCGAAGGATCTCGCGATCGAAGTTTTCGAGTTCATGGAGGGAACCGAGCGCGAAGAGCTGCTCGCAAACTTCACCGATTCGGAAGTTGCCTCCATCATTGAAGAAATGTCGGACGACGACCGTACCGCACTCTTCGATGAACTCCCGGCCAAGACGGTAAAAAAACTCCTCGCTCATCTCTCCCCGGAGGAACGAAAACTGGCGAACGCGCTGCTTAACTACCCGGAAGACTCCGCAGGACGCATCATGACCCCCGAGTTCATCGATTTGAAGGAGGGAATGTCCGTCGCCAGAGCGCTGGAGCGTATCCGCGCCACGGCAGCAAAAAAGGAGACTATTTACACATCGTTCGTGGTGAGCCCCGAGCGCCGCCTTAAGGGAACTGTCCATCTGGAGGACCTCATCCTCGCGGCTCCGGAGACGCTCCTGACCGACATCATGGACGGCCAACCGGTCTTCGTCACCACATCGACCGACCAGGAGGAAGCCGCCAAAATCATGTCCCGCTACGATCTCCAGACTCTTCCCGTCGTCGATAAAGAGGAACGCCTGGTCGGGATACTCACCTTCGACGATATTCTCGACGTTATCCAGGAAGAAGCGACCGAGGACTTCGAGCGTATGGCGGGTATCCAGCCCGTCGAGGAAAACTATCTTGAAGCGGGCGTATTTACGCTGGCACGCAAGCGATTAATATGGCTGCTCGTTTGTATTGCAACGCAGCTTTTCTCTTCGTATATCCTGCAAAGCTACGCTTTCGCTCTCGAAAGCGCGGTTGCTCTTGCTTTTTTCATCCCGATGCTGACCGGCACAGGAGGGAATACGGGCACGCAAGCTGCAACGCTTGTTATCCGAGGCTTCACGCTCGGCGAGATCATTAAGTCCGATATTCACAAAGTTCTTTTTAAGGAAATGCTCTCTGGAATTCTGCTGGGGCTCGCTCTTGCACTCCTGGCCTCATTCCGGGCGTGGACAATGGGTACGGGCTTCGGCGTTGCACTTACCGTCGCCATCTCGGTCGTCGGCGTCGTCATGCTCGGAAACCTCGTCGGCGCGCTCCTCCCTTTCGCCGCAAAAAAACTCAAGCTCGACCCTGCGATCATGTCCGGACCGTTCATCAGCACCGTCGTCGACATTCTCGGCCTTCTGCTCTACTTCGAAGTCGCCCGGCGAATACTGCATCTGGGGTAGTTCTCACTTCTCCAGCTTCATATCTCCGGGGCGAATGTGCCCGGTTTTCCGCAGCAGCTCGGCAAAGAGCAGGGAGAGTGCGGCGGGAAGGAGAAAGTGAAGCAGTAGAACCCCCGGCCATGCAGCGGCGCTCATCGTTTCGAACGTCGAGACCTGCCCCACGAGACCGCTGGTTCCCATTCCCGCGCCGACCCTGCTGTTCTCCATCTTGAAGAGCACCGTCGAAACGGGCCCCAGCACTGCGGAGGCAAGGGTGGGAGGAATCCATATCCACGGATTCCGTATGATGTTGGGGATTTGGATCATCGAGGTACCCAACCCCTGAGAGAAGAGGCCGCCGAGGCCGTTATCCCGGTAGCTTGCTACGGCGAAGCCGATCATCTGACAGCAGCACCCCGTGGTCGACGCGCCCGCCGCCAGTCCCGAAAGACCGAGCGAAATGGAGAGCGCTGCGCTGCTTATCGGCAGCGTAAGCGCAACGCCCATCATCGTCGAGACGAGAATGCCCATCGGGATCGGGTGCAGCGTCGTGGCCACGTTGATCGCGTTCCCTATCCAGTACATCATCCCGGCGATGAACGGGCCGGCAACCACGCCCGTCAGCCCGCCGACGAGAATCGTCCCCGCAGGCACGGCGATGATGTCCATTCCGGTCCTTCCAACGATACGTTTCGAGAACTCAGCTCCCGCGAGCGAGGCGACCAGCGCTCCCACCGGCTCGCCGATAGCGACGGCCACGGCGCCTCCCTCGAAGGAGAAGGTTCCGGCGCCGGCGGCCCCCGCGATCAGCGAGGAGAAGAGCCCCAAGGGCGGCGCGCCCACCGCGAACGCAGCGCCGGCGCCGATCGCCGGTCCCATGAGAAACTGGGCTATCCTGCCGAACAGCTCTACTGAGGGCATTGAAAGCAGCCCCCCCGCCTGCCGGAGTATCAGGCCGATGATCAGCGAGGCGAAAAGCCCCAGCGCCATGCCGTTGGACACCTTGACGAGGTATCCGCGGAAAGCGCCCTTCCGCCCGACCTTTTCAGCAGAAGAGAGAGATTCGTCCATTTCAAGCACCACCTTTGTCAGATGACTTGTCATCTGACAAAGCATACACCCTTATTTCTCTTCCAGCAAGTAGTTCTTTTCGCGCAGGCCGTCGAGAACCGAGTTCCATGTGTCTTCGTCGGGTACTTCGAGCGTGTGCAGATGCACGCCTCCTGTGAGCGTCGAAAGCGGTTCCCCGTCGCTCTCTCGCATCTTCTCCATGAAGCGCTCCACATCGCTCCTGGTGAAGATCATCAAGTTTCCCGTGATCTCTCCGTAGAGAGGATGCTCGACGATGACGTTGAGCACTTTCGCCCCACGGTCGACCATGATACGCAGCTCCTCCTCCATCGACAAATCGTCCGTGTGCCGTGTCACCACTGTTTTTGTCAGCATCCCGGACACACTTCCCGGCAGGAGCAAGTAGCCCTGGGGAGTGGCGACGATACTCGCTCCCTCCGCACGCAGGACTGCGATATCCTGCACGATGATCTGACGGCTCACGGAAAAGAGCGAAGCGAGCATCGCCCCCTTGACCGGGCCTCCAGAGAGTGCGAGCTGTTCCCGAATTCGCATCCGACGTTCTCCGCTGTTCACTGTGCTTCACCTCCAGGCAGCCATTTCTTGAGAATTTCTTCTAAGATGTTCATCTTCACCGGTTTGACGATATAGTCGTCCATTCCCGCCGCAAAGCACTCCTCCCTGTCGCCGGGCAGCGCGCGTGCGGTCATTGCAATTACCGGAATATCCGGACGTCCGATTTCCCCGTATCCGCTCCGAATCCGCTTCACTGCGTCGATTCCGTCGAGAACAGGCATTTGCACATCCATGAAGACCAGGTCGAATGCCTCGCGTCGCAGAAGGTCCAGCGCTTCGAAGCCATCATGCGCCGCCGTAACAGAACAGCCAAGGCGCCGCAACATAACGGAGGCGACCTTCCGGTTGACTTCGCTGTCCTCGACGAGAAGCACTTTCGCCTTCCTGCAGACCGCCGCCGACGCCGGATACTCCCCATATATCCTGCCGCTATCCGCGCCGGAGAGGAGAAGGTTCTTCAAAACACTCCTCTTAACGGGCTTGGGAACAAAATCGGCGTACCCCGCATCGCTGAGAGCCGCCCTCCTCCATCGCCTGGAAGGAGAGTCGAGCAGGTAGAATGATGAAAAGTTCCGGAGCCTCTCCGGAAGCACCCGAGGAAAAAAGGGCCTGTCTTCTGGAACACTGCTCCCGTCGACAAGCACGACAGAAAATGGCCGTTCTCCGTCCGCGGCCTCGGAAAGACACGCCTCGACCCCTTCACGTTCCGTCGACACAACGGCGCAAAGCCAGCGTTCAAGGTGCGTTGTTACGGAGCGCCGCCATCCTGGTGTTCCTCCGACAAGCAGGACGGGGGTATTCATAAGATTCGGATCAACAGGGAGATCCTCAAGATCGCCGTGATCAATCCTGTCGAGGGGGATTTCAAACCAAAAAAGAGCGCCGCCGGACAGAGCGTCTTTCATACCGACGCTCCCCCCCATGAGTTCGACGAGTCCCCTCGAAATAGCGAGTCCGAGCCCCGTTCCGCCGAAACGTCTGGTTATGGAGGCATCAACCTGGGAAAACGGTTTGAACAGGAGCTCCCTCTTCTCTTCCGGAATGCCGATGCCGGTATCCTCCACCTCGAAACGAAGAAGCGTCCTGAGGATACCGTCTTGGGCAAGAGAGACTGTAAGCGAGATTTCACCGGTATCTGTGAATTTCACGGCGTTGGAGAGCAGGTTGCCGAGCACCTGCCGAAGACGCGAGGCATCCCCCCGGAAGAATGCGGGAACGTCGGGTTCGACGACGGAGTAGACCTCGAGGTTCTTCTCACGCCCCTTCACCGAAGTTTGCATCGTCAGGTCCTCGACGAGTTCCTGGAGATTGAACGGGGTGCTTTCCAGCGTCAACCGCTCCGCTTCTATCTTGGAGAAGTCCAGCAGGTCGTCGAGCAGTTCCATCAGATGGTCGGCGCTGCTGCTGATCGTCTCTCCGAAATCCCTCTGCTCCATGGAGAGTCCCGTATCCAGCAGGAGTTCGACCATCCCCAGAATCCCGTTCATGGGCGTGCGTATTTCGTGACTCATGTTCGCCAGAAATGCGCTTTTCGCGCGGCTGGACTCTTCGGCCCGGAGCGCGAGCATACGGGCCGTGGCGCTCGCCTCGGCAAGTTCCGCGTTCTTTGCTTCAAGCTCTTCGAGCACGCGCGCAAGGCGCTCCTCGTTCCGTTTTCTTGCCGTGCAGTCGCGCAGCTGCTCCACAACGCACCGGACATTTCCGGCGTCGTCCTTCACCGGGATAGCGCGCACCTCGAACCACACGTCCAGTTCCGGGATGTACTTTTCTCCCTCCTGCGCATTTCCCGTATCGGCGGCCTTGAGCGAGAGGCAGCCGCCGCAGGGCTCTTTTCTCCCAAGGAACGTATAACAGTTCCGGCCGACCATCTCTTCGGAAGACACATGCAAAAAATCGAGCCCCGCCTTGTTGTAAAAGAGGCTTTCAAGCTGCGGACTCTGTACGGCAATAATATCGGGGATGACGTCGAGCACGGCCTTCAGCAGGCCTTCTTCTTGCCATCCTGTTCCAACGCCGCCGTTGAAAAATTTTTCGCCATGTGCGGTCATTTCGTCATCTCCTTCTAATCCTCCGCTCCGGCCCGTCCATTCGGACAGCCGCTTATTTCTTCCTTTTCAAGATAGAGCACAAATCGAATCTACGGGAAAGGAGTATGCTACCATATTCACCGTACCGCCACCATCACGAAGGAGAGATCAGTATGAAAAGCCATACGGAATACCTCTGGTTCGAGACTAAAAAGCGCAAGGAGCTTGTTCACATCACCCCGTCGCTCCAGGCCATACTGGAACGGAGCGGCGTCAGCGAAGGGATGATGCTCGTCTCCGCTATGCATATCACCGCCGGTATTATTGTGAACGACAATGAATCCGGTCTTCACGAGGATATCATGAGGTGGCTGGAAAAGACAGCCCCGGAAGATCCGTCCTATCTTCATCACAGAACGGGAGAGGATAACGGCGACGCCCATCTGAAGCGCATCTTGATCCACCATCAGGCAATTCTCCCTATAACGGAGGGCACGCTCGACCTCGGCCCCTGGGAGCGCTGTTTCTACGCTGAATTCGACGGACGCCGCCGCAAGCGCGTGGTCGTCAAGGTCATGGGGGAGTGAGATCATGAAACTCTTTTCATCCATCGCGCTGTTGACGCTGCTGACCCTGCTGCTCCCCCGTCCTTCGAGGGCGGACGAACCTCTCATCCCTATGGAGGATTTCTTCCGGAATCCCGAGCAGAGCGGCTTCCAGCTCTCTCCGAACGGAGAGTACATCTCCTTCATGAAACCGTGGGAACGCCGGATGAACATCTTCATCCAGAAAATCGGCGCCGAGGAAGCCGTCCGGGTGACCTCCGCCACCGAACGGGATATCCCCGCCTACTTCTGGTCGGGAAACGACAGAATCGTCTACCTTCAGGACAGAGGCGGCGATGAGAACTACCGACTCTACGCCGTCTCCACCGACGGCGGCGGAGCCCGCGAGCTGACGCCGTTCGAGAACACGCGCGTGACCATAGTCGACAGCCTTGAGGAACAGGACGACTTTATCCTGATCGGCATGAACCGCAGAGACCAGCGCCTCTTCGACGTCTACCGGCTGAACCTGGAGACGGGAGAGCTGACGCTTCTGGAGGAGAACCCGGGAGACATCGCAGGTTGGATGACGGACCACGACGGAAAGCTGCGGGTCGCGGTGCGCTCCGACGGGGTGAACACGTCGCTTCTCTACCGCGACAAGGAGGAGGAACCCTTCCGGACGATCCTCACGACCGACTTCCGCGAAAGCGTGTCGCCGCTTTTTTTCACGTTCGACAACAAAAAGCTCTACGTCGCGTCGAACCTCGGACGCGATAAATCGGCGATCTTCGTCTTCAACCCGGAAAGCGTCGAACACGAGGAGCTGCTCTTCGAACACCCCGAGGTCGACGTAAGCTCCCTCTTCCGCTCCCGGAAAAGAAAAGTGATCACCGGAACAGGGTTCACCACGGACCGTTTCCGCTACCACTTCTTCGACGAGGAGCGCGCCGCACTTCAGAGGGAGCTCGAAGAGCGGCTGCCCGGCGACGAGGTCGTCGTCGCCTCGATGAGCCGCGACGAGACGAAGGTGCTGGTGTACGCAGGGAGCGACCGGACGCGCGGGACGTACTACTTCTTCGACAGGGGGACGAAGGACTTCCGGAAGCTGGCGGAGCTGGCGCCGTGGCTGCCGAAAGAGCGCATGGCGCCGATGAAGCATATTTCCTACACCTCCAGGGACGGACTGACCATCCACGGCTACCTGACGCTTCCTCTCGGGAAGGAACCGAAGAACCTCCCCGTGGTGATCCACCCGCACGGAGGCCCGTGGGTACGCGACGGATGGGGGTTCGACCCGCAGGTGCAGTTTCTGGCGAGCAGGGGACTCGCAGTGCTTCAGATGAACTTCCGAGGCTCCACCGGCTACGGAAGGGCGTTCTGGGAAGCGGGGTTCAAGGAGTGGGGCAGGTCGATGCAGGACGACGTCACCGACGGCGTGCACTGGCTGATAGAACGGGGAATCGCCGATCCGCAGCGTGTCGGTATTTACGGCGCTTCCTACGGCGGGTACGCCGTGCTCGCGGGTCTTGCCTTCACCCCCGACCTGTACGCGTGCGGCGTAGATTACGTCGGCGTGTCAAACATCTTCACACTATTGGAGACCATCCCCCCCTACTGGGAGCTGGGGCGGCAGATGCTCTACGAGCAGATAGGCGATCCGGAAAAAGACAAGGAGCTCCTGAAAGCGGCCTCCCCGGTCTTCCATGCGGACAGCATCACGGCGCCCCTCTTCGTCGCCCAGGGAGCGAACGACCCGAGGGTAAAGAAGGCGGAGTCGGACCAGATCGTCGAAGCGCTGCGCAGCAGGGGGATCGAGGTCGAGTACATGGTGAAGGAGAACGAGGGGCACGGTTTCCGCAACGAGGAGAACCGCTTCGACTTCTACCGCGCCATGGAGCGCTTCCTCGCGGCGCACCTGGGGAGCCTCTCCGAACAGCCCTGATCATCCACCCAGTCGCTTACAGGCGACGATAAGACCATACGAAAAGAGCGCCGCCGCCGGTTCGCCGAACCGTGCGCAGCGGCGCTCTTTTTTTTCGGGCACTGCCGCGCCCCCCTACTCTTCGTTCCTTCCCTCCCGCAGCCAGTCGATCCAGTAGAGGTCCGTCCGGCGACTGTGCAGATTCCGAACGCTCCCCTGCAGACGCAGCTCCTTGAGCAGTTCGACGTCGAGGTCGGCGATCAGCGCCATTTCAGTATTCGGCGTCGCTTCCGCCGCCACGGCGTCGTGAGGGAAGGCGAAATCCGACGGCGTGAAGATGGCGGATTGGGCGTACTGGATGTCCATGTTCTCCACCTTCGGAATGTTCCCTACGCTGCCTGCGATGGCCACGTAGCACTCGTTCTCGATGGCGCGGGCCTGGGCGCAGCGTCGCACGCGCAGGTAGGCGTTCTTGGTGTCCGTCCAGAAGGGGATGAGCAAAAGATCCATCCCCTTGATGGCAAGGTACCGCGCTAGTTCCGGGAACTCTACATCGTAGCAGATGAGGATGCCCACCTTGCCGACGTCCGTCTGAAAGACTTTGAGGTCGTGCCCTCCCTGCAACCCCCAGCAGCGGTACTCGTCGGGGGTGATGTGGAGCTTGTACTGCTGGTCCCAGGTACCGTCCCGGCGACAGAGGAAGGTGACGTTGTAAAGCCTGTTGTTCCGAAGCTCCGGCACGCTTCCCGAGACGATGTTGATGTTGTAGGCCACAGCCATTTCCACGAGATTCTTGCGAAGATCGGCCGTGTACCCTGCGAGCAGGCGCATGGCCTCCGCCGGATCCTCCTGGTCGAACTGCGCGAGCAGCGGCGCGTTGAACAGCTCTGGGAAAAGCATGAGGTCGGTGTTGTAGCCGGCTTGGGTGTCCACAAAGAACTCCACCTGCTGTAAAAAATCCTCGAAGGACTCGAAACTCCGCATCTGCCACTGGACCACGCCGAGGCGCATGTAGGTTTTCACTTTGGAAATGAGCCGTTGCCGCTCCTCGAAATAGATATTGTTCCATTCGAGAATGACGCCGTACCCCTTCGAGCTGTAGTCCTCGGGCCAGTAGTTCTCTATGATCTTCTTGTAGTGGAATTCATTGCTCACCTGAAAGGTCAGCACCGGGTCGGAGATCTCGCGGTTGTTCACCATGCGGATGTACTGCTGCGGCGTTTTCCTGTCCGCCCATTCGGCGTACCCTGGAATTCTGCCGCCGATGATGATTCCCTTCAGATTGAGCGTTTCGCACAGCTCTTTGCGGGCATCGTAGAGACGGCGGCCCAGCCGTTTCTCCCTGTAGTCCGGGGAGACGAAGATATCGATACCGTAAAGGTAGTCTCCTTCCGGATCATGGTTTTTCAGGCAGCCGTCCCCGACGATATCCCTGTACGTATGGCGGTCGCCGTAGCGGGAGTAGTCGATGATGAGAGAGAGCGCGCCCGCAACGACCCGTCCTTTGTCCTCTATGCAGAGCTGCCCCTCCGGGAAGCGCGAGATCATGGCGGAAAACTGTTCTTTTGTCCAGGCGCCCCCCATCTTGGGGTATATTCTGTCCATGATGCGCTTGACTTCGTCGTAATCATCAACGGTGAACTGTCGGAGTTCAAGCTCATGCTGGTAGCGTTTTTTTGCCATTGACTTTTCATTCCTTTCAACTTCCGGGTTTTCTTATTATACGTTGAGGACGGGCAAAAAACACCCGTAAACGGACGAAGCGAAGCCGGACTCATTTATTCACCCTTCGTATCCCTCTCTCTTCAGGGGATCGACTCTCAAGGCCTTATCCCGTTGAGCACGCGGCATACCTGGAAAAAACTGTATCGACAGGTTCATCTATGCTACAATACATTGAGCAAAAGAAACACATTCCGGATTCTCCGGGACATACCTCTAAAGGGAGATGAAAGCCGGCATGGAGCGCTGTGGCGGAGTACACTTCGAAAAGGTTGTCAACAGGAGTCCCGTGACTTCTTTTATCTGGCTCCCCTCCGAAAACGGGAAACCGTGTTTCGTATCGGAAGCAATACGTTCGTTCGGCTACGCGCCGGAAGACTTCACATCCGGAAAAGTCCGGTACACCGATCTGGTTCATCCGGACGATGTTGTCGCTTTCTCATTCTCGGCTGGCTCCGAACCCCAAATCTACAGGATCTCCGACTCGGAAGGAACGTGGCGTTGGGTTTTTCACCGTTCGTGCCTCATCGGCGAAGAAGCTGGCTACCCGGAGGAGCTCTTGTGGAATATCTCGGACATTACCTATTATAAAGAAGCCGACGAAGAGCTGCGGAAAAATGAATCGAAGCTCAAAGCGCTTATGAAGGCAATCCCGGCGATTCTCCTCGTCATAGATGAAGACGGACGGTACATCGACGTCTCGGGTTCCTCCGAAGCCGCCCTCGTCACAGCGTCCTCGGAGTTGATCGGGAAAACCGTCTACGAATCGTTCCCGAACGAAAAAGCGGAGGAACTGATGGCGCCGCTGAAACGCTGCGTCGAGACCGGCGCCCCGCAGTTCGCAGCCTACGACATCGACATCGGCGGAAAAAAGTACTTTCAGGAAGCCCGCATCTCCCTCCTGCCCGAGCTTGTAGACGGCAAACGGTCCGTAATCTGCGTCGCGCTCGACGTTACCGCCCAGAAAGAACTGGAGGAGGAGATTCTCCTCCAAACCGGACACAACCCGATCGACGGGAGCTCGAACAGGACACATTTCAACAGGGCGTTCCTCTTCTCCCTCGCCGAGGCGCAAAGAACCGGGGGGACGCTGGCCTTCTTCATGATCGATCTCGACCATTTCAACACCGTAAACGAGACCATCGGGAGAGAGATGGCCGACCTTCTTCTCAAGGGTATAGGGCAGCGGCTTCAAAAGGTGTGCCGGCAGGATGACATTCTCTACCGCATGGAGGGCGTCAACTACTACCTCATACTGCCGAAGCCGGGAACCAGAGAAGACATGGGGGCCGTCGCGGAACGCTTCCTTGAAACAATCAGGGGAGCGGCCTCGGGATACACCGGTTCGTTCAAGCTTTCCGCCACCATTGGCATCAGCGTATTCCCGGAAGACGGACAGGACGCAAAAACGCTGCTCAGAACGGCGGAAGCGGCTCTTTCCGCGGGAAAAGCGGACGGCGGCAACAGCTACAGATTCGCCGAGAAACCCGCCAGGTAGTTTTTCTCCGACGACTGCAGAAGATAATTGTACGAGGCCCCTTTTCAGGGGCCTCGTTCTGTCTGTAGCCGAAAGAGCGACTATCTACAGAGGAGAATGGCGAGGTCATTCACGTTCGTTCCGGTCGGCCCCGTTTTGACAAGGCCGCCGCAGGCGTCGAGCGCATGGTAGGAGTCGTTGTCGGCCAGCAGGGCTTCGGCATCAAGCCCGAGGGCGCCGAGCGCGCTGATCGTACCGCCGTCCACCACACCTCCCGCCGCATCCGTCGGTCCGTCGGTCCCGTCGGAACCGACGGAGATCACAGCCGTGTTCGCAAGCCCCTTGATACCGAACGCCGCAGCCAAGGCCATCTCCTGGTTCCGTCCGCCCTTTCCCTTCCCCTTCAGCCGGACGACCGTCTCGCCTCCGAGGAGCAGGGCGCACGGAGGCGACACCGGGTTTCCTGACGATCGGATCTCCTTCGCCATAGCGGCGATGAAGGCGCCCGCTTCGCGGGCCTCGCAGTTCAGCGTCGTCGTCAGCAGGAGCGGCGTATAGCCGAGTGCGGCGACTTCGCGCTCAGCTGCTTTGCAGAGCGCTGTTACGCTCCCGGTGATGAGCGTGGTCACATTTTCAAGCGATTTCGGCGTTTCCTTCTCCAAAGCTTTTTGAAGTACCGGACTTAATGACAGCCCGTACTTGCCTACAATTCGCAACGCATCGGCGGTCGTCGAGCCGTCCGGATAGGCCGGTCCGGAAGCGATGCTGTCGAGTCTGTCGCCGAGAACATCGGAGAGCACCACCGAGAAGACGTGCGCCGGAGCGACGAACTGCGCGAACCTCCCTCCCTTGACCGAGGAGAGCCGCTTGCGTATCGTGTTGATCTCGACGATGTCCGCACCGCAGGCAAGCAGCTGATCGGTCACCCCGACAAGATCCTGGAGGGTAATCCCCTCGCCCGGCTTCTCGAAGAGGGCCGAGCCGCCGCCGGAGACGAGGAAGAGCACGGTATCCTCCGCGGAGAGTCCGCCGACCCTTTCGAGCGCGCGGGCCGTGCCCTTGATCGTATTCTCGTCCGGAAACGGGTGCCCCGCTTCGAAAATCTCGACGCCCTTTATCGAGCCGTTGTCGTGTCCATACTTCGTCACGACGACACCGCCGTCGAGCCGGTCTCCCAGCGTTTCAGCGGCGGCCTTCGCCATCCGCCACGCCGCTTTGCCGATGGCCGCGAGCACGATCTTCCCTCCGGACTGCGCACGTGCTGAAAACGCCTCTCCGCGCAGCGCCGCCTCCACGGCGTTTTCAGGGAGCACGGCCTCTATGGCCTTCTGTACGATTTTTAAGGCATCATGCCGAACATCAGTCATTTTTTCTTTCCTCCGTTTCATTTCTTATCCGCCAGAACGGAGAAACACTCCGTCATCGTCCGTTCGCCGCCGAAAGCGCACGTTCGCACATCCCTGTTTTCTCAGGAAGAGAACGCATCGACGATCACTGCCACGCCGTCCGGAATGACGGTGACCGATGCGTCCTGTTTTCCGAGGATTCGCTCAGCCATCGACAAGGCTTCCTCCAGGGACGGGGCCCACTGCATGTTGAGATGCTCCGCCATCTCTTTGGGCGCCGAGGTCACCATGATCACGGTGAAATCCATCAGCACCCTGACAAATATCTGGATCTGCCACTGATCGGGCTCTGTCTGATTTCGTCCCCTCGCCATGATCATATCCATGATCCCCTTCGGCGTCGGAATCGTCTCAAACGTCCGGTAGAAAGCCTCGCCGCCATGCCCGTCGCTGCATTCGGCGGCGACGATGATGACGCCCCCCTTAGTACACGACGCCTCGCCGGCGGTCATGCTCTTCACCGCCTGATAGAGATTTTGGTCCAGAGGATACCCCGCGTTGCTCGTGATGACAATGTCGGCGGGAACGGCCTTGACCCTGCCGTTCTTGCCGACGAACTCGCACCCCTTCTCGTGCGCCGCTTCCATGTCGCCGCTGAAAGCGGCGACTATATGCTTCTCCGCATCGATGACAACGTTGCAGACGAACGCCAGCCCGACCTTGCGGGCGGCAAAGACCATGTCGACGTGGATGGGGTTGCCCTCGAGGATTCCGGTTCTGGCCCTTTCGTGCGCAATAAACTCCGCGCAGTGGTTCGCCATCACCGTCGTGTAGCTCGCCACGCCGGGGAGTACGCTCTTCCGGCCTCCTGAAAACCCGGCGAAGAAGTGCGGCTCGATGAATCCCTCCGCGACAAGCAGGTCCGCTTCGACTGCCAGCTTGTTGAGTATCAAATCGCCTCCGGAAGGCAGGGTTCCTACGTGAACGAGACTCGCATCGTCATGGCTGTCGTGGACAACGATGCGCTCGTTCTCCACGATCTCGGAACCGTACTTCTTCAGGAGTTCCTCAGGGGTGGTGGCCCGGTGGCCTCCGGTAGAGACAAGGATGGTGATTTCGGCATCGGGGTTCCCTGCCCGCACCTCTTCGAGGAGCAGTGGCATTATAATGGCGCTTGGAACGGGGCGTGTATGGTCGCTTGAGATAATCACGACGTTCTTTTTCCCCTCCGCAAGCTCTCGCAGAGTAGGGGATCCGATCGGGTTGTCGAGAGAGTCTCTGACGATTTCGCGCTCCGGCGCATCGGCTTTCAGTTCGTGAAGACTTGAAACGAGAACCGCTTTCAGACGGCTGTCGGGTATTTCGCAGGAAAGAGCGGACGTTCCGTATGGAACGGATATTTTCATGTTCTCTCGCCTCCTGTGTACGAAGTATTCAGCTGCGGCACATTAATTACATTTTGGAAAGTGCACTCTTAATATTGCGCCAACAGAACAAGAGGACAAGGGACGTGTTCGTGCATCGGCTGGACGGAGACAGGGCTCTTCCAGCTGAATGCCTGCGAACACTTGTGTCAGTCGGAGACGTCCGCAGCGAAAGCGAACGCGCTTGCCCCACGCTGCTTCGTGCGGTACATAGCGAGGTCGGCCTTCTTCAAGAGCGTCTCGATATCGGAGGCGTCATCGGGAAGACGCTGATTCCCACGGAAATCTGGAGCCGAATCAAACCGGAATCGATTGGAAAGGGGGCGTCAAAGAACTCTAAAAGGCGCTCCGCAATACGCTCCACTTCATCACGGTCCCCTGTCTCGGGGAGAATGACTGTGAATTCATCCCCACCCAAGCGGCAGATGGTGTCCATCTCCCGGAAAACCTTCCTCAGACGTTCCGAGGCTTCTTTCAGCAGTTCATCGCCGACATCGTGGCCGTACGTGTCGTTGACGATCTTGAAATTGTCCAGGTCGATAAAGAGCAGCGAGACCTTCCTTTTTTTACGGCGGGCATGCGCAATCGCCTGCGAGAATCTGTCCGAGAAAAGATAACGGTTCGGCAAACCGGTCAGATAGTCGTGCGTCGCCTGAAAGCGAACCTGGTCCTCCAGCTCCCGCCGTTCTGTGACATCGGAATGCGTGCCGGCTATCCGAAGCGGCTTTCTTGCGTCGTCCCTGAGAACGACGCGAGCGCGCTCCAAAATCCACCTGACCGTCCCGCCGACGCCCGGCACGCGGTACTCGACTCTGTACCCCTGCGTATCTCCGGCAAGGCACTTCTGCTTCTTATACCGCACTTTCTCGACGTCGTCAGGATGAATGAGACGTTCCCACCCCTCCATCCGCCGCGTCTCCGGCGGGCAGGCGGCCACGTCGGCGGCGCATCCGAGAATCTCCATCGAAAGCGGCGAAAGGTCGACCTCTCCCGAAGCGACGTCCCACACCCATATTCCTTCTCCGACACCCTCAAGGGCGTGCTTGAGCATACTCTCGCTGGAACGAAGCTCTTCCTCGGCGCGCATCCGTTCGGCGATCTCCATCTTCATTTCATCGTTCGCCTGCGCAAGCTCTCTGGTCCGCGTCTCCACCTGTTCCTCCAGAACCACGTGGTATCGCTCAAGTTCGTTCCGTGATTCCTCCAGCTGATTCATCTTCGAGGTAAGCTCTCTATTAAGATTGCGAAGATTCCGGTACAGTTCAAAGCTCTCCAGAGCCCCTGCGCTTGCAGTCAAAGCGACGGAGAGAAGAGAGAGGGAGTAGTCCGAGATGTCCTCCCACCCCTTGTCCATGATCCCCACAAGCATTCCCCGTGTTCTGGAGATGGTGGAGAGCACGTGCAGCAACAGCGGAGCACGCTTTTCCCGGAATTCGGTGAGCACTGGTTTTCTCCTCTTGATCGCCCAGACGAACGTTCTGTCCTCGATAAGGGTGGCAACACGCTTCTCCAGCTCGGGAAGCGCATCGGGGGGGGAGCAGTACGCGGGGTAAAAAGAAGAGTCGTCGCCTACGAGATAAATCACGGCCGCTTTCATAGGGACAAGCCCCCGCACTCGCTTCACCGTCTCCCGGAGAATGGGCAGCGGGTCTTCGAGCTTGTTCATGCTGGTGTCGAAGTGACCCAGCGAAACAGCGGCATCGAGAGCCTCGATGCCGAATGCTTTTTCCTGCCAGAGGTACGTATTTTGCTCCTCCAGGCGCCGGAGGCGTTCCTCCATAAAGGGAAGACGATTGCGACGGAGCATTCTACGCGCCTCCGTTTCCGAGGAACGCGTTCGTAATGTCCTCTATCTGGCGACTTCCCTGAAGAATCACCGGCTGGAAAACGGCCGCTGAAAGCCCTGTCTCCGCCCAAATCTCCGGCGAGATCTCGGGCATCACAACAGAGCCGCTCCCGCTGAATCCTGTCGCCATGGCGAGCGCATCCGCAGACGCCAGAAGCGCGGGATCAAGGGGAGAGGATGAAGAAAGCGGAGAGTGATGGAAGCGTACAGCGTTTTCGAGAGGCGAGGGAATTTTCCACTCTCTCAGCAACAACGCCCCGAGATAGGCGTGGTCAAAGCCGAGTATCTCCCGCTCCGCTTCGCAGAGGGGAATTTTCTTGGCAAGGGCCAGTTCGATGGCGTTCCGCGCCGAAAGAGGCACCTGACGGAAGAGCACGAGCTTTCCCAGGTCGTGCAGCAGTCCGGAGACGAAGAGGCGTTCCTCGGAAACGCCGATCTTCTCCGAGGCCATAAGACGGGCGTACACTCCGCAGGCTACCGAGTGCCTCCAGAAGCTCTTCATGTCCACATATTCCGAGGGAATATCGTTGAAGTACTGGACGGCCGCAACCCCGAGCGCCAACGTCGAAAGTTCGCGGGTTCCGATGATCGCAACGGCCCGCGTCACGGTCTCTATCTTGGAGGGGAAACCGTAGAACGCGCTGTTGACAAGACGGAGAAGCCGTGAAAGCAGGCTGGTATCCTTCCCGACCGCCTCCGCTATATGGGAGGCGGAGCTGCGGGTCGAATTGATGACCTCCATTATCCGGTAGTACACATCGGGGAGAGAAGCAAGCTGCAACTCCCTGGAGACGAGATCGGAAGCTGTAACAGACAGATTGGGAATATTCGAGGACAAGCGGCGCGAGACGCTGCGGGACTGCTGCGCCGGCGCCCCGCGCTGCGACCGGTCGCGCATCAGGGTTGCGGTTGTACGCTCCATGGCGACAGCGTAGAAATCCTTCATCGGCGAAGCCGACGGAGTCGAAGGAAAGAGGGACTCCAACAAACGCTCGGCTTCCTGCAGAATCTCGGCGGGGATCGACGCGACAGTCTCCTTCAGAGGTTCGGCGGGCAAATCCTCCTCGACGGACGCCTCTACAACCCCCCATACCTTCATCGTCTGAATATGCTTCTCCGTAAGCACAATACCTCTTGGGAGAAGAAAACGGCCGTTGAAGGCCATCAGATTCTTCTCCAGTACCATGCCCGCTTGCAACTGATCGACGTGAAGCAGACTCATGAGAATCGACTCCCTTTTTTACCCTCTGCGGATCCGAATTCGTTTCTTTTGATTTTAACACGAAGAGAGCGGAAAACAGAGAGGAGAATTCCTCTCTTCATCGCATATTCATCAACGAAGCGCCTCTCTCCAGCGCCTCCTCCCTCGAAGCGAATCCCTTGAGAAGATGTTCGGTCCGAAGAGCCTTCAAGAGTCTCCCCACCTCCGGACCCGCGGAGAGCGCACACCGCTCCATCAACTCATCTCCGGAAGGAATGAGTGCTTCCTCCGTCCGGAGGCGAGCGGCAAGGCGACGGAAACGGTCCCGGAAGAGAGCCCTGCGCCTTCGTGGAACACGTACTCGCCGGAGCGCGCCGAAAAGGGCAAAAAGCGACTCCCAGAAGAGCTCTCCTCGTGCAAGAAGCAGACCCGCCATCTCCGCACGCGACAGGTTCCCCGCAGGGGCGGCCCGACTGCATACAAGCTCCGCGCTTCCCGCGCATACCTCTTTCGGCCAGCGCCAACCTTCGAGTATTCCGCGGACCGAGGATGCGCCTGCATAATCGGGAAATGCGAGCTTCCTCCGGAACGAAGCGAGAAGCGCCGTCCGCCTCGGAAGGGTTTCCTTCCGGTCGTCGAGGTACTTCAAGGATCGAAGAAAAAGCGCCAGCCCCCCGCGTCCGCCGCCGAACAGCGGGCGAACAATATGAAGCGTGCGGCTTGCCGCCAGACCGCGCAGAAAAAGACGCGGATCACCTTCGAGCCCGAGACGCACTTCTCTTCCTATCCGTTCGGGGGCGCATCGGGCGAACGACGGCGCCGCGGCCCGCACGCCGGAATAGGCATCCCCGGCCACGGAGAAGCCGGGAAGCGTCGCCGCGAAACGCGGCAAACGAAGCGCTCTGAGCGGATCTTCCCCGAGCCGGTCGGCTACGCTCCCGTTGAAGCGCAACAGCCGAAGCGCGATATCCTTTCTGCTGCGGCTGCTTCCGAGAAGCTCGCCCGTGGAGCGAAGAGCGAGCGCGTTCACCGTGAAGTCCCGGCGCGCCAGGTCCGCTTCAAGGGGACCCCCCGCAGAAGGAGGTGATTTCACAGCGCCCCTCTCCGCAGGGAACAAGGAAAACAGGCTTCCCCCGGGGCCCGACGGTCTTCCCATCGGGGAAAAGTGCGGCAAGAGCGGAAAAGGAGGCCTCCGTGGCGATGTCGATATCTTCGGGAGCGCGTCCAAGAAGGAGATCCCGCACGGCGCCCCCCACAAGCGCGCTCTCGAAACCGGCGCGCTCAAGCAGTATGAGCACCTCCACTCCTTGCACCGGCATGATGTTCATCACGCCTTCGCCGGCTCTTCCTCCAACGGCTTGCCGTACAGCATCGCCATTCCGTTCGACTTGTGCTTGATCTTGTACCCCACGAAGCCGTCGGCGAAGACCTTCGGATGGTAGTCGTAATTCCTGAGGAGTATCTCCTTATGCCCGCGTGTCTTCACCGCGCCGGGCTTCCTCAGGTTCTTGTAGAGCACGAAACGGTGGTGTCCTCCGTACTTCTGCTTGAACTTGATCGCGGAAAAACCGCACTTCAGCACGTTCGTCAGGCTGAAGATATTCTTCGGCGACACCGTGGTGTGCAGATGGTATCTATTGGGATACATCTGGCTCTCGATGAAGAGGTACGTAAAAAACTGAATGCTGTTGCCCCTGAAGGATGAATCCGTAACACAAAAATCCATCACGGCGACATGGTCCGCTTCGCCGGGGTCCAAGTCGAGATCGACGACCGCGTCGTCCACAAACTCTTTGACGTAGGAGACAGCCCGGAGCGCGATGAGTTTTCCCTCCGCAAAGACCCCGACGACGACGCCTTCGCCCATGACACTCTCCGCGATCGTGTTCTCCTCGGCGAAAAAATCCGCGTCGCCGATCTCGTCCGATATTCTCTTATGGAAGACGACGGCCTGTTCTATGTCGCTCTCCCCCAAACCCCGCATAGTGCACAAAACGGGAGCGACGTACCCCACGCCTCTTTTCTGAAGAAAGAACTGCTGGACATTGTACGCCATCGATTCACCGGCCCTTCCCATGTGTGGATGCGCTTCATCATTCCTTGTTTCGGTGTATATTATAGCAAAACGAATCGAGAGGAGAGAAGATGGTGAGCGCAACACTATTCGCACAGTGCGGAAAATACAGCCGAAACGATATCGAAAAGGCCCTCGCAACGCTGCTTATGCAATTCGGGGGTATGAAAAACATTGTCTCCCCGGGGGACAACGTCCTGTTGAAGGCGAATTTGCTTTCGGCCTCGACGCCGGACGAGTGCATCACGACGCATCCGGAGGTCGTGCGCGCCGTGGCGGTCCAGACGCTTGAAGCCGGAGGGAAACCGTTCATCGCCGACAGCCCGGGAATAGATCGGTTCTCCGACGTCGCCCGGAAGACCGGGATGGAGACTGTCGCGCGCGAACTGGGCATTCCGTGCGTCGAACTGGACGACCCCGTTCCGCTGCCCGTCGCCGAAGGAAACGTCTTTCAGCGCGTCGAGGTGTCGCGTCGGGCGGTCGGCGCCGACAAGATCATCAATATCCCGAAACTCAAAACGCACGCCCAGATGATGCTCACGCTGGGGGTGAAAAATCTCTTCGGCACGGTGGTCAGTCAGCGCAAGGCGCAATGGCACTATAACGTCGGGCTTCGGCGGGAGGCGTTCGCCGATCTGCACCTGGACATCGCGCGCGGGCTCGCCCCATGCCTTACCATACTCGACGGAATCCGGGGCATGGAGGGCCGTGGGCCGAGCAACGGGAAGCCGAGAGACTTCGGCATCCTCGCGGCCTCGTCAAACCCGCTCGACCTTGACTTCCGCGTCTGTACGCTGCTGGGGGCGCCGTTGGAAGAGTTTCCGCTCTACAGAGCGGCGCGGATGCGCGGGCTCGTGGACAATGATGCGCGGTGGGACGCCCCCGGTCTTCCGGAGGGGTTCGCGATTCCACCGATAGAGCTGCCCAAGCTCGACGCGCTCCACCTGCTCCCTCCTTTCCTCGACCGCTTCGGCAAGCGTTTCCTTGCGTCCCGTCCCGTTCAGGAGAAGAAAAAATGCATCCGGTGCGGCAAGTGCGTCGAGATATGCCCGGCGAGCGCGATGAAGTTGACGAAGGCTGGAGACGTCGAGATAGAGTATGAAAAGTGCATACGCTGCTACTGCTGCCAGGAGGTCTGCCCCGCCGACGCCATCCTCTTTTCCAAGGGGTTGTTGCTGCGCTTCCTGGAAGGCATCCGCAGATGACGCGAAGTTTCTGCGCTGAGGTATAATGACGTCATGTTCTACCCAACCGGGGAAAGGAGATGACACCATGGAAAAAAATGCTCGCCTGCTCGTTCCTGGCTCTTCTGCTCGGCGCCGCGTTTTTTTTGTTTTCCTCCTGCGCGGAGAACAATCGAACTCCGTTTCAGGAGAGCGTTCCTCCCACCGTGGGAAACGAAATGCCGGGCGACCCCGCGGTTCCTCCCGAGGAGGACGCCGCGCCCCTACTCTCGCCGTCTCCTGCGGCGAGCGATGAACCGGATATTCTGGAGACCGCGCCCCCGCCTCCGGAGGAGTTGAAGCCGACGTCTCCTCCTGCGGAGTCTTTTCTCTCCGTCCCGATCTCCATCACCGCGGACGAAGCTGTCCGTATTCTGGAGGACGCGCTCACCAACCCACTATACGACATAAAGGGGCAGACGATCGATCAAAGTTACGGCGAATCCGTCGCCGATCTCCTTCTTGAAAAAACGGGCAGAGTCAAGGTTTCTTTTGCAAAGAACAAGGCCAACTTCTCGCTTCCCTTCCGTTTCTCATCCATGGTTTCCTGGAAGGGGAGGATTCTTGGCATATCCTCCAGCACACGGAAAGAGATCTTCGGCGCCGGGACGCTGCACCTCACGCTCGCGCCCTCGATCGACAAGAGCTGGAAACTGCGCCTCAACGGCTCGGTCGGGCTGGAGTGGACGCGCTCCCCCTCCCTGAACGTCCTGGGTCAGGAGATCGGTATCGCGTCGCTGCTCACCGACCTGTTCAACAAGCGATCGGGCGAACTTCTCTCCAGGGCGGAGGAGGAGATCAACGGCCACGCCCGGATCAAGGAGTACGCGCAGAGAGAGTGGGCCGGTCTGCATCAACCGATCCCGCTGGGGTCATCCCCCGAGCTGTGGCTTGCAGTCACGCCGCTCTCCGTCTCAATGCCGCCGTTTTCGGCGAAGGATAACCGCCTTACGGCAACCGCGGGGATTAAATGCATGCTGAAAATCACTGCGGAAAGGCCTGACCCGCTCAGGGCCTCTTCACTCCCCGCGCTCGCGGCGATGCCGCCGCACATGGAGCCGGGCATCCTGCTCAATGTAGAGAGTACGCTCTCCTACGCATCTCTGGGAAAGTACGTCTCCTCAATGGACTTCCCCGAGGTCGACATTCCCGGCGGGGGACGCGTCAAGGTGAAGGAGGTCTCTTTCTTCGGCAGCGGGGACAAACTCGTAGCCGCCGCCGACATCTCGGGAAAAGGTCCCGTGGGAAGCTCCATCGAGGGAAAGGTCTACATCATGGGCCGCCCCGCCTATTCTCGGGAGGACGAAACGATCCGGATGGAGGACGCCGACTTCGAGGAACAAACGAACAGCGCCCTTGCAAAGGCCGCGGCGTGGCTCGCCCGCCCCGCGCTGCTCCGCGAGATGACCGAGCGAATGGTCTTCCCGTTGCAGGAGTTGAGGGAGCGGACCGTACGATCGCTCGCCGAACTGCTGCGCGAACAGCAAATAGCGGAGGACGTTCTCATGGAGGGCTCCGTCTCGGCGCTCTCTCTCGAAAGCCTTGCAGTAGGCGATGAAGGGCTCCGCCTCTCCCTCTCCCTCGGAGGCGCCGTAACGCTGCGCTACGAGGACGAGTCGCTGAAGCGGAAGGAAAAAGAGACGAAAAATGCCGGCAAAAAGAATTGACACAACGCCTCTCTCTCCATATACTCAAAAAGGTTTCATAACGGTTCCCGAAAGTGAACCTCAATTACAACAAAGGGAGATGAAAGTATGAAACGAATAGGTTTGTTCTGTGTTTTTGTTCTGCTCTGCGCGCTCTTCGCCGGCGCGGCGTTCGCCTCTGAAAAGGTGAGCGCCTACGCCACGACGGAAGAACCCCTCGCCAAGGCACTTTTCGACGCGTTCGAGAAGGAAACCGGCATCAAGGTCGACTGGGTTCGCCTCTCCTCCGGCGAGGCCGTGGCCCGCCTTGAAGCGGAGAAGGCCAACCCCAGGGCGTCCATCTGGGTCGGCGGCGTGGGCACCCTCCACATCGACGCCAAAAACAAGGGACTCACGGCGCCGTACAACTCCCGCTCAGCCTCCTCGATCCCCGATAAGTTCCGCGATCCCGAGCGTTTCTGGATCGGTCTCTACGTCGGTCCGATCGCTTTCGCCATCAACACCGACCGCGCGAAAGAACTCAACCTTACGCTGCCCACATCCTGGGCGGATATCGTCAAGCCCGAATACGCGAAGAACGTCCGCGTTGCCAACCCCGGCACCTCCGGCACGGCGTACAACATGGTCACGACGATCATCCGCGTCTTCGGCAACGACGAGGACAAGGCGTTCGACTTCCTCAAGCGGCTCGACAAGAACATCGACCAGTACACACGCTCCGGATCCGCCCCCGGCAAGAGCTGCGCGAATCGGCGAGATCCCGGTCGCCATCGGTTACCTCCACGACCTGATCAAGCTCAAGGTCGAGAACGCGCCCATCGAGATCGCCCTTCCCCTCGGACGGCACCGGCTTCGAGACCGCGGCCCTCTCGCTTGTGAAGGACGGACCCGATCCCGTCAACGCAAAGAAGCTCTACGACTGGATACTCGGCCAAACCGCGATGGACATCATCGCGAAGTGGTACGTCATCCCGCTCAGCTCGAAAGCCTCCCCCGTCGACACCGGCTATTCCTTCGAGAAGATGACGCTCGTCGACCAGAACGACGTCTGGGACGCCGCGAACAAGGCCCGCCTGCTGGAACGCTGGAACAAGGAGATCGGCTCCGCCAGATAGCGTCCACCGCGCTTGTGAAAATACGAAGGGGCTCCCGAGGGGGCTCCTTCGCCTTTTCTTCATACACAATGGAAAGGAGGAGAGGAACATTCCTTCGAAAAGGTTTATCTCGCTCACCCTGTCCGTTCTTCTTTTCGCAACGCTTCTTTTCTGGATGAACAACGCGCTCACAGGCTCCTTTCAGTCAATCGCGGAGAGCCACTACCGGAAATCGGCCGTCGCCGCGATGGGGTCGGTGCCTTCAAACGACGAAGCCGTCTCCGGATGGCTCCATCGTATCGCTCCCTCTTCAGGCGACTTCGCCCTGCTCTTCCTCAAGGGTTTCCCCGAGGACAACGAGGGGATGAAGGTCTTCGCCGGCGCCCCCGAGCTCGAAGCATTCTTTGAAATATACCGGGAAAGCGACGCCTTCCGCAAAGGGATCGAAAGCAGCATGTACGACGAGATCTTCCAGCCCGCGGAGCGCCTCCCGTTCGGCGGTACAGAGCGGCGTATCCTCTTCGCCCCGGCCCACGACGGTGAAACGGGCGATGTGACAGGCACGGCGATCTTTCTCTTCGAACCCGCAGGCTTCGACAAGTTTCTCGTCCTCATGAGGGGGCTCTTCATTCTCGCCCTCGTCATCTTCACCGCCGTCTCCGCCGTGACGAGTTACAGCCGCGACCCCGTTCTCGGATACGTTATCCTGGGTCTCTTTGCCATCGTCGGCATCTTCGTCGCCTACCCGCTCTTCGAGGCCGTCCGCCTCACCTTCATTCAGGACGGGAAGTTCACGCTCGACACGTGGAAGTCCATTCTGACCGCACGGCAGTACCTCACCGCCCTGCAAGGAAGCATCACACTCGGCGTCTTCACCGCCACGGCTTCCACCATCGTCGGCTTCCTCTTCGCCTTCGTCATCTCCAGGACCGGGATCGGCGGGAAGAAGTTCTTCTCCGCAATGGCGACGCTCCCGATCATCTCGCCCCCCTTCTCCCTGACGCTCTCGATCATCCTTCTCTTCGGCAACAACGGGCTTATCACAAAGCGGATACTGGCGCTCGAAGGATTCAGCATCTACGGACTCGGAGGACTGACGCTGGTGCAGACCATGGGGATGTTCCCCATCGCCTTTCTCACCATGATCGGCGTTCTGGAAGCCATCGACTCTACCCTGGAAGACGCGGCGATGAACCTCCGCGCTACTAAGTGGGAGACCTTCAGAACCGTCACCTTCCCGCTCGCGGTACCCGGCCTTCTGAGCGCGTGGCTGCTCGTCTTCACGAATTCGCTTGCCGACTTCGCCAACCCGCTGATCCTCGCGGGGAGCTTCCGCGTCCTTTCAGTGGAATCGTACATGGAGGTCACCGGGATGAACAGGCTCGGCCACGGCGCGGCGCTCTCGCTGCTTCTGCTGCTGCCGACCCTCTCGGCGTTTCTCGTCCAGCGCTACTGGGTGAGCAGGAAGTCGTACGTCACCGTAACGGGCAAGCCATCGGGGCGGATGACCGACCTCGTCTCCCCGGGACTCAAAAAAGTCCTCGTCGCGTTGATGTGCCTCATCGTCCTCTTCCTGCTGAGTCTCTACGGTACCATCATCGCGGGGTGTTTCGTGAAGAACTGGGGCATCGACTACTCCTTCAGCCTTGAGAACATCCGGGAGGCATTCGAGCGAGGATGGAGCGTCCTGCTGGACACGCTGACCCTCGCCGGGGCGGCCACGCCCATTGCAGGCCTGCTCGCCATGATCACAGCCCTCGTGCTCGCCAGAAAGAAGTTCCCCGGCAAGCGCCTGCTCGACATGCTCATCCTGACGCCCTTCGCCCTTCCCGGAACGCTGGTCGGTATCAGCTACATCCTCGCCTTCAACAAGGCTCCGCTCATTCTCGTGGGGACCGGCGCCATCATCGTCGTCAGCTACGTCATACGAGAGCTGCCGGTGGGGGTGGAAGCGGGCATCGCCTCGTTGAAACAGATTGACCCGGCGATCGAGGAGGCCGCGGCGGACCTCGGGGCGGACACGCCCACGGTCTTCCGCACCATCGTCCTCCCGCTTATCAGGCCCGCGTTCATCTCGAGCCTGTCGTACACCTTCGTCCGCTCCATGACTGCGGTCAGCGCGGTCATCTTCCTTATCTCCGCCAAGTGGTACCACCTCACCGTGCTGATCTACAACTTCTCCGAAAACCTGCGCTTCGGCCTTGCCAGCGTCCTGGCGAGCACGCTCATCGTCATTGTGCTCCTGACGTTCGGCCTTCTCCGTCTTCTGGTTCGGAAGAACGAAAACCTCGCGAAGACAATGAGTCTCTAAGGTGGGATAGTTATGGACATCCAATCGAAATCAGTCACCCTCGAAAAAGTAAGCAAAATCTTCAAGGACCCGCAGTCTGGAAAGGACGTGCAGGCGGTTGACGGCGCCGACTTCGTCATCGAACCCGGAGAACTGGTCACGCTGCTCGGTCCGTCCGGCTGCGGCAAGACGACCACGCTCCGCATGATCGCGGGGTTCGAGCTGCCGACGAAGGGAAAGATTCGTATCGGCGCCGAGGACATCACCTTCCTTCCTCCGAACAAACGGGATACGGCGATGGTCTTCCAGAGTTACGGACTCTTCCCGCACATGAACGTCTTCGACAATGTAGCCTACGGGCTACGCCTGCGAAAAATCCCGGAGAACGAGATCTCGGAGAAGGTCATGCGCTTCCTCGGCATGGTGGGGCTCGACACGCTCGCCAAGCGCCCTCCTTCCCGCCTCTCCGGAGGTCAGCAGCAGCGCGTGGCCCTTGCCCGCTCCCTCATCGTAGAGCCCGCCGTCCTGCTGCTCGACGAGCCGCTCTCCAATCTCGACGCGTTGCTCCGCGAGCAGATGCGCGTGGAGATCCGCCGCATCCAGAAATCGCTCGGGATCACTGCCGCGTACGTCACCCACGACCGGGTGGAGGCGATGAGCCTCTCCGACAGAATCATCGTCATGAACAAGGGAAAGATCGTGCAGATCGGCACGCCGCACCAGGTCTACCGCGACCCTGTAGACGCCTTCGTCGCGGGGTTCATCGGCAAGGTGGCCTTTTTCCCCGCAGAGGTACGGGGCATCGACGACGCGTGTACGGTCGAGGTCAGGAGAAAAACCTTCCGTCTTCCTCGCTTCTCGGAAGAGCTGAAAGGCGCGCAGAGCGCCCTTGTCATGTGCCGCCCCGAGTCCTTGACGCTGCTGCCTCCGGGCGAGGGCATCCTCGACGGCCGCGTCGCCACAAACGTCTACCTCGGGCACAGCATCGAATCGTTCGTCGCCACCGAGATGGGAGAGATCCTTGTCCAGGTGGACAATCCCGATGCACGGCGCATCTTCGGAGAGGGGGAAGCCGTCTCCGTCTCGTTTATTCCGGAACTCACGAAAGCGCTCCCTGCCGGAGAGCAGTGATCCTTCGGAGGTACGCAAAGAGCGGAGTTCCGGAAAACCCCGGAACTCCGCTCTTCTTTTGTGCATCGACTAAAACCAACGTTCGGTTCGTCAATCCGCTTTTCGGACCATCGGCGCCGCATACAGCGGATCGAGAGCATGCTCCCGGGGCATGTACATCCGCAGCGTCAGCGAGAAGGGGCCGTCCGGCGCAGGAAGCCAGTTCCGCTCCTTCTCCACGCCAGGCGAAGTCTTGCTGAAGTAGAGCTCCAGGGAGCCATCCTCGCCGAACGTCAGCCCCTCCGTCCGGTCGCCGATTGAGTACCGACCGATCGGGTTTTCAACCATCAGCTGCTCCGGAAGGTTGTACATGGTGATGGACCAGAACGCATCGACAGGCGGAATCTCATCCTTTTCGAACCGCAGAACATACGAGTGCTTCGAAGCGTCGAACAGCTCGCCGTCCGCATCGAGATTTCCAGTTGGATAATACGCTTCTTCGAGATCATTCCCGTACAGCCCCATACGCGCAGCCCCGGCGCGGACGAGATAGAGCCCCTGCATCTGTTCCCTGCTCCCGAAAATGCGTCTCGTGAGCACCCATCCGTTCTTTCTTTCTCCGAGAATCTCCCGGGAGGCCTCGATCTGCTCGAGCGCGGACGCAATCCCGGCTTCGATCGCTGCGCGGATCTCAGCGCTGAAATTATCGGCGTTAAAGTAGAAATCGGGGCCGATGCCGATAGCGCCGAAACGCTCTATCAGTTCCTCTTCCGAAGGATGTACCTTCAGCCGGCCAAGGAGAAAGTTGAAGTAGTCGATGAAATGAACCGATTCAGCGGCAGGCTGCACGTAGAGCGGGAAGACGTCCATCGGGGAAGGCGCGGGCGGCGCGGTCCCCAGAAAAGAGCTCAGCGGCTCGACGTCGTACCGGCGCTGAATGCCGTGCACGTTCTCCAGATCCTCAGGTCCTTCGAGCGCGGTCCGAACCAAACAGAGGACGAAGTTACCCTCCGACCGGAAGACCTCGTTCACTCCGGCCGGTTTCTCACCGTCCCATTCCGGACCCGCGACCATGAAAACGCCGCCTCGGATCCCGGTCGTCCGGATACCGGCGTAGGCGAAGTTATGCGTATACATGTCCACGAACTGAAACGAATAATAACGGTCGGTTACCGGAGGAATATGCAGCACCATCGGCTCCGCCCTCAGGTCCAGCCAGAGGGTGGAGTACAGCGTATCGTTGTTCGGCCGGACGATATCCTTGTACTCGGGCCCCATGATCTCCGTCGCGTGTGTAAAACGGTTGAAATGATCCGGGCGGATCGCCTGGACCTGCATCGTCCTGTAGTTCTCGAGCATCGGGTACGCGAAGATATACGCTTCCTCGGCAAGCGCGCGGGCTTCGTTATAATTCTCCGTGCTGTTCGTCAGCGAGCATCCGGAGAGCGGCAGCATGAGCACCGCAAGCAGAAAAAGACACCACGTCGGTCCTTTCCATTGTTTCATTATGGTCTTCCTTTCTTGGGACACTCCCCCGGAGATGTGTCTGTCGGGGTCAGTAAAAATACGTAGCTTCATTGTACCAGAAAAACAGTTTTTCAGGCATAAATTCGGGAAAAAACGCGACCAAAATCCTCCAACTGAAGAAACGACTCCGCCCTTTGTTTGTTCAGTGCAGAGGCGAACAAGGCGCATAAGCGATTCCTCCGCTCTCTTCTCTCTCTTTGACGGGAATGAGGTCCGTTATAAAAAAATGGAGCCTCCTTCTCACGGGAGACTCCCTCGGATAGCGTTTTTTCAGAGTACTCTTTGTAAAGGTGGCGGTACATAGTGCGGAGGGACCGCTTCCGCCTTCGGCAGGTACATCCGGAGGGTCAGCGAGAAGGCGCCGTCGGGAGCGGGAAGCCAATTCCCCTCCCTCGACTCGCCGGGAGATTCTTTGGAGAAATACAACGTCAACGAGCCATCGGCGGCATACACAAGCGAAGGGCTCTTGCTTCCAAGAGAATATCTGTCCAGCGGATTCTGCACCAGCGCTTGTTCAGGCAGCGAGTACATGGTGATCGACCAGAAGGCGTCGACCGGCGGCAGCTCGTCCTTGGCGAAAGTAAGAGCGTACGAGCGCGCCGAGGCGTCCAAAGGGTCCCCATTCTCATCGAGACTCGCCGTAAGATAGGAGATTTCCTCGGGGTCGGAGCCGTAAAGCAGTTCCTTTGCCGCTCCCGCGCGGACGAGATACAGTCCCTGCAAACGCTCCCGGTTACCGAAAACCCGTCTGAAGACAGTCCAGCCGTTTTTCATCTCGTGAAGCAACGACTGAGACTCTTCGATCTGTTCAAGGGCGGAGACAATTCCGTCGTCAATCGCATCCCGGATCGTCGCATTAAAATCGTTCGCGTCAAAATAGAAGGAAGGACCTATCCCCACAAGCCCGAATCGCTCGAACAGCGACTCTTCGGAAGGATGCACCTTCGCCTGTCCCATCAGGAAGTTAAGATATGAGATAAAATGGACAGAATCCGCCGCAATTTTCACGTACAGCGGAAAGACTTCGGAGGGAGGCGCCTCGGGGGGAGGAGTTCCAAGGAACTCGCTCAAAGGCTGGAGAGCGTACTCCTGCTGGATTGCGCGAACGGTCGGCAGATCATCCGGACCGTTGAGAGCCGTTTGACCGAAACAGAGCACGAAGTTCCCTTCGGACTGAAATATCGCATCGATGGTGCGGGGCGCCTTCCCGTTCCACTCGGGACCGGCGATCAGGAAAACCCCTCCCGACGAACCGATAGTCCGCGCCCCGACGTAGGCGAAGTTGCTGGTATAGAGATCCACGAATTGGAACGAATAGTAGCGATCAGCGAGAGGCGGCACGGTGAGCACCATCGGCTCCGCCCGAAGATCAAGCCATGCCGCGGAGGAGAGGGTGTCATTATGAGGGCGGAGCGCGTCCTTGTCCGCAGGTCCGAGAAGTTCCGTCGCGTGAACAAATCTGTTGAAATTGCCCGAAGCAATGGCCTGCATCTGCATCATCCTGTAGTTTTCCAGCATGGGATAGGCGAAGATATACGCCTCCTCCGCGATAGAGCGCGCCTCTTCATAGCTGTTCGTCCGGCCTGAAAGAGAGCATCCGGAGAGCGGCAGGATGAAAATCGCTATCAGGAAAGAATACCAGAGTATTTTCTTCTTGTTCTCCAAGGCCGATGCTCCTTTCTCTTCTTAAGTCTGCGATAAACTACGCGCCTTTTGATCCGTAAAATTACGTACTTGACGTATTGTACCAGAAAAAGAGTCGAATGGGAAAGGGGGAAAATTGAAATTTCTCAGACCTTCTCACGTACAATAACGTATGGATGTGCGCTTGGGCGACGCCGTGAATACAGAATACATAACATGCATTATATATTTTACACTTGACAATATTGCTCTCTCTGCTATTCTGAGAAAAATTGCAATGCAGTCGTGAGATACGACTATTGGCCCATCATTATTAAGGGGGAAAGAGCATGATCACTCAGATTGACCATATCGAAATCATTGTACGAGACGTGCGGGAGTACGTGGAATTTTACCAAAAACTCGGATTCGAACTGCTCGGGTGGACTGATCACCACGGCGGCTCCGCGGAGTTGCAGCTTCCCGGTCCTAACCAGCCGATACTGGAGCTTCATTCGGTCATCGACGAGGAAAATATCGGAGTCAACCATATCGCCTTCAAAACCGACGATCTTATGAAAACCTACCGGGAACTGAAAGAAAAGGGCATCGAATTCAGCAACGAACCGTACAGAAATCGGCATACCGGTCGCGGCAACGTCAGACTTCGCGACCCGGACGGCTGGCGCCTTCAGATGTGCGACGGGACGCGGCGAGAACCGGAAAAAGGGGTTCCCGAGTCGGAAGTCAAGGATACTTTTTGACGTGGTTTCCTTTCTGACGCCATGCTGACGAAAAATCCATCAACAACGCTCGGTTCTGTGATCGTCCTTTTGAGCGTCGGAGTGATTTATCTCATCTCGGGGTTTTCCGACGCCGCAGAGTCGTTCCGCTCGCTCTCCCCGAAGGTTTTTCCTGAATTCATGGGGTACGCGTTGCTGTTTCTCGGCTGCGTGATTTTTTTACAAGGTGCGAAGGAAGCCCCCGCTCCCCTTTTCGGGACTCGTCCTTCGGGTCTCGCCGTTTTTCGGGCGATCGCGTTCGTTCTGCTTACGGGAGCGCATCTGGCGCTCCTTCCGAAGATAGGCTTCCTCTCCGCGTCCGCGCTTTTCATGGCGATCGCTCAGTTGCTCCTCGGAGAACACCGCATTTTCGCCAACCTTCTTAAGACGGGGTTTTTCGTCTTCGCGACGCACTACCTCTTCTCATCGGTGCTGCACGTCCCCCTTCCAAGGGGCCCCTGGGGGTTCTGATCATGATGGCGGCCATCACGCGCACGGTTCGAAAGGGTGAACAGCAATGACGCTTTTCACGGCATTCGAGACTGTCTTTACATTCAAGATGATCTCGCTCATATTCGGCGGCAGCGCTCTCGGAATCGTGGTCGGCGCGCTTCCCGGTCTTTCGGCCACGATGGGTATGGCGCTCATGCTTCCGGTGACGTTCTACATGCCTCCGTCGGAAGGAATTCTGATGCTCCTCGGGTTGTATACCGGAGCCGTCTTCGGCGGAGCCTACTCCGCGATTCTTCTGAACATCCCAGGGGCTCCTCCATCCGTCATGACGTCGCTCGACGGCTATCCAATGGCGAAGAGGGGAGAAGCGGGGCGGGCGATCAGCCTGGCCACGGTAGGCTCGACGCTGGGGGGAATCGCAGGGGTGATCGCGCTCATCATCATCGCACCGATTCTCGCCCGCTTCGCTCTTCGTTTCGGCCCCGCGGAGTACGCCGTACTCGCCGTTTTCGGCCTGAGCGCCATCGTCGCCGTCTCCGGGAAATCGCTGGCGCGCGGCTTTGCGGGCGTCTCGCTGGGCGTCTTGCTCTCGACCGTCGGCATGGACAACTTCACCAACGTTTCCCGCTTCACGTTCGGCTCCATCGAGTTGATGTCGGGAATCAATTTCATCCCTGTGGTCATCGGGCTCTTCGGCCTGGCGGAAGTGATCTCGCAGATCCTCGAGAGCGCGAAAGAAGGCGTTATCTACAAAACGGTCGCACACCTCTTTCTTTCAAAAAGCGACTTCGTGAAGGTCCTCAAGGGCTTTCTTCCGGCAAGCCTGATCGGCATCATCATCGGCGTTCTCCCCGGCGCCGGAGGCACCATCGCTTCCATCATCAGCTATAACCATGCCGTCCAGTCCTCGAAGGAACCGGAAAAATTCGGCTCGGGAGCTCCGGAGGGGATCATTGCCGCGGAGACCGCGAATAACGCCTCCGTGGGAGGCGCAATGGTGCCGCTTTTGACGCTCGGAGTTCCGGGCAGCTCTCCGGCGGCCATCCTTCTCGGCGCGTTGCTCATCCACAATCTCCGCCCCGGTCCGACGCTCTTCACGACGCAGCCGTTGCTCATCAACACCATATTCGTCGGCCTCCTTGTCGCGCAGTTTTCTCTTCTGCTCTGGGGGTTGGGCACGGCGAAGATCGCCCCGTGGATCCTCGCCGTCCGACGGGAAGTCATGCTTCCGGCGATCGCATTGCTTTGCGTCGTCGGCTCCTTCGCGCTCAAGAACAGTTTTTTCGACGTAGGGATAATGCTCGTCTCCGGCGTCGCGGGATTCTTCCTCAACAAACTCGGCGTCAAGCCGGGAACGATCATCCTCGGGCTCATTCTGGGGCCGATGTTCGAGAACAATCTCCGCAGCACCATCGAGATATCCGGTATTCTTCCCGTCTTCACGTCTCCGATATGCATCGCGCTCTGGATTCTGACCGCGATTATGATTCTGTACCCAATCTGCAGGATGCTCAGACTCAAAAAATGCGAAAGCGAATAGAAAGGAAGGTGTGTTTCATGATATTCAGGAAATCGGCAATGCTTTTGGCAATTCTCTTTCTCGCGGCTCTACTGGCAGCCCCGACAACGGCAAACGCGTATCCCGACCGTCCGGTAACCTACATCATCGGATGGGCAACCGGAGGAGGATCCGACCTTGTGAGCAGAGTCCTCTGTGCCGAGGCCGAAAAACACCTCGGACAACCAATCGTAATCGTGAACCGGCCGGGAGGTTCCGGTGCAAAAGCCTACGTAGAGATATCGCAGGCCAGACCGGACGGATACACCATCGGGAATACTACAGGCACCATCTCAACTCACAAGTTCATGGGGGTCATTCCCATCGGACACGAGGCATTCGAAGTCGTTATTACCTTCAACTCCGATCCTGGCGCACTGTGGGTGAAAAAAGACGCTCCTTGGAAAACTCTCGAGGAGTTTGTCGAAGACGCCCGAAAGCGCCCGGAAGAAATCGTGGTCGCCGCCTCCAACCCCGGCTCGATCACACGCCTCGGCCTTCAACTGCTCGAAGTCAAGGAGGATATCAAGTTCCGTATCGCGAGCCAGGCAGGCGGTGAATCGGCAGGTCCGGGACTTGTCGCAGGAGGACACGTCGACGCTTGTCAGGCCGCTCCAGTAACCGCAAAGTCTCTTTATGACGCAGGGGAAATACGCCCTCTTGGCGTGCAGAGCGAAGTCCGAGTCGACGCATTCCCCGAAATTCCCACGTTCATGGAGCAGGGATACGACGTGGTCATGCACAACACCCGGCAGATACTCGCGCGCGAAGGGGACGCCCAAGGAAGTCGTCGACGCCCTGTACACAGCTTTCAAGGCCGCGACGGAGAGCGAAACATTCAAGAAGTTCATGAATGAATCCGGCTCCATGATCCTCGACTGGGACCAGGAAAAATCGACGAAGTTCCTCACGGAGCAGGACGAGCAGTTCAAAGCGCTGCTGCAGCAGGTGGGGACTCTACAAGGAAGCGAAATAACTTAAAACTTTTTCAACGCCCCCTGCGGAAGAAGGAGCCCTCTTGCGAAGGATTCCTTCTTCCGCTTTTTGTTTCCGCGTCTCCGGTTTTCTTCAGGCTCTCCTCTCCGCCGTCCACGAGATCCGCCCCGCTTCTCTCTTCCACCGAGTCGCGCCAAGGCTCTCCCCCGCATTGCAGCTCTCTCATCCCGCACGCGCACGCTCCGGTACGGCCTCGATCCGCCTTTCGAACTTTGGCGCTCATTTCCTCTTAAGATGAAATAAAGATCCCGGCAAATGCCTCCGCGAAGGAAGCTTTTGCCGGGATCGTTTCAATCCGGGGACGATTCTCTCCGGTTCGTGCGTTTTCGTATCCAGTTATTTACTTCAGGATTCCGGCCTCTTTGAAGTAACGCAGCGCGCCGGGATGGTAGGGGAATCAGCATCTCCTCGGGAGAAGCCACAAGATCGGGCCCGAACTGCCGTACTGCCGCAGCCACGGCGCGGACTTCATCCGCGTTCTCGTAGAGTGATTTGGTCATCTGGTAAACAAGATCCTCGGGAACATCTATCCTGGTGATGATCAGGTCTGCCGGGTCGCCGCAGGTCTCGACATCATAAAACTGGTTCGGATAGGTTCCCGCCGGAAGCACTCTCTTGGAGACGAACGGGTTGATCTTCTTCAGACTCTGATAGCCTGCGTCGTCGATCGGAAGTATAACGACCTTGTCGGTCACCATGAGTTCGCTGATGGCCGAAGCGCCGGGGGTAAAGCCAAGGATCGCGCCCTGAATCAGGCCGTCCTGCATCATATCGACCGCCTGGCTCGCCTCGACGTACTCGGGCGTCAGGTCGTCGTAAGTCAGGCCGTAGGCCGCCAGAATCTCGCGCGCATCAAGCTCTCCGCCGCTGCCGACGGGACCGACTGCAACCCGCTTGCCACGAAAATCCGCGATCGACTCGATTCCGGAATCCTTCAGCGCGAGCACCTGCTTCGCATCGAACATCACGCCTCCTGTGAGCGCGCGAAGCCACTCATGGGGCTCCTTGTACTTCTCGATCGCATGAAACGCACGGTACGCCTCGTTGGCTCTGCAGACGGCAACTTCGATATCCTGAGTTCGAATCATGTCGATGTTCTGGACCGCGCCGGCTGTGGCGATAGCCACTGCCTTCATATCCTTGATGTTGGCGTTCCAAATCTTCGCCATCGCCATTCCCACCGGGTAGTTCATCCCTCCGACGCCTGCGGTCCCCATTGTGATATGGGTCACTGCAAGAGCGGCTCCCGAAAAGACAAACAGCGAAATCAACGCTACTGCGGCTATGATCATTTTCCTTTTTTTCATCGTATTTTTCCTCCTTGCGGGCTTCGAGCCCCTGATTTAGGATACGACTCTACAATTGACGCTTTCGTATGCGCGTTCCTGCCTCATTTTACGGCGGCGGCATCCCCCTTTCTCCTCCGAAGATACACCACACCCAAAATTCCCGTTATTGCCAGAGCAAAACCGGCAGCATCCGTAGACGCTCCCGGGGCGATCAGCGTCAACGCTGCTCCGAAAAAGACAACCCTGAGGAACCATGGAAGCTCGATAAACAGGAACCCCTCGACAGCCACGGAAAGAAACGCGGCTCCCATGAGCCCTGAAACGGCCGCCCAGGCGATGGTGAGCGAACTGTCCGCCTGCAGCAAAATCGCGGGAGCATAGACGAAGAAGAAGGGAACGATAAACCCCGCAAGCGCCAGTTTGAAGGCGGCCCATCCCACTTCGTTCGTCCCGGCGCCCGACATCCCCGCGGCAACATACGAGGCTAAAGCAACAGGAGGCGTCACCGTCGAGAGGCAGGCGAAGTAAAAGACGAAGAAGTGCGCCTGTATTCCGGGAACGTTCATCTTGTGCAGTATCGGCACCGCAATTGTCGCAGCGATGATGTAGCACGCGCTGGTGGGCAGTCCCATACCGAGCACGATAGAGACGACCATGCAGAGCACCAGCGTGATGAAGAGGCTGCCGTGCGACAGAGCCACGATGTTATCGGCCAGTATGATACCGATACCGGTCATAGAAAGGACGGCGACAACGAACCCGGCGTTCGCCATCGCGACGCTGAGACTCAGACAGGAACGCGCGGAGGCAACCGCCATGGGAACGAGTTTGCCGATCCCCATGCGAGTCTCTTTTCTCAGGAACGAAAGCAGCCAAGTGACCAGGATCGAGTAGAATGCCGCGTAGAGCGGCGTGAAGTGGCGCATAAGCAAAACGACGAGAATGATGATCGGCAGAAACATGTGTCCGTAGCGGAGAATCGTCTTCTTTACATCAGGAAGCTCCTCCTTGGAAAGCCCCGTCAAACCGATCTTACGGGCGCGGAGATCCACCTGGAAGAAAACCGCGGCAAAATAGAGCACCGCCGGAATGACGGCCGCCGCCGCTATGGAGATGTAGGGGACTCCGAGGAACTCCGCCATGATGAAGGCCCCGGTACCCATGATCGGCGGCATGATCTGCCCGCCGGTCGACGCCGCAGCCTCGATTGCTCCAGCAAAATATGGCTTGTAGCCGATTTTTTTCATCAGCGGGATAGTGAAGGCGCCCGACGTTGCTACGTTGGTGGCGGCGCTGCCGCTGATCATACCGACAAGAGCGCTGCCGATAACGGCAACCTTTGCGGGCCCGCCGACGAGACGGCCTCCAAGCGCGAGGGAGACGTCGTTGAAGAGCGTTCCGAGTCCGCTTTTCTCAAGGAAGGAAGAGAAGACGATGAAGAGGACAAGGTACGTCGCCGCGATGCCGATGGGGAGTCCATAGATACCTTCAGTGGTGAGGTACATCTGGTAGATGATACGCTGGATCGAGTATCCCCGGTGGGAGAGAACGCCTGGAATGTACCGCCCGAGCCAGGCGTACAGCAGGAAGACGACGGCCAAAATGAGAAGTCCTTTCCCTGCGACTCTGCGGCAGGCCTCAAGGACGAGCAGTATCGCCACCGCGCCGAAGTAGTAGTCCCTGGGAAGCGCAACACCACCCCTGAGCGCGAAGGCGTCGACGTTCAGCACGGTATAACCGCAGACCGCGATAGAAGCGACCATCAGCCCCATGTCGACGATACTTGGCCTTCTCTGGATGGAACGGCTCGTCGCCGGGTAGTACATCCACACAAGGCAGAGAATGAAACCGAGATGAATCGCCCTGTGCTTGAACATAGGAGCATTCCGAATCTGGAGGTGACAAGATGGTACAGTATAAACACACAGGACAGGGCGATGATCGCTTTTGTCCACATCGGGTCTATCTCCGTCCTGTACGCACATTCTTTTGTGGCTTTTCTCAGAACGGCCTCCCCTTCCATGGGGACGTCACACTCGGTGACACCGAAATCTCGCGCCATTCATTTCCCTCCACTCCTGAAATATTTACCCGCTCATACTAAATGCATAATATATTGTATATGAAACTCACAGATAACGCAAAGTGAATACTGTATTCTTGAATGGTACAGCAAACTCTCTTTACGATACATCCGGCGAAAAACTGACGGGAAAGCGGCGGAGAGATGTACGTTTTCAGGCCCGTTCCGCTTCGTCGTTCCTGAATATTACGCCGTCTCGCGGGGTAAAAAGGATGCCAGCTTCTCCGGGTCGATGTTCCCTCCCGAGAGGAAGAAACAGATCTTCTCGCCGGGCTTGACCTTGAAAGCCCCCTGAAGCGCCGAAGCTACTCCGACCGACGCGGAGGGCTCGACCAGGAGCTTGCTCTTGAAGACGATCTCCATGAGCGCCTTCCGGATAAATTCGTCCGACGCTGGAACGATCTCGTCCACGTACTTGTCGATCA
>CAXXRY010000013.1:0-77113 GCA_963668335.2 Aminobacteriaceae bacterium | reverse complement strand
AAAACGCGGGCGTCGACGGGAACGACGACGGCTTTCGTCTCGTCCGCGGACCATGAGAACGCGCCGTCCATCAAAAGATCCCAGATATCGCCGTTTTCGATCGTCCCTTCTCCGGAGACGAGCAACCGTCCCGACGGACGTTCGACCAGAAGCGTGGAATCGACGGTTCCTTTCGCCGTGAAGGGGAGGTTCGTCAATTCCGAAATCACGTCCAGTCGAAGATCGTTGATGTTTCCCTCGATGCGCGTCTCCGGAAAAAGCGGTCCGGAGAAGGAGACGACGGCGTTTCCTCCTCTGAGAAAACCGTCGGTGATCGAAAGCTGTTCGCCGGTAATAAATGAAGCCCCCGCCTCGACGGGAAAATCCAGGAAGTGCCCCGGTCCGTCGAAGGTCATCGTTTTCTCACCCGGCGTCAGGCGGAGCGAAGCCAGTGAAATCTCTCCCAAAGGAGTCGTGATCGTTACGGGAGTGAACAGGAGCACCGGGAGTATAAAGTCGGCGGTCATGCTGCCGCCGGCGGAGAAGTCGGAGTGACGGAGGGCGTGGAGCAGCCCTTCTCCGGAGAGGATTCCCTCTCTTACTGTTACTTTAGTCAGGCCGCTCCGGCCCTGGAAGAAAGAGAGAATGGATAGTCCTACGGAAAGCTCTTCCGCACGAGCAACCTCCTGCCCTTCGAAGAGAATGCGAATATTGGCCGCGTTATAGCCGGCGAGGAAATTGCCTGAAATACCGTCGGTCTCCAACGTCCATCCTGCAATCGTGGCGACGGCTTTTTCAAGTTCCGTCTTGAAATAGGACGTCCCGGCATCCTGTCCGGAGAGCAGGAAAAAAGCCGCAAGAAAAGCTGCGATACAAAGAACGAGCACTATTCCAGTTATTTTTTTGATTTTCCCGCGCATACGTTCTACCCTTTCCCTGAGCACACCCTCGGCGCCCAATGTAAAAACCATACTATAATATGCAATAACACTGGGTAAATGCAAGGCAATACTACTGAAAAGAAGATGAAGAGCCAAAAGTATGTTCTGTACAACCCATATATGGAGCCTCAAAACGGGCGGGGGTATTGTGGATATGTGGAAAAAGCTGTGGATAAAGAGTGAAAAACGGTGCAAGAACAGAGAGTTTGTGGGACTTTGTGGATAACATTGCCTTCTGTGGATAGAAAGTGCGGCACACTACGGTTTGTTTGCGGCAGGTTACTCTGTACTCCGTATCACCTGGATGTCGGAAGCGACAGGGAGTTCGCATCCGTTGTAGGAGAGAACGATCTTTCCGACCGCGCGGATGCGGTCCCCCTTGCGAAGGGTGAGCAGGCTCTCGGTTTCAGGACTTTTGTAGGCGGCGACCGTGACGCGTCCTTCCCGCAAAAGGATACGCCGACCTTTGAGCTCAACCTTTTCGATCGTCATGAAGAGTGTAAGAAAAGAACCGGCAAGCAACGGCGCTTCGCTCCACACCTGCGCCGAGGTAAACACCCTGCCTTCCGCCCGGTTCCATAGACCTCTTTGTGCGGCGCGCGCCTCCTCGAACGCCTTGAGGATACGGGGCGCGTACTTTCGGTTGGGGGGAATAATGAGAGGTTGTGCGAGTCCTTCGCGAACGAGGACCTCGTTGAGAAACAGTTCGGAAAACTCCCCAGCGGCAAAGACGTAGGCAAGATTGCGTCCGTACTTGTCCGTCCGTTCACTGTCATACTCCAAACGAAGAGGACCGCTTGCGAGGAGCTCACAGTTCAGCAGACGAGCTTCCTCTCCGAGTTCTTCTTCGGGGCGGGACGGGTGATGCAGTTCCGGCGTATCCACCAGAAGGTACCGTACTCGTACGACACCCTCATCCGAAGTAAATTCCGCAGTATCTCCGTCAAAGACCCTGACGCCCGGAGGCGGAGAAGGCGGCTCAACGCGCCGAATGGGAACAACGCGAAAAAAGAGAAAAATGAGGAGGAAGAGCGCAAAAAGAAGAATGAACGAGACGATTCGTCTCATCTGTTTTTCTCATCCGTATATAATAGGGAAAAGACTCTCCAGCGAAGCGAAGGGCAGGTCCACGGAGTACCGCCTGCCGCGAGGTATCTGCGTGTTTCCGGAGCGGCCGCTTTCTCCGCTGCAGGGAGGACAAGGTGCGTTATACCCGCTTCCCTGAAAACCGAGGGGAGGAACGGTATCCCCGGTCCCTGGAGGATCACTCCTCGCTTCCCTTTCATGAGGGGCATGAGCGAGAGAATTCTCCGGTTGCGAAGCGACTCTGCGTTAATCCAGAGCATGGCGCTTGAATGCAGGTGCTGCGAGGTCGTCCACTCGGGAAGAACATCAAGACCGTGCCGCGAGTCGTCGAAAATGGAAATCTTCCAGTTCCAGTCGCGCAGGAAATCCGTCACCCAGGGATCAGGAGCAAGCAGGGCGACGCGCTCTCTCCCCGGGAGCGGCAAAAGAAATTCCAGCGGTTCACCCCCTGGAGGCGGCGGGGCAAGCGCGGCAAGTGCGGCGGATGCCGCGGAAAACTCCTGCGGATAAGGGGAGACGAGGAGACGGGCAAGGGCGTGGGCGCCGGACGTGAGGATGCTGCGCGTATGCTCTTCACGGGGGGACATTGGTTCGCTCCCCTCTGGCGGGGTGGAACCGACGCCCCACCGACTGTCGGTAAGCGAGAGAAAGCTTCCCTTCCAGCCGATGATCAAGTTGTCGACTACTCCATCGGGAGCTCTCAGGACTTCTTGTAGAATGGAATCGTACAGTCGCATATGGTCCCTCCTCGCGAACCATTGTAACGCATACGAGGAGAGAAACAGAAGAGCGGGCCAAGAAAAACACTCAATCTGCATGGAGAAAGGAGAAGCGTATTGATAGAACGTATTGAATCGCTGGTGCGCGAACATGAAAAAAAGCTGCGGGAGTATGTATCGCTCCTCTCGTCGTATGAAGGCAAAATTCGACTGACGGGACCGAGCGACCCTGAAGTTCTCTGGAATGAACATATCATTGATTGTCTTCACTCCGTTCCGTATCTGCCGGAATCGGGAAGAGCGCTCGACGTTGGGTCGGGAGGGGGGCTTCCCGGTCTTGTGTGGGCTCTCTGCCGCCCCGATCTCGAGGTGACCCTGCTTGACAGCGTTCACAAAAAGTGCGGCGCTCTGGAAGAGATGGCCTCTGCCTTAAAGCTGAATAACGTCCGTGTTGTCTGCGCTCGATGTGAAGAGTACGCCGTGAAGGAACGGGAGTTATTTCAGTGTTCGGCGGCGCGCGCTGTCGCCGCTGCTGACGTGCTCCTTGAATATCTAGCGCCTTTTGTTGCCGTTTCCGGGAGCGTGATCGCATTTAAAGGGCCGCTCTATATAGAGGAAATACAACCGATGGAAGGAAAATGGGCGCGTCTCGGACTCTCCGCTCCGAAAGTTCTCACCTATACAGCAGGCGAAAAAGAACGCTTCCTTCTTCTATGGACAAAAGAAACACATGTTCCTAAACGATTTCCACGGAAGATCGGTGTTGCGGAAAAAACAAAATGGTGGAGGTGATGCGGGAATGATTACTCTTGCGGTATCGAATCAAAAAGGCGGAGTCGGAAAAACCACAACATGCATCAATCTCGCTGCGGAACTGGGACGAAAAGGGTATTCCGTCCTCTCGGTCGATATCGACCCGCAGGCGAACTGTACGAGCGGGCTTGGAGTTGCTCTGCCTCCGAAAGCGCCGAGTCTGTATAACGTGCTCCTTGGCGACGTCCCGCCGCGGGAGGCGATCCTTCAAACCAAGTGGAAGGGCGTTTCCATGCTTCCGTCAACCCTTGATCTTGCAGGGGCCGAGATAGAGCTTGCAAGTTCCATTAAGCAGAGAGACGAAGATGCGGCGCGTTCTCTCCCGTATTCAAGGTTTCGATATCGCAATACTTGACTGTCCCCCTTCTCTCGGCATGCTGACGGTCAACGCGCTGGTCGCCGCCGACAAGCTGGTTATTCCGATACAGTGCGAGTATTTTGCCCTTGAAGGTCTTGGACAACTTTCCAGGACGATCTCGCTTGTAAAAGACGGGCTGAATCAAAACCTCGCTATCGACGGCATTCTCTTGACGATGCACGATTCAAGAACGCGTCTTTCTATAGATGTTGCCGATGAAGTTCGAAGACAGTTCGGCGACGTCGTGTTCAAGACATTCATACCGAGGAATGTAAAGCTGGCGGAAGCACCCAGCTACGCGGAACCTATTTGTTATTACGACCCCTCATGCTCCGGAGCAAAAGCCTATGAGGAGTTTGCAGAGGAGGTGTCGACGCTGTGGCTAAAGGAAGAGGATTAGGGAAGGGACTTGCATCACTACTCCCCGCGGCACAGACGCTTGGAGAAGGAGAACCGGAAATTACAATGCTTTCGATGGACCGCATTCTCCCTAACCCGTTTCAGCCAAGAAAGGAAATCAACGAAAATACGCTTGTTGAACTTGCGGACTCGATACGGGCGCACGGAATAATACAACCGTTGATTGTGCGGAGAAATGAAGACGGGGACTACTGGATTGTTGCCGGAGAGAGACGATGGCGAGCCGCGAAGATTGTAGGATTGACCGAAACGCCGGTACGAGTGATCGATGGGAACGATATGGAGATGCGTGAAATAACACTTATCGAAAACATCCAGCGCGAAGATCTTTCTCCTGTAGATACTGCGCTCGCACTCGAAGAACTTTTGAATGTCTATGCCATAACGCAAGATGAGTTGGCTGCAAGTATCGGCTGGAGCCGTGCATCCGTTACGAATAAGCTCCGACTTCTTCAGTTGCCCGAAGAAGTAAAAACGCTCCTCTCCAACAACGAACTCTCGGAGGGGCATTGCAGAGCGCTTCTTTCGCTTGAGTCTCGGGAAGAGATCGAACAACTCGCCGGAGATGCGGTAAACACCGGATTATCAGTCCGCCAAGTCGAGGACATAGTAAAACGAAAGAATGCACACGTCCCGAAATTGAAAAATCCTCCGTACGCTTACGAACTGCCCGAGAGCATATCGCAAAAAGCAAGCTCTTTAGGTTTTTCAATAAGAATTACAGGGAAAAAATCAAAAATGAAGCTTCATATCGAAGGGGTTCGTGAGGAGTTAATTCGTGACGTTCTCGCATATATAGAGGAGAACGCAGAGAAGTATTTCCCGGGAAATATTTCAAGCGAACAATGAGAAGATACTCAGACCTACTGCTTTTCGGAAAGGTGGTATCAACCGCGCTCCTCGTGGTAGGATATATCCTGGTCGGTTATTTTATAGGAAGAAAAATGGTCGAAAACGGCTACCCTTCTTGGACGCACCCCGTATTCATGGTGGTCGGAGCCGCAATCGGGTTGCATCAAATGTTCCTCGTCATGAGAGAAATGATCCGTAAAATCAAAAAATAGCATACGGCGTAGGGTATAAATGTAAACAATATAATAGCAATGTTCGTATTTTATGTTTCACGTGAAACATTGGGGTGTTGAAGGGGGTTGTGTTGTGGAGAATATTTTTGCGCCGTGGAGAATGGCCTATATTGCTGTTTCAAAGGATCATGACGGGTGTATCTTTTGTGATTTTCCAAAAGAGGATAACGATGAGGCGCGTTTGATTCTCTTCAGAGGAAAAACGTGTTTTGTGATTTTCAATGTCTTTCCATACAATCCGGGGCATCTTATGGTTGCTCCCTATAGGCATACGGCCGAGTATGAATTGTTGACGGATGAGGAGCTTCTTGAAATGCATCGTCTTGCAGGGAAGTGTATTGAAGTGCTTCGAAGGACGATGAATCCTCAGGGGTTCAATCTCGGGGTGAATCTTGGGAAAGTAGCAGGCGCTGGTTTTGATGGGCACCTCCATTTGCACATTGTCCCGCGATGGAACGGAGATACAAATTTCATGCCTGTATTCGCGGAGGTGCGTGTAGTTGCGGAGGAATTAGCAGAAACATACCGAAAGATGAAGGAAGCTTGGGATTGATGCAGGTGGATTACAAAGAACCGGCTTCAGAGTCTGTGGTAGAAGTGAAAATCAATAAATCCAAATTCTTGGGGCATGTGCGTATTTGCAAGTCCGAGGATGAGGTTCGGATGAAACTCAAAGAGGTCTGCGAGCTGCATAAACAAGCAACGCATAATTGTTGGGCGTACAGGATCGGCGAGGAGTCCTACAGAGAGTATTTCTCGGACGACGGGGAACCCGCTGGAACAGCGGGAAAACCGATCCTGGGGGCTATCGCACGCCTTGACTTGACAAACACCCTTATTGTAGTCACCAGATATTTTGGAGGTATAAAACTTGGAGTTCGTGGATTGATCGAAGCGTACGGTTCCACCGCGACGGAGGCGCTCAATGCTTCCCGTGTGGTTGAACGCACTATAAAAATGAGGTATCAGGTAGTTGTTCCGTATGATATGGTGAAAACATTGCATCGGCTGGTATTTTCTCTTGGCGCAGTCGAGGAAGATGTGTTCTTCGATTACGGAGAACGTGTCAGTATCGACTGCCTGTTGCCTCGATCATCCGGAAATAATTTCGAAACCGCGCTTGAGCAGTTTTTGAATATGGGCAAAATATATTCTTGGAACGATGTTCAGTAGAGCTCATTGAAGGACGTTTTTGCGAAAGACATTTTTCGCTGTTTTGGACTCGTTCGAATCGTTATTCGTAAATTGTGAGATGTCTGTTCATCGTTTTCTTTTACAAGTGGCTTGGAAGCGTTCAATGAGCTTTAAATGAGAATTTGTTTGACAAGTACGGCCTTCAATGTAAGTTAGAGAAGCACTCTATAAGCTCAAGGCAAAACGGAAGGCTTTTCCAAGAGGCTGATTGAAAGAGTACGGTCTTGATCGAGTTTAATTTTTGATACTTTTGGTTTTGTCAACGCAAATCTGACCACCAAAGACAGCCGAATTTTGATCACCCCGGTCATTCTTCCGCGGTCGTTTTTTTGAGTAGTATTTGCCCTTTCTTTCTCTCCTCCCTTAGCGTTTCCTTCAATCTGTAGCTTTCCCATGAGCATTCGATGATGTACGCCTTGTGGGTCGGACGGTCGAGCAGAGCCGCCGTCATATTGGCGTCTCCGAAGACCTCGATCCAGCTGCCGAATCCGAGGTTCGTCGTCACGATAACGGATCCGCCGCTCGTGCCGTTCCGCGAAGACCTGGAGCAGCAGCTCTCCTCCTTCCTTCGAAAAGGGGACGTATCCCAGTTCGTCCACTATGAGCAGGTCGTAGCGTGTGTATTTGCTCACCAGAACAAGGACGTTCCGGTGACTGGAGATGTAGTCTCCCGCCGCCAGTTCACCGACGAGTCTTTTGTCAAGTTGCGGCGCCTCTTCGAAGGTGAAGGTCGCTAAGGTTTTGACCAGAGGGAAACGGGCTTCTTTCAGCCGTCTCTTTTCCCTGTTCTCGGAGCGTATCCGGAGTTCGAGGTCCGTGAGCTCCAGGAGGAATTCTTCGTAGCTCGATCCCCGTTCCACGGCCTGGCGAAGGCGTTCCTCAAGGTGACGTGCGGCATTGCCGAGGGTGAGACTCTTCAGGTTTTCGTGAAGCTGCAGGAGGCGGGCGGTATTCATTGGCCGGCCTCCAGGACGGAATAGACCGATACGTCCGCTGCGGGAAGAACGGGCCAGCGCTCGGACTCGAGGGGGCGGACCGTTTCTTCCCGCCTTACGGCCGATTCGAGGAGGTGACGGATTCCGGCGGCGCTGCTCAGTCCGCTTTCCAGGGCCCGCTCCACCGCTTCTTCGCTGTTTCAAGGTCTTCCAGCCATATACGCTCTTTACGCGGTCCGTATGTATTAGAAATGATCTTCCTCAGAGTGGATCATTTTCCTTTCTTTTATCGTCGTAGAGTTCGTTCCCGACGATGAAAACCGGAGCCGCGCTCAGGTGGTGAAATTTCGGCTGTCGTAGGTTCTAAAAAAGTCAATTCTTGAGTGCCAAAAACATTGGTCAGTATAGGGCATTCTCTTCATACCCATATTCTTCGCTGAAATTGTTGTTTGGAGACCAGCGGTTTGCAAAAAATCTCTACAGGAACAAGTAGGAGTTCTTCTCAGAGAAAGCTTCGCTACATCTTTCACTCACAATAAGCAGACTGGTCGATTTCGGAAAGAGAGAAGTACGTGGTGGATCGAGAAAGAGAAGATCGATCGGGAGAAAGAGCTTGCAAAAGTCTATGTCAACCAATAGAATATATGGGTGACATAGACGGGGGGAGTGCTTCATGAAATACAAAGGATGGATTCTTGCAGGTTTTTTTGCTGCTCTTACTGTTGTAGGTACGTTTCTTCGTATCCCTTTTCCTCTGGTTCCGCTGACGCTTCAGGTACTGATCGTCCTTCTTGCCGGTTTTACGCTGGGGCCGAAATTCGGAATGCTTTCACAGGTCATCTACTTGTTTCTTGGACTTGCGGGACTCCCTGTTTTCAGCGGAGGGGGGGGGATCGGAACAGTCTTTTCTCCCACGTTTGGTTACCTTCTCTCCTACCCGGCGGCCGCATGGATCGTCGGCCGGATCTCTTCGAAAGAAGGAGCAGGTATACTCCGTTTCTCCGCGGCAGCATGTGCTGGAATCGTATTCATCTATCTTCTTGGTGCTTCGGTTCTCTATCTCAACCTCAATTTCCTGGCCGGAAAGAGTTTCGGCCTCTACCAGATCGTGAAGATCGGCGTTTTGCCCTTTTTGCTCCCGGATCTTCTCAAGGGGGGAGTGGCCGCGCTGGTTGCTTTGAAGACTCGTCCGCTTTTGCGTATGAGCGATTTAGAGCCGAAGAGAGCGTCTCTGCAGAGGAGTTTAACAAGAGAGAAGCAGTAACGAACTGGGAACTCGGAAACACTAAAAAAGAATAACAATGCCGTCGAGTTGAGAAGATGTAGACCTCTCTCCGACGGCGTTTTCATTTATGTGGGAGAGCTGTTCTCATTATGCTTGCATCAGGAGAAGCGCGTCCGCTGTTCCAGCCATGTATGCGCAAAATCGACAGAATTTCAATAAGAAGTGTATAGAAAGAATGACTATACCTGACCATTGCTGTGATTCGCTGTCTTCCGACTCGATATGAATGCTTCAACACTCTCAGTATAGTCCGTTACGCGAAACTTTCTTGCCGCTCCCTTGTCGTTCATATAGCGTACCATTCCGAAAATAGAGCGTTCCGCCCACGGTCTGTCATGGAGCCCGCCGATTGCCCATGAGACGCCTGTGATGCCGCTGGGATCGCGTCCGTCCAGCTCGTACCGGTCGTTGAGAATAAGCGCACGTTCAAAAGCCTCTTCAGGAGTCTCCGTCCATTCGAGGATTTTCTTTGCCCAATACATCCTCGCCCACCCGTGCATCTTGCCTTTCCAGACCATTTCTTTTTGTGCGGCGTTCCAGAGAGGATCGGCGGTTCGCGCTTCTTCCAATTCGGTCATGCTGTAATGATGGGGCCTCCCGTCGTCCGCGTGAAGTGCAAGCGTTTTCCGGCCCCACTCCGGAAGCCCTTCGTACTTCCCCGCCATAGGCTCATAAAGGCAGTAGTTATCAGCCAGCTCCCGGCGTACGATGAGTTCTTCGAGAAAAGCGTTTCTGGCGGATGAAGCGGGGGTTTTCATTGCTTCAAGTGCTACTCGCTGCGGTGAGAGATGGCCGAAGTGAAGCCAGGGCGAAAGATCCGAGAGCGCCGAAAGCGCCGGATTGTTTCTTCGAGTGTCATACTCATGAATTTTTTCATCCAAAAATCGGCGCAGTACAGAACGCGCTGCGGAAGATCCCGGCGAGTAGGACGAAAGGGGAGCCCCGGCGGCGTCCGGTGTGATGTGTGCGGACGCGTCTTCAAGAGTAAGAGAAAACGGTATTTCGATATCCTCGCTGTAAGGTAGTTCGGGAAATAGAGGGTAGTCTTCGAGAAAAGAGTCGAGCATGGGATGGACCTTTTTTCGGAACGTTGCGGCGCTGTACTCTTTCTTTGGCGAGGCGATCCATGCTGGGATGATATTGTGACCATCAACTTCGTAGACCGGGAGCGATACTCTTTCGATGAAGTCGTTTTTCCACGGCTGTTTCTCGGGGTAGGGGTCGAAATCGACTATGACAAGCGCAGCATCGAGTGCGGAGGTGAGGGACGCGACTGTGGTTCCGGGATTACCGTATAGTATTTTTATATGTGCGTTTTGTTTGTTGATATTCCGGGAGGTTTCCTCCAAACCCTTATAAAGGAAGGAGTAGTGGCGTTCCCGAGCGTGCGAAAATGAATGTGCAAAGCAGAAAATACAGAGGAGCGGACGTTTAAGCGAAGCAGCAGCGTCCGCCGCGGCGAGGAGAGGCCAGCTGTCGTCTGCGCGCTGTTCGCGGCTCATCCAATAGAGAACAGGTCCTTCCCCGTATTGACCAGCTTTGAGTATTCGTGTTCTTCGGAGAATTGGTTCTGAGAACTGAAAGGGCATGGTTGATCTCTCCTTCCATTTGTATTTCCCGGGAAATAAAAAAGGAGGCGCGTGCGTGTGTCTTCGCTGCGGCCTCCTTTCCGGTTTTGCGGTGTCTGTTATGCTATCTCTACCATTGTTACTTCGAATGTGAGCTCTTCTCCGGCAAGACGGTGATTCCCGTCCAGTGTGATTCCTTCCTCGTCCATTCCGGCAATAAAGACATTAAGTACGCCGCCGCCGTCTGTCGCTACTCTGAGCGGATCGCCGAGGGTTGGCGTGTATCCTTCAGGGAGGACTTCGCGCGAGACTCGGAAGAGCATGTCGTCTCTCTTCTCTCCGTAGGCTTCCTCGGGGGGCAGAGTGATGGTCTTCTTCTCTCCTGCGGTCATCCCTTCAACTCCCTTGTCGAACCCCGGGATCATCTGCCCTGCGCCCACGGTAAACTCCAATGGAGCTCGTCCTTCTGAAGAATCGAAGACTTCCCCGTTTTTCAGAGTGCCCGTATAGTGGACTTTAACTTTTGAACCTTTTCTCGCGATCATTCGTTTCTCCTTTCTCCGGTCCGAACCGGAAGCGTGCATTTCCGGGGTGAAAGAAACCCGATGCACACTCTTCATCCAGTCTATTTCATCCGGCGAAAAAAATCCACCATCGAAGTATTTTGAAGAAGCTTTGGATAGCGCTGAATTATGAGGTAGAATACGAATATGACGTCAAATCTTTCAGGGGGTGACGAGCGATGATTATCGGCAGGGATGATTTGAGAAGTGCAGCGAAGAGAGGGATTCTCTCCGAAGAACAGGCGGATTCTCTTTGGGATTTTCTCTCCGAGGAGATGCGCGAAGTCCCCTCTTTTCGTATGGCACATATTCTCTACTATCTTGGAGGGCTGATCGCGATCGGCGCGATGACACTGTTCATGACGCAGGGGTGGGAGCATTTCGGAGGATGGGGCATTTTTGCTATCTCGCTTGCCTATGCGCTTGTAGGTCTCTTCTTTCTATCGTATTTTATGAAGAAGCCCGGACTTTTCATTCCCTCGGGCATTCTCGGCGCATTTGTGGTGGCTCTGGTTCCTCTTGCGATTTACGGCCTTCAAAACGCGCTTGGATATTGGGAGGGGGACAGGATTTATCGGGAGTATCATGTGTACATCGACTGGCGCTGGCTGTCCATGGAGCTTGCGACCTTGGCGGTCGCGGTCGCCCTTTTGTGGCGCTGGAAACTGCCCTTCATGCTCATGCCGGTTGCGCTGACTCTCTGGTACATGAGCATGGATCTGGCGCCCTTTCTGTTCAAAAATGAAGATCTTACATGGGAACTCCGTCGGACAGTTTCGCTCTGGTTCGGCCTCGCGGTGCTCTTTTTTGCGGTATTCGTGGATTTTCGCACGCGTTCGCGGAGAGATTATGCGTTCTGGCTCTATTTGTGCGGACTCGCCGCTTTCTGGGGCGGGCTTTCTCTCATGGACTCGGATAGCGAGCTGGGGAAGTTTGTCTACTTCTGCATCAACATTTTCCTGATAGCCATAGGCGCCCTTCTCTCGCGAAGAGCCTTTGCCGTCTTCGGCGGATTTGGGGTAGCCGGGTATCTCGGACATTTAACGTGGAGAGTGTTCAGCGACAGTGCAGTCTTTCCGTTCGTTCTTTCGTGTGCCGGGTTTTTTGTCATTTGGCTCGGAATACGTTGGCAAAAGAAAGAAAAACAGATTACGGCGTTTCTACGTTCCTTTCTCTCCCCCGAACTGCGGGATTTTCTTGAGAGGAATGATTGATTTCCTTTGAATGACTGACGATTTGGAGAAGCGTCATCCGCGAAGAGATCCGCGGAAATCCGGAGAAGGACCTTATTCGATGAGGACCTGTTGAAAAGAGGGGAAAACGTGGAGTTTATAGTCTTTCTTGTGATCGCTGCAATTCTGGTTCGCTTTATCAAGTCCTACTTTGGAGCTCCGAAACGTGATGAAATCCTGGTCCTTTCAAGAGACGCGGACAATTACAGAAGCGGCTCGAAAAGCACAGCGTGTCAGTGGATCGAGCCCGGACAATCTTTTATCTGCAGAGGCTATTCAGTAGAAGACGGTATGGTGTATGTCGGCGAAAGAATGCGGGATTTTACCGGTATCAATGAAGGCTGTCTCATCAATCCGGAACTGGAAGTAGCGCCTGAGGGTACTCCTTCGCTGCCGGTGAATCAGATACAGCCCCGTTACGAGATGATGAGCCCTGAACAGCGCGGGGCATTTCTACGCTGGCTTGGAGAAGGACGATTCGGGCGGGCGGACCCTGCTTGGCCGTTCCTCTTTTTCTACGGTATCGAACGACGGCTTTTTATGGACGGACCGAGGGGCTATGTCTCTCATCAGGAGCGCAACGAGCTCGTCTCGGAAGTGCGTCGTCTGCTGCATGTCTACGGCGAGTACCGTTCATTCCGGGGGTACTGTAAAAACCTTCTTGCAACGGAATGGGTTCTCAAGGGTGATTACACTGAAATTCCCGAATGGGTGGACTTCACGGATCGTTTCTGCGCCGAGGCATTCAATGCCATTATCTCGCTTTATGTTTCACGGGATCAGCCGATACCCGGAGAAGTAGCTCTTCAATGGCTCTTTCTGCACCCCGAACATATCCCGGGTACGCTCTCGCGCCGTGAACCGGAGAAATTTGAATGCCTTTTCCTCGAAGGATACAAGGAAAAATTCGGAGAAGGTATCCTTATACATAAGAACCGTTCGCCATTAAACCTTATTTATAAAGGAGCAAACCCTTCGCTGGGAAACGGTGTCAAACTGACAGTTTCATCTCTTCCTGATCCCTTTCTGCTGGCAACCCCTATAAAGAAACTCGACGTACTCGCCGAAGAGTGCATCACGGCGATGGAGAGCGACGACACTATCGAATTGAAAGGACGGGTGTTCGACACGGAGAACGTCGATCCTCTGGAATCGCTGGATGACGTCCACAGTGAATTCATGGCCCGCCTGGCGACGAAAATACTCTGGCCAAGAGCGGATGTTCTTGCTATCTGCGACGCACTGTCTATTTTTCCTGAACCGTCCTTCGAGCTGCTGAATGCATGGGGGCGCGTGGCGGGGGGACTCCCGCTGATTGACGACGGAGATCCTGTTTTTGTGGATATTCCGTTGTTGCAGGAGATGTTGCTGCGGGAGAATGCCGACGCGCAGTAGCGTAGGGCGCGTTGTAAGAAAGGGTGGTTCTTTCGTGCCGCTTGTGTCAAGTTTTCCCCCGGTTGCCCGGACGGACGCAGTGATCTGCATCCTCGGCAGCATGCCCGGAAAAGCCTCGCTTGAAGCATCGCAGTATTACGCGCACCCGAGAAACGCATTTTGGCCCATTCTCGAATCCGTGCTGGGCATTTCCCGGTCTTTCTCCTATTCGGAGCGCCTTGAGCTGCTGAAGGAACGGCGTATAGCTCTCTGGGACGTTCTTGGAACGTGCGCTCGCGCAGGGAGCCTTGATTCAAATATAGAGCCGTCGAGTATCATTCCCAACGATTTTGCATCTTTTTTCGCCGTTTATCCGTTTATTGGAACGGTTTTCTTCAACGGTGCAAAGGCTGAGACGGTCTACCGCAGAGAGGTGCTCCCGACCCTTGCTGAACCGGCGCGATCCCTGAAACTTGTGCGGCTTCCGTCCACCAGCCCGGCGCATGCCGGAATGACCTTCGGAAAGAAGAGAGAAGCATGGGAGGCTCTTGGAAGAGTCCTTGAAGAAAACGTCAGTCAAGGGTACTATGAGCGGTGGAGCGATGACTGAGAAGGATGTGCGAGTGTTCGTCTTTCCAGTAATACCTCCGGTCCCCCGGGGGTATTCAGGTCGGACCGATCAAAACAAAAGGAGGGTTTGCAATGGATGTCGGTACTTTGCGTTGGTTTTTTTTCTGGTGCACCTTTTTGAATTTCTTTATTCTTGGAGGCTTTTTTCTGGGATTCATTTTTGCCGGCGACATGCTCTATTCTTTCCACCGCAAGTGGTTCACCCTGGACAGAGATTCATTTGACACAGTGATATACTTTTTCATGGGGATTTATAAAATCCTGATACTGGTCTTCAATTTCGTTCCCTGGCTCGCGCTCCTGATCGCCGGTTGATCCCGAAGGGCGCGCTCCGCCGGCATTATTTCCCTCAGCCCGGAGCGCGCCCTTCTCTTTAAAAAACTTTCCCTTCTTCCCTGATCCATGTGTATTGCCTCGCTCATACCGGTTGCCGTGGTCCAAAGCAAACATATTTCCCGCGCCGCTCTTATCGCCTGAATTCGAGAAGTCTGAAGATATCGCTTGCTCTCATGGTTTATAATGCTTTTCATGGTTTGAAACCAGTGTGTTCAGGAAAGGAGGTTGCGCATGAAAACGAATGATCCAGGGAGAAGAAAACGTCTGCTCCTCGTAGGCGCCGGGCACGCCCACCTGTTTAGCCTGGCGCGTATCGAACGATTTCTCCGCAGCGGGATCGATGTGACTGTAATCTCTTCTGCGTCCCTCCGGTATTTCGGGACGGGGCCGGATGTACTCGGCGATTCAGACGGAATGAAGCAGTTGACCGTAGATGTGCGCGCCCTTGTCGAGAGCGGAGGAGGGTGTTTCCTTGAGGGGAAGGTCGCTTCCGTGCATCCGCAGGAACATTGTGTACGAACGGAGAGCGGGGAGGAGCTTTTCTTTGACGCGCTCTCTTTGAATATCGGCAGCGAAATCCCATCGGCTCTGCTCGGCGGCTCGCCGGGGCGTGTCTTTGCGGTCAGGTCCATCTCCTCCCTCCTTGAACTGCGAAGGCGGGTACTCGCCCTGTCTCCTGATGAGAAACCGCACCTTGCTGTTGCCGGAGGAGGCCCTTCGGGCTGCGAGGCGGCAGCAAACGTGTACGAATTGGTCCGACGGCACGGACGCTCTCTTCGAATCACACTCACGACGGGAGCGGCAGGGCTTTTGCCCTACTTCCCCCTGAAAGCGCGTCAGCTTGTAGCGGCCGAACTCCAGAGGATGGGGGTCGAGGTTTCGGAACGGCGCACAACGCTTGTTTCCGGCGATACGCTCGTCTACTCGGACGGTTCGACGGGAGAGGCCGATTTTCTGGTAGTCGCAACCGGCGCGCGCCCGTCGAAAGTGCTGACGGAATCAGGGCTCGAGGTAGACGACGAGGGAGCCGTGATCGTCGACGAGTACCTTCAATCCCTCTCGGCGAAAGGTATATTCGGCGGAGGGGACTGCGTCGCCTTTCAGCCCATGGAGCTGGAGCGCTCCGTTGCCCATGCCCTCCGGCAGGGGCCGGTGCTCTTCGCGAATCTTCTGGCGTACCTCTCGGGAGCGCCCATGCGTCCGTTTGTTCCGAAGAAGGCGCCGTTCACGATTTTAAACCTTGGAAAGACGGGATTACTTGTCAGGAAGCCGCTCGTCGTCATGGGCCGCTTCACACTCCTGCTGAAACGATGGATTGATCGACGTATTGTGAAGGAGTTTCAAAGCCCTTCTGAGGAAACAGGACGCGTTGCACGATGAAATTCTTTAGTGTAACTTCGTTTTTCTCAGGTTAAAGGAATGATCCATGGAACGTTTTAACATCCGAAAACTCTTGACGCAGTTCGCCGAACTGGTCAGGGCGGAGTGGAGCACCTTCTGGTACGCAACGTTCGGTGCTGTGCTGATGAGCTTCTCGATCATCGCGCTCGTTGTTCCGTACCGCTTCGCAGGGGCCGGGCTCTCGGGAATCGCGCTGCTCGCCCGTTATGTCTTCGACGTTTCCCCCGCATGGGTGATCGCCGCGGGAAACTTGCTGCTGTTGGCCTGGGGGTGGCGCGTGCTCTCTCCGCGCTTCGTTCTCTGGACGCTCTATGTTTCGATGCTCTCCTCGGGTGCGGTTGCCTTTTTCGAACTCTTCCACTATCCCGTGCTCGGAAACACGTTTCTTGCGGCGCTGCTGGGAGGCGTGAGCAGCGGGATCGGCATGGGACTCGTCTTCCGCGTCGGAGGCTCGACGGGCGGAACCGACGTCGTCGTCGCCGCCGCGAAGAGGCGTTGGGGCGTCGACATGGGAATGTTTTCCTTCTATATAAACACGGCGATTCTCTTCCTTTCGTGGTTCGCCGTGGATCTCGAACAGCTCCTCATGGGCGGAGTGCTGCTCTATGCGGAGAGTGTCACCATCGACAGCGTACTCAAGTCATTTGACCGAAGGAAACAGGTTACCGTCATCACATCGAAGATGGAAGACGTCAAACGCTTTATCGTCGAGGACATGGAGAAAGGAGCCACGATCATCAGGGGCGAAGGCGCCTATACCGGAGCCGAACGCCCGATGATCATGGTGGTGCTCAACCGCCGACAGGCGATGGAACTGAAGCTCTTCACCGTCTCCGTGGATCCGAATGCGTTCATCATCATGGCCGACGTCGCCGAAGTGGTGGGCGAGGGGTTCAAGCACTGGAAGAATCTCTAGCTCTCCTTCGCGGAAGAACCGCGGGAACAATGCAGCCATACGATGCCGGGAATCTTCCCGGCTTTTTTTGCACATTCTATTTGTGAAAAATATAACTTCAGTGTATGATGGTGATGATGATCACTTTGAGGAGGCGACCGTCATGAACGGTGCGGGAGAGAAGAAGGAAATAGTCCTCTGCATGGGGAGTTCGTGCTTCGCAAGAGGAAACGCGAAAACTCTCGAGGTAGTGCGGAGGTACATAGAGGAGCGGAAGCTGCACGCCCGGGTCTTTCTGAAGGGGAGCCGCTGCGAAGGAAAGTGTTCGCGCGGTCCCGTCGTGCAGGTTGGTTCCAGGAGCTACGAGCGGGTGACCCCGGAGAGCGTTGTGGAGATTCTCCGAAGTGAGTTTCCGGAAGGGGGAGACGCGCAATGAACGAGCCGATCGTCCGTTCCGACGTCATTTCTTTCGGAGAGGAGTGTCAGGGCTGCTATCGCTGCATCCGCGAGTGTCCGGTGAAGGCGATCCGGGTAGAGCGGGGGCAGGCGGCCGTGATCCCCGAACTCTGCGTCGCGTGTGGCCGCTGCGTGGAGGTCTGCCCCTTCCAGGCCGTGAAGCCGCGCTTCGACGTTCCTTTCGTGAAGCGGATGATCACCTCCGGGCGCAGAGTGTACGCCTCTATGGCCCCGACGTGGGCCTGCGAATTTCCCGGTCTTGACTCGGGCTCGCTCGTAGCGGCACTGAAGCAACTCGGTTTTACGGGCGTGGGGGAGACCGCGCTCGGGGCGCAGGCGGTCTGCGAATCGCTTGCGAAGACGCTCTCGGAGGCGCAGCCGGGACTTTTTCTCTCCACCACCTGCCCCAGCGTGGTGTCGTACGTGGAGCGTTACCTCCCAGAACTGTTGGGAAGCCTCTCCACGGTCCCTTCCCCGGTCGAGGCGCACTGTCGTATCTTCAAGGAGCGCGTGGATCCCGAAGGCGCCGTCGTCTTCATCGGCCCCTGCATCGCCCGCAAGGACGAGTCGGACAGGTCGGTGAGGACCATCGACGCCGCGCTGACCTTCCGCGAATTACGCCGCTGGCTTCACGATGAATCGGTCGCACCGGAGAAGTGCGTTCCGAAGCCGGAGGATCACTTTTTCCCCGAGCCCACCGGCGACGGATTCCTCTACCCGGTCGAGGGGGGGATGTGCGACATGATCCGTGCGAACGGAGTGGACAAGCGGGTTCGCTTCGTCACGGTCTCCGGGTTGCAGAACCTGCGTCGCTATCTTAGGGGGCTCTCTCCCGAAGGATTGGGGGCGCCCGTCTTCCTGGAGTGTTTCGCCTGTCTTGGAGGGTGCATCAACGGGCCGGGCGGCACGTGGGACGAGCCGGGGCTTCTCCGGCGCAATCGCGTCGAGGCCTACGCCAATCTCTCGAACGCTCCCAGGCACACCATCTTCCTTGAGGAGGAAGGGTCCGCGATGCGGGAGGACGAGATGAAAGAGGCGCTTCGACGCATCGGGAAGACGCGCCCGGAGGACGAGGTGAACTGCGGAGGGTGCGGCTACGCTTCCTGCCGGGAGCTCGCCGCCGCGCTGGCGCTTGGGCGGGCGGAGCCTGAGATGTGCGTCATCCACATGCGAAACCAGGCGCAGAAGAAGGCGAACGCGCTGTTGCGGACCATGCCCTCCGGAGTCGTGATCGTGGATAAAAGTCTGCACATCGTCGAGTGCAACGAGCGCTTCGCCCGTCTTTTCGGCGAGAGCGCGATGCTCGTCTACCGGGCCGAGCCGGGGCTGAAGGGGTGCATCCTCGGCAGAATCCTGCCCTTCACCCACCTCTTCGAACTCGTGCTCGAAAAGGGGCAGGACATCCACCTCGACCACTACCGCACCGGCGAAACGCTGCTGGACATCACGCTCTTCCCCATAGAGCCGGGCGAGACCGTCGGAGCCGTGATGCTCGACGTTACCCACAAAGAGCTGAAACGCGACAAGATCGCCCAGCGCGCCGCGGAGGTCATCGAACGGAACATCCTCACGGTCCAGGAGATCGCGTGCAGGCTGGGGGAGCACATGGCGGACACGGAGATGCTGCTTCGGTCCATCGCAGAGGGGTATTCCGAGACCGAGGAAGACGTCCCGCAGGAGGAAGCGCGATGAAACAGGAAGAGCCGCTCTTCCTCGACGTCGATTTCGACCAGCGGAAGAAGGCCGGACAGTACGTCTGCGGCGACAGCTTCTTCTCCCGTAAAATACCGGGGCGGAACAGGGTGGTCTCGGTACTCTCCGACGGGCTCGGCAGCGGGGTGAAGGCAAGTATTCTCTCGTCGATGACCGGGACGATGGCGCTCCGCTTCATGGAGGGGGATACGGAGATCCTCCGTTCAGCGGAGGTGATGATGGACGCCCTTCCCGTCTGCAAGAAGCGCGGCATCAGCTATGCTACCTTCACGATCGTCGACGCGGTGCTCCACGGCTGGACGAGGGTGATCGAGATGGATAACCCCTCCTTCATGCTGGTGCGGAACGGAAGGCTCCTCGCCCCCGGAAAGAGGGAGATGGCCTCCTCCCGCTGGAAGGACCGCAAGATTACGGTGAACGAGTTCTTCGCCCGCCCCGAGGACCGGATCATCCTCTTCTCCGACGGGGTGACGCAGGCCGGAATGGGATCGTGGGCCAACCCGACGGGGTGGGGGCAGGAGAAGTGCGCCGCCTTTATCCTCAACACGATTCAGGAGCACCCGGGTATCTCGTCGCGGGAGCTGTCGAAGCGCGTAGTCTCCGAGGCGCTCGTCAGGGAGCCGCACGAGTGCGCCGGGGACGACGTCACCTGCGCCGTGATGTACTTCCGCTCGCCGAGAAAGCTGCTCGTCCTTTCCGGGCCGCCGTTCGAGAAGAAGCGGGACGGCGAATACGCCCGGATGCTGGATGCCTTCGACGGACGAAGGGCAGTATGTGGCGGCACGACCGCGGAGATCGTGGCCCGCGAACTGGGGCGTTCGCTCGTCACCGACCTGGCGACCGCGCGCGGCGGTCTGCCGCCGATCTCCGTCATGGAGGGGACCGACCTGATCACCGAAGGCATTCTCACACTGACGGAGGTCTCCAGGATTCTCGAAGGGAAGAAGATTACCCGCGAGAAGACCTCGGCATCGCGCCTCGCCGCGCTTCTGGAGGAGAGCGACCGGATACGCTTCGTCGTAGGGACGCGGGTGAACGAGGCGCACCAGGACCCCACGCTGCCGGTGGAGCTGGAGATGCGCCGGAACATAATCCGTACCATCGCCCGCACGCTTGAAGAGCGCTACCTGAAGGAAGTCGAGCTGATGTTCGTGTAGCTTCGTTTGACGAAGTATGAGCGCAGGCCGTTTTTCAAATCGAAATTTCGTAGGAGGAAAGCAAATTGCCGAGTTTATCGATTTTTTTACGTGCGATGTCTATCTTCTTCGATCCGAGAGCTGCCACAAGGGCGTCGCATACCGTCATCAGAGAGACCGAACTGTAGTGGCTTGTGTTTTGCGGTGCAAGCAACAGCTCGGTTGCAAGAGGCGCTGCGGCGCTGGAAAGGCTGTTTGTGATCAAAATGGTCGGTATACTGTTTTCATGGGCGTATTGAACGCAGGAAATGGTCCGTTTCGTGTAATGGGGACTTCCTGCCATCAACGCTATAACAACGTCGGCTTCGGATGCATCAAGAAGAACGTCAAGCATTGTATCCGTCCCGGTGGCATCCACGAGGAATATATCCGGAAGAAACTGTTGCAGGAGCGCGTGCAAATATAAAGCGATTCCTTTTGTGGAACGCAGTCCGATAATATAAACTCGTCTGGCTTTTTCAATTAAACCGAGCGCCCGAGGAAAACTTTCCGAGAGATGACGACTCTTCATAGCCCTCAGGTTTTGAATATTTTCCTCTATGATTGCTTCAAGCACAGTGCTCTCGTCGAATCCTGTGAACGTATCGCGCAATCTGTCCAAGGGAGGGATCGTCGAGGTATAGATAACCTTCTGCAGTTCTTCCCGGAACGATGAAAAACTAGCGAAACCGAGCCGTGCAATAGTCCGGAGGACTGTCGCCGTGCTTGTCATGGTCGCTTTCGCCAGATCTTCCGCAGTTAGAAACGCCGCATGCTGATAGTTGTTCAAGAGATACTCGCAAATCGCCCTCTGCTGACGAGGTAGATCCTTTTTTAATGCCCGTAAATGCTGGAAAATACCGCCGGTGAATCTCTCCAGTTTCGCTTCAGGCGTTTTTTTCACAAGCGCTTCCTCCTTTGAACTCGTTGAAGAGTCGCAATGCCGACCCGGTATTGCAGAGAATTTCTCAGACTTTTTTTCAAAGAAATCTTTCTAAAAAACATTCTACACGATGACCCCGGTGTATCGAAAGAGGGGCGAATAGAAGACTCCTATTTTTCTCAGCGTCTTCTTAAAAGGAAACTGTTTACGGATTTTTGTATACATTATGCAATAAAGTTCTTACCTTCACAATATTGACAGCTTGCGGGACGTTCGGTATATTGAAAAAATGATTTGATAAAGTGTCTTTTTTAAAAGAAAAGATGTTTTTTAAGATCATTTTTTCTTTAAACGTTTTTGTGTTCGTGATCTTTTTATCGCTTTGTTTTTTCGGATGACTGTATGGTCGTGATTGGAAGTATCATGCTTCAAAATTTAAGGAGGGGGAAAAATGAGGATCAAGAAGAGCGCGGTGTTGTTTATTGTTGTTATGTTGCTTGGTGTTGCGGCAACAGCGGGTGCAGTGGACCGACTCTCGTTGGCTACGGGAGGGACGGCGGGGACGTACTATCCGATTGGTTCGGCGATTGCGTCGATTGTGATGAAACATGTGCCGGATCTTGAACTTACCGCCGAGTCGACAGGAGCGTCCGTAGCGAATATCAGAATGCTCCAGAGCAAACGAGTGGAATTTATTATGGCTGCTTCCAATACGTCATGGGGGGCTTATGAGGGGCACGAGCCTTTCAAGGATGCTCCTGTCAAAAATATCCGAGGCATGGTATCTCTTTATCCGGAAGTTTTTCAGTTCATTGTTCTTCAGGATTCGGGGCTGAAAACCATGCGCGATCTCAAGGGGAAAAAGGTGGCCGTGGGCGCACCGGGAAGCGGCACCGAGCGTACAGCGAACATGGTTCTTGAAGCGCACGGAATCACGTACGACGATATCGACGAACAGTTTCTCAATTTCGGAGAGGCCGTTACTGCGCTAAAAGACAGGTTGATCGACTGTGCCATAGTCGGATCGGGGATTCCCACTTCAGCTGTTGTCGATGCCTCGGCCAGTCTGCATGTGCAGCTTTTGAACGTCGACAGGGATGTTATGGAAAAGTTCCTTGTCGATATCCCGTATCTGGTGATGATAGTCATTCCCGGGGGAATCTACCGCGGTGTTGATGAAGATGTCGTGACCGTGGCAAGTCCTGCTATTCTCAGTGTGGAAGCCGATGTCCCCGAAGAACTTGTTTTCAATATCCTCAAGGCCGTTTTCAGCAATCTCGACGAGCTGTCGGCATCGCACGCACAGGGAAAAATGATCAGGCTCGATACGGCTTTGAATGCCATGTCCATTCCGCTTCATCCAGGCGCCGAAAAATTCTATAGATCGGTTGGTCTTTTGAAATAAGGTGATCCATTGCCACGACGCCCGGCGGCGCCGGGCGTCGTGCTTCTCCGATGAAAGGCGCGTTGTTTTATGAAGAAGGTTGCGATATGTGTTGTTGTTTTCTCCTTCATCGCGGTCGTGTTTATTTCCTCTCCCGTAACGGTGCTTGTAATTCGGAGCATGGACAGAAACGAGGCGCTTTTTCGGCGGAAAGTCGATGCTGGCTACTCGTTCGCGACCCTTATTCGCCACTCGGTGCACTTGACGCCTGTCTATGAATACTACGCAATTTCACGTGATGGGAAAATTTTTCTGAAGGGAACGCGACTGCAGGATTTAGGATGGGGAGTTCCCTCCACATTCAGCGAAGATGTCCGTTTCGAAGATGGTTTTATCGTTATCGAGGGGATGGAACGCGTCGTCGGGACGATCCCCTTCAGAGTCAGCTACATAACCCGTCCTCGTCTTTTGTTGGATGACTGCTCGCGAGAAATCGATTTGACGTTAACCGTGGGCGAGCTTGATCGACTTGATTTTTTTACGGAGCGAGTTGCATTGTGGGAATTCCTTTTGAGGGGTGAGGTCGATGTTTTTTCTGAAGAAGCAGCAGAACGTTGATGGCGATTTCGAAAAGCAGCTCCAAAAGATCAATGAGAAGCTCGACAACAAACGAGCGCTTACAGGATGGATGGCTCTACTTGTTTCGGTTCTCGGCGTATCCATGTCTCTTTTCCATCTGTTCTCGTCTGGAGTGTATATGCTTCCTCAATTGCAACTCCGCCCGATTCATCTTTCTTTCGCCATGGCGCTGACGTTTCTTGTGTATCCATTTTCCTGTAAAAATAAAAAACGCCTTCTCTGGTTCGACATGGCTGCGACTCTTTTCTCTCTTTGTGTCGGCGCCTATCTCGCCGGGGATTATATGAGCATCGTATTGCGCGCGGGAGTGCCTCTCCAAAGGGATATAGTGATCGGAGGGATAATGATTCTCCTTATCCTGGAGGCCACGCGGCGCACAATGGGGTGGCCGCTGGTCATAGTTGCTGTTGCATTCCTTGTGTACGCCCTTTACGGCCATCTTATCCCAGGGATGCTCGGACACAGGCGTTACGATCTCGTTCGAGTCATAGAGCACATGTTCCTGACAAGCGAGGGAATCTACGGCGTTGCAATCTATGTGACTTCCACCTTCGTCTTTGTCTTTATTCTTCTCGGTTCCTTCCTGACGGAAACCGGGGGAGCACAGGCGTTTATCGATCTCGCGTTTTCCATCACGGGACGTTATCGCGGAGGGCCGGGCAAAGCGGCGGTCGTGGCCAGCGGCCTTATGGGGACTATTTCGGGGAGTTCATTTGCCAATGTCGCGGGGACCGGGACATTCACCATTCCACTTATGAAGAGTGTCGGTTATAAACCTGAATTCGCCGCCGGTGTCGAAGCCGCCGCATCTACGGGTGGACAGATCATGCCGCCGATTATGGGAGCTGCCGCATTCATAATGGCCGAAATGACGGGTGTTCCATACGGTAAGTTGATTGTCCACGCCGCCATACCGGCGATTCTGTACTATTTCGCCGTTTTCCTCATGGTTGATCTGGAAGCTGCGAAGATGGGGCTGAGAGGACTTGCAAAAAACGAGCTTCCTAACTTTTTCACGGTATTAAAAAAAGGAGGTTTCCTCCTACTCGCGCCGCTTAGTATCGTCTACATGCTTATTGTCGGCTATTCACCGATAAAAGCCTCCTTCACAGCAGTCGTGTTCGTCGTTCTGGTGAGCTTTTTACGCAAGGAGACGCGAATGACGCCGAAGAAATTTCTGTCCGCTCTCGAATCCGGTGCTGTAACCTCTTTGAGTGTCATCTCCGCATGCGCCGTAGCGGGACTGATCGTCGGCACCGTCACGTTGACGGGACTGGGACTGAAGTTTGCCGACTTTATCGTCGTCTTGGCTGGAGGACATCTGTGTCCGGCGCTCTTTTTGACGATGCTCGCTTCCATCATCATGGGGATGGGGATGCCGACGACGGCCCTGTATATCATTTTGGGCGCCATGGTTGCGCCGGCCCTGGTTATGATGAACGTTCCCGTCGTCGCGGCTCATCTGTTCATCTTCTACTTCGGATGTATGGCCGCAGTGACTCCGCCCGTCGCGTTGAGCTCCTATCTTGCTGCGGCTATTGCAAAAGGCGACTCGGTAAAAACAGCGTTTCATGGTTTGAAACTCGCTTCGGCCGCATTCATCCTTCCATATGTCTTCGCAGTGCAACCCGAGTTGTTATTGCTGGACACCACGGTATTTCGAGCTTTGCCGGCGATATTGACCGCCGTTCTTGGTGTATTGGCGCTCTCCGCCTGTCTTGAGAACTATTTTTTCTTTGGAAGTCTCGTGCTATTCGAGAGAGTGCTCCTTGGAGGAGCGGCGCTCGTGCTCATATATCCGGGATGGATTTCGGACGCGGCAGGTCTTGTCGCATTGGTTGTTGTGTACCTTTCAGTTAAAAACTCAAAAAAAAAGCGCGTGAGTGCGAAGCAGAAGACGACGTGCCCTAGGGGGATTATTAATGAGTAATGTCAGTGTAATCGGAGCGGGAAACGGAGGACTCAGCATCGCCGCTTGGATGGCTTTAAAAGGATGCCGGGTCAATCTTTACGATAAAGTCGAGGAGACGCTTGTCGATGTTCGCAATGCAGGCGGAGCTACATTGAAAAGCCCTTCGTTGAACGGGGTTGCCCGCTTTAATGTCATCTCGTCGGATATCGAAGCGGCTCTTGCAGGCAGCGAAATCATCATGGTCGCAACACCTGCATCCGCACATCGGGAGGTTGCCGCTGCATGCGCTCATCTTCTCTCCGAAGGGCAGACGGTCGTGCTGAATCCTGGCAGAACTGCAGGCGCCATCGAGTTCCGGAAAGCGGTCAAAGAACATGCTCCCAACGCGAAGTTCACCGTTGCCGAGGCGCAGTCACTTATCTTCGCCTGCAGGAAGGGGCTGCACGCTGAGACTTCAGTGTACAAAGTCAAGCAGCACATGCCGCTTGCGGCACTCCCCGCCGCGAAGACGGGCGAGGTCGTCAAGCTTCTTCAGCCGTGGTTCCCTCAGTTTATCGCTGCGGAGAATGTACTCGAAACAAGTCTCATGAACATAGGGTCGGTGTTTCATCCGATACCGGCGATCCTCAACATTGCCAGGATAGACGCCGGAGAGAACTTCGAACACTATATGCAGGGGATATCTCCCTCCGTCGCGAATGTTCTGGAGCGCTTGGATCTGGAGAGAACGGCTATTGCCGCTGCTATGAAGGTAAAGACCATGGGGGTCAAGGTATGGCTTGAAGATGTCTATGGTGCTAAAACAAGTGACACCATCAGCCTTTATGAAGCTGTGCAACGGCAGGAGCAGTATCGCGGTATCCCAGCGCCGAAGGATCCTTTCTCCAGATATATCAGCGAAGACGTCCCCACCGGACTTGTTCCTCTTTCAGAACTGGGAAGGATTGCCGGGGTTGAAACACCTCTTATGGACGCTATCGTTATTCTGGCGGGATGTATTCACAAGTGTGATTACAGGGTGAGCGGCAGGAACTTGCGTTCACTCGGACTTGAAGGCATGTCCGTTGACGAGATGAAGGCGTATGTGATCAACGCAGAGTAGATAGAACTGAAAGTGAACAAGATCGTTGCCGACAATCATTTCGATCATGGTTGCCGAGCCCGCGAGTGACATCTCAGTGGTTCTAGAAGCGTATCATCGAGGGTGTGCTGAGATGCAGGAAGCCGACTGACTTGTGGACGGAGCTTCGCCGGGGCTAGGCGGTATGTTTCTCGGAACTTAGGAGAAAGTTCCAGCGTCGAGAGGCATAGCGTCTAGCCGCTGAAACTTCAGCCACCTTGCGAGCAGTCCCGCGACAACGGGCGTCAACCTTCTTATGTTCCATTCGCCTGCTGCCCTGCGGATGGCGACCGCGATGATCGCCTTTTTTAGCGGAGTTTCTTTCCGCCGACTGTGATTGTGGAACCGTTCTCGAATGATGCGTCGCCGAAGAAGACGTCCACGCCGAGGGATGTGTAGCGCGCGACGGAATCGTTCGCCGCGATGGAGGCCCGGATGCGCCGGAGCCGCTCCATAACGCGTGGAAAGTCGGTTGCTCCTTTTCGGAGGGGGTCAGTCCGAAGTGTTCCGCATGACGCATCTCCGCAGCGGCGCGGGGCAGGCTCTTCGAGGGGACGCAGCCGATATTCAAGCAGTCTCCCCCCATAAGGCGTCGCTCCACAAGCGCCACCCTGCCTCCGAGGACGGCGCACCCCAGGGCGGAGATGAGCCCCGCCGTCCCGGTGCCGACGACTACCAGATTGTACATGGAGCACGATTCGGGCGACCGCCACTCCTCCGGACGGACGAAGGACAGGAGCTTCCGGTTGTGCTCATCGTGGAAGAAACGACGCGCTGCTGTCGGGTAGCTCCTTCATGGCGTACACTCCTCTGATTGTCCCGAGGGCGGGATGCGCTTTTTGAGCGCTTTCCGCGCGATGCGGGCGACATAGACGGCAAGCCCTGCCGTTGCGGCAAAACACGCAACCGTGAGCGCCCACTCGAATGGCGTGCGGACACGTTCTTCGCCCCCCAGCGAGGCGAAATCCGCTGCCAGCGAGCCTATATAAGCGTACATTATGGTCCCGGGGATCATCCCCGCCCACGACGCGAGGAGGTAGTCGCGGAAGGAGACGCCGGAGAGGCCGTACAGGTAGTTTTGAACATTGAACGGAAACACCGGAGAAAGGCGCGTCAAGAAGACGATCTTCCACCCCTCCGCAGCCACGGCCTCGTCGATGAGTCGGAACGTCTCGTTGTGCCCGAAACGGCGGGAGATTCGCTCGCGGGTCAGATAGCGCCCGGCCAAAAAGGCCGCCGAAGCGCCGGCCGCGGCCCCGAAGGAAGCGAGTACGCTCCCCTTGAAAAGGCCGAAGATCGTACCCGCGCCGATGGTAAGAAAGAGCGCTGGGAACATGAGGAGGCTGAAGACGATGTAGAGCGCGAAGAGGATCAGCGCTCCGGCCGCTCCTGCGGTATGCGCCTTTAGAAGGGCCCTTTGAAACAGCTCCTGTATGTCGAGAACTCCGACTGCGAGAAGAAGAGCGAGCGCTCCGCCGATGAGCAGGGCGGTCTTTCCCGTCGAAAGAGCGCGTATGCGCGCGGACAATCCTGTTTTCAAGGGTTCTCTCTCCTCTCTCCGAATGAGATTTCCCCTCTGTCGGAGGCGTTTGCCGGCGTTTTTTCCGATGGACCGGGACGAGTCGACAAACACATTGAAAAAAGATTCTTTTTCTATTGTAGCACCGCATCGGTCGTCGCATATCCTCTTGGAGCAGGAACTGTCTCTTGTTCAGAAACGATCAAAGCGCGGCGTGAAACGCGCCGCGCTTTGATCGTTGTTATTCTCGCGTTCTCTCAGTGCCTCTTCAGCGCCAACCCTTTGCTCTCCTGTGTTACTTTGAAACGCGCGACCGCCTGTTGCAGCATCTCGCCCATGTTCACAAGCTCTTCCGAAGCCGCCGCGATCGCCTCGACAACCTTGCTCTGCTCCTGCATCGAGCGGTTCACTCCACCCACCTGCTCGGCGATTTCGATGCTCGACTTCGAGACGCTGTCCATCCCCGCCGTCATCTCCTGTGCGCTCGCCGACTGCTCCTCCACCGTCGCCGCTATGGTCTGGATGTTCTCCGTCACGTTGTTCATACGCTTCACCACATCGTTGATCACGTCTCTCGTATCGGATGCCTTCTCCACAAGCTCCTTCAGGATCTTCGACGACCCGGCGGAGTCTCTCAGCGCGCTCTCCGTCCGCGAGGTGATCTCGCCGATCAGCTTGCCCACCTCGCCCCGCGGCGCGGTTCGACTCCTCCGCGAGTTTACGGACCTCCTCGGCGACGACGGCGAAACCTCGTCCGGCTTCGCCCGCGCGGGGCGGCTTCGATGGCCGCAATTCAGCGCCAGCAGGTTCGTTTGGTCGGCGATCTGCGTGATGGTGGCCACGAACCCGGAGATGTTCTTCACCGTTCCGGCCAGGTTCTCCACCGCGCTTCCGACCTGCTCGCCCGCCTTCGCGGTCTTCGTGATCATGACGGCCATCTCCTCCACGGAGTCGCCGCCCTTCTGCGCGGCATCGGAAACCGCCGCTGCACCTTCGCCCGCCTCGGATGCGGCTTGCGCCGCCCGCTTGCGCTCCGGAGGCGACCTCCTCGACGCCCGCGTTCGTCTCCTCGACCGCCGCTGCGGCGTTCTCCGTCTGCGCGCTCGTCTTCTCCGTGATCGCGAGCACTTCCTCTATCGCGGCGGTTGACTCCTCGGCGGCCGCGCTCAAATCTTCCGCTTTCGCCAGCACGTGCTGCGCTGTCTCCAGAATCTCGCGGATGGAGCCGGAGACGATCGTAATCATCGAATTCACCGCGCCGACAAGAAGGGTGATCTCCTTCATACCGCTCTTCAGTTCGATCGTCGAGGTCAGATCGCCCTTGGAGACGGCGTCCATTTTCTCCGCCACTGCCTTGACCGGTTTGGCGATGCTGTTCGCCACCCAGAGAGAAACCAGCACGACGACGAGCGCGATCACCGCGACCGCGATCCAGATCGCATTCCGGATGACACGCACCGGCGCAAGGAACTCCTGCGTCGGCGTCGTCACGGCGGCGAGCCACCCCGTAAAGGAAACGGGGGCGTAGGCGTTCATCTGGTTTCTGCCGTTGAAGAAGTACTCCACTCTTCCGGCTTTTCCCGTCAGGCCGTCGCGCATCCCCGTTTGCCAGCTCGGAGGAGACGCGCTCGCTCTCGACCGTCAAGCTGAGTTTGCCCAGCAGATCGGTTACCGGGTGCGCCACAAGCACGCCGGACTTGTCGATGAGATAGGCGTATCCGCTCTCTCCCCAGACGAGAGAGGTAACCTCCTTGGAGATCGTTTCCAAGGATTCCGCCGCCACAAGAACGCCGACGACTTTTTGGTCGACGATGATGGGAGAAGCGTAAAAAATCGTCATCGCTTCCGGTGACTCTGTGAACAACCGGTTCGGAGATCGCCGACTTTTTCTCTTTGACCGCCCGGATGAAGTACTCTCTGTCTTTGATATTCGTTTGCTGAGGGCCGTCGCGAACGTCGCTGATCGTGCCGTCAAGGCTTGCGATAAAAATATTGGCGAAATTGTACTGGTCGTACAGCGGAAGGAGCGATGGTTGCTGTTCAGCCCAGTTCATCGACCGGACGACATGTCTTTCAGCCTGTGTCCGAGATAATCATCGCCCGTTCGCGAAGATAGGCGCTGACCTTCTCGGAAAGGCCGGAAGCGAGCGCGTCCCCTTCTTTCCACGCCGCCTCCATGATAGCCCTTTGCGACCTGTTCACGGCGATCAGGCCGACGACGGCCACCGCCGTGAGTGAAACCAGAAGAAATATCCCGATCAGTCTGCCCCGAAGCGTATTCATAGCATCTTCCTCCTTTTCGAAACGTAATTTTTAAAGAGCATTTTTGTGAAGGCGCCCCCCCTGCGCAGGCTCCGTTGATGTACGAGTCGGCGACATTCGCTTCAGAGCGGGTTTAAAGAGTTATTGCGGATGATTATGCACTCGAAAGAAGCAAGATACATCGAAAAGACCTACAGTTCTTGAATTGGAAAACTTTACAGTTGACAATTCGGAGGGTTTACTCTGAATATCTCAATGAAGCAATGCTCCCGTCTTCCTTGGAGGATCTCCAGGGCATCGCCGGCATTCAAGCGGGCGGGCAATGTCCGACGAACGTCCTCTGGATGACGAAGAAATGATACAATACATGAAACATGGCGCAGCGTTGTCTTTGTACTTGTGAAGGAGCGCCGCTTCGAAGAATACTTCCCATGAAGGCTGGTGCATGAGATGTCCCACAGAGGCCGCCCTTTCCGAAACCTCTCTCCCTTGCATGTATTCATCGCCGCGTTCGCCCTTCTTGCATCGTCCGCCTTCGCAGCCGCAGGAGAAGAGAAACGCATTCTTCTCCTGCACTCCTTCCACCAAGGGTACGAATGGACCGACTCGCTCCACCAGGGTGTTGTAGAGGGGCTTCAAAACTCCGGCGACAAGGATATCGAACTTTTTGTGGAGTACCTCGACTGCATACGCAACCCGGGACGGGGCCCACGAGGAGATGATGACGGAGTTGTTCCGGCGCAGGTATACGGAACGGGGAGTCGTCTTCGACGCGATCATCTGCACGGACGACGACGCGCTCGTCTTTCTGCGGAAGAGGGGAGAAGCCCTCTTCGGAGACGTGCCCAAGATCTTTTGCGGCATCAACGATTTTACCCCGGAGCATATTGAAGGAATGACGAACATCACGGGCGTCAACGAGGCCATTTCCGTCGGGGAGACGATCGAAGCCGTGCTGCGCCTACGCCGTTCGACGAAGACCATAGCCGTCGTTTCGGGCTCTCGGCGTACCGAGAAACGTAATTTGGAGCTGGTGCGCCGAATCGCCCCCTCCTTCGGCGATGCCGTGCGCTTCGTCTGGCTGGACGAGCTCGAACCGGACGCGCTCCAGAAACGCCTCGGCGAATTGCTCCCGGAATCCTCCGCCGTGCTCATGCTGACGTATCTGCTCACGCCGTCGGGGGGCGCGCTCACCGTTCACGGGAACATGGAGCTCATTGTCGAGGCGACCTCGGCCCCGATCTTCGGATGTTGGGATTTTTCTGCTCCCTCACGGCGCGGTCGGCGGCAAGGTTGTGCACGGACGCTCCCAGGGCGAGGCCGCGGCGTCGCTTGCGCTTCGCATTCTCGCCGGAGAGCGCGCGGGCGCCATACCGGTAGTGCTCGAAAGTCCGAACCGCTATGTCTTCAAACGCCGCCATGCTTCAGAAGTTCGCTATTCCCGAGGCGCTGCTTCCCCCGGATTCGTTGCTCGTCAACCGAAATACGGCAAGTCTCCTTTCGAACTGGGAGACGCTTTCCCGAAAGTTCTTTTTCGGCTACGACCTCTTCGCGGAGAATGTCACCCCGATGATGCTCATCGATCCGGACACGGGCGTCATCCTGGACTCCAACCACGCGGCGATCGGTTTCTACGGCTACCCGAAGCTTCGGGGAATGCACATCGCTCAAATCAACACTCTCTCCCCGGAGGAGATCGCGAGGGAGATGGAGAAGGCTCGAAGACGGAACATCCGCTTTTTCGACTTCAAGCACCGCCTGGCCGACGGAACCGTGCGAAACGTTGCCCGTGCATGCTTCTCCGGTCTCCATCGAGGGTAAGGATGCGCTGCTTTCGTTGATTATCGACGAGACCGAGAGAGTTGTGGCGCAAGAAGCGCTGCGGCAACGGAACCGTTGGATCGCCGTTCTTGTCGCGGTCGCGCTGCTGCTTCAATCAAGTGCTCTTATCATGCTGCTGCGCAGCGCCGCGCGAAGGAAGAAGGCGGAAAAAAGCTCTTCGCGAGAGCGAACGGAAGCTCGGCGCTCTCTTCTCCTCCATGACGGAGGTCGTCGCGCTCCACGAGCTTGTCTTCGACGCCGAGGGCCGGCCTGTGAACTACCGGATTACAGGGTGCAACACCGCGTTCACAAAGTCGATCGGAATCCCGGAGGAAGCGGCCGTCGGACACCTGGCGACCGAGGTCTACGGCACGGCGGCGGCCCCGTATTTACAGGAGTACAGCAAGGTCGCTCTGACAGGAGAACCCCATACCTTCGAGACGTACTTCGCCCCGATGGACAAACACTTCTTCATTTCCGTCGTCTCTCCGGGAGAAAACAGCTTCGCCACCGTCACCGCCGACATCACCTCCATCAAAAAGGCGGAGCAGCTCATCGAAGCGAAGAACAAGGAACTGGAGCAGTTAGTAGTCTACGTAGCGTCGCACGACCTTCGTTCACCGCTGGTCAACGTGGACGGATACAGTCGCGAACTGGAGTACTCCGTGGAGGATCTTCTCCGCGCGCTGGACGATGAGTCTCTCGCTCCTCCGGAACGGGAGGGCGCGATACGCGCTCTGCTCCCCGACATGGCGGATTCTCTGCGCCGTATCAGGGGAAGCGCGAAAGCAGATGGACGCGCTCCTTAGAGGTCTTTTGAAGCTTTCGCGGCTCGGGCGGGCGGCGCTCGTCATCGGCCCCGTCGATATGAACGAGCTGATGGCGGAATTGAGCTCCTCTCTGCAATTTCAGATCAAGGGAGGCCGGGGCGACGCTTTGCGTCGGCGCGTTGCCGGCGTGCAGAGGGGACGCTGTGCAGCTCACTCAGGTTTTCGCGAACCTTCTGGGCAACGCGCTGAAGTACCTTGATCCCCAACGTCCGGGGGAAATAGTCGTCGAGGGGCGGATCGAGCAAGACCGCGCCGTCTACCTGGTGCGGGACAACGGCATCGGGATCGCTCCGCAGCACCAGGAGAAGATCTTCCAGCTCTTTCACAGGTTGAACCCTTCGGCGAACGAAGGCGAGGGCCTGGGGCTGACGATCGTCAGGCAGATCCTTGGAAGGCTGGACGGCGAGGTCGCCGTGCAATCGGCGCCCGGAACGGGAAGCACGTTTACGATAACGCTGCCTGCAGCGTCGAAAAAGGGAGAATGATTATGGAGGAGGAAGAACGCATGCACAAGGAAGTCATCATACTCATAGCCGAGGACGACGAGGGGCACGCCGGGCTGATACTGAAAAATTTGGCGCGCGCGGGGAATCTCCAACCAAATGAAACACTTCAAGGACGGGCAGGAGATCGTCGATTTCCTCTTTCGCCTCGGAGACGGTCCGTACCGGAGTTCGCATACGCCGTACATTCTTCTGCTCGACATCCGGATGCCAAAGCTGGACGGCACGGAGGTGCTCAAGAGGAATCAAGGAGGACCACGAACTCCGCAAGATGCCGGTGATCATGATCACCACGACCGACGACCCCCGTGAAGTGGAGCGCTGCCACGAGCTGGGGTGCAGCAGCTACATCACGAAACCGGTGGAGTACGATGCCTTCGTCAACGCGATTCGCCAGCTGGGGCTCTACCTTGCCGTCGTGCAGGTGCCTCAGGTAAACGGCGTGCATTGAGAGCGGAGGAGACCCTAAGGATGAATGGATGCGCCGAGCACGGGGACCGCCCCGGCACGAAACGTTCTCGTCGTCGAGGACGACGAAGACTTGCGAAGCCTGATCGTCAGGAGGCTCCGCAGAGTCGGGTACCAGGTTCGGGATGCGTCCCCTCGGACGCGAAGCCGCGGAGAAAGCCTTCGAGCGGCCCGGAACGGTGCTCCTGATCGATCATAATCTGCCCGACATGTCAGGGCAGGAGCTGATCGCGGTGCTGAAAGAGAGCGCCGTGCCACCTCCGTTCGTCATTATGACCGGGCAAGGAGACGAACAGCTTGCAGTACGGATGATGAAACTGGGCGCCTTCGACTATCTGGTGAAGAACTCCGAACTGCTGGACAAGCTGCCGGAGACGCTGGGAAAGGCTCTTCGGGGAACTGGAAACCGAACGGCGTATCCTCGAAGACCGGAGCATCCTGCTCGACAACATCCGGACGCAAGTGTGGTACCTTATCGGCGACCACACTTACGGCGCGGTCAACAAGGCGCATGCGGGCGTTCCACGGATTCAAGCAGGAAGAGCTCTCCTTCAGGGACATGTACGACGTCTTTCCGAAAGAGATTGTCGATCGGCGCCGAGAGAGCACGAGGAAGGTCTTCGCCTCCGGGGAACCGCTTACCGCCGAAGAGTGGCTGCCTTCGGCCTCCGGCGAACAGCGGCTCCTCTCCATCTACAAATCTCCGAAACTCCGCGCCGACGGCAGCGTGGAGTACGTCGTCTGCTCCGCCGAAGACATTACCGAGCGCAAACTAGCCGAGGACGCGCTCCGTGCCGCCAAGGAGAACGCCGAGTGGCTCGGACAACAAGCCGAAGCCGCCAGCAAGGCGAAGACCTCGTTCCTGGCGAATACCAGCCACGAGCTCCGCACGCCGCTCAACGGCGCGATCGGCTTTCTCGAACTGCTCGCGGACACGCCCCTCAACAGCCTGCAGCGGGAGTACGTCGGCTATATCAGGACGTCCGCCTACACGCTCCTTGAAGTCATCAGCGAGGTGCTGGACATCTCGAAGATCGAATCCGACCGGTTCGACCTTGAGTACGTCCAGAGCGATGTTTTCGAGATTATGCGGAAGGCTGTGGACGCCGTCCGCGGAACCGTCCTGCGGAAGGATCTTCGCCTTGAACTCCGCATCGAAGCGGGCGCCCGGCGGTACGCCTTCGTCGACCCTCTCCGTCTGAAGCAGGTGCTGGTGAACCTCCTGGGCAACGCCGTCAAGTTCACTGAAAAAGGATTCATCGAACTTGCGCTTCAGTCCGTCGCGCTTGACAACGATCGATGCTCTTATACCTTCTCCGTCAGGGACACCGGCATAGGGATTGATCCGGATGTGCACCACAAGCTCTTCGAGCCGTTTTTTCAGGCCGACGCCTCCAACACCAGAAAGTACGGCGGCGTCGGGCTCGGCATAACAATCTGCGAAGCGCTGCTGCAAAAGATGGACAGCCGTCTCCAGCTGGAAAGCACACCGGGTGATGGAAGCCGCTTCTTCTTTACCCTCTGCGTCAAGTGCGGCGTCGAACCGGAAGAAATAACGAAAGAAACGCAGATGGCCCTGTCGCCCGAAAGGAGAGCTCCTCTTCCGTTGTGGACCAGCCGGCCTGCCGTTGTCCTCATCGCCGAGGATCAACGGCTTAACCGACGATTGCTTCGGATACTCACCGCCAAGCTCGTGCCGGGGGCGCGAATTCTCGAGGCATCCGACGGGGAAGAAGCCGTCCGTTTTTTTAAAAGCGGGGCGCCCGATATCATATTTATGGATTTGCAGATGCCGCTGAAGGACGGGTGCGAGGCGGGTAGCGGAAATCCGCGCGATCGAAAGAGTTTCCTCCGGAGGCGCGGCGAAGGCAGGAATTCCGATTATTGCAGTCACCGCCGATGTCCAGAAAGAAACACGAACATTCTGTCTCGAGAACGGGATGGATGATTTCATTACAAAGCCAGTGGATGCGTGGAGCCTCAGATGTATTTTGGAGCGTTGCCTCGAAGGAGTCGTCCTCTAAGCGAAGAAAGTCTATGTTTTGCGGAGAAGTAGCAGTGCGTTCCGAACTCATACGGAGCGCACTTTTTTTGTGCTCAAAATAGGTCAATATAGATCAGCCTTTATATACTCTTTTTTGCGCTCACGGCCGATTGTGAAGAGGAATTTCCTCGGGGATATTCAAGCGAGTATGCGGCGAAGTTGAGCCCTGTTCTTCGGGAAAAATTAGTTATTTTCGATGAATAAAGTTTTTGTTGCGAGGCGGGGCATTCAAGGCGATAATAACAAAAGTGAAATGCTTCATATTCTTTCAGGCTGCTGGGATCGCACTCTCTCAGCGGAAGAAACTTTGTGAGGAGATCGCCCATGCCCTTACGCCGACTGTTCTTGCTTCTGATGGTGTTTTTGCTGGCCCTTGTATTTGCGCTGACCTTCTTCACATCGGAACGAACGACGCTCAAAGCGTTCGACGACGTGGAGCGGCGTTTCTTCATTCAGGATATGGCGAGAGTTCAGGACCGCCTGGACGAGGAACTCCGGGTGTTGCGGAACTATGCGGCGGACTGGGGCGCATGGGACAGTATGTACTCCTTCGTGGAGAAGGGCTGCAGCCTCAGGTTCGACGATCTGTTCGACGGGCCGACGATGCTTGCAGCCGGCATGGAGGTGTTCGTGATTTTCGACACCGAGCGGCGTCTCCTGCTCTCCTTCTTCGAGGGGGAGCGGACAGCCGAGCGGAAGCTCCCCGATCACTTGTCCAAGAGCCTGAAGAACGCTGTTCCTTCGCTGATGCAGCGCTCCCTCGACGGAGCGTTCGCCGAGATCCTGCTCCTCGGCGATACAGTCTACCTGTTCGGCGTCAGTCCGGTGCTGAGGACCGACAGGACGGGGCCGACGCAGGGAATGCTCCTCATCGGGAGGGCGCTGGGGAATCTATTGCCCGAGATGCGGGAGAGCCTCGGTACGAAGTTCGATGTTCTTCCGGGACTCGCCGCGGATGTTCCGGATCGCTCGTCGGGAGATGTCCGGATCCTTTCCGGAGAAGGAGACGGCGCAACTGTATGGCAGGGAAGAGGGAACGAATTCTCTGTTCGCATCGACGCCCCCAGAATCATCTACCAGCGGGGGCTGAAAGCTGTCGAAACGTCGCGTCTCTGGATTCTGCTCACCGGCGCGGGGATTCTCGGCTTGGTGCTGCTGCTCCTCGACAGGGTGATTCTGCACCGTCTGCGGAAGCTTCGCGAGGTCTCCGAGCGAATCGTCGCCGGCGAGTCGCTCGCGCTGCGGGTGACCGAAGAGGGGCCCGAAGAGATCTTCGCGCTCTCGCGCTCGTTCAATGTGCTGTTGCAGACACTGCACGACCTCGTGTTGAATATCCCCGATCCGTTCATTCTCGCCGACGCCGACGGCGCCATTACGCTGGCCAACGATGCGGCACACACCGCCCTGAGCTACGGGACCGACCTTAAAGGAACCCCTCTCTCCTCCGTTCTCGTCAAGAAGGAGGATGAGCCCCGCACCGGAAAGAAAGCTGCGGAAAAGGATCCGGATACGAAGAACGAACAAAGCATCTTCGAAGCGTCGTTCGTCAGGTCGGACGGTTCGCTGCTCCCGGTCGAGGTGCACCGCCGGAGCTTCACGTTCGGCGCCCGCTCCCTGTCGATTCTTCTGGCGCGCGACCTGAAGGAGCGCAAGCAGTTCGAGGAGCGCCTTGCACGGAAAGCGTATTTCGACGACCTTACCGGGCTGCCCAACCGCCACTCGCTCCTCAAGGCGATCAACCGCCTGCTGAACGATGCAACCCGGACGCGCGCTTTTTCTCTCGCCGTCATCAATATGGACCACTTCAAGCTGGTCAACGCCCAAGTCGGCAACCTGAACGGCGATCGGATTCTCCTGCTGATCGCGGAGAAGATCAAAGAGTTTCAGGAGCCCGAGGCGCAGCTCTTCAGGACGAGCGGCGACGAGTTCGCGCTGCTCTTCGCGCTTCCCGAGGGCGGCGAAAAAGAGGAGATGCTCCTGATGGAGAGTATCCGTAAGGCCATAGCGACCCCGCGCGAAGTGGGGGACGAGACCGTCTTTCCGTCGGCCAGCATCGGAGTGCTCGTCGATATCTCTGAGGGAAAAAACGCCTCCGGGGCGATCGACGCAGCGCTGCACGCGGTGACGCAGGCCAGGAAGAACGGCATCGGCCGGATCGCCCGGTACGTTGCTCCGGAAGTCAAGGAGTACGCGCACGGTCCGAACCTGCTCACGCTCCAGGCGGAATTGCAGGTCGCACTGGAGCGTCACGAGTTCGTCCCCTACTTTCAGCCCGTCTACGACCTTGTTTCCGAGAAAATATGCGGCTTCGAGACCCTCGCCCGCTGGATGCGCCAAGGCGGAGGAATGCTCGCTCCCTGCGACTTCGTCCCGCAGGCGGAGCATACCGGTTTTATCCCGAACATCGATATCTGCATGATGGAGCACGCGCTCCGCGCGATCGTCCGCACCAGGGATCTGGCGCGTTCGTCACGGCTCTTCTTCTCGGCGAACGGATCGCCGCTCTTCTTCCGCGGACTCGCCTCGATGGAGACTGTAGAGTACCTCATCGACACCACCGGCGCGGACCCGAAGCTCTTCACCATTGAAGTGACCGAGAGCGCGCTGATCGACAACCTCGACGATGTGCACAGGAAGCTGGACTACCTGAAGAGCTGCGGCGTCAAGATTGCCCTCGACGACTTCGGGACGGGCTACTCCTCCCTCCAATACATCAACCATCTGCCGTTCGACTACCTGAAGCTGGACAGAGCGTTCGTCAGCCGGCTTTTCAGCTCGGAAAAGACTGAACACATGATGCGTACGATCATCGGCCTGGCGCACAATCTACGGATGGATATCATTGCCGAGGGAGTCGAGACGGCGGAGCAGCTCTCCTGGCTGAAGGCGGCGGGGTGTCTCAAGGCGCAGGGGTTCTACTTCTCTCGCCCGGTGGCGTGGGCCGAGGCCGAAGCCATGATACGGGAGTTTCCCGAAGCATAGTCGCCGGGGATCCGGATGCGGAAGGCCTGCATCAAGGTCCGGATGGACCGATCCCCCGCGCAGCGTACAAAAATACCCCCGGAGAGAGCTCCCCGGGGGCCGCTGTATGCTAGATAACCTTCCTTCGTTCCCGTTCCGCGTCGCTGATGCCGTCGTCGCGGGAGTACCACTGCACGCGGGTGAAATCCAGCCCGACCTTGTCTCCCACCATGAAGCCGCGGTCGCCGGTGGTCTGGATACGCACCTCCTGATTCCCCACGTCCACTCTGTACTCGGTGTAGTCGCCGAGGAAGATGCGGGCCTTGACCTCGGTCCGGTAACCTCCTTCGGCCGTCAGGTCGATCTCGTTGGGGTGCGACGCCACGGTGCCGGAAGTCTCGGAGAAGTCGGAGGGAATGGCGCACGGAAAGGGCTGCCCCGATCCGCCTTCCGGGAACACCTTCCCATCGCGGATGTTCACGTCGATAAAGTTGGAAAGCCCCAGGAAGCCGTAGACGAACTTATTCGCCGGGTGGTTGTACATGTTCGTCGGCGTGTCGATCTGCTGGATCACGCCCATGTCCATCACCAGCATACGGTCGGAGAGCGCCATCGCCTCGGCCTGGTCGTGCGTCACGTAGATGATGGTGAAGTTGAACCGCCGCTGCAGCTCCTTGATCTCGAAACGCATGGACTCGCGGAGCTTGGGGTCGAGATTCGACAGCGGCTCGTCGAGCAGCAGCACCTTCGGATTCATGACAATCGCGCGGGCGAGGGCGATACGCTGCAGCTGCCCTCCGGAGAGATCCGAAGGAAACGTCCTGTCCAGACCGCCGAGTCCGGTATGTTTGAGGGCCTCCGCGACCCTGGAATCCATTTCGCTCCTCCCGACGTTCCGCACCCGCAGAGGGAAGGCCACATTTTCGAAGACGTTCAGATGCGGCCAGACGGCGAAGGCCTGGAAGACCATCCCCAGCCCCCGGTCCTCCGGTTGCACGTAGAGATTGCGCTTCTTCGCGGACACCGGTTTGTCGCCGATCCAGATCTCCCCGTCGCTGAGATCCTCGAACCCCGCGATCATGCGCAGCGTGGTCGTCTTTCCGCAGCCCGACGGCCCAAGCAGGGAGAAGCACTCGCCCTCCCTGATCGTCAGATTGAAGTCGTCGACCGCGGTCACCTCTCCCAAAGTCCTCGTGGAAAATTTCTTCGTGACGTTCTTCAGGATAACCTCGCTCATGAGACGCTCCTCCTGTCCTTGGTAACAAACCGGAGCGCCAGGTTACCGAGCATGATGATCAGTATGGCGATACCGGACAGCGCCGCCGACTGGGTGATATTCCCCTCGGCGTTGATGGCGTAAATCGCCACGCCCAGCGTGCGGGAGAACGGCCCGTAGAGCAGAATCGAGGTGGTCAGCTCCCTCATGGCCGGCAGGAAGATGAGGAAGAACCCAGCGATCATACCCGGCCGTATCAGCGCGATGGTGATGTCCCGGAGCGATTCGAGGTGCGTCGCGCCGCAGGAGCGGGCCGCCTCCTCCAGGGAGTAGTGCACCTGTTCCAGCGAGGCGGACGAGCTTTTCATCGCGAAGGCCACGTACCGCGCGATATAGGCGATCAGGATGATCCAGATGGTGTTGTACAGGTTCAGATAGAACGTGCCGCTCCACATCAGGATCACGCCGATGGCGAGAACGATTCCCGGCACCGAATAGGGGAGCAGCGCGAGGATTTCAAGAAGCGACTTTCCCTTCACCTTCACCTTCACCACCACGTAGGCGATCATGGTGCCCACGAACATCGCGATAATCGCGGACGAAATCGCCAGGAAGAAGCTGTTCTTGATCGCGTCCTGCGCCATCCGCGAGGAGAAAAGGACGTGATAGTAGTTGTCCAGCGTCATGTTGGCGAGGTTGAGCGGCAGCCCGTACGCCTTCAGCCCTCCAACCGCGAAGATGATATACAGCGGCAGAATGACGATTACGAACAGACTGGCGAGGCAGACGCCCAGCAGCGGAAACCTGGACGTCCGGAGGTTGATCAGCATGGGACGCATGCTCTTGCCGCGGATGATGTCGTAGTGTCCGGCCTTCAAAATCTTTCGCTGCAGCCAGAGCGCGATGACGACCACCACCACGAGCAGAATGGAGAGCGCCGCTCCCTGCCGGATTCCCTCGAAGCTCCCGGCCGAACGGTTGATCAGCTCGTAGATCTTGGTGGGAAGGGTGAATATCCCCCGCGAGAAGCCGAGCATCGCCGGAACGCCGAAATGCGACAGCGAGGAGATCAGAATGAGCATCGCGCCGGCCGCGACGGCGGGCACAACGAGCGGCAGCGTGATCTTCCGGATCACGTACAGCTGGTTCGCCCCGGAAATCCGGGCCGACTCCTCCAGCGTCGGGTCCATGCGCTCAAGCGCGCTGACCACCTGGAGGAAAACGAACGGGAAGTAGTAGCAGACCTCGACGAAGACGATTCCGGCGATGCTGTTGATGTTCATAAGAGGTTCTCTCGTGCCCATCATCAGCATCCACAGCTTGTTGATGTACCCCGAACGCGGCGAGAGAAGCAGCCCCCACGCCATCGCCCCGATGAAGGGAGGGAACATGTACGGGATGACGAAGAGCGTCTTCATCAGCCCTTTGAGGGGGATGTTCGTCCGGCCGATCAGCCAGGCGTAAAAAACCCCGACGATAGTCCCGACCACCGTAACCCAGAACGCGATCACAATCGTGTTCCACATGGCGTCGACATTCGAGGGGTCCATGACGACATTCGTAAACATACTCCAGTCGAACGTAAAACCGTAGAAAAAAGTGTTGTAGACGATCATGATCATGGGCATAGCCACCGTGATGATCAAAATCGTCAGGCAGATCAGCATGAGAATCTGGTTCAGATCAAGCTTGCCCTCTCTGCGACCGAACATCTTCATGAGGCTGGCCCCCCTTCGTCTTCCTGGTAGAAGCGCAAATTTCTGAAAGAGAGCGCGCACGGACGCCCTTCCTCCGGCACTCCGGCCCTGAAGGCTTCATGGGAGTCCTGTTGCACGCGAATCTCCCGCCCTCCAAGGAGGACGCGGTACTCGAAAAGATTGCCCAGGTAAACCACGTGTTTCACAAATCCCTGTATCGGCCCTTCGCCGCCCACCGTGATATCCACAGGGCGGCACGCGGCGAACAGCCTCTCCGCACGGAGCGCTTCGGGGATTTCATACGGAAACGCCTTCTTCCCATCCGTACCGTCAAGGACGTACTCCTGCCCCCGCCGTTCGATCGGGATGAAGTTGGAGACCCCCAAAAACTTGTAGATGTAGCTGTCCTTGGGGTTCCTGTAGACATCCTCCGGAACGCCGATCTGCCGGATGTAGCCATTCCGGTCCAGAATGGCCATTCTGTCGGCGATGGCCAGGGCTACCTCCTGATCGTGGGTGATGTAGATCACCGTGATGCCCGTACGCCGCTGCAGCTCCTTGATTTCGAAGCGCATCTCCTCCCGCAGATTCGCGTCCAGGTTGGAGATGGGCTCGTCGAGCACCATCAGCTGATTCGAGGAGACGAGCGCGCGGGCCAGGGCGACCCGCTGCTGCTGTCCCCCGGAGAGCTGGGCGGGCATTCGTTGCTCGTACCCCTTCATGCGTACCTGCTCGATCGCGTCCAGCGCCTTCTTTTTTGCCTCTTCCTTCGGAACCTTCCGCTTCTTCAGGGGGTAGTAGACATTCTCGAACACGCTGTAGTGGGGCCACACCGCATAGTCCTGAAAGACCACCCCGACGTTGCGTTTCTCCGGGGCGACGGACTTCCACCTGTCCTTGGTTCCTACCAGCTTGTCGCCGATGTAGATCTGCCCCGAATCCAGATTCTTGAAGCCGCAAAGCGCCCGCATCAGCGTGGTTTTCCCGCAGGCGGACGGACCGAGGATGGCGAAGCACTCCCCGTCTTCGACCTCCAGCGACAGATCGTCGATGATGACTTTTGCATCGTAGCTGATCGTTATGTTTTTAAATGTTACTCCGGCCATTACGTTCACCTCGCACTGCTTTCCCGAAATACATCGAAAAACGGGTATAAAAAAGCGGCCGGACAATCTCCGGGAGAACGCCTCGAAAGGCCGCTTCCCAAATATTCCTCCGGCCGGCGACGCCGCTTCGATGGTACTGAAGGGGAAGGGCGTTTCAGGCCCCTCCCCGCGAAACTCTGTCGACCTACTTGAAAATGCTGTCGAACTTCTTCAGCAGCTCGTCCTTCTCAGCCACCAGGCGATTGTCGTCCACGGGAAGAATCTTCTTCGCCGCTTCTTCCACGGAAAGGGCTCCTTCGAGACTCAGTTCCGGCCGGACGGGAGCGCTGTACTCCTTCATCAAAATTTTCTGACCTTCAAGGGAGAGGATGAAGTCGAAGAGCAACTTCGCTTCCTCAAGATGTGCGGTGTTCTTGACGATCGCGATGGGGCTCAGGATGACGGGAATCCCGTCCTGGGGATAAGCGAACGCGATGGGAGAGCCCTGGGCTATCATAGTGCGGGCGATATAGTCCACGCCCACGCTCACGTCGTATTCGCCGGAGCCGACCTTCGTCACCACCGCGCTGGAGCCTCTCTCAAGCAGCATACCCTTGTTCTTCAGTTTCTGCAGATAGTCCCAGCCGAAGTCGGGATGCTGCACCAGTCCGGCGACCGTGTAGAGCGTCGTGCCGGAGAAGGTCGGGTCGGTCATCGCTGTGTACCCCTTGAATTCCGCGAGCTCCTTCCAGGTCTTGGGCACATCGTTGGCGGAAAGCGCCGACGTGTTGTACACAAAGCCCAGCATGATCACGCGCCCCGCAACGTAGCAGTTGTCCGGATCCTTGAAGTTCGCGGGCATGGTTGCCGCCTCGGGAGACTCGTACGCGTACAGAAGCCCCTGCTCTTTGAAGGAGATGTAGTTCGTCGGATCCCCCACCCAGATGACGTCGGCGCGGATGCCTCCGGCCTGCTGCTCGGTGGCCAGCTTCGTCATCACGTTGCCGGTACCCGCAGTATAGTAGTCCATGCGGATATCCGGGTACTTTGCCATGAACGCCTCTTTCAGCGCGGACAGCTGCGAGTCCTTCATCGAAGAGTACAGCATGACCTCTTTTGCGGAAGCATACGCGGGAACCATCAGGGAAACGAGCACAAGAACCGCCACAAGACCAAAAACACGCTTTTTCATTGTATTGCCCCCTTTTGTGTATGAAATAATTTGCAACACGGCAAACAGTCCTCGTTTGCTCCTTACAGACAGATGCGCGCTGCTCTGTTACAGAATTGTAACATTCACGCGCGCTGTTTTCCAGCGTTGCCGGAGTATTGATGCAACGGAAGGCGTTTCCGGGCGTCCGGGTATCGAATTGAAAGATGGAAGAAAACGGCATATACTGAAAGCCGGAAAAGCGCACTCCATGCGCTTACTCGCAGAACTTGGGAGGTGCCATTCATGAAAATCGCAGTGTTCGGAATAGGCGGGGTCGGCGGAATCGTCGGCGGCGCGCTGGCGAAAGACCATCCCGACACCTATTTCTATGTTCGCGGAGAAAACCTCGACACCATTCGCCGGAACGGACTGAAAGTGGAATCCGCTGTCTTCGGCGATTTTACGGCGCGACCGAAACTCGCTTCCGACAAAGCGTCGGAGCTCGGCGCCATGGACGTCGTTTTTGTTTCCTGCAAGGGGTACAGCCTGAAATCGGCCTGTGAAGCAATCTCCCCGATGGTGCGGCCGGATACCGCCGTGATCCCACTGCTCAACGGGGTTATCGTCTCCGATCTGATGGAGCCGCTGCTGCCCCCCTGCGTCCTCGCCGACGGGACGATCCGCGTGTTCAGCCGTCTGGAGAATCCGGGCCATATCATCCAAAGCGCGGAAATGTGCAGCATCGCCTTCGGCATGAAGGACGGCTCCAGACCCGCCAAGTTGGACGAACTCGCGGCCGTGCTCAACAAAGCGGGCTTGAAAACGACAGTATCGGAAAATATTCTGGCGGAGAGCTGGTCGAAGTATGTGATGATGTGTGGCAACAGCGTGCTGTTTTGCTATTACGACGGTCCGGCCGGCAAGGTGCGCGAGGACCCGCAGCATGGAAACGTGCTTCGCGCCGTAACGGGCGAACTGGTCGCGGTGGCCGCGGCCAAGGGAGTCGCTCTGCCCGCGGATACGGCGGACAAAGTCGCGGCCGTTTTTTCAAAGATGCCGCCGGACGCAATGTCCTCCCTCTACCGCGACCTCAGCAGCGGCAAACCGGCGCGCGAAACCGAACTCGACCACATCATCGGAAGAATGGTGGAGATGGGACGAGACACCGGCGTGCCGACACCGTACCACACCATCGCCTACGAACGCTTCGCCGGGAAGTAGTGCTGCCAAAACAATGATCGAAGAGGAGCCTGTTGTGAAATATCGGCAGGCTCCTCTTCGATGATATGTAGACCATCGGAGTCTCTCGCTTGTAAAAAGCGCCGTTCATGATATCGTAAGGTTGCGTAACAATCAGTTGAAAAGTACGTAAGTTTTTCTTCGCATTGGTATCGGTGTAAAAGTCTGTTCCAGGCTTTTGGTGCAGGTGACATGAGAGGAAGACCCTTATTAAACGAAACCGCCTCTTCGTTGAATAAGAACTTCCCTTATTCAACGATCATTGAATAAGGATAGCGACAAGACCCTCGCCGTGCTGGTCCAAGTACGGATGCCGTCCTTCCCTCGCCCCCCGACCTTCAAAGAACACTGCATCCGCCCCGGATAAGAGGAACGAAAAGCAATACGCTCGCCGAGAAAGAAATTCGTTGCATAATAGGAGGAGCGGTGCACGATGAATACGCTCGAAAAGGATATTCAAGAGCTGCGGGAGCGCTTAAGCGACGGGGTGACAGCGAGGGCCTATAGAAGAATTCTCTCGTACATGTCCCGATTGCGAACGACCTTTGCCGAACAGCGGGGTGAACATGCAGTAAGCGGGGTCTACCAGGGCTCTTTCGATATGACCTACTTCGCGCTTTTTTCCGACGAGTTGAAGGAACGCAACCTCAAACTCGCGGTTGTCTTCAACTACGCTTCATTCGCATTCGAAGTCTGGCTTGCCGCGAGAAATCGAAAGATACAGAGGGAATATTGGGAGCTGTTTCGTAACACCGGCTACAAGAAGCACCCGCTCGTCGAGCCCGCAGTCGGCGTCGATGCCATTGTGACGGCCGTGCTTGCAGCAGACTGGTCTATGGAAGATGAAGACGGCCTCGCCGCCCGAATAGCCGAAGATGTCGCCGCTTTCGAGCGCGACATCGTGTCGTTCCTCAACGATGCGGATGCGAAGAGCGAACCATAAAACCCGCTAAAGTACATTCATGACATCCTTCAGCGGAATATCCTTCCCCTCGGCGAACTCTGCCCGCGAAATCGCCACAGACTCGCTCTGCTGCGTGATCGTCGTTCTTTCGCCTATGCCACGGGATGCTGATCGGTTCCGTTTTCGTCCGAAGCGGATTTCAACCGTTCCGACAGCCAGAGTTTGATGATCGCCTGCCTGGGGATGCCTAGGCGACTCGCTTCCAAGTCCAGCGACTCCAGCATCCATTCGGGAAAAGAAACATTTATCCGTTTCTGCTTCCTAGATGATCGTCTTGCTCCGTCGAGATCAAGATGAAGGGTAATATCCTCGTCCTTGTCGAAGGCTTCGTCAAACTGTTTTGCTCTCATACAACCGCACCTCCTCCTTGCGAGATCTTCTCACCGAAATTATCCGGACTCGTTCCTGCCGGTACGTGATCACGGCGGACCAGTGTTTTCCGGCAATACGACCGATAACAAGAAAGCGAGGTTCGTCCTCGACCTTTGCCAGAATTTCGGGCAGATCGGGATCGCTCCAAAACTGTCTGGCATTCTGGAAATCGATACCATGTTTTTCGAGGTTGCGTTCACTTTTTGTCCGATCATACTCAAAACAAGTCATGGGATCGATTCCTCCGATATGCTGCGACGCCTGTAGGTTGTCCACATTTGTTTGCCCATTATTATACTCTGAATGGAATTTTCAGGTACCCACGAAGCAGATTTTTGCCAAGCACCTGAAGCGCCGTTTTCACCGAGAACGAATTGAGCGAGGAAGCAGTTGTCAAGCAATGGTTGACAACTCCCGCCGCCGGCGAGCTGTATCCTGTCGCAACTGTCAAGGATTCCTTGACAGTTCAAACCGAGGGAGAAAAAATGACAGGTTATCGAAAGATTTCGGATGCTCAATTCAAATGAATGTTGCAATAACTTAACGAATGTGCTAATAATTACTTGCGGGGAATACTTATGTCCCGCAATCATTCGGAAAGGTCTTTGGAATATGACCGAGCTTATAGAATTTGAAACGGAACGTCTTCGTTTGCGGCAGTGGAAGTCCGCCGACCGTGCCCCCTTCGCCGCCCTCAACGACGACAAGCGAGTGATGGAGTTCTTCCCGTCCCGCCTCTCCCGCGCCGAGAGCGATGCCATGGCTGACCGCTGCGAATCGCTCATCCACCAACGGGGGTGGGGCCTTTGGGCCGCCGAGCTGAAGGAGAGCAGCGAGTTTATCGGCTACGTCGGCCTGCACATGCCCGCGGCGCAGCTTCCCTTCTCGCCGTGCGTCGAAATCGGATGGCGCCTCGCCTTCGAACATTGGCGAAAAGGCCTGGCGACGGAAGCGGCGAAAGAAGCGCTCCGAATCGGATTTCAGCGCTTGGGCTTCCCGGAGATCGTTTCCTTCACCGCCGTGAACAACAGACGATCCCGCGCCGTCATGGAGCGCCTGGAAATGACCGAATCCGGCTTCTTCGAGCATCCGAGCGTTCCGGAGGAGAGCGGACTGCGGCTGCATTGCTTGTATCGGGTTGGCATGTCACTTGAAAGAACAGAATCAGAAGGAAGAAATCACTCTCGAGAAATAGGATAGGAGGTTCTATGGCAAGGCAAATCGTAGCGCGCCAACAAGGAGATGATTACCAAGCCCGCTGGTTTTGGTTGAAGGCCTGTGCGTTGCTCGATGATTACTCCAAGGTCGAACGAGTCGTTTATGAGGACGATGTGCTCAAATCATTTGATGACGTTGCCGTCTACTATCGCTCCGGTTATACAAACAGCCAAGGCATGCCCCTCGATGCCGATTTCTATCAGGTAAAGTTCCATGTCACATCAAATGGTGCGTTTACTGGGAAGTCTTTCTGCGATCCGGCGTTTATCGGGGCGAATACTGTTTCTCTGCTCCAGCGAATAAAGAACGCGCATAATTGCTGTTGCAGCACAGGAATAGCTCATCGAATGTTTCTGTACACCCCTTGGACTGTTCATCCAGATGATCCCCTCGCAGAAGTGCATTCTCTGAGTGATGGGAGCATTAGGTGGGACAAGTTCGCAACCGGCGGCGACAGATCTAAATATGGAAAACTACGAAAGCTGTGGAGAGACCACCTTGGTTTCCAGAGTGACGATGAGTTGCGTCAGCTTCTCGCCAATGTCCATATAAAGCAAGGACCTATGCTTGATGATCTTGCGAGAGACCTGAATATTAACCTAGAAAGTAAAGGCCTCAAGCCAGTCGAGGAAAATTGCCTGATTCATCCTTATGACGAACTGAAAAGAAAGATGCTCGCGAAAAAAATATAAACGAACTGACAGTCGACTTATTGATTGCTCTATGTGCTCGGGAGGGTCTTCTTGTCGTAATTCCGCCAAGCCTTGGAAGCTCTATTTCGTACGTATCAGAAGTTTTCTCCGGAGGGCTGAAGACTTGCAGAATCAGACGCAATCTATGATTTGTTTGTCGAAATACTTCGAAGGTAGAAAAAACAAAAATCGCGAGGACTGGGAAAGTAGTATTCCAGATTCTTTAAAGAGCTTTTTTCAGCAACAAATTGCTCGCGGCTGTTCCTATCGAAGTCACCTCGATACACATTCTAGTTTCGAAATTTCTTTGTTAGGAGGAAGAATATGTGGCAAAACGCACTGGCTAGATGGAGTCAAACGGCGTATGGCTTGATTCACTCGGTTGATATGAGCAGCCGGCTGGATTTAGGAAACATCAACCGCATTGGGACAAGTATAATAGCGTCATTTGACTGGTTTTCTCGGAGATCTCAGTTTGACTCAAGCGTTGAGCATCACTCCTATAAGAAAGACGATTTTCGTCTTGACGACACCGAAGTTGAGAAGTTAGTTGTAAACCTCAAGGCTAATCTCCTGAGTAATTTGCTCGTTAGCTTGTCAACGCTTGCTGACGAATTGCTTTCGTCCATCATGGTGGAGAAAGGTAAAGAACCTAGCAAGCTTCCATATTTACGTAGCAAGACCCTAAAGGTAACATGCACTCCTGATCAAGAGTGGGCACGACGTGGAGTTTTGGAGCTAAATGTCATTCGCAACTGTTTCGTTCATAATGACGGGAAGTGGAGCGAGCGTGGTTTGCAGGATATTGCACCATTGGTTAAAAATCTCGTCGCCAATGACGGTGAGCCGCTTGAGGTCAATTTTGAAGATGTCTTCCGCTACAAACGAGCGGTACGCACCTTGCTAAACCAAGCTCATGTCAATGGGTTTGCGCCTGACTTATAACTTAGACACTCAGTTCACCGAGGCTGAAATTTCGCAATCGTCAACGCACGGTGCTCTCTCACGCCATCTTCGATTTTGAAAGTAATTCTGAGAAAAAGATGCTATTGAAAGTTTTTTTTGCTGAATTCATTTTAATGAAAAGAATTCAATGATTAAAAGGAGGATAAGTACCTTGGGTAAATTTGGCTTCAGGTGGTGTTTAAAGGCACTGCCAGTCCTTTGCATAACATTTTTCTTTTTCCCGTTCCCGTCGTTTATTCTGTCTATTTCCCTAACGCAGATCTTTTTTTTCTTTGCACCTGAAGAAGATTATCGCTGGTTGCTCAAGGTTCTCAAAGTTCTGCCTGATCACGAAAAAAACGATAAGCGTGCAATATCGGAACTCCTTGCAAGCAAGCGATCAAACATCACTTTCTACACCGTTATTATTAGTGCTACTTGGATCGCGACAACTTTTCTACTTCCTCAAGCGCGGCTACCCCAGCAAAATATCAAAGATGCAGGCGCATTGTTTCTCCTGATTTTTCTCGTTCTCCCAATTTCTATAATCTTTACCCTGCTATTGTCTGGCGATCATTATTACATTAACAACAGGCCATTAAATTGCGATTATTCCAATTTTACCCACACTCTATGCAGTCGCATTCTGTACCAAGGTGTTGCTCTTACCTTGATTAACTTTTTCTTTGTTTTTAGTTATTCCTACTATGTAACTTTTAAACCTCTAGGTTTATTTTTTAATTTTTCAACTTGCGATAAATTTATGGATTTAATTAAGGGAGTTGGATTCTATATAATTTTATCGATTCCCCTTCTTAGTGTTTCTCCATTAGTTATTTCTACGCAAATAAAAAAATGGTGGAGCTCTAGGAAAACTCGATAAATTTAAGCCTTACATTGCGTTGACACAGGACTGGCTACAACATCCCTGTATTTTTTTATAACCGCATACTCTTCGTTGCCATAAGAGCCGTAGTTTGCGTGCTTCCCTCTGCTGGGTGTTTTGGTAGGGGGAGCTAACAGGATGCTTGGTAATGGCAAAAAGAGGAATAATTAAATAGCATTGATGGCTTGAGTAAAAACTCTGGTTTATTAGCTGCTATGCCTTTATTTATTCTACACAAAACAATATGAAGGATTTGAGGCATTTATGGGAGAATTAACAATCAAACGCGACGCAAATAAGCGAAAAATCTGGAGCCACGTACGCAGCAAATGGCTGGTGGAAACACCCGAAGAGACGGTACGTCAGGAATACTTGCTGGTGCTGGTCAACGAATACGGGTTTTCTCTCGAGCAAATCGCCGAGGAGATTGATCTGACCGGACGAGGCTCCGCCTCTGCCCGCGCCGATTTTGTTCTCTGGCGAACCGCTAGGGACAAGTCCGACGACAACGCCCCCTTCATTATCGTGGAGTGCAAATCCGATAACGTCACCATCAAGCCGAATGACTACAGCCAAGGCGAAAACTACGCCCGCATCTGCGGCGCTCCATTCTTCGTTACCCACAACTCACGGGAAACTAAATACTGGAGGGTAAAGAAGGACAAGGTTCCCGGTTATACGGAGGAGATCGAGAACATTCCCCATGGCGACGCTTCTGACAAAGATATAGAAGAACTCCTTTCCAAGCTCCGTGCTTTTAAAGAAAAAGAGTTCGCCGATCTGCTGCATAAATGCCACAACATCATCCGAAATCGGGAAAAAAAAGATCCGGCGGCGGCTTTTGACGAAATCGCCAAGGTGCTGTTCATAAAAGTTTATGTGGAAAGGTCACTCCTTACCCGACGCAAAAAGACCAACCTGTTTACCGTCGATGTGCTGAAAAATCAGATTGCTGAAAACCCATTGGACAACCTGTTTCAGGAGACCAAGCGGGCGTACGCCTCAGACAAGATTTTCGAAGAAGACGAGCGCATCAACCTGAAACCAGCCACCGGCGAAGCCATCGTCAAGGAGCTGGAGAAATACAACCTCTCCGACACCAACGAGGACGTGAAAGGCATCGCCTTCGAGCGTTTTCTTGGCGGTACCTTCCGCGGCGAAATCGGCCAGTTTTTCACCCCGCGTACCATCGTTGAATTCATGGTACACATGGTCGATCCCCAAGAGGGAGACGTCGTCTGCGATCCAGCCAGCGGCTCGGGCGGTTTTCTTATTCGGGTATTCGAGATCGTGAGAGAGAAAATTCTTGCTGACAGCGACCGTGAATACAACGACTTCAAAGCCGAGCTCAAAAAAGATAAGGCGCTCACCGAAGAAGAACGGGCCAAGAAACTCCAGGACAAATTCAACGAAGTCCAGACCCTCATCGACCAGAAGCGCGAGGGATCTCGCCTGTGGAAGCTCTCTAATCGCTGCATCTACGGTACTGATGCTAACGATCGTATGGCACGCACCAGCAAAATGAACATGATAATGCATGGCGATGGACACGGTGGCGTCCATCATCACGACGGCTTTCTAAATGTCAACGGAATCTTCGAGGGGCGTTTCGACATCATTCTTACCAATCCTCCTTTCGGGGCTAATGTAGAGCCCTCCGACAAAGTGCTCGAAGCGGACATCGCGGTCGACCCGACCGCAGAGCAGCGCTATCTAACTGAGTACGGCGCCCTTTACCGTGAGGCTCAGAACCGGGTAAAGGCCGCGCTTAACAAGCCTATCGCCAGCCTTTTCGACTTACCCAAGAGCGAAAAAGCCAAGATTAAAACCGAGGTGCTCTTTATCGAACGCTGCCTTGACCTGCTCAAACCCGGCGGTCGTCTCGGCATCGTTCTGCCTGAAGGCATCTTCAACAATCCTTCGCTTGCCTACGTTCGGGAGTTCACCGAAAATCGTGCTTACATCCGTGCCGTGATCAGTTTGCCACAGGAGACCTTTGTCAGCTCCGGGGCCAGCGTGAAATGCTCGCTGCTCTTTTTGCAAAAGTTCACCGAAGTAGAACAGCAGCGGTTTGACGAGACCTGTGCCGCCGCCAAGGCGGAGATTGAAGCTCGGTATGCCGACGAGATCGAAAAGGAACGAGAGCGCCTGGAAAGTGAAATCGAGGCGGCCAAGCAGGAGAAGAATGCCGAACAGCGGAAGGCGCTGCAAAAGGAGCTTAAGAATTACTTGAAAGAAATGGAACTGAGCATGACAGCCGCAGCACGGCAGCTGCTCAAGGAGCGCTTCGACTACGCCATCTTTATGTACGAGGCTGAGAAGGTCGGTATTACCGCCACAGGCGAAGAGGATCAGAACGAACTCTACCCCAACAGCCGCTTACCTGGCGATTGTAACAAGACTTGCTTGGAGTGGTACGGTGAGTTTTTGGCCAATCCTTCTGTATTTTCGCAAGCGGTAGGGGTGGAGTGATGGAGAGAGTAACTCCAATCTCGAAACTGCCGGGCTGTATTTTATGGTCGGAGATTCATAAGTGGACTCCCGAGTCAGTCCTCCTTCGTTTTGGTAAGCTACCTGAGGGTTGGCGTTTATTGCCTGTGGACACCTTTGCAGTTCAACTAAAAAATATTGAGAAAGTTAAGCCGGAATGTGAATACCAAATGGCAGGTGTTCGGTGGTATGGCGAAGGTGTCTTTCATCGTGAGACTGTTGTGGGCAAGGAGCAGAGTGCTACCTACCTTTACCCACTTACACCGGGAGCGCTTATTTACAACCGACTATTCGCGTGGAAGGAATCTTTCGCAGTTGTGCCAGAAGAAATGGAAGGTCTCTACGTTTCCAACGAATTTCCGCAATTCAAGATAGACCCGACCATAGCCGTAACCAAGTTCATTTTCCTGCTTTTCAACACAAAAAAAGTAATTAGCGCGGTGAATGCCGTCTCCATTGGTTCAGCGGCGATCAGTAGAAACCGTTTCAAGGAATCCGACTTTCTAAGGTTTAAAGTCCCAATTCCTCCGCTATCGATTCAGCAGAAAATTGTAGCCCATTGGGAGGCGGCACAAGCATCCGTTCAGCGTAACCATGAAGCAATTTCACGTAATAAACAGGAAGCTTGGGACGTATTCCGAAAGGCATTGGGAATAAAAACTTCCAACGTGATTTGCCCAAAACTGTATACTGCACAATGGCGTGAAGTCGAGCGTTGGGGACATGAACTAGTGTGGAGAAACAAGAATGGCGCGTATTCATTTGCTTACCCTGTCAAGTTGCTAAAAGACATATGCAAGACTGCTTCTGGAGGCACTCCAAACCGCAAACATAAAGAATATTACGGCGGGGAAATTCCTTGGGTAAAGACAACGGAGGTACGAAATTCTGTCATTTATGACACTGAAGAGAAAATTACAAGAAAAGGGCTTGAATTTAGTAGCGCGAAAATTTTTCCAGTAGGCAGCCTAATTATTGCGATGTATGGACAAGGTGCCACAAGGGGAAGAACGGCAAAGCTTGGAGTGGACGCCGCAACGAATCAGGCTTGTCTTGTATTGACGGATATTGATCCCACTTTGGATACGGATTTCCTTTGGTATTACCTCATGGTTTCTTACGATGAGATGCGAGGACTAGCGAGCGGAAACAATCAACCAAATCTCAGTGCTGATTTGTTAGGCGGTTTTCCGATTCCTATCCCACCAGTAACAAAGCAAGCGAAATTAAAGGATATTTTCGAAAATGCACAACAAATAGTTGCTAAGATAGAGGAGGAGAGCGCGCAGATACGAAATCAAGCGACTAGAGATATCGAAGAAATGATTCTTGGCACTTGTCCGGTGGAGGTGAAGTGATATGTCAAGAGGTCCTCAATACATAGAATTCGAGGGGCTGTTTTCGGAGGGAGTGCTGGGTATCTTCCGCATCATCCGTGGGTTTGCCGATCTGCGTGACCTAGCGGAGGTGTCTGTGCCCTACAAAATGGAGGACGGGGAGCAAGGCTTTCGGGTGATCGGCCACCAGCGGGTGGAGTCGGCCAGGCACGCCGAGGAGATCAAAGCCTATCTGGAACATAGCGAGAACCGCTTTCTCCCGGAGGTGATCCTTTCCGTTCGTACACCGGTCAAACTTATGGTCAAGCGGGGAGAGATCGACCCGGACGAGCTGGGGATGGGCGAGGCGGTTTTCGGGGTTAGGAGCGATAACGGTGGTCTGGTCGAGATTTCACGCCGCTATTCGAGTCCTACTATGCGCATGCAGAAGTTGCGCGTGAAGCGCATTGATCTGGAGCAGCTTAAACAGGACAAGATCATCCGCCGAATCGACGGCAATCACCGACTGCATCTGGCCGAAAAGCTCGCCAAAGACCCCAACACCCCGACAAAGTATCTCGCCTCTTTCTGCATGGTGCTGCTCCGTCCGACGAACTATGACGCCGATGATTTCGCGGAATCACTGATCTTCCACACCATAAACAGCACCGCCCTACCTCTGGAGTCGGAACACGGCCTTCGACTACTGCTGGGACAGAATCCGGAACATGCCATGACAGGGGATAAGGAATTTGCCTACAATCCTGCCCTGCACCTCACCCGGCTCCTGGTTGCCTGGCTGCAAGGTCTACCACAGCCGGCCCGACAACGCTTCGGCGAACGGCCGTTAACGGCGCTTTGGGAATCGGCTCGCAATTTGATCGCCATGGACGAAAGCATTACAAAAGATCGTGAAACCTTGACTAGATTTGCCGAAGACCTGTTTTCTGCTATGGCGGATATCGTCACCCGACTGACCGTCGATCAGCCATCGTTTTGTAGAACCTACGGTTTTTTCGAGCTGGTGGCGAGGATCTGGTATGAAGCTGTAGGAGGCGATTACGAGCAAAAAGTCCGCTGGTCGGTGGATTGCCTCGACCGTATCGGGCGTTGGCTTGGAGCCCAAGGTATTACCAGCTTGCTCAACCCGCTCTCTCCGGCTGAGCAGCTTCTTAAAACCTTCAAGGCAGCCCAGTCCCGAATCCCCAAGCGTGTTTTTCTTGCTCGTTGGTATCCTAGTCAGAAACAAGGAGCAACAGAGGCTGATGTCAAAAAGGCGGACTTACGCTTTAAAGAAATTCGGCAAACTCTGAGCAACCTCCGACAAGAACATAGAATTGATTTGGAACTGATCGACATGGGCACACAAGAGGGAGGCACTTTTCCGATTCACAGCCGGATGTACGAGGCTATCGCCTCCTCGGATATCATCATCTGCGATTTGACCGGTCACCGCCCCAATGTCTATGTTGAAGCGGGATATGCCCTGAAACATCACGAGAGCAATCGGCTTATTTTCCTGTTTGAACCGAACAATACTGATGATCGGGTACCCTTCGACTTGAACACATTCAAATATCTGCCCATTACCCAAGCGGCGGAGATTCTCAACTGTTTGGCGCCGGAACTTAAGTCAATTCTCCAAAGCGCGGGTGCGTCATTTAAGGAAAAGTGATTGTGAGTAGGAGGCATTTTTCGCAATCCCCCCTCACCCCACCACCTCGCCCCTGACAAACGCGTTATACACATTCTCGAACCAGTCGTCATAATTCGACGGTATCGGCCGCACGGGCTTCCACTCGAAGTGGCACCGCATCGCCTCGGCGTTCAGCGCCACTTCGCACACCCGGTCCGAAAACGCGCCGTCGTCCAGTTCGACGGGGACGCCCTTCTGCGCGCATTCGCTTACCTCGAGGCTGCCTGCTGAAGTGCCGGTGGCGAGGTCCTCCGCGCCGTGGACGAGGTACGAGCCCCGGCTTTTGCCTCCCTTGCGGATGTACTCGTCGATGGCGGAGAGGTAGGCGAGCTGGGTGAGCAGGATGTCGCGGTTGATGAAGGCGTCGGTCATTTGCCGGGCGTCGGCCGCGCCGGTTTCGCTTGCCAGGGTTTCGAGGTCGCGGCGGCAATCGTCGACGGCTTTGCCGGCGAGGTCGGCGGGGCGGATCATCGCGCCCGTTTCGTCCATTCTGCGCTGGTAGCGTTCGCGGAGGGCGCGCGGGTCGGCTGCACCGCTGCGGGCGGCGTTCTCGCGGAAGCTCTTCGCCAGAGTGAGGAGTTTGCGTAGCGCAGGTTCGGCTGCGTGCGCGAGGGCGTCCGCCGACAGCGGTTCTTCGCGGTATTTGGCGGCGATGTACTGGGCGGCGCGCGTACTGCCGGTCTGGGTTGAGTTGAGGGCCGATCCTCCGGGGCGGTAGACGCCGAAGGTTCCGTTGACTTCGCCGACGGGGAAGAAGTGTTTGAGGTCGCTCTCCCACCAGATGTTCCCGGAGAGGCCGCCGTTGTTGTGCTGGGCGCAGACGTCGATCTCCAGCCGTTCGCTCTTCAGGTCGATGCCGTTGTCCAGGTAGAGTTTGTAGGCCAGGGGGTTCATCTTCAGCAGGCGGTGCAGCGGCGTGTCCAGCAGGGCGTGCGACTTTTCGAGGTACTCGCGGGCGACGTCGTTCAGCAGCTCCATGTGCAGACCGTTTTCGTCGCCTCCTCTGGAGGGGTTGACGCGGAAGTCGAGGAAGACGCGACGCCCTTTGACGCGCGTCTCGGTGAAGACGGCGATGTCGACGATGGAGGAGCCCCCCTTGCCCAGCTTGCGCGGGTCGAACGGCCACTGGTAGCCTTTGAGGAAGGTGGCGTTCAGCATGTCGCCGGTTGTTGCGAAGTAGTCGTCGAGGAACTCGCGGGCGTCGCCGCCGTTCGTGTCGGTGGAGATGTACGTGGGAATCACCTGCTGGTAGGTGCCGGAGAGGTTCCAGCGGAACTTCGTGGAGGCGATGCCGTACTGCGACTCGGTGAGGTTGACGCCCTTCGCCCCGGCCTCCAGCGCGACGCCGGTTGCGCAGGTCTGGCTCTGCGGGTAGACGGAGGAGCGGTAGATTCCCGACGGTCCCCCGACGGCGTAGACGATGTTGGTGCAGTTGAAGACGGTCAGGCCGAAGGTGGTCTCGTTGTAGTTCGCGGCGTCGATGGCGACGAGGCCGACGGCGCGTTTGGGATCGCCCTCGGTGAGGATGGCGACGACGCGGAAGCCGTCGAAGACGGGGATTCCTTTCTGCTCGACGCTCTTCTGAAGGTGCTCGGTCATCAGTCGGGAGGTCAGCGGGCCGCAGGAGGTGGCGCGCTGTCGGGGGTCGTGGTCGGTCTTGTAGCCGACGTACTCGCCGAAGCCGTTGTGGGGGAAGGGGACGCCGAGATTGACGAGCTTGTAGAAGCCGCGCGCGCTCATGGCGGCCTCGACGAGCGAGATGTCGCCGTGCATGGAGCCGCCGGAGAAGAGCGTCTCGGCCATGCTGCGGACGGAGTCGGGCTCGCCCCCGGCGAGGGTGAGCTTGTAGTAGGTCTGCTTGTCCGAGCCGGTGTTGCGCGACGTTCCCATGTTTACGCCCTCGGTGACGATGGCGACGTCCTCCTGACCCAGGGAAACGAGCGTGTCGGCGGCGTTGTACCCGGCGCACCCCGTGCCCACGACGACGGTGTTGAAGGTGTGGACGGGCAGGTCGAGCCCGGCGATGCGCATCGTGCCGCATTCGACCTCGCGATCGGTTCGGACGGGCATGGCTAGAGCCTCCTGATGTGGAAGCCGCCGTCCACGTTGATCACCTGGCCGGTGGAGTAGTCGAACGCGCCGCTTGAAAGGGCCGCCGCCGCCTCGCCGATGTCCTCGGGCAGGCCCCAGCGCGGCGTGGGGAGGCCGCCGTCCTCGAAGATGAACGTGTCGTACTTGGCCTCGACGGCCTTCGTCATGTCGGTCTTGACGATGCCGGGGCGTATTTCGAAGACGGGGATGTTGTGCGCGCCCAGTTCGGCGGCGAAGAGCGCCGTCACCATGGCGATGCCCGCCTTGGAGATGCAGTATTCTCCCCGGTTCGTGGAGGCCGTGTACGCCGATATCGAGGCGATGTTGATGATCCGGGGGGAGTAGTCGGGGAGCCCCTGTTTTTTAAGGCCGATCATCGCGTTGGCGAAGAGCTGGTTCATGAAGAAGGTCCCCTTCAGGTTGATGTCCATCAGGCGGTCGAAGCTCTCTTCCGTGGTCTCCAGGATGTTCAGGCGGGTCAGCGGGGCGACGCCCGCGTTGTTCACCAGCACGTCGATGCGTCCGTGCGTTTTCAGCACGAAGTCGAGGGCGGCCTGTCTGTCGGCGCTTTGCGAGATGTCGCACTTCACGTAGTCTACCGGGACGCCGTACGTTCTCAACCCGGCGAGCGCCTCCGCGGCCTTCTCTTCGCCGGAGGAGCTGCTCATCACCACCGCGTACCCCAGCTTCGCGTGCTTCGCGAGCACGCCCAACCCGATGCCCCGCGACGATCCCGTCACCAGTATGACTTTCCGTGTCATGTCGCCTCGTCTCCTTTCGTTCCATTACGGTTGTCCATGGACAACCGTAATGAGTATAGCACTTTTTTTTACGGCCGGTGATTTTTCGGTATTTTTTCTTCTTGACAGATCGTGAACGCGCTTCTAGAATACCCTCTGAAAAATGACCGTTGGTCATTCTATTGAACTAAGGTCATTTAAGAATTGTAAAGGACGTGTTTACATGCCTCGTTTGGCTCGGGAGAAAAAAGTAGCGATGGAGGGGATAACGAAGGACGCCATATTTCAAGCGGCGTACGAAATTCTGATGGAGGGAAGCTGGCAGGATCTCACGATGGAGCGTCTGGCGAAAAGAACCGGAATCGCGAAGGGGACGGTCTACAACTATTTCCGGAACAAGAACGACGTGATCGGCTTCATCGTCGCGAGGACGTCGGCGTCGATGCGGAACAAGATTCTGAATCTCGATTGCGAGAAGGGCGATCCGAGAGAGCTTCTGGCCGCGATGCTGGACATCCTGATGAAGGACCTCTTCAGCAACAGGCTCGGCGTCTCGGCGGTCGGGAAAGCCATCCGAGAGGGGGTCCGGCCTTTTTCCGCCGAGGACGATCCATTCCGGGAGGTCCGGGGACGAATGCTCGTTATTCTCAAGCGTGGAGTCGCCGAGGGCGTATTCAAAAATTTCGATCCCGTTGTGGCCGAAGAGGGAATACATTCGCTGATCAACGGCTTGGCGCAGGGTATAAGCAACGGTGAACTCGTGGGAATGGACGAATCTCTCCCGGCGTTTCTAAACGATACGATTCTGGCGGGGCTCGCTCCCGCGCGAAAGGAGGAATGTTTCGAATGAAGATTACCTCCGTTTCCCTGAGACGGCCGGTTACGGTGCTCATCTGCACGGCGGCGCTCGTCTTCTTCGGCGTGTCCTCGCTCACCAGCATGGGGGTGCAGCGCATTCCGGACATCGACTTTCCGATCGTCGCGGTCAGCACCTCGATGAGCGGAGCGAGCGCGACGATCATGGACAACGACGTGGCCGACGTCATCGAAGAGAAGCTGAGCAGCATCTCCGGCGTCAAAAACATCTCTTCGAGCAGCTACCAGGGGATCAGCATGACGGTGGTGGAGTTCGAGCTGGACAAGGACGTGGACGCTGCGGCGGCGGACGTCAGAGACAAGGTGAATCTCGCCGCGGCGGAGTTGCCCGAGGAAGCGGAAACGCCCGTCGTCCAGAAGTTCTCCTCCTCCGACGAAGCCATCGTCACCATCGCCGTAGCGGGAAACATGCCGTACCGGGAGAAAGCGGAGTACGCCGACAAGATTCTCAAGCCGCGCCTTGAATCGGTGGACGGCGTGGGCAATATTTCGACGCCGGGACTGCGGAAGAGAGAGATACGAATCTGGCTCGATCCCGCGAAGCTCAAGGCGCGGTCGCTGAGCGTCGGCGATGTCTCCTCGGCGATACGAAAACGGCATGTCGATCTTCCCTCCGGAAGCGTGAAGACGGAGCGGAACGAGTTTCAGCTTCGGTTGAACGCCGAATACGCTTCGGCGGAGGAGTTGCGGACGCTTCCGGTGCTGGTGAAGGAGGGCGCGACGGTGCGCCTCGGCGACGTCGCACGGGTGGAGGACGGATTGGAGGAGCGCTCCGACGCGGCGACGTACAACGGCGAGGAGACGATTCTGCTCTCCATCGCCCGGCAGCGGGGAGCGAACGAGGTGACGGTGGCCGACGGCATCCTGAGGCGAATCGAAGAGATGCGGGGGAGTCTGCCGGAGGGCGTCCGGATCGAAATACTTTCCAATACGTCGGACTTCATCCGGCGTTCGATGAAGGGCGTCGGCAGCGACGTTCTGCTCGCCGTCGGCCTGTGCGCCCTGATCATGCTCTTTTTCCTCCAGACGCTCCGGGCGACGTTCGTGACGGTGATCGCCATACCGGTGTGTCTTCTTGGAAGTTTTCTCTTCCTGAAGGCGTTCGGCGTCACGGTCAACAACCTGAGCATGATGGGCATCTCGCTCTCCGTCGGCATGGTGGTGGACGCGACGACGGTTGTGCTGGAGAACATCCATCGCCGCATGGGAAAAAACGTGCGCTCTTCGGAAGCGGCGGAGAAGGGGACGAACGAAGTCGCGTTCTCCGTCCTCGCGGGCGGGCTGACGACGATAGCGGTCTTCGCTCCCATCTCGTTCATGGGGGGAATCATCGGGAAATTCTTCTTTTCGTTCGGCATCGTCGTCGTCTGCACGATCGCGATTTCCGTCCTGCTCTCCCTTACGCTGACGCCGTTCGTCAGCTCCCGGATCATGCGCGCGGAAGAATCGCGGAATGGGATGGCGCGCATGATCCGGGGTTTTCTGGATTCGCTCGAGCAGGCGTACCGGAAGCTGCTGACGTTCGCGGTGCGCTTTCGGTGGATCACGATGTCGGCCGCCCTGGGGCTTTTCGCCCTCGGAGTCTTCTTCGCCGCCAATCTCGGGACATCCTTCTTTCCGACGGAGGACCGGGGAGAGCTGACCATCTCTTTCGAGCTGGCCGACGGAACTTCCCTGGAGGAGAGCGAACGCTTTCTCGCTCGTCTGGACGGAATGGTCCGGGAGCGAAAGGATGTCGCCTACACCTACGGGACCATCGCGAGCGGAAGCGGGTCGGAGGCGAACAAGGGCAGCCTCTATCTCTTTTTCATCCCCAAGAGCGAGCGGGCGGGCATCGACGATATCAAGAGCGAACTGCGCCGTGAGTTCGCCGCCTTCTCCGACGCGAAGCTGAACCTCGCCATGAGAGGCGGTTCCGACATCACGATGAATCTCTCCGGCGGAGACTTCGAACAGCTCGGCGCGCTGGCCGAAAGCATCGTCGCCGACTTGGCGGACGAATCCCGTCTCACGGACTTGGACACCGACGTCCGTATGGAAAAGCCTCAGTTGAACATCGCTCTCAACCGGGCGTTGGCGGACGATCTGGATCTGGACGTCCGCTCCCTTTCGGAGGAGATCGGCGCCTATTTCGGCGGAACGAAGGTCGGGGTCTTCAAGGACGGGGGATACCGGTACGATATCCGTCTCATGGCCGAGGCGTCGTCGAGAATGTACGCGGAGGACATCGAGAAAATCTCCGTGTTCAACGGCAAGGGGGAGAGCGTGTCTCTCGCGGGGCTGGTTGAGGTGAAACAGGGCTTCGCGCCCAACGTGGTCAAACGGTTGAATCGACGGCCTTCCATAGAGATCGGCGCGAACGTTTCGGGAATATCGAGCGGCGAAGGGATCGCGATCATCGAGGCTGCGGCGGCGAAATACCTTCCCGCCGACGGAAGCGTCCTTCTCGCCCCGTCTGGGCAGTCGCAGAACATGCAGGAGGATTTCCGGCGCATCTTCACGGCGCTGGCGACGGTGGTGCTGCTCGTCTACATGGTGATGGCCATTCAGTTCGAGTCGTTCATGCATCCGTTCACCATCATGTTCTGCCTTCCGCTGCTCACGCCGGGGGCTTTCGGGCTGCTTTTGCTCGCGGGGAAGAATCTGGACATGATGGCCTTCATCGGCATCATCCTGCTGGTGGGCATCGTGGTGAACAACGGCATCATTCTGGTCGATTTCATCAACCAGGAGAGGGAGCGAGGGGTGGAGAAGAAAGAAGCCGTGATCAACGCCGGACCGCTTCGGCTGCGCGCGATCCTGATGACGGCGTGCTCGACCATTGTCGGCGCGATCCCGGTGGCGCTGGGGCTCAGCGAAGGATCGGAATTCCGGCAGCCCATGGCGATCGCCACCATCGGAGGCCTTGCGACATCCACGATGCTGACCCTCTTCGTCATACCGGTGGTCTATCTGATCCTCGACGACCTCAAAGAAAAGAGCGCCGCGCTGGTCAGATGGGCGTTCATGCGGCGGACGCGGCGTTCGGTCGGAGCCGTTTTGGAAACACTTGAAAGAGCAGGGGGAAAATCATGAACGCAATACTTAAGAAGACACTGATGATCGGAGGCGCGTCGCTTCTACTCGCGGCGTCCGTCCTCTCGGCCGAGGGGGTCGAAATGCTCACTCTCGAGCAATCCGTGCGGATCGCTCTCGAACGGAACCTCGACGTCCTCTCGGCGCGGACGGAGCGGGAGAAAGCCGAAGGCGCCCTGATTTCGGCGCGATCGGCGCTGTCCCCTTCTCTTTCGCTTTCGGGTTCGTCCACCCGTAGGGAGGACAACGGAGCCGTTCCCGAAAGGGCGGACAGCGCCGCGATCACGCTTTCGCAGACGCTGTACGCGGGAGGAACGCTCCGCGCCGGGGAACGCCAAGCGGTCCTCGATTCGCGAAAGGCATCCGAGAAGCTTGAATACGCGAAAGAGAGCGTGGCGCAAGCCGTTTGTGCCTCCTGGTACAACGTGCTCCAGACGGAGGCGGATCTGCGGACGGCGGAAGAGACGCTCGCCTACTATACGACCTCCTGGATGGACTTTCAAAAACGGGTGGAACTCGGCCTTTCCACAAGACTGGAGCTTGCGCGGGCGGACCAGCAGCGCGTCAACGCCGAGGCGGAGTTCATCGGCGCGAAAAACGAGCTGGCGAAGGCGAAGGTCTCGCTTCTAACGCTGCTTCGAATCGATCCGACGACCGAAGTCGAGATCGACGGAACGCTGGAGACCGTCGCCGTCGAAGGCGACGCGAAGGGGTCCCTTGAAAAGGCGCTTTCGACGCGCGGGGACCTTCAGGCGCTCGTTTCGGAAGAGGAGGCCCGGAAAGAGGCCGTCGTCGTCGCGGCGGGAGGGATGAAGCCCACGGTGAAGTTGTCGGCTTCCTATCAGTTCAACGACAGCTCGTCGAGCCTCGCGGCGAACAACGCGAACGAGTGGACGGCCACGCTCTCGGTCGGCATCCCCGTGTACGACGGAGGGTATGCGAAGGGGCGCGTGCGAAGCGCGAAAGCGTCGCGGGAGCAGGCGCTTCAGGCGGTGGAGAAAAAGAAGGACGCTCTCGGCGAGGAGACGCTCAACGCGTGGATGACCCTCGTCAGCTCGTTGGAAACGGCCGAGGCCGCGAAGAAGAACGTGGAGCTTGCCCGGGAAAGCCTTCGTCTTGCCGAGGTGGGCTACCGCGAGGGAGTCAATACGCAGCTCGACGTCCTTCAGGCCAGAACGTCGCTTACGGAAGCGCAGCGGAAGCTCTCCGGCGCGCTGAAAGAACACAATCTCGCATTCGTCGCCCTCCGCATGGCCGAGGGAACGCTTGCGAGCGTTTTCGAAAACGATCAGTAAAGGAGAATGCATCATGAGGAAAAACCGAAGTAAAAAAAGGGGTGCGAAGGGCGCGGCGATTCTGTTCCTCGCCCTCCTCCTTCTCGCGACGTTCCATCTTCTTCGTTCACCGGCTTCCGTCCCTTCTCCGGAGGCGCAGCAGCAGCAGGCTTCCTCCGCCGTCAGGGTCGCTGCCGTGTCGGCGGAACGGCGTCCGTTGATCAGGCAAGGTTTTTCGGCCTCGGCCACTCTCGAAGCCAGAGAGAGCGTCGTCCTTCTTTCGAAGGTTTCCGGCAGGTTGAAGGAGATGCGCGTATCGCAAGGAGACGGCGTTAAAAAAGGGGACGTCGTCGCCGTTCTGGATCACCGGGACCAGGACGCGCAGGTGAGCGCGCTGCAAGCGCAGGTGAACGCGGCGAAGGCGGAGGCGGAGCAGGCCAGGGCACAGCTGGAGAACGCGACGAAGGAAAAGGAGCGGTACGAACGACTGCGCAAAGAGGGGTACGCCACGCAGCAGGATCTGGACAGCCGAATCATGACGTACCAGTCGGCCAGGGCGTCGTACAACAGAAGCCTCGCCTCGGTGAAGCAGCAGGAGGCGAATCTCTCCGCGCAGAAGGTGTCCAGGTCGGAGTACACCCTTCTCTCCCCCATGGACGGCGTTGTGCTGAAGGACTACTCTCTGACGCCCGGAACCATGATTTCCGCATCGACGTCCGTGGCGGAGATCGCCGACGTGCGGACCATGAAGGGGGTCGCGCAGCTCTCCGAGATGCAGGCGAGCAGGGTTTCCGCCGGGATGAAGGTCGTCCTCGCCGGCGACGGTTTCCCCGGCGTCGAGGTCGAGGGGAGCGTCTCCCGCATCAGCCCCTACGTCGATACCTCGACCAGAACGTTGCAGGTGGAGGTCCTCGCCGACAACGTCGCCGCCGGAGGAGCGCTCAAGCCGGGAATGTTCGTTTCCGTTCTCTTCGTGGAGAAAGAAGCGCGCGACGCGTTGACGATTCCTCCGCACGCGCTGCGTGAAAACGGCAAGGTTTTCGTGGAAAAGGACGGAACGGCGGAGGAGCGAACCGTCGAGACGGGGCTGACTCTGCCCGACGTCGTTCAGATTCTCTCCGGGCTCGACGAGGGAGAGCGCGTCGTCGTCGGGGGAAAGAACCTGAAAGATGGAGAAAAGATCCTCGTCGGCGACTGATTCGGTATTTTGCGTCGGGAGGGGAGCTCTTCGAGATGTCGCGCCGCACGGAGCCGACGCGGTTTCAGCGCTTCCCTTCCATCTCTTCCCGCCAGTGTTCGACCACGCCCGCGGGGGAGTAGACGAACAGAATCTCCATGTCGGAGTCGCCGGTGTTGCGCAACGTGTGCGGAACGTCGGGGTCCAGGTAGACCGTGTCGCCCGCGCGGACCGTGCCCCTCTCCTCGCCGACCTGCATTTCGCCCGCGCCGGAGAGAATGTGGTAGATCTCCTCGTTGAAGTGCTCGTGCGGGGGGATGCTCCCTCCCGGAAAGACGCGGACTCGCCCCATCACGAACCCCTTCGCCTGAAGTTGGCTGTCTTTTCCCACAAGTACCTTTGTTCTGCGCCCCGCAGGAAAGAGCGTTCCTTCCACATCTTCAAGATGAATCTTGTGCATTCGGGCATCGCCTCCTCGATTGAAGCGTTTATCGTGTATAATGAGGTTGTCCATGGACAACCATAAGTGGAACCATACTCCTCTGGTGCGTTTCTATAATAGCATCTCGGCCGAAAGACGGGGAGTCGAAACTGGAGGAAGAAATGAACGAATCAAGAAGAATTCTCGTGGAGAAGGTGTACGCCGCGATCAAGGACGGCTCCATCGTGAAGGACGGCAAGCTTCCCACGGAGCGGGAGATGGCCGCGCTGATGACAACCAGCAGGACGTCGATGCGCGAGGCGCTCATTGTGCTGGAGACTCTCGGGATCATCGAGGTGAAGGGGAAGCAGGGGCTTTTCGTGAAAGACGCGGGCATGGGGCGGCTCAACCAGAGCCTCGACCTGTACGCGACGTGGCCGGCGGACGTCATCCCGCAGGTTTTCCAGGTGCGCATCATGATGGAGAGCCCTGCCGCGGGGCTCGCTGCGCGCAACCGGACGGACGCGGACCTGGCGAAGATGGAGGAGTGTCTCGCACAGTTCTCGCGGATCTTCGGCGAGGGCGGTCCGGACGCGGGGCGCGAGGGGGCGCAGTGGAACGACATCTTCCACCGCATCGTCATCGCGGCTTCGCACAATGAAGTGCTCATCCGGGTGCACGAGGGCCTTTCCTCGATCATCGAGCGCGCGATGGAGTCGCTGAACAAGAATCGCCTCACGACGCCGCGACCGCAGTGGACGGAGCGCATTCTGGGCGAGCACGAGCAGATCGTCCGGGCGATCCGCGAGCGCGACGAGACGGGCGCGCGCGAGTCGATGCGGAAGCACCTGGAGATTTCCGCCGCCAACCTGGAGAAGCTCTGTCAGGACAAGGAGTCGGCGCTTCTGGGGCTTCCCGTCGGCTCGTAGACAAACAGCGTTCGTTACTCCTGATTCGCCGCTTCCGGCGGCATGTTTTTCCGTCCTGCGGCTACGAGATGCTCCGAGGCTTCTCATTCCGAGGAGCAAATGGTATAATCGGGTCAGTTTTGGTTGTCCTTGGTCAACCCAGAAATTAAATCCGGCGCCTTCGCACGGAAGGTCCGTCACTAGAGAGGGAGGCCCATGGCACAGTACGAACCATTCACCTACGAAACACTGGACGAGCTTCGGCAGAAGATCGAATCGCTCGGCCTCGACATTTCCTTCAGCGAGGATCTCTCCGTTCTCGCCGCGCCAGCGGCGGTTGGAGGGAGAACCGCTCCAAACCGCTTTTCGACGCTTCCCATGGAGGGGCGCGATGCGCTCCCCGACGGCTCCCCCGGAGAACTGACCTTCCGGCGCTATCGCCGCTACGGCGCGGGGGGCTGGGGGCTGATCCAGTTCGAGGCGTGCGCCGTCTGGCAGGGGGGGCGCAGCAGCGACCGTCAGATGTGCATCCAGCCCTCCACCGAAAAGGCGATCGCCTCGTTGCTTGAAGCGGCCCGCGCCGCGGCCCGCGAACCCTTCGGTCCGTCGCATTCCCCTCTCTGTCTGCTTCAGCTTCAGGACGCGGGGCGTTACCGGCACGCGACGGGGACGACGCCCGGCTTGGCAGTCCGCTATCCGCTGCTCGACAGGCGCGCGAAGGTTCCCGAACATGTGGAGCCGCTCTCCGACGCCGACATCGAGGCGGTGCAGGATCGGATGGTCGAGGCCGCAGTCCGCGCGGAGAACCTCGGCTTCGACGGCATCGACATCAAGAGCTGCCATCGCTATCTTGCCTCCGATCTGCTGTCGGCTCATCTGCGCCCGGGAAAGTTCGGCGGCGGTTTCGACGGCAGGACGCGATTTCTGCGCGAGACGACGGAGCGCATCCGCTCGGCCGTGTCGAATTCTTCGTTCCTCGTGACCAGCCGGATGAATCTCTTCGACGGTTTTCCGTACCCCTACGGCTGGGGGTGCGACCGCTCGGACCCGCCCGTTCCCGATATGAGCGAGCCGTTGCGTCTCGTCGGCATCCTCGAGGGGCTTGGGCTGAACCTTCTGACCACCTCCACCGGCACCCCATATTACAATCCGTGGCTTGTGCGCCCGTTCGACCGGCTTATTCCGGGGAACATCGAGGCGCCGGAACACCCGCTCGAAGGCGTTGCGCGCCTCTTCGCGCTGACGGCAAGGGTGCGGAAAGAGTACCCTGATCTTCCGGCGGCCGGTTCGGGGTACACGTGGCTTCGACAGTTCGGCGTGTTCGCCGCCGCCGCCAATGTGGCGCGGAAGGCTGTGACGTTTGCGGGCTTTGGACGGACGGGGTTTGCGTACCCCGAGTTGCCGAGAGACGTTCTGGAGAAGGGGGCGGTCGATCCGAAGAAGGTATGCGTTTCATGCAGTTTGTGCAGCGAGGTCATGGGACAGGGAGGTTCCACCGGGTGCTACGCGAAGGACCGGGAGGTCTACGGCCCCATGCTCAAAGCGCATAGGGCGTCCCGGAAAGAGCACTAAATACATTTCAAAGTGGGAGGGAAAAGAAAGCATGAAGAACGGTACGAGAAAGTGGTTGTTCTGTGCTGTACTGGTTGCGCTGCTCGCCGGTCTGACCGGCATGGCGGCGGCGAAAGAACTTCTGATCGGCAATATGCAGGACATCAGCGGCCCCACGTCGGTGTGGGGGAACGCGGTGACGCGGGGCGCGGAGATCGCCGTCGAAAAGATCAACGCGGCGGGCGGCATCGACGGCGCCATGCTGAAGCTGATTACGATGGACACGAAGGCCAACGTCCAGGAGGCCATCAAGGGGTATAACAGCCTCGTGAGCTCGGGTGTGGTCGCCGTGGTCGGACCTCCCGTCAGCAACATCGGACTCGCGCTCGGCCCCATCGCCGACAAGGCGGGCGTTCCCGTGGTCGGCAGTTTCATCGATCCGCGCGTCACCGTGGGCGAGGACGGCAAGGCGCATGCCGCGATGTTCCTGATGCAGCCTTCCAGCATCCAGTACTCCGAGATCATGGCCAGCTACACGATCGACGTGCTCGGACTGAAGAAGGTCGGCGTGCTCTACGACCAGTCGAACGCGTTCGCGGTCTCCCTGATGAAGCCGTACGTCGACTACATCAAGGCCGCAGGCGGCGAGATCGTCTCCGAGCAGGTGTACACGAAGGGCGACAAGGACTTCAAGACGCAGTTGCTGAAGATCAAGGACGCGGGCGCGGACTGCCTGTACTTCCCCAACTACATTCAGGACGCCGTGCTGGCGATGAACCAGCGCAAACAGGTCGGCCTCGACGTTCCCGTGATCGGCGGACTCGACTTCGCGCCGCCGTTCGCTTCGCTCGTGAACGACCCCGAGGCGACCAACGACATCTACCTCGCCAACAACTTCTCCGAAACGGAGCCGCAGCTCAAGGAAGTCTGGGAGATCTACAAGACGAAGTACGGCGAGGATCCCGTGAACAAGGTTTTCCTGGGCTACGACAAGGTGCTCCTCATCCAGAAGGCCATGAAGCTCGGCGGCGGAACCTCCTCGGCGCAGGTAATGGCGGGGCTGTCGCAGGTGAAGGATCTTCAGGGGACCACGGGCGTTCTCACCATCTCGCCGGAGACGCACCAGCCCGTTGGCCTGTCCATGGTCATGTACAAGATCGAAAAGGGCAAGTACGTCGAACTGGGCCGCTACGTCCCCGAGAAGCATAAGTAGGCGACCTGATACTATAATTTAGAGGCCGCCCTTTCTCTTCCGAAGAGCGGGGCGGCTTCGCATTTCTTCCCATCCTTCCGCCGCCGGGAGGGGCAAAGGAGCTGATCTCATGCTGGTACAGAACATCCTCAACGGTATCTCCCTCGGTTCCGTCTACGCGCTCATCGCGGTGGGGTTCGCGCTCATCTTCAACGTCCTCAAGTTCTCGAACTTCTCGCAGGGCGGCGTGATGACCGTGACGGCGTACGCGGGGTACGTCGCCTCCCGCTATCTCTCGGACCGGCTGGATTCGCTCGTCCTGTTCGCGGCGGTGCTCGCGGCGGCTGCGGTCTCGGGGGCGCTCATCGGGGCGGCCGTCGAACGGCTGGCCTTCCGACGGCTGCGCCGGACGAAGAGCGAGCCCGTCTACTACTTCATCTCGTCGATCACGATGGGCATCCTGCTGGAGAACCTGATCACGATCTACGCCAGCAGCAACTTCTATTCCTATCCCCGCTTCTTCGCCACATCGGCCGTGCCGCTGTTCGGAGTGAACGTCGCCGTGACGGACATGATGATGTTCGCTCTCTCCATCGCCTCGCTGCTCGCGATCCTCTTCATCCTCCACCGGACGAAGATCGGGCTGGGGATCCGGGCCGCCTGCTTCGACGTGAACACCGTGCAGCTCATGGGGATGAACCCGGACTTCCTGGTAACCATCGCGCTGATGATCTCGGGCGCGCTGGGGGGCGTCAGCGGCGTCTTCCTGGGGATGAACTACACGCTCTATCCGCAACTCGGGCAGATGGTGGTGAAGGGGTTCGTCGCCTCGGTCCTCGGCGGGCTGGGGAGTATCCACGGCGCGGTGATCGGCGCGGTGCTCCTGGGGATCCTCGAAATTTTCTTCATCTCGTGGGTCGGGGCCGGATGGGCGCCGGTCTTCGTCTTCATCGTGATGCTCGCCTTCCTCCTCGTGCGTCCGCGGGGAATCGCGGGAATCATCGTGCAGGAAAAGGCGTAGGAGGGGGCGCGATGGACTACTTCATCTCCACCGTCATCTTCACCGGAATCGCGCTTATCGGAGTGCTCGGCGTCTACCTCATCACGGGGCTCACCGGGCTCTTCTCGCTGGGGCAGGCCGCGTTCATGGCCATCGGAGGGTACGTCTCGGCTGTGCTCATCCGCAACTATTCCGTGCCCGTCGTTCCCGCCGTCGCCCTCGCCATCGGCGCCGCCATGCTCGCCGCGCTGCTCGTCGGGCTGCCCACGGTGCGCCTCAGGAGGGACTACATCTCCCTTGTGACGCTCGGCTTCGGCGAGGCCATCGTCGCGCTGCTCAACAACTCGGCGAACATCACCGGAGGGGCCATGGGCATCTCCGGCATTCCGCAGCTCACCACGCTCCCCGTGGTGCTCGTCAGCGTCGTCGTCTGCCTGGGCCTCGTCATCCTCTACAAGAACTCGAAGTACGGACGGCAGTGCCTCGCGCTCCGCTCGGACGAGCTGGCGGCCAAGTCGATGGGGATCAACGTCTACCGTCTGAAGCTGATCACCTTCCTCTTCGCCGGGGCGCTCACCGGGTATTCGGGCGTGCTCTTCGGCTTCTACACGACCTATCTGGAACCCGCCGCGTTCAACTGGATCATCTCGGCGGAGTGGACGATCATCGTCTTCGTCGGAGGCGTGAACAGCCTCACCGGGACGGTGCTGGCCACCATCCTGCTCACGGGGCTTCCGGAGTTCCTCCGTTTCGCCTCGGAGTGGCGGGTGGCCATCTACTGCGTGATCGTCCTCTTGATCGTGAACTACCGGACTGCCGGAATCATGGGCGAGCACGAACTCTCGCCGAAAACGCTGCGCCGCCTCTTCGGGCGGACGAAGGGGGTGCGGCAATGAGCCTCCTCGAAGTGCGGAACCTCACCAAGTCGTTCGGCGGCGTCCGCGCGGTGGACGACTTCTCCTTCGGCGCGGAGCAGGGGGAGATCGTGGGGATCATCGGCCCCAACGGGGCGGGGAAGACCACCGCGTTCAACCTGATCACCGGCGTCTACCCCCTCGACAGGGGGAGCATCCTTCTCGGCGGGAAGGAGCTGGCCGGGAAGGAGCAGTTCGAGATCACGCGGAGCGGCATCGGGCGCACCTTCCAGAACATCCGCCTCTTCAAGGGGCTCACGGTGCTGGAAAACGTGATGACCGCGGCCGACCCGTATTCGCCGTACGGGCTGTTCTCGCTGTTCACCTTCGGCGCGGTCTTCCGGAGGCGCGAACGCGAGGTCCGCGCGACGGCCATGGAGTATCTCTCGCTCGTCGGGCTTGAGAAGTACGCCGACGAGAAGCCGTCGAATCTTCCGTACGGTCTTCAGCGGAAGCTGGAGATCGCGCGCGCCCTTGCGACGGGGCCGAAGGTGCTGCTGCTCGACGAACCGGCCGCGGGGCTCAACCCCAGCGAGGTGCGCGAGTTCATCGGGCTGGTCGGGGAGCTGCGGGAGCGCTTCGGCTTCGCGGTGCTCGTGATCGAGCACCGGATGGAGGTCATCATGACGCTCTGCTCGCGCATCTACGTGCTCAACTTCGGCAAGCTGCTGGCGACGGGGACGCCCGCCGAAGTCCGGGCCAACCGAGAAGTGACGGAAGCCTATATCGGCAAGGAGGATGCGTCATGCTCCGTATAGAGAATCTGTGGGTCTCCTACGGCCACGTGCAGGCGCTTCTGGGGGTTTCTCTCGAAGTCAAGCGGGGGAGCATCGTCAGCATCATCGGCTCCAACGGCGCGGGGAAGAGCACGCTGCTGAACACGATCTCGGGTTTGGTGAAGCAGGAGCGGGGGAAAAATCTTCCTTACGGAAGGAATCGGCCCGGACACGGCGAAGCTGCTGCCGCGCGAGCCGTACCGGGTGGTGAAGCTCGGCGTGGTGCAGGTTCCGGAGGGTCGGCAGGTCTTTCCCGGCCTCACCGTCCGCGAGAACCTGATGGCGGGCGCGTACACGGTGAACGACGCCGGGCGCGTCCGGAGGAACCTCGACCGCATGTTCGAGATGTACCCCATCCTGAAGGAGCGCGCGCGCCAGCAGGCGGGGACACTCTCGGGAGGAGAGCAGCAGATGCTCGCCATCTGCAGAGGGCTGATGGCGGAGCCGAAGGTATTGCTTCTCGACGAGCCGTCCCTCGGGCTCGCCCCGATCATCGTGAAAGGGGTCTTCGAGACGGTGCGGCGCATCCGCGACGAGGGAATCACCGTGGTGCTGGTGGAGCAGAACGCCAACCAAGCGCTCGCCATCGCCGACTACGCCTACGTCCTGGAGAACGGGCGCGTGGCGCTCGAAGGCGAGGGGCGCGCGCTGCTCTGCGATCCCGCCGTGAAGGACGCCTACCTGGGCGGGGCGCAGGAAGCCTGACAGGTCGCTATAAGCAGTAAAGAGAGAAGGAGGAAGGATCATGGTCAACAAACTTTTCGTGCAGCCTCTTCTTTTCGCCTCCCCCGTCTACTGGCCCGACAGGGCGGAGCTGGACGCCGCAGGGAAGTCCGTTGCCGGGATGCTGGAGGCGATGGACGCGCCGACGTCGCTCATGCGGACCGCGCGCATCGTGGCGGGAGACGCCGACCTCGACGACGCGCTCTCTTCGCTCGGTCGGGCGGTCCCCCTGCTCGTTCCTCTCTCGGGGGGCGTGCAGAAACGGATGCTCGCCGCCGCCGGGGCGGCCTCCGAAAGCCTGCTCTGGAGCTACTTCCCCAACGACGCCATCTATCCGGAGGAGGAGCGGTCGACGGTGACGCGCATCGTCTCGAAGAACGCCCTCCCCGCTGTCGCCGACGTGTGGGGAACGCTCCGCAACAGAGGGCGGAGGGTGACGAAGGTCTACCACGGGGACTCCTGGCTGGCCGCGGCGAAGGATCTGAAGGCTGCGCACAGGGTCCGGAACGCGCGCCTGCTGCTGGTGGGGTACACGCAGGAGTGGGTGGTTTCCGCGAGCGTGGACACGCGGAAGATGGAGCGGCTGCTGGGCATCTCGTCGGTCCATATCGGGCTGGAAGAACTGTTCGCGGAGTTCGAGACGTGCCGGAACGACTCCGTCTCCGCCTCGCTCGCGAAGGAGTTCGCCGACGGCGCGCGCTCCTGTCTGGAGCCGAACATGGAGCAGATCGAACAGGCGTTCCGGATGTACCGGGCGCTGAAGAACCTGCTCGCCCGTTACGGGTGCAACGCGCTCGCCATCTCCTGCTTCTCGCTGGCGAAGACGCTGGGCGTTACGGCGTGCGTCGCGCTCTCGATGCTCAACGACGAGCCGGATACCGTCGCCGCCTGCGAGGGGGACATGGACGCCGCCGTCTCCATGATCGTCGGCAAGGCGATCACGGGGATGCCCGTCTTCATGGGGAACCCCGTGTATAACTTGGATAACACGCTGGACATCGTCCACTGCACCTCGCCCCGGAAGCTCCTTTCCGCGAACGCGCAGCCGTACGAGATCCGCTCGCACCACGAGACGGGGCTCTCCGTCTCGCAGCGGGTGGAGGTGGAGGGGACGCGCGACGCGACGATCTTCCGCATCGGCAACGAGTTCCGGAACGCCGTGCTCTTCGAAGCCCCGCTGCTGTCGAACCCGCGCCTCGATACCTGCCGGACGCAGTTCCGCTTCGGCCTGAAGAGCTGGGAGGCGTGCTTCGACGCCATGCTCGGCTGCCATCACATGGTCGCCTTCGGCCGCCACGGCGACGCCCTCGAGCGCTTCATGAAGGACCGTCTCGGCCTGGAGGTCGCCCGCCTCTGACCGAGCGAATAGCGAGATAATCAGCGCCCCCGGAGAGGTTTCCCGGGGGCGTTTTCATGTTTTGAGATGATCGGCGGGTTACCTCGGCGCGGTCTCCGTAAATGCGCTCCACTCGTCGCAGATCGCCCGCAGCTCTTTGTCGAGGTAATGCAGGGCCTTCTCCTGCAGATCGGCCGGAACGCCGTAGTACGCCTCCGCGATGCCGCCGGTGATGGCCGCCAAAGTGTCGCTGTCGCCGCCGACGGAGATCGCGGTGCGGATGGCGTCCTCGAACGAAGAGGACTCCAGAAACGCTTCGATCGCCTGCGGCACAGTCTCCTGGCACGTCTCGTTGAATTTGTAGCTCTCCCTGATGCCGTCGATGGTGAAGTCCAGCGGGTAGTAGTCGCGGACTATAGTTTTTCGTATCTCCTCCAGCGATGTGCCGTTTCGGGCCATGAAGACGGCGACCGCAGTTGCCTCCGCGCCCTTGAGCCCCTCCGGATGGTTGTGCGTTACCGCGGTGACGGCTTCGGACATTCGCCTGACCTCGGACAAGGTCCGCGCTGCGAACCCAACGGGACTTACGCGCATGGCCGCGCCGTTGCCGAAGCTGTCGTACGGCCGGGGATTCCGGCTGAACATCCAATGGTGAAATTTTCCTCCATATCCGCAGTTCGGGTACCGTTGGCCTATCTCCCGCATGGACTTCACCGTCAAGTCGCCGAGGGCGGAGTAGAACGCGTCGTCACGGTCCGCGGAGCCCGCGCTCCTTTCGGCCTCCATGATCGCCTTGGCCACGGCGAGCGTCATGATGCTGTCGTCCGTGGCGAAACACTTGTCCGTAAACAGTTCGAACTCCTTGCTCCTGTGGTTGTCGAACTCGAAGCGTGAACCCGCGATATCGCCGATGATCGCGCCGAGCATAGGGCGTCGCCTCCTTTATGGTATTGGTGTTCCCTGAAATTCTTTCGCATTCGTTGTGCCCGGTCATACTTGATGTCTGCCTTCAGTAGTTTTTATGTTGTAGCTACCTTTTCTACATTCCGAGGGAGAATTCTCCTCCGAGTGGAACTCAATGATTCGCCTGCTCTGACAGAGTGGTTTTCTCCTCGATGGCGAAGCGGCTCCGCAAATGCTGGCAATGCCCTGTTTTTCCCGTATCCCGGCATTGGGGCAAAAGACTCTCTGCCACAGGCTTATTCAGAGATTCTTAAAAAACAGCATCGTCCAGCCTCTGCTTCCGGGAGCGCTCTTCCCCGTTACGGCCTGTACAGCGGCACTCCGCTTTTCTTCGCCGCCTTCGCGAGGGTGGCGTCCAGCGTTGCGAGAGGAAGATCGAGCCGCATGGCAAGATCCAGGTAGGAGGCGTCGTAGGTGGACAGTCCATGAGTACGGGCGAGCGAGAGGATTTCTTTGAACATGCGTTCGGGGGGCTCCTGTTCCACCGTGATCGGTAGCGCGCCCAGAAGGGAGAGATAACGAACGGACGCAGCCTGACCAAACCCGCTTTTTTCTTTCAGCCACAAGCAGCACATTCCCTACTTCAAGAGGCCAGATCGCGGGTGCGAAGGCTTCCGCCGATTCCAGACTTTCGAGAACGGTTTCCGCATAGCCGTTCCCTTCGTCCTCGAAGCACCATGCCATGACGACGGAGGTATCCACCACGAAGCGCACGGACATCAGCGCCTTCCCCTCCTCGATCATGTCGCGGATGGAAAAGTCCGTCGAGCCGGCGCCCGCTTCGGAACTGCTTCAGCTGTTCGATGACCTCCCGTACGGGTTCCGTCTTCGAAAAGTCGGCGGGCTGTAAAATCGCCACGGGCACGCCGTGCTTCGTGATGGTAATTCTTTCACCCTTGGATACGCGATCCATAAGTTGCGTGAGATGTGTTTTTGCCTCGTAGACTCCGATTTTTTCCATATTTCTTTCCTCCGTTTAAACCAGTTTAAGACCAGTTTATGCTATACTGTTGGAAAAATCAAGACATTTGATCTCGCGGCAGAGATATTGTAGGCTCTCTCATGGTTTTGATCATCGGAGAAAGAAAGATGGGGATACTTGTTAGCGCCCTTCCTCTTCATGCTATCGTACTGGCCGGGCGCAAACGCGCCTCGATACAATTGAAAGGTGGGGAAGAACATGATCATCGGCACGCTGGCCGCTTGCGAACGGTATTACGCGTTGGGGGCGCGCTTCCGGAAGGCGCTCGAATTCCTGAAGGAGCACGACGTCGCGGCGATGGAGCCGGGGCGCTACGATATAGAGGGAGACGACGTCTTCGCCCTCGTGCAGGAGTACGTCACGAAGACCATCGACGGCTGCACTCTGGAGGCTCATCAAGTGTACGCCGACGTGAACTACGTCGCCGAGGGGTTCGAGTATCTGGGCTACGCGCCCGCTTGAGCGCGCCGGTGCGCCCGCCGTCGAGTACGATCCCAAGACGGAGGCGGCCTTCTTCGAGAAGGAGTGCGACTTCGTCCTTCTGCGGAAGGGCGACATCGCCATCGTGTTTCCGGAGGGACGTCCATATGCCGCAAGAAGCGCGCCCCTCGTCCCGGCGACGGTCCGCAAGGTCTGCATCAAGGTACGGGTCGGGGAAGCGTAGAAGAGGGGAAAGAACTGTAGAGAGAGCATTGCTGGCAAATATTTTTTACACGTGTTATGCTTTGTTCTGAAAGGGTGGCCGTGGGATGAAACAGCCGGAGATCGATCGTAATAAAATCTACTCCTCGTCCGAAATCATCAAGATCCTCGAAGCTGACGGATGGCAACTGCACGGAGCGGAGGGGAGCCATTATCAATTCAAGCATCCCGCAAAAAAAGGCATAAGGTAACCGTAAAAGCACCCTGATAAAAGCGTCCCCCGGTCCTACTGCGAAGTCGATTTGGAAGCAAGCGGGGCTCCTTCAGCCGCCTTCTTCCCGAAAGGAGACGGAGTCATGAACACGCCCGACAGATACCGCTACCCCGCCGTTTTGGGGTATGATGCTTCAACGAATCAGTATTACGTCCTCTGGCCCCGACCTTCCCGGCTGTACCACGACCGGAGCAACCGAAGACGAAGCGCTGGAGCACGCGAGAGAAGCTATGTCGCTACACCTTTGGGGCATGGAAGTCGACGAAGATGAAATCCCGGCTCCCACACCCTTGCATCAACTCGATCTTGGCGAATACCTAGAGGAGGGTGAAAAGATCGTCGCCGTGCTGGTCGAAGTCTGGATGCCGTCCTTCCGTGAGAGGATGGAGACGAAGGCCGTGAACAGAACGGTCACTCTGCCCGGGTGGCTGGACAGCCAGGCGAAGCGCGCCGCTTTAAACTACTCGCAAATTCTCCAGGACGGTATCATGGAGGCGCCTGAAGATCAGCAGGAAGGTTGTACAGCGCAAAGAAGAGCAGAATCAAGACGTTGGTGTGACCGACGAAGCCGCCCCCGGAAAGCTTCTCCGGGGGCGGCGGTCTTTCTTGCGATGTTTTTTCGAGGCTACTTCAGCGTGACGTCCTTGCCCTTGCGGATGACATAGAGGGGCGCCTCGTGTTCCCAGATGGCGTGGTAGACGTCCTCCGCGTTGAGCACGACGAGA